>JAWODJ010000025.1:0-49229 GCA_046483315.1 Bacteroidales bacterium | reverse complement strand
GTTTGGTTCTGGCTTGTCCAGGTTATGAAGGTAAGGTACTTCTTCTGATAACCGGTAACTTTCGTAATATGCCTGGTTACCCCCACCTTTTCCATCCTTTCTTTGACTTCTGTGGTTATGTGCACCGAAAGTAGTTTGGTACATACCCGTGATCATGGTCGACCGGGCAGGTGAACAAACAGGAGAAGTAACAAAGGCATTCCCGAACAATTCGCCTTCTTGGGCCAGTTTGTCGATGTTCGGAGTTTGTATGGTGGTTTCACCGTAACAACTCCAGTGCTCCGACATGTCTTCAACAACTATCCAGATAATGTTGGGCTTATATGGGATTTCTTTTTTTTGATCTGGTTGTGTGCAGCCTGCTAATAGAGGAACTGCCGCCAGAAGGGAAGCTGCATTATTTAAATGTTTCATTCTCATAAATTGATTTTTTTATCACTAATATTCCATGTGATTATTCTAACCTGTTTGCAGATCGAGTTACTTGTAATCAATGCTGCGAATTTCGGAATTGATGGATTTAATTTTTTCAGGTGATTCCGACTGCTCAGCCTTGATTTTGTTTAAATAAATTTCATGCGCATCGTCAAAAACCATTGCCGGGCGGACCTCGGTATTTTCGATAGCCATTTCAACATTATCGAAAGTGATATTTTTTGCGTGCCGAACGTAAAAACCGTAAGAGGGTAAATTACTGTCAAACATCCGGTTGTACGGGTATCCGCCTGCATTTTCCTTTACGTTGGTAGCAGTATCAGCCGGATTATCGCTGCCACGGACACTGATATAAATATCGGATAATTGCACATTTTCCACGTAATTCCCGGGATAGCCGGTGATGGCGCTACTGATGGCGCCGCTTTCCCTCGCGATTAAATTACTGATTTTGATGTTGCTGATTCGTCCGGGTGTAGTTTCGGGCTTGTCTTCCCAACCACTGTGCCGGTTTCCGAGCTTGATAAAAATGGGCGTCTCCACACTGTCCATTACCACATTGTTAATGACAATATCTTCCATTACTCCGCCATCCACGCACAGCAAATCGATACCCGAGAGGCCGCCCCAGGCTTCCAGCACGTGTTTCATCTCTTTTGATTTCGACGGACGAATAACGATGTTGCTCACGGCAATCCGTTTAAAGCCTCCCAACGAGCCCGTACCAAATTTTAGTGGCGTGGCGTGTGAACTCAAAATGCAGTTCGTTATCACAATATCTTCGCAGGTGCGCAGCCCTTCGGATTTTAACACAAGTGCATCATCGCTCGAATCGATGAAACAGTTTTCGACTGTAACATTATGGCACCCGTCCAGATCGATGCCATCGTTGTTTCTATTGGAGTGGTTATAAATGGTGAGGTTGCTTAGCCTGATATTGTCACAGTAAAAGTATCTCTGCATCCAGAAGCCGGAACTTTTCATATAAATTCCTTCCACCGTTATATCGCTGCAATCTTCGAGGTAAATACCAAAAGGGCGGAAGTAGTTTTGGTCTTCATCGGGATTTTTCTCCCTATCGAAAATGTCGTAATCACCACCGCCGTAAAATGTTCCTTCGCCATAAATTTTTATGTTTTGCAATTGATATCCGTAAACCATTGTCCGCCGCGGTTTTCGGTTTTCGCGCGACATGATTTTCGGATGGATGTAAGGAAAACCTTCGATATCGTTTACGGCCTGCCAGACTGCACCATTTTCAAGATGTATTGAAATGTTGCTTTTCAGGAAAATCGTTCCCGAAAGCCAGGTTCCTGCCGGAAATACAACCGTACCACCTCCCTCCTTCGAACATTTATCGATTGCCTGCTGGATAGCTTTCGTATCGGTTGCACCATCATTTGGTTGTGCACCAAAATCGGAAATGGAATAATTCTCTGCCTGCACAATGGCAGAATAAATAAATAGAATGAAAAGTAAAGAAACGGTTTTAACGTAATTCATAGTTTGTATTTTTAATTTATCAATATCAGTTATGTCACCAATTTCTAAAAACTATCCGGCAATCATCAATAAGACAAAAGCTATTTTATCACTTTCACAACAGCCACATACGACCGGTGATCTTTTGGTGTAAGTGTAATAATTCGTTGCGGACCCCACCAGTCAGTACCGTCAAAATTGTCCCATTCTGCTTCCATTATTTGCTCTTCGCTCCAGGTGAGCGATGCTACATCAAGCCATTTTACGGAAACCTTTTTTATTTCAATCCAGGGATCAAGATGCACGGTAGCCCTGCCTCCGGGGAAATATACCGCATATTCTTTCCCGATATTGGCTATGCAATACGAATCTACCGAATTCCCTAAAGTAGAAAATGCTTCATAAGGTTCTGCATTGAAAATATCAAATTCACCCAGGAACATGTTAACGGCGCGAAGCGTTTGTTGTGCTCTTTCAGAAAGGCCTATTCCCCAGTAAAAATCTCCACCCCTGTGAGCTGGCCGGTGAAAACGTGTGGATGCCGCTCCGCCAAACAAATTCCTCCAGAATCGTTCTACCGCTTCCTTTTCGGTTCCTGCCGCGGTATTGAACCCGACACCCTGGCCATAAACTTTGATGTTGTTAATTGGCATGGGACCTTCGTCGCTCAAGTCGATCATTTTACGCCATAAAAGGAGGTTTTCCCAATGTTTCTTCCCCACCGGGCCCAATGCATCCTGGTTGTTCTGTGAAACCTCTGCAAAACTATAAATATCGCGGTAGGTCATCACCCGGCGCACAGCATCTCCGGGTGCAAACAGCATGGTGGTAACATGAATGTTATTGCCCTTCTTTTTTGCCGCATCTTTTATGTACATTGCCCAGTGATTATCCCACCCGATACCGAGGCTGCTTTCATTGCCAATGTTATAGATAATATGATCATACTGTGCCGAAATCGAAATTAGCTGATTAATATAGCGATGCTGATAATCAAGCACCTTTTCATTTCCTTTGGCGAGGGAACCGCCATAATAGTCCCTGGAATTTTCAATGGTGCCCTTCTCCCAGTTGATATTGTTTTCCGGGTTCAGGGGATGCACAGCAAAACGGCCATAAACATCATCTCCCGAAAGATCGAACCAGTCCCAGAGTGTCAGATGCACGATAATGCCGCGTTTTTCAGTTTCATCGAGAAAAAACTTTAATTTGTTCCAGTAAACTTCGTTCCACTGTTGAAGGTCATAACGGCCGTCATCAAGTTGTTTGGGCGCGAATGTATTTCCTTCATCTCTGTCGCTCATGGTATTGCGCACATAATTCCCGCCTGCCGACTGAATCAAATCAAGTTGTTGAATCAAACTGTCACGGCCCCACTGAAAAAGGTTGTCGTCATCACTGGCGCCAAGGAGCATGATTGGTTCGCCTTTATATTCCCAATACCAGGGATTTTTCTGGTAGGGGCGGATGGCGCCATTTTCGTTTTCATACCCATGGTTATTGTTTGTTGCTACTGACGTCAGTGGAAATAATATGCATATGAGCAAAATGGTTGTTTGAGTGAAAGTAGATTTCTTCATAAGAAATTAATTTTAATTAATGATCGATTTTACTATTAATTTATCGTTATTCTCCTTTAAAAAACTATTTGCCGATTGTTCATCGATGTGTAGTTCATCTGTTCCTTCTCTTTCAAATGTATTGATTCTTCTAATGGTGTTGTTGGTAAAACTCAGGTTGCTGGCTGAAAAAATATCAAGAACAGGGTTATCAAATGTTTCAACAAGGTTATTTTCAATTACTACATTGCAGTGGAAAGGTTTTTCGCCCAATTCGGGGTGAAGAATCATGGGGTCAAATGTTATGATGGCCTGATCAAAGTTACCTGTAGACCCATCTAGAAAATGGTTGTTCCGGATGGTGATGTCATTTACATTACCCGGCTCGAACCGATAGTTCATGTCGCCTGCAATGGATATGGATGCCATCACAGGGCGAATAAATTTGTTGTTTTCGATAAGAATCTCCCTGTTTGAGCTCAGCAGAATACTGCTAGCCCTGTTATTTTGTACTGTACAATTTTCCATCGTAAACGAAGGATTCCAATAAGGGTTTTCCACCCCGCTGTCGGGTAATATCTGGTCGGTTTCATTGTAAAATTTTATCTCGGCATATCGATGGTTTATCACACGGAATTCCTTTACTACAAGTTCTTTATAGAATTCGAGGGTTTTATTATTGCGAATTAGAATGGTATCTCCGGGGGCAACCCACCGGTGCATGTTTTGTTGGTGATGCACTGCATGCACGCCAATGGTTTTCGGGTCTATTGATCTGGAAATTTTCAGGTAAGTACCATGAATATTGGTGGCATCGTCGAGCATGTTTTCAAAGAGTGAATTTTTAATGGAAATATGTCCTTTGCAGTTTACAAAGTGTGTAGCATCCTGATCAACAGCAACATCATTTAATGACTCGATAGTCATTGTCGTTTCAGATTGCTGATTTTTATCGTTGCAGGCGAATATCAACAAGGGAATAGATATGTAAAAAAGGATTTTTATAAAAACTGTTTTCATCTGTTTATAACTTTGTCATAATTTGTTTTTTATAAGTCAGATGCCAGCCCCATCATTTTTTTTCGGGGGAGCCCGCCAATGCTCTCTATCACTTGCAATTTAGTCCATAGTGAAATAATCATCTCCGTGTTTGTCAATGGTATTGTCATGGTTCGGTTCATTATTGATATTCCTGAAGTTTTCTCACCAGCACCACCCAATCCTTATTTTTATCTTTTGGAGGCAGTCCCAGGGATTTTTTACCTCCGCCCTGAATAATTTTCACTTCACCTTCTTTCAAATCACCACCATTGCGGGTATCGTACCACAAAACAGAGAACCTGCCATTATGATTTTTTAAATCCAGGGTGCTCTCTCCTCCTTTTTTCAGCAGTACAATATAGGTATCTCCTTCGAGTGCATAGCAAAAATCATCGTCCGATGAAATCAGCTCATCTTTACAAACCATTTTATCTACACGAAAATCATTGTCATAGAAGAAATCAAGGCATATTTTCCCCATATTCCAAAAAAGATCCCGGCTTCGCCAATCCTCACAGGTTAAATCTGAATGGGGATGTTGATAGCCAAAATACCATTCGGTGCCCCATGCGCCGGCCAGCATAGCTCCCCATAACCCGTTTGTTCTGGCATAAAAATGTTCCGGGTCTTCTTCATCAGTAATCAGGGCATGCCGGTGATCACCAGGTTCATCGCAGGCTACTGCCCATACCCTGCCGGCATCTTTAGCTTCATTAATGACCCGCTTAACCATATCATGCACCCGGCTAAAATCTTCCTGGTTAGTTTGGAGTGACGCCCCTGTCAGCTTTGATTGTTCTCCGTACAGGGGAGTAAACCATTCCCCGTTATGTATTACCATATGATGGTGATAGGCATCGGTATCATAAATATATTCCGATAAAGCCCGGCGCTGGTTTACATCAAGCGGCATGGAAGGGGTTCCATGATTGGCCCAGTCGCCTATTTCTTCGCATAAATTCCAGTTTAATGCCAGGTGATGACCAAAACGGGCAATCAACTCCCTGTAATATAATTTTGTATTAGCGCCAATCGCTCCATTATCAAGTAATCCCTGGTTTTCATGCTCAAGGGTTTTAAAGTGCAGGAAAATACCGTTTTTCTGCGCATGTGTAAAAACAATTTCCCATTGGTCTAACCGCGAACAATCAAACCGATCCCAGGTATCGTAATCAATGTAAGGGAAAACATTTTGGTCGTCACCAATAATGTTATTGGTTAAAAATGATACAGAATTCATCCCTTTCGATGTGAGATAATTTAACGCACCAATAATTTCTTTGCCTTTGTCGTTTTGCCATGTAGGATCTCCTTCCTTCCAGTCTTTCAGGTGAGGATTCCATGTTTTTACCAGATTGTCCTTATGTTCGTCATTCATAAAATCACCGTCAAAAGCATAATAGGCTAAAAAATTCTCAGGCGCATCCGGACCGCATTTGAAAAAATATTTATTTGTTTCGGCAAATTTAAGGTAACCCTCGCCTACATACTGCAAACGGCCATGGGCCCTGAAATCCTTACCGGTTTTGTCTGTGGGCAAAATATTAAATTTCCCGGCTGTCCCGTCCATATATTCTCCGCTGGGCAAATCTTTTTCTCTCCAGTTTCGAATGGCGGCCCATTGAGCCTTTACAAACTCTACGGAATAATTCCATTCTCCCGCTTCATCAGGAGCAAAGTGGACTTTCCATTTATTGCCGGAAGTGGCAGATGTTTGTCCCGCATTACCATCAGCAGCAAAATAGCCCGGGATAATGTACTTCTTTCCTGATGCTTTATGTTCAAATGTAACATTAAGCCGGTAATTGAAAAACGGATTATACTCGTCTTTTTCAGAGCATTCAGGCCCATCAAAAACTAAGGTAACTCTATGCCATTTTTTAAGTTCACCTTCAATTTTTTGTGCTTTTAATACTGTTAGAGAAGATAGCACCAATACTAATATTATAGAATAAATTAAAGTTTTCATATTCATAATTCTCATTTTTAATTTGTTGTTAGTTTATACAAAACACATACTATTTGATATATTGATGTTTTCACCCTGTTCAATTTAATTGTTTCGCTTGTTCATTCCATACAAATATCCATACAGAACAATTTTTTGCCTGAATGTCTGCGTGACGCAGCGTTCACCCAGGCCAGTCATTTGCACAAGCCCCAGCGGGTTTCGGCTCAGTGTCCACTCTGCTTCGGCATAAAGGCCTATTTCGAACAAGGCTTTATCAGCGGGCTCCTGGCTTATCTTATGGGCAATGGCCACCAGCGACATCTCATTCGATGCCTGTACCATTCCCTCCCCGCCACTTAACCAGCCTGCAGCCTTAGTAGGATTTTTATCCATTTTTTGTCAGGTAATCATCCTTCGCCTGGCGAATAACTGTTTCCTTCATATTCGATTGCAATTCTGTGTATCTTAGCTTTTGCGGTGTGAAAATATATCCCAGGGCAGATAAAATTCCAAGGCCGCTGGCCGTTATCATAGGCATTGCTCCAGCCGACCCATGATGCTTTGACAATTTCTCCCTTTAATTCCTCACTGTAATATTTACGATTATCAGGATTTTCGCCGGTTACCATATTCTTTTTCGAAATATAAACCTTGAAGCTTTCAGAGTCAATTCCCTGTTTAAACAGCGGACGACATGAATCCGGAAAATCTCCTGCAGGTTTTTCTTCACACCCCATACGCTGATAAAACATGTCCTGCATAGCCACTTTAAACGGCTCACTGAATTGATTTATCCCTATCTCAAAAACAGGGCTGCAACCTATCTCTTCAACAACCAAACGGTACTGTCCCGCTTTAGTAAATGCCGAAAAATCACATTACCACACATCTGAATCACCAGGCACTGGTTATCGACAGACAAAACTTTCACCAGTTTTGCAGCCATGGAATTTACTGGAAGAAAAATTGATACAAGAAAAATAAAAAAAATTGTTCTGATAGCTTGCATATAACTTATTTTCTAGAAGATATTAAACATGATTAACAGAAACCGATAATTAAATTTAAGTTCCGGTATTTTCGATCTGACATTCAATTTATTTATCTTCAAATCCATAATCCCACGACTCATTAAGGATTACAGAATCATAAATTCTTTGTATGTCCTGCCTTTGCCTGGCTGTTATATTATCCATATCTTCGGGTGTAATACCCAACCTTTTATAAATGCGAATAATAACGCGGTTTGAATAATTATTTGCCGTACCTTCAGGTATCTCAGGCAACGGAAATGCCAGTTTCGCTTTTTCCCCCATTTTGTCCAAATGATTCAGGGCATATAATCTTACCGATTCCTGTTCATGCTTTAAAGCTGCTTTTAAGACTGGAATACCCGTATCGAAATCGCCCAATTCACATAAACCAAACGCGGCTTCAATTCTTACTATCGGCGATGGGTCTGAAATCAGTCCGGTAAATTTCTGCCGTGCTTTTTCTTTTTCTTGTTTTGTTTTACTAAGGGTGCGAATTCCAACAACAGCCCAGTATCTGATGCTGCTGATATCGCTTGTCAGATAATTATAATAATCATTCAGTGCCGCCTTACCTTTAAAATCGAGATTTTTTATTACAATTAGCCGTTCCAGTAAATCGTCATCAATTTCTTTTTGCCATGGTTTGTAGTGTTGTAATTCCGTGGTTGTTTTTACCGGTTTACCAGGCCAAAACTCTTCAACGGGACTGGTATAAAATCCCGGACGGTTTGCTTTTGCCTGTATTGTTTCACCCTCTCCGATTACTACAGGTTTTGTGTATAAATTCCAGTTATTGCTGTTTTTGGTTTTCCATGCAATTTTTGCACCTGGTGTGGGGCAATCAATTTTTATTTCCTGCCCGCCGTTCCAATAATTTCTGCCTGTCCAGGTAAATACAGGTGGAGTGGTTTTTGGCCACAAACCATCCGGCCATTTAATCATATCGAGTTCAGGTTCGGTAATCAATCCAATATCCCTGATCTCCAACATCCAATTTATATTTTCATTTCGAAAACGTTTCAATACTTCAAAATATTCCGGTTCAGCTGCCAGGTTGTTTAACTGATGCGGATCATTTTTAAAATCGTAAAGTTCTTCCACAGGTTTGTGAAAGCTGAAAAATGGCTTCTGTGCCTCATTTAATTGATTTTTATCATGTAACTCCCTCAATTCCTCCATAATAGCATCACGGTCCATTGTTCGCAGATTTTGGGTATAAGGTAAATGCCACATGAAATTTCTTATATATAAATAATCTTTATCCATCACTGCCCTTATATTGTCATATGTCTCGTCCATTCTTTCTCGTCCTCCGTAAACATATTCTCTTGCTTCCGGTGATTGCGATCCAAGAAATGCCTGTCCCTGCATATATTCAGGTATTTTAATTCCGGCAAGAGACAACATTGTGGGAGCAAAATCGACAAAAGAAATTAATTCATCAGTTTTCGCTCCCGGTTTTAAATCTTTACGTCCTTTAACGCCGGCAACGTTTTTATACTTTTCAGGAATTCTAACTATAACAGGAACTTGTAATCCGGATTGGTAGAGCCACCTTTTGCCCCTTGGAAGTCCCCAGCCGTGGTCGCCCCAAAAAACAACAATCGTATTTTCATCCATTCCGCTTTCTTCGAGTTGTTTTAAAATGATACCGCTAATACTATCGGCATAGGTTATGTTATCATAATAAAGAGCAATGCTTTCCCGGGTGGTTTTGGTATCCGGAAAATATGGTGGAACGGTTGCTTTTTCAGGATCATGACTTTTAGTTCCTAAAATATCTTTTAAATAATTTACCCATTCCGTATTTGACGGGTTGGTGCGTCCTTCGTGTGTGGTGGTCAGGTTAACAACCGTGAAAAAAGGTTGCTCGGGTAGTTTGCCTTCCCATAAAGAGCCATAATCTTCGGGATTCCAAAAAGCTCCCATTCTGTCCCATATTATATCCTGGTCATATCCCATCTGGTAATGATCTTTTCTATCGTTCGAACAATAATATCCTGCTTCGCGGAGCAAGACG
Organism: Bacteroidales bacterium; assembly: GCA_046483315.1. Taxonomy (GTDB): domain Bacteria; phylum Bacteroidota; class Bacteroidia; order Bacteroidales; family PUMT01; genus PXAP01. Next base: position 39,707 of record JAWODJ010000025.1, on the reverse strand, counting down.
GGAAAAGGTTGTACATTCTCATCGGGGATTGATCTGCACATCATGTGCTGCCCGCCGTAGGAGCTGGCATACTGGCCTGTAATAACAGTCGTTCTTGCAGGTGCACAAACCGGGTAGTTCGAATAAGCATTCAGGTAAGTCAATCCTTTATTTGCCAACATGTCTATATTGGGTGTTACAGCATAATCATCACCATAGGCGCCAAAATGCGGACCAACATCTTCCCAGCTAATCCAGAGAATATTGGGTGGCGGAAGGTCGGCCTTTTGACCAAAACTCATTGGAGAAATAATTGCAAGGAAAAAACCGATGTTTACATTTTTCATAAGCTCATTTTTTAATGGACGTTTCAGCAATATTGACGGTCACTTATTCCGGTGATTTATTAACCCTGGAGAAGCAAAAATAAAAGCCCTTGTACTTAAAGAAGGAACTACCAAAACCTTCATCCGCCAAGAGCTTTTACCTTAACAACCTAAACTAAAACCACCTAACCTAACCTAACCTAACCATCATTTTATTTAAGTTACCTGCATCAGCCTTTGGATAAACCCGCCATCAGTTATTTTGTGTACATCCAATGATCATTTCACGGCAGGTCATTTCAGACAATTTTTAGGCAAGATGAAAAGATAATCTCCAATCCATCTTTGCCCCACTTATTGCTTTTACCGATCCCACCGTTGTTCGGTGGGATCGGTAAAAACTTTATTTCAAGGAATGTTAATATCCCGGATTATTCCCGCTTGCAAGCATCTCTGGATTGCGATCCATCTCTGACTGAGGGATCGGGAACAACAGGTGTGTCGAAGCGTCGAATGCAAACAGGTTCGGATCAAAGGGAAATCCAAAATCCTCGGCATTCCAAGTTGCCAGATTGATATATCCCGCCGCATGCCACCTTCTCAGATCTGTCCAGCGATGTCCATCCTCTCCGGCCATTTCCAGGAATCTTTCATGCATGATATCCTCCATTGTGACCGAAGCCAGATCTGCCGGCACGGGTGAAACAGAACCATCCGGAGTGGATTCCCTGGCCCTTTGCCGGATGTCATTTACCTGTCTCAGCGCCTCCCCGGCATTTCCCGTGGCAAGGTAGGCCTCGGCAGCCAGAAGCTTCACATCAGCCAGTCTTAACAATCTGGGATTGTTGAGATTGGTGATATTCCATTGGGGATCAAATGCATTCCCCCTTTCACCGTTCACATATTTGACAAAAGCATGTCCATCGAATCTGTCCCACTTCACAACATGAGAGTTAACAATGTCAAGGTCTGCGGTATCCCTGAAAGTTTCACTCTTCCTGGGATCCCCGGGTTCGAATGCATTCCTCAGTTTGGGAGATGGTCCCATAGATTGTGTTTTATAATTACTCCAGTGATTGGTGAACATATGCCAGTGTGCCCCCATCTGCCCTACATCACCCCCGAAATCGTTGTCCAGCCAGGGATTGTCCCTGAAGGGTGCATGGCTTGCCTGATATTCAAACAGTGATTCGATATTGTTCTCAGTGCGGTAATCAAAATTATCACCGAAAGGAACTACCAGGGCGCTGCTGCCTGAGATCTTGTTGAAAGCTTCCAGGGCTTTCTGGTAATCACCGGTATTCGCATTGTTATAACAGGCCCTCAGCACATACAGCCTGACAAGCAGTCCGTATGCCGAATTTTTTGTTACCCTTCCAAGGTTCCTGGCATCCCAGGAATCGGGTAGCAAACCGGCGGCCTCCTCCAGGGAGGCAATGGCATTGTCCAGCATCTCAAATCCTTCGGAGGGAGGTAGATATGCATCCTGTAGGGTGCTGATTCGCTCCTCCTGGATGGGTGCTTTCCGCCACCAGTCCCACAGCCTCGAATAACACCACGAACGGAGGAATAGCGCCTCTCCCCTGTTTGCTTCCATTAGTCCGGGTGTTATATAGACTGCCTGGACTTCCGGATCATCGAGCCTGTCCAGTACGAAATTGCAGCGCCCTACAATGATATAGAGCCTTTTCCAGTACTCGTCGATACTCCCGTTGGTACTTGTAAGCCCGGAAAAAGTAAAAAACTCGTTTCCTGTCCCGTTGGCAACAAGATCATCACCGGGTAAAAGCATAGGCGGATGGCAGCTGGCCCAATTCATCTTGGGTCCGTAAATGTTGGCCAGTCCGGCATAGGCGGAGCCCACAGATCTCTGTATTCGTGCTTCGTCCGTAAAGAAGATCGATTCCAGCTCCTGGGTGGGGTCAATGTCAAGATTCTTGTCACACGAGCCCAGCATCAGTCCAAACAGCAGCAATAAAGCTATTGAAGTATATTTTGTATTTTTCATTTCTTAAAGTATTTTGAATTAAAGACTGTATTTCATATCATCATTATATCAGAACCTGGCATTCAATCCCATGAAAAATGTCCTGGGAACAGGATAACCATCATTTTCCGGATCCAGTCCGCTCCATGGTGTAATGGTGAAAAGATTGGAGGTTCCTATATATAGCCTGAGATGATTGATGTTATTATTGGTAAGGGAATAGAACTTGTCGGACAGGGTATATCCGAGCTGCATATTGGTCATCCTCATATATGAGGCGCTCTCCGCAAAATAGTCGGAATTCCGGAAATTTGCGGCAGGATCGCCTCTCATGATCCTGGGCATTTCTGTATTGGTATTATCAGGCGTCCATGAATTCAGCACGGTAACCAGCATATTGTTGCCTGTTGAGCTGGTGTTTTCAAGAGATCTTCTGGTACCGTTCATCTTTACCATATCACCTATCCCCGAGAAGGAAGCTCCCAGATCAAATCCCCTGTATCCCAGGTTGAAGTTAAACCCGTAGAAATGGCCGGGAATGCTTTTGCCGAGATAGACCTGATCAAAGGCATCCACCACTCCATCAGGCTCTTTCGAGTAGAACTCATCTTCATTTTGGGGAGCACCTCTCAGGTCATGGAAATAGAAATCACCCGGAGCAATTTTCGCTACCTGATAGCTAACATCGCTGTTGCTGGCAAGCCAGGCATCTATCTCAGCCTGGTCCTGAAAAATACCGCCAAGCTTATAGCCGCGGACATAGAAAAGCGGGTAACCCTCTTCAATTCCTTGTCCCAGCAATGGAACCCCCTCGTACATGCTGATAACCTCATTTTCATTCAGGGTGAAATTTCCGCCAAAGCTGTATCTAAGCTGGCCCAGCTGTCCTGTATAGTTCATGACCACCTCGAGACCTTTATTCCTTACCGAGGCAACGTTATCCACCGGCTGTTCGGTGACCCCGGCGCTGTTGGGAATTGCTACCGTCTGCAGGATACCATCGGTCAGCTTGTTATAATACTCCATCGTAAGGGAGAGTCCGCCGAAGAATATGGCATCAAATCCCGCATTGAGTGTAGATGTCTTTTCCCATTGCAGATCCCTGTTCGGCAGACCATAAATAGTTGCACCATAACTGAAATAACCGCGTCCGTCGCCCGAATCGCCCCAGGCATAGGACGGTCTGGTATCAATGGCCGATAGATAAGCCATATTGCGGACTTCCTGGTTACCCAGCTGTCCCCAGCCTGCTCTAAGTTTCAAATCATTGATCCAGCTCACATTTTCCATGAAAGCCATATTCTTCACCCTCCATGCTGCCGATACAGAAGGAAACCAACCCCATCGGTATTCAGGAGCAAATCGTGCACTTCCGTCCCTGCGGAGGGTCAGGTCAAGGTAATAAGTATAGTTGTAATTATACCCTGCACGCCAAAGCAATCCCTGCAAAGAATGCCTGCTGATATCAGAATTTATGGCGGTAAATTCGGGCTCGGCATTAAAGCGACGCAGGTACGCCAGGGGGGAGGACATGTATTTTGAATCCATCATGATATACTCGCTGTTATAGTGCTGATCCATACCGTTGAATAAAAGGTCAATGTTGTGATAGCCGAAGGAATTGACATAGTTGACGGATATGTCGTTTATCCAGTTATGGTTATCGGTTGGACGTAACCGCCATACCCCGACTGATTCGGCCGACCCGGTCTCCGCCACAGGATTTCCTGCTGTATAGCTGAACACATTCCCGGCTACTTCCCTGAAACCGTTTCTGACATTTGTGTAAATGTCGGCACTGATCCGTCCGGTTATGGTCAGGTTTTGCAAAGGTTCAATTTCCAGGTAGACATTCCCGATCTGGCGGGTATTGTCAAAATAACTGGTTTCGCCGGCCCTGGTAATACCCAACGGATTAAGATTTGTACCCTGCCCGTAGATTACATTATTTGAGTAGGTGCCGTCCGGCCTGAATCCTTCAACAACCGGGGCATAATCCCAGGGACCATTGCCGTAAATGGGTTGCCATGGTGGTGCTTGTGCAGCATAATTGAGGTTAGCCGAGCTTACATTATTACTTCCCCTCGAATAGCTTAAGCGGTAATTCATACCTAACCGCAGCCAACTGTTAATATGGGTGTTCAGTTTAACATTTCCGGAATAACGTTTCAGGTCATCGCGGAGAAATACACCCTCGGTACTGGAAAAGCTGCCCGACAGATAGTAATCGGTCTGTTCAGTTGCGCCTGAGATACTCAGTGAATAATCCTGGGTCGGAGCATTGGGTTTCATTATGGCATCCTGCCAGTTATATGTAGGACTGTTCCCCAGATACCTGGGATCTGAAGGATCAAACAATCCTACGTTCTGTGTCGGAATTTCAATGGTTGGATCGCTGGCATGGACCTTCTGAACGTGAGCGGTATACTGAGAGGTATTTAGTACATCCCAGCGCTGTGGAATATCCGCTATCCCGTAACGGCTGCTGAAACTAATCCTGGGAGTTCCGATCTTCCCTGTTTTGGTAGTGATAAGAATTACACCATTGGCAGCACGCACACCATATATAGCCGCGGCGGAAGCATCTTTCAGTACCGATATCGATTCGATATCATTGGGATCGATGGAAGCCATTATGTTCAAGGGACCGCGGGCATCACTTGCCCGGGCGTCCTCTATGGCCTCGTAACCGGATCCGTACTCAGTGACAGGTACACCGTCAATAACATACAGGGGGTTTGAAACACCCCAGGTATTCACTCCCCTGATCCTGATGACCGGCCTGCTCATCGGGCTGCCAGAGGTACCACCCACCTGCACGCCTGACATGCGCCCCTGCATGGCAAGTTCGGGGGTCATACTTACGACCCTTTCAATAGATTCTGAAGATACGGTTGCAATAGATGTGGTAACGTCCCGGGCTCTTCGGGCACCGTAACCAATAACCACAACTTCGTCCAGTTGTCCCAGTTCAGACTCAAGTTCCAGATCAATTACCGACCTTTCACCGACAGTAATTTCCACCCTCCGGTAGCCCACATAGGAATATTCAAGCACAACCTCGCCTTCCGGAATATCCAGGCTGTAACGTCCCTGATTATCGGTAACAGTACCAAAGGTAGTTCCCCGGACAACAATGTTTACACCTGGTAACAATTCACCGGTTGCGGCATCCCTGACCTGACCGCTCACCTGGCGCTGCTGGGATTTTCTCAGTCCTTCCTTTATACCGGCCAGGTACTCAGTGGGTGAAAGTACGATTTGACGGTCAATTACTACATAATCTACATTGGTCCCGGTAAAAATATGGTTCAGGACATCATGGATCTTCAAATCAGTCTCCCGAAGATTAATTTTCCTTTTTAGGTCAACCATTTTCTGATTGACCAGAAAATAAAACTCGCTCTGGTTTTCAATTTCCTGCAATACATTTTCTACGGTTGTTTCCCCAAGATTAAGTTGCAGATCGGTTATTTGTGAATAAGTGCCCCGGGCAAATCCCTGAAGAATGGTAATGAGAAACAGTAAGGTGGTTAGTTTCATGATCCTTAGTAGTTTTAGCAGTCTGCAAGAAAAAGGCACTGCTATAGGATAATTCTCATTTTTATTCATAACTTTACATAGTTTAGCGTTATTAAATTTCTAATTGACTTTAGGTCATTGATAAGGAATAATGCTGAATTACCGCAGGAAAGTGTGCCAGCACTTTCCTGCTCTTTTAGGAATGGGTTACTTCATAGGCAGGTTCTTTTAAGGTTAATGTAAGGTCTTCAGAATTATTTATATTCTAATTTAACATCAATTTCCTGTACTTTATAAGTCCCGTCTTCCATTTTCTCTCTCGGCTTTTTAATAAATTTGATAGGACTTGTTAATTCCAGCAATGCTAAAACCTGTTCGAGGTTTTCTTCCTCAAAAGTTGCCCAGTACGTATATTCACTGATGCTCTCGTCCAGAATATTGAATTTAACGTTATACCAGCGCTCAGTCCTTTTGAGTAACCTGTTCATCGGGTCATTGCGGAGAACCAGCTTATTGTCCTTCCATGCTGTATATTGTTCCGTTTCATCTATGATGACATCAATATTTCCCTCTTTCATCCGGAATTTTGCATGATGACCCTGATCCGTTCTTTTTAAGAATTCATGTAATTCTTCCTGATTATCAAGAATTTCAGACTCACTGATTCGATGTGCCGGTTTCTCTTCGTTTCCGTCATCTTCAAAACTGTATACCAGGTGTTGGCCGGGTTTCATCTTTGCTACTGTTATGTCCTGGTTTTCACCTCTTTTTATCAATTCAATGGTTCCGTACTCAAGAGTAAACTCCTGGAAGCCTTCATCCGGATAAGAGTATACGTTAAGCCTTGTTCCCAGGACTTTAATATCCAGTCCTGCTGTTTTGATAAAGAAGGGTCTCTTTTTATCCCTGGTTACATCAAAATAGGCTTCCCCGATCAGTTCCACTTCCCTCGAGTCATTTGAAAACCTGACAGGATATTTCAGACGGCTTCCGTTGTTCAGGCTTACTGTTGTACCGTCCGGCAGTTGGAACTGGCTTCTTAGGCCGAGCGGACAGATAATTTCATGGTACACAACATCGCTCTGGTTTTTCATCCACATTCTCTGACTATATAGTTCCCAGGTAAAGTAACCCAACAGGGGCACCAGCAATATTGCCGCAACACGGGCGAGATTCTTTAATACATGTGTGAATGTCACACGAGACCGGGATCTAGGGGAGAGGGGACCGGTTTTTTCTATTCCGTCTTTAAGGTGAATATCATGGTGGATTTTATCCAGGATCATATTCAGGTCTGTTTCCGGTTCCCGGGCTTCCAGATCCATTTCTTTCCAGAGACGCCGCATACACTCTTCAAGTTTGAAATTCCTTTCAGGTGCAGTCAACCAGCTGGTCACTGATTCCTTTTCCTCTTCACTTGCCTTTCCTTCAAAATACTTTTTCAGTATACTGTACCGTATTTCATTGCAATCTGAACTCATTGTAAAAATTAAAATGGACAATTGAAAATATCCGGTTTTCCGGATACATTCAGAATATATGATACCAAACAAAAAATTTCACTAACACTGTAGCAACTATCAATAAATCCTTTATATTAATACAATCGAGATAATAAAAACACCTACTGTGATTGTGAATTTTTATAAATAATCCTGTGGGACCATCAGAAAGTTCTGATGATATGTTTCAACTACCCGGTATCACTCCGGCTTGAATTAGAACCAAATATGATTACGCTGACAGCATAGTTCTTGGTATTAACTTTAATTATCTTTAACTTTATGTTTTAAACCAAATTGATGTTGAATATAATAAGTAAAAAACATGTCCGAATATCACGAACCGGCTGACGAACTGAGTCCCGAAGCAAGAGATTTTTCCAGGGCACTCAAAAGCCTGAAAGAGGAAGTAGAAGCGGTGGACTGGTACCACCAAAGGGTAGTAACTACCCGGAACCAGGAACTGAAAGAGATCCTGGAGCATAACAGGGATGAAGAGATTGAACATGCCTGCATGACTATAGAATGGCTCAGGAAAAATATGCCCGGGTGGGATCAGGAATTAAGAGATCAGCTATTCAAAGATGATAATGACAGTAATAATAATTCTACCAGTCTTGAAATAGGAGACACAAAATAAAAAAACCATGGATATATTAAAACAATCCCTTGCCCCTGTTTCATCAGAAGCATGGGAAGAAATAAAATCAGAAGCAAAGAGGGTTTTAAATACCCATCTTTCAGCCAGAAAATTTATTAATGTCTCAGAACCTAAAGGATGGGACTATGGTGCGGTACCTTCCGGCAGATTAGATATTCCGGGAAATCAGAACAAAAATGGGGTAATATATGGTATCAATAAGGTGCAGCCTCTGGTTGAACCAAGGATAAGGTTTTTCCTTAATATATGGGAACTCGACAATCTCGCCAGAGGTGCGAAAGATATAGACCTGGACTCAATGGAAGAAGCTGCAATAAAACTTGCAGAGTTTGAAGAGAAGACTATTTATTACGGTCTCAGCAATGCCTCTGTTACAGGCCTTAAAGATTGTAATAAAGGTGAGAAACTGGTATTCCCGGAACAGATAGAAGATCTGCTGGCAGTAGTTTCACAGGGAATTACAAAACTTAACCGTGCATCAATAGAAGGGCCCTATGCCCTGATTGTCAGTCCGGATAAATGGCAGAAAATATCATCACATTTCAAAGGTTATCCTCTGAGGATGCAACTTGAAAAACTGTTGGGCGGACCGGTAATACTGAGCCATTTCATAAAGGAAGGGTTCCTCGCCCCTGCAGATGCCTCTGAACTTAACCTGATCCTTGGTCAGGATATATCAATTGGTTATGAGTCTCATGACGATAAGAAAGTTCGCATGTTTTTTACAGAATCGTTCACGCTTCAGATTCATGATCCGGCAACGATAATAATGATAGATTAAGAGCCGGAAACATTAAACCTTCCAACCCCCGGGATCATTCTCGGGGGTTTTGTTTTCCTGGTAACATTAAACAACAATCCAAGCTTATAAAAGTCATACAGCCATATCCTTGCAAACCCGCGACGCAATAAAAACCTGATGGCAGGAGCTGAAACAAGAAGAAAAAAACCGGTAATGCCGCCAAGGCACAGGCTTTTGATTTTATTGTAAACCCTTAATATCCTTACCAGGTTGACAAAGCCTCTGTCGTAACCGGTAAAATGAAGAATACTTACCAGGTTGGCAATGCTTTTATTGGTTTTTTCCAGGAACATTTCATTGGTCTCCTCACAGGTATGCAATACAGGATTATCAATATGTCTGATCTTTTTGCCATTTTTCATCAAACTGTATGCAAACAGTGTGTCTTCATATCCGTATTGCACTATTCTTTCATCAAATCTTACATTTTCAAGTAACTTACTGTAAATAAGAAAATTATTAGTCATAAAATACCTGTAAGGATTTTCAGCCCTTTCAGTGGCAGGAAGACTCTCTCTTTTTTTACCGTATTTCCATCTGAGCCGCATGCCTGATGGCGGAGTTTCGTCAGGATAAATCCTGCCACCGCAGATAACCTGAAAGCAATTATTCTGAACCTCGGAAATATAACTCTTCAGAAAGTCATCTGAGATAATTTCTGAATCACAATCAACGTACAGCAGATATTCAAAATTTGAATACACGGGAAAAAGATTCCGGATCTTTGACCGGCCAATGTTTCTGTCAAGCTCTATATAAGTATGTGGTATACATACCTCCGCATTCTGCTTACGGTAGTCAGCCTTTGAGAAATCATCAATCACTATTATTTCAAAAGGAATCCCGGCAAGATTTCCCTGCTTTGACAGTTCGCCTACAAGGTTAGTAATATTAAAATTATAAACGGGTATGCATATTGATATCATAGCGTTTTATGGAAAAAATAACCAGTTATAAAACCAGACCAGAACCATTTAAATACCATATTTCATTCGTATAAAGTATGGTTATCAATCTATTTAACAATATGTTACGAATTCATGATTAGGCTATCTTGCTTTTCAAATCCATGGATCATCCCTGCTTTATACATTTCTTTTTGTGTGCTTTGGCTCATGGGGCTTTCATTTGTATGTATAAGTAAGCTGATTACCATATGCCGTACCTGACTTTGTTGTGATAAATGCCTTTAAATAATAGGTGGTACCAGAAGAAAGAGGGGATAACTGACTTGAATATTCTGCAGAAAAACGACTCTGCTCCATGGATAACTCAAGATCCTGTCCCGGTGCCACATTATCTTCAATAGATGGATTATCACGGGTGCTGTAGCACACACCGTAATCTAAAAGTTCAATCTCCTTATTTGCAGTAAGTCGTCCACCGCTTACAACAACAGTCCCCCTGAAGGAGGGTTCGATTGTAACAAGGCTGGTGATGGCAACAAGATCATTCTTCTCACATCCGGTAAATAAAACGGAAATTACCAGTGCGGTAATAACATTTACAGATAAAAAGAAACCTGGCAGAAAATTTTGTGAAATGGTTCTCATTGAAAAAATATTAATGCAACATCACAATTTATATGCAATATATGGTTATTTCCAGATTTTTCAAAAAATCTAATACGTATCCCCTGAATAACAAAAAAATCCCGCTGAACATCCCAGTGAACAGCGGGTTTTGTATTAAAACAATTATAAAAATCTAGGTAATGGCCCCACTGACCAGGAAAGTGGCGGCAAATGCGATAATGGCATATAATTCAGGAAATACACCAAGTATAAGTGTATTACCAAATACATTGTAACCTGATCCTATCGCTGCAATACCGTTTGCACAAACCTGTCCCTGGCGGATCGCTGAAAGAAGGCCAACAATGCCAAGAGCAAATCCAACACCAAAAATAGTTGCAGCCTGGTACCAGGTAACAACTTCAGGCAGGGCTCCTGTATATCCGGTAACAACAAAGTATCCCATAAACCCGTAAAGTCCCTGTGTGCCGGGCAAAGCACTGAGTACCATATAACTACCAAATGCATCTTCGTTCTTTTTCATAGCACCTATAGAGGCATTGCCTCCCATAGATACACCAAAAGCACTACCGATACCGGCCAGTCCTATCATTAATCCAATGCCAATGTAAGCTAAAATAATCGGTTCCATAATTAAAAGATTAAGTTAAGTGAGTAATTTAATATCTAATTGATTTTTCTGAATGGATTATATTTCTTCCCTCCGCCTGTAAACCCGGCATTCTTGTAAAACTCTACAAATGTCAGACGCAAAGGATGAACAAATGATCCCAGGCCCGACATAAACAGATTTATACCATGACCAAATACAAGGATAATAATCATGACTATAGCACTTACTACCGGAATACTTCCGCTCATGGAAACTGCAAGACTGTTAAAAACAAAACCGAGAATTGCACTTGATATACCAAGAGCAAACAGACGGATATAAGAAAGCAGATCACCAAGAAGACCTGTGGCCATATTGTAGGTATTCCATAAACCCAATCCGAAATTGACAAAAACATTTCTTTTAAGATTATTCAGAAACAGTATCATAATACCGCTGATGATAAGAACAGCATATAGAACAGGGTTAAGGGTCTCCATGGGTATCCCTGTTATCAGGCTTACCAGGTAAACCAGTAAACTGCCAATAATGAGTGTGATCCATCCATAGGTTCCCACAGCAAATTTCCAACCGAACTGTTTTGTTTCATTTATTGCTTTCAGAAACATGCCGAACATGATTTGTATACCGCCAAGCATAACAGAAAGATAAAATAAAAGCATATTAATATCAGTGCCCCGCTCACTGAGCATGGCTGACAGTTCGCGGTAAACAGGCAGATCAGTACGATAAAGGTTAATTCCAAAAAAAGTTCCCCCGATGAGACCGAAAAGTATCGTCGCCAGTCCGAGATACATCACCAGCACGCTAATGGGCTTAAGATCTTTTTGTATTTTCCCCCTGGCTATAACGGCACCTGCTGCAATAAGAATACCGTAGCCGGCGTCGCCAAGACAAAAACCAAAAAAGAGTGCATAGAACGGAGCAAAAAACGGGGTAATATCCAGTTCCTTATAACTAGGCAGTGAATAAAGTTCACCAAGCTTTTCAAACTTCTCCGCAAAGCCTTTGTTCTTTAACAAAATTGGTACTTTATCTTCTTTATCAGGCTCGGTGGTAATATAGGCAGCCCCGGTATCGTCAAGAAAATCATTAACCTTACCGGCCGCTTCATGCGGAACCCATCCCTCCAGTATCATTAGCCGGTCTTCTGCCTCCCGTGAAGTATGATAAACAGCCTTATCATATTCAAGCTCCTGGATCAACGAATTTTTAAATTGCTCCAGTGCAGGAATGGAAGTTTCAGCCAGATTCGAAAAACGGCTGTCAATGGCTTCTATCTTTTTTTCCAGCCTGACTTTTTCTTCATTCAGTGCAGACAGTGAGCGGGTTGGCATATTAACCTCTTCCGCCTCGATATTTACATCCTCCTCACCGCGTAAGATAACCACAAAATATATCTGCCCTGCCTGATGATTTATCTCCTCAATAGTATATTGCTCCTTCCACTCAGGATCAAACTTTCTCGTCTGTGATACAAAAAACCTGATACTGATACCTTCATCCTTTAGTTTCTCAACATGCTCAATTGAAAAATTTCCCCATGGCTGCAATTCGTTAATCTCCTTCTTCAGTGAATTCAGTTTATTTGTATTACTGTCAACCTCCTGCTGAAGATCGATAATCTCTTCATAAACCTCCCTGCCATCAATCTTCTCTTTTGGTGAAGTAACCTGCTCCGGTTCACGTTTTTTCAGGAAACGGATAACTTTGTCCACCCTGTCAATATACTGATACTGTTCCCTGATCTCATCAGTAATCTCAGTCTCCTTTTCCATTATATGGACTACTCCAAGCTCACGTAATTTATCAAGGAAATCTTCAAATTCCCGGTGATAAATCAACAGTGAATATTTTATCATTGGTGCGATCATACTATTTCCTCCGCTTGCTGTTGACGTGTTTTAACAATTTTCTGCGATGACTTATCCAGGTTCTCCTCGTCTTCAAGAAATCTCTTTATCTTAAGAATGGCCTCTTCATAACCGGGTATCTGCACTTTTTCGTAGAGGTTTACTTTCTGTGTAGTCTTTTTTCTGGCATAATCAAGCAGATGCATTTTCCGGTAAAAAAAGTCCCTTTCTATCCCAATCCTTGCCAGCTCTTCAAGTACAGTAATGCCATCATAAAACCAGTCCGGTTTATTAATCAGGCTGAAATCAGCGATTTCAAAATCAATATTGTCGAGTACAGGTGTCTTAACCCCTGCAATCTTTTTTACAGACAGGTCAACATCTTTAATTGTAATCAGTTCAGGGTCGAATTCTGCCCATAACCTTGCCATATATTCATATTCCTTTATCTTTTCTTCAAGCTTCTTATCCAGCAAAGCAGCTTCATCCTTTGCTTTTTTAACTTCCATTCTAAGAGCCGTCTCCTTGTTTTTTATGGTAGGCAGAGCCCTTACCCTGATCTGTAACTGCTTGTTGAGATCCTGAAGTGCTGTTTTATTATACTGAAATTTAATCGCCATCTATTGAATTATGTAAGATTAACTCTTGTCAGACTTCTGTTCCTGTATGCCGGTTATTCCTGTTTCGGCCAGTACTTCTTAACCAGGTCTTCACGAATACCAACTTCAGCCGGTTCAAAATGCTTACTGAAAAGTTCCCAGCCGGTATTCATCATTGCATCAGTATCAATATTAACATCAATTGCAAGAAGCTTGTCTGAATACTCCCTTGCAAATTCAAGGGTCCTTTCATCATAATCAGTCAGATCAAATCCATTCTCAAGTTTTGTACGTGCATTGGCAGCATCGGCATACAGACGCACTGCCGTATTCATAACCTGGGGATGATCTTCACGTGTTTTCTTGCCTATTACCAGCTGTTTAAGTCGTGACAGGCTCCTGAAAGGATCTATAATCACTTTGCCTATCTCCGTATCCCGGCGGAGAAAAAGCTGGCCCTCTGTTATATAACCGGTATTATCGGGTATGGCATGAGTAATATCACCACCCGAAAGTGTTGTAACTGCTATAATGGTGATTGACCCTCCTTCCGGAAACTGAACAGCCTTCTCATATATCTTTGCAAGGTCACTGTACAGAGAGCCGGGCATACTGTCCTTTGACGGTATCTGGTCCATACGGTTGGAAACAATACTCAGGGCGTCAGCATAAAGAGTCATGTCAGTCAGCAATACCAGTACATTTTCATTCTTATCCACTGCAAAATATTCAGCCGCTGTAAGAGCCATATCAGGAACGAGCAAACGCTCTACCGGAGGGTCTTCTGTGGTATTGACAAAACTGATAATCCGATCAAGGGCACCGGCACTGTCAAAAATATTCTTGAAATAGAGATAATCGTCGTTTGTAAGCCCCATACCACCCAGGATAATCTTATCTGCCTTTGCACGCAAAGCAACCATGGCCATAACCTGGTTGAAAGGCTGATCAGGGTCAGCAAAGAAAGGTATTTTCTGTCCTGTAACAAGGGTATTGTTAAGGTCAATACCTGCTATGCCGGTGGCAATAAGCTCAGAAGGCTGCTTACGACGCACAGGATTAACTGAGGGCCCGCCTATTTCACGCTCCTCTCCCTCTACTTCCGGACCGCCGTCTATGGGTATGCCAAATGAATTAAAGAAACGTCCTGACAGGTCATCACTCACTTTCAGAGCAGGAGGCCTGCCATAAAAAGTGACTTCGGCATTTGAAGGTATCCCTTCGGTGCCTCCGAAAATCTGAAGTGTAACACTCTGTCCCTGTATCTTTACAACCTGTGCAAGGCGGCCGTTAACTGATGCCAGTTCCTCATAACCCACGCCTTCGGCATTCAGGGAACAGGTAGCTTTGGTAATCTGGGTTATTTTCGTGTATATCTTCTGAAAAGCTTTAGTTTCCATTATGCTGATTTCTTTTCGTCTATTATTTTATATAATTCTTTTTCATGCTTCTTGAATTGATCTGAATCAAACTCAGAGTAATTCATCTGTTTAAATTCATTAATTACTCTTTTAAAGTATGGATTAACCTCTTCAAACGACTCGAATTCAAAAGATGTATCATATACATCAAGAACCTTCCCCAGCATATACTTCTGCCTGTCAATGGGACATGAACGGTCGACAGGATCAAAAGCATCCTGCTGAAGAAAAACAAAATCAATTACCTCTGATTTCCAGAAATCTATGTGATAATCTATGGGAACGCCGTCATCACCAAGAATATTGATTTGTTCGGATGCTTCCTTGCCTCGTATAAGAATATTTTTAACCTTCATCACACTGTCAACCCATTTTTCATCAACATTCTCTTTCAGATATTCCTGAAGTTCAGGATATTCTATATATTTGGAGTAGCTTTCAATCGGATCGATGGCAGGGTACCGTTTACTGTCTGCACGCTGTTGGGAGAGTGCATAAAAACAACGCGCAGCTTTTTTTGTCGATTCAGTAACCGGCTCCTTAAGGTTACCACCGGCCGGCGACACTGTTCCAATAAAAGTAATAGAGCCGGTTTCGCCGTTATTAAGATATACAAATCCTGCCCTGGAATAAAAATTGGATATAATTGCGGGTAAGTCCATCGGAAAAGCATCCGGACCGGGAAGTTCCTCCATCCGGTTTGACATTTCCCGCAGTGCCTGCGCCCATCGTGAAGTTGAATCTGCCAGCAGAAGGACCTTAAGTCCCATAGAACGATAATACTCAGCTAATGTCATCGCCGTGTATACAGATGCCTCCCTGGCGGCTACCGGCATATTTGATGTGTTTGCAATAATTGTGGTTCTTTCCATTAATTTTCTGCCTGTCCTCGGATCTTCAATCTCCGGAAACTCAGCAAATATTTCAACCACCTCATTTGCTCTTTCACCACAGGCAGCTACAACAACTATATCGGCTTCAGCCTGCTTGGAAATAGCATGCTGCAGTACTGTTTTACCACTTCCGAAGGGGCCCGGGATAAAACCGGTACCTCCTTCAACAATCGGATTCAGAGTATCCATTGTTCTTACACCTGTTTCAAGAAGTTTGAAGGGACGCGGTTTGTTTTTATACTTTTTTATGGGAACCTTCACCGGCCATTTCTGCACCATGGTCACGGGCACCTCGTTTTCTTTATCATCAAGTAATACTGCTATGGTATCACTTACACTGTATTTCCCCTTGTCAACAACGCTTTTCACCTTGTATCTGCCAGAAAATTTAAAGGGCACCATTATCTTGTGTGGCTGTTCATTTTCATTTACCTCTCCGAGCCAGTCACCCGAAGCAACAGAATCACCTTTTTTGGCAATTGGTTTGAAATCCCACTTTTTCTCAGTGTCAAGAGCAGAGGTATAATCTCCCCTTTTCAGAAAAACCCCGTCCATCTTATTCAGGTCATGCTGAAGTCCGTCATAGTTTTTCGACAGAATTCCGGGACCAAGTGTCACCTCAAGCATTCCTTTTGAGAACTCAACCCCGGTTCCTATCTTCAACCCCCTGGTACTTTCAAAAACCTGTATATAGGCACGTTTTTCAAAAACCTTGATTACCTCGGCCATCAATTTGATATTCTCAAGAATAATATAACAAATTTCATTTTGAGAAACCGGGCCATCTACATCAACCATTACAAGGTTGGCAATGACACCGGTCACTTTACCCTTTGTTAATTTTTTTTCCTTCATTTATATAAAGTATGGTTATCAATTTATTTTAACAGTTTATTCATGATCCGGCAGTGCACTATTTCTGTTTAGTTATATCCCCGATATATTGTATTATTGACAAATTTTTTCCTTTACCGGTTTTTACTGATATCATTAATCACAAATTCCCTGGGGAATTCATAACTGTTTTCCAGCTGATCGATCAATTTCCGGAACATCTGCTGTCCTGTTTCATAATCCATCTCCAGCCACCTCTGCACCATCTGTAATTTTACCACATAAGCAAGAAGAACTTCTATGGAAAAATAATTGAATGTATTCTGTTCGTCCAGAAATTCCCAGCGCATGGTATCCATAGCGCGTTCTCTCTCAAGAAGGTTATCATTCTCCTGTATACTTATCAGTGAATCCATATATTCGAAGTCATTACCCAGTCCGAAATCTTTAAGTGTGCTTTTTTTAACAGCCTGGACAGTGTTATTATCACCAATAAAATATTTATCCCCCTTAAGCTTGTGCTTGCGCACATTAAAACCTGCTACTATATTTTTCAGGTTCAGATCAAATTCAAACCATTTGCGTAAAAAATCATTATTACATTTACTGACATGGTCATAATAAAGCCAGGTTAGCTGATCTTCCCATGACATACCATCAAAAACGGGGGACTCGGACTTATACGCGGTAATTATTTTCTGCATATAGGCCGGTGACGAAGAAGGTTCCTTTATCTCCTCCTCAAGAAATTCCTGCGAATATTTGCCCGATTCATCAAAAGCCTCACCTGATTTTGTAAGAAGATTCAGTAAATTCCGGTTATCGGAAGGCAAAAACAAAAGCTCAGTAAGACGATAATCATCCGGATGCAAATGATAATGCATCTCCTCTCTGAACTCTGCTATGGAAAAACTAAGCTTTTTCTGGTCAAGTATTATATCGGGTAACCCAGCGACCAGGTAGTAGTAGTTTCTTTCAAACATTTTTATTTATTACATATTAGGTCATTCGGACAATATAAGATCCGGGAACTTTTAATACTTATCAACTCTCTTTCTTATCCCCTTTCTTACTCTTTTTCTTATCTGACTGGATGTTATCTTTTTTATCTTTCTTTTCAGGTGTATCTTCGGAGTACAAAAGCTCCTTGGTCCTGGGTCTCAAATAGTTTATAAAAAAGTTCTGAAAATCGTCGTCTGTAAAACTTATCTGATAACTGCCGTCCTTCGGACCTATTTTGAAGCCCGAGTCCATGCTGTCGTCGAATTGTATTTCAAGACCTGCATCAAGCAAAGATTTCTGTTTTTTGGTGAAATATTCATTAAGCTCTTTCCTGTCTTTTTCAGGCAAAATAACTTCAACATCAATTGTTTTGGTTTCTTTTGGATTCCAGTTCTTTATCGCAGATTCTATAATCCGCTGGATAAACTCCTTGTCTTTAAAAGCCTCCTTAACCTTTTCGCCTGTAGATTTTGCCGTAATCAATTCAGTAATCTGCTGTTTTATGGTATTTATGGCCTGACGTGCAGAGAGCTTAACCTCAGAATTAACATTCTTTTTTAATTCTTCAGCTTCTTTTTCTGCCTTCTCAATTATTTTTGAAGCCTCCTTTTTAGATTGCTTTTCAATGTTTTCAGCCTCGGTTTTGGCTTTGGCAATTATATCTTCTGCTTCCTTATTGGCCTTATCAACCCCTTCAGCATAGATTTTTTCAGTTAGTTTCTGAAGTTTGTTTTCCATGTGGATAATTTTTTCTTTTTAGATAAATATTTAAAATTCCTTAAGTTAACAGCACCGTAAAGAATTGATAATGTATAACAAAAAACTAAAAAAAATTAAAACGCAGGCAAATGTACAAAATAATTCCAAATTGATATAACAGGTATGAAAAATCAGATGCAACTACCTGAAGATTTACTTTCCGGTAACATTTACCGCCGGCGAAAATAGCCAACAGGAACAAAAAAAATAATGACAATCGTCATTACAAATGAAGGTTATCAATGCTTTCCCTGATCTCCACCCTCCTGGTTACCCTTATCTTTCTCATCTCCCCGATCCTTTTCGTTCTCTTCAGCCGGCTGTGACAGGTCAATTTTTACATCATCATTCCCAATAATCTTGCCTGTCTCCTTTATCTCATCCTTGATGACCTCTTGCGAAGATTTCGGCAACTTTTTAATACTGATCATTTCACACCCAAGCTTCTTAATAAGAAAATAGCTGATCGACAGGGCAAGAATGATCAGACCGATACCCATAAGTGTTCCCGGTTCGTAATCTTTTGGTTCCAGAACTATAACCTTTCTGGATATCGCAATTATTGCAACCAGTACCACCACCTCAACATGAACCACATTTCTTTTAAAATACACCTTAATGGTATCCAACAGTTCAATACCTATAAGCACCAGGAGAAATACTCCGAAAAGATCAAGAATTTCATCAAATTCAAGTAGTAAAACCGGGGGTTTGATAGCTGCTATAAAAATACTGTAGGCCAGCTCTATGGTGGCAAGAACCAGCACGACAGACATCATAAATACCAGAGCATGAATAATGAACCGCTCTAATCTATGTGCAAAGGACTGAATTTTTTTTGCCATGATCTTTAATTAAATATTTATAAAATCAAAATTCCGATATAAAATGAAATTTAATATCCGGAAAATTTTTCTGCGCCATTTGAAGGCTGTATTCAGATTCGGCAAGAAACACATCCCTGCCCCATTTGTCATAAGCCATATTATTTAATTTCCGCATTTTAAAATCCTCAAGCTGGGACTTGCTTATGCTCTCCATCCAGCATGCTTTGTATAGCTTCAATGGTTCATAACGGCACGATGCCCCGTATTCATGCTTTAATCTGAATTGTATCACGTCAAACTGCAGCGGACCGACTGTTCCGATGATTTTTCTTCCGTTGGCCTGATTAACAAATAACTGGGCCACACCCTCATCCATAAGATGATCAATACCTTTTGCCAGTTGTTTGAATTTAAGGGGGTCCGCATTTTCAACATACCGGAAAAACTCCGGAGAAAAGCTGGGAATACCCTTAAAATTTATCTTTTCTCCTTCCGTCAGAGTATCTCCTATCTTAAAATTTCCTGTATCATGCAATCCAATAATATCTCCGGGATAGGCCCTGTCGACAACAGATTTTTTTTCTGCCATAAATGCGGTCGGACTGCTGAACTTCAAACTCTTGCCGGAACGGGAATGAACGTATGCCCTGTTACGTTCAAAGACACCCGAACATATCTTTACAAAAGCAAGCCTGTCACGATGATTGGGGTCCATATTGGCATGTATCTTAAAAACAAATCCACTGAATTTCCCCTCGCCGGCATTGACAACTCTTTCATTTGCTGTCGTATCTCCGGGTGGCGGCGCAATCTCAAGAAAGCAGTCCAGAAGCTCCTTTACCCCGAAATTATTCAGTGCCGAACCAAAAAACACCGGTGCCAGTCCGGCAGCAAGATATTCATCCCTGTTAAAAACAGGATATCCGGCACCGGATAATTCCAGTTCCTCCTTCAGGTTTGAAGCATGGGGTTGAATATATATATCTGCTTCACCGGAAAAAATATCCTTCACCTCAATACTCTCCCCAAGTCTCTGCTTGTCTTCCGAAGTAAAAAGAGACAGTTTCTGCTCATAAATATTGAAAACTCCCCTGAAATCAGGCCCGTCACTTATAGGCCAGCTAAGAGGGCACACCTGGATCTTAAGCTCCTTTTCAATTTCATCAAGCAACTCAAAAGGATCCAGAGCCGGCCTGTCCATCTTGTTAATGAATACTATAACGGGGGTCTTACGCATCCTGCATACCTCCATCAGCTTGCGCGTCTGTGCCTCAACCCCTTTTGCAGCAT
The DNA here is from genome assembly GCA_046483315.1 of Bacteroidales bacterium. Lineage (GTDB taxonomy): Bacteria > Bacteroidota > Bacteroidia > Bacteroidales > PUMT01 > PXAP01. The sequence goes on along the minus strand of JAWODJ010000025.1, from coordinate 19,302 downwards.
CAATAACAATAATAACACTGTCCACGGCTGTGAGTGTACGGTAAGTATCCTCTGCAAAATCCTGGTGACCGGGGGTATCAAGAATATTTACCTTATAACCTTCGTATTCAAAACCCATTACCGAAGTAGCTACCGATATCCCTCTTTGACGTTCTATCTCCATAAAATCACTGGTTGCCCCCTTCTTTATCTTGTTGGACTTAACGGCACCGGCAACCTGAATTGCACCGCCAAATAATAGAAGTTTTTCTGTAAGCGTGGTTTTACCGGCATCGGGGTGACTTATAATTCCAAATGTCCGCCTTCTTTCAATCTCTTTTTTTAAACCCATTGCATCACTGACTTATTAAGCGGCAAAATTAACACTTCCCGTTAAACAATAAAACATAATATCCCTGCATAATCCTGAATCAAATTAATTTATTTAAACACACCGGCTTTTGTAAATCTTTATAATTTGATATATCTTGGTCAGGAAATAAAATCCTGTAAATTTTACGAGATGAAAAAACCAGTAAAAAGTAAACTTTCAGGCCTGATTGCCTTGTTTGTAATAATATCCGGATTATTTCTGTTTAAATCATGCGAATTGGCGGGTGATTGCATGATGTGCAAGAAAGTCACTTATGAAAACGGAGAAAAGATCAGTGAATCAGATCCGGTTGAATATTGCGGAATTGCTCTGGACGATATACTGGACGAAGAGGATGTCACAATAGGGAACCGCACAACAAGGTGGGAATGTAATTAATCCATAAACACCCTGGAGGCGATCTAAATCTTAAGGCCAATCATAACAACATCATCTGTCTGTTCATGACTGCCTTTCCATTCATCAAATCTTTCTGAAAGAATTTTCTTTTGCCTGTGCATCGGCTCGTTTTTAATATCCAGTAAAAGATTCACCAGCCTCTTCCTCATGAATTTCTTGTTGTCTGCTCCTCCAAACTGATCGATATAACCGTCTGAAAAGATATATACCTGGTCATCCGGCAACAATTCAATAGTATGATTGTTAAATGACATCATCCTGTCACTTATGGCAACAGGCATCCTGTCGCCCTTAAACTGATGAATTTCGCTTTCGCGGATAAGTATAAGTGGGTTATTTGCCCCGGAAAACTGGATGATCCTGCTCTTCTGGTTAATGCTACACACCGCTATATCCATTCCGTCATAAATTTCACCTTCACGGCTGCTATACTGATTAAATGCATTTATTACATCATCTCTCAGTTTATTCAGGATTTCAGAAGGCCTTGTAATCTTTCTGGTATTTACTATGTCATTGAGGAAAGTAACCCCCAGCATGCTCATAAGAGCTCCCGGCACACCATGTCCGGTACAGTCAGCAGCGACAACAATTACTTCATCCCCGATTTTTGATTCCCAGTAAAAATCACCGCTTACAACATCCTTGGGCCTGTACATAATAAAAAAATGATCAAGCACATTGCTGAAGTTCTGGTCATCCGGCAGGATAGCTCTCTGTATCCTTTGTGCATAATGAATTGAGTCCCATATAAGCTTGTTCTGTTCGGCAATGCGGTCGCGCTGTTCTGTAATATTGTCCCTCTGCTTCTCAATCTCATCACGCTGCAGGGTAATCATCCTGTTTTTTTCTTCAAGTTTAATATTTGCCTCTTTTTTTATTCGATAACTTTTATAAATAAAATAAGCCGTTATTACCACAAATAATAACATAATAAGAAAAAACCATATCAACAGTTTCTGCTTTTCAATCTGATCAAGTTGTCTGCCAAGAATAATAACCTGTTCGGCTATCATATCCTCCTGCTCACTGATCATGATCTGCTGCCGGCTTAGTATGGTGTCCTGCCTTTCCACTTCAATCCTGTTCTTTTCAAGTTCGGACATCTGCTCTTCAATTGCCCTGTTCTGATGCAAAATCTGTTCGTTTTTACGATCCAGTTCCCTTTGCCTTCTGGTAATGTCATCCTCAAGTTTTTCAAGCAGTAAACCCTGGTGTTCAATCTCAGCCACCTGTTTTTCAATATGTTCTTTCTGGTCTTCAATCAGTTTCTGCTGTTCCTCTATTTCAGACAACTGTTCTTCTATAAGCCTGTTTTGTTCGCGGACAAGTATTTTTTCTTCTTCCAGCTCCAGCTCAACAAGATTATATATCTCCTGCCAGTCAGCTTCCGTAGTTATGGCATGTTCCCTGAACAATTCACTCACATAGAGGCCTTCCTGGTTCATCCTGTCTTCATTTATCTCAAATCTTTTATCACCGTCATACACAATAAAATTTATCATTGACCTGTGAAACTCATAATTCTCACTTATAAGCAGTGTATGTTCTCCCCTTATCCTGTTTAACACAAGAGAAATATCATAATCATACCTTTTATTGAGATAAAGAAGGTTCACCGGGGTAAGGTCGTCAGTTTCCGTAAAGTGAATTATTTCCACAGGCCTTCCCTGTATTGTTCCGCGCCGGACTGCATGTTCACTAATAACAGGATAAAGATCCTGAACCGGTTCCATGATCCCGATAGTAAAAACGGTGATATCTTCAATATTGTCCCATCGCACATACCTGGCAATATCAAGAATGTAAATTGCACGGGATTCATTGTCATATTCCTGAACAGTACGGACAAAGCTTCCTGAAATCAGAAATACAAATAACATTGCCGGTAATCCTGGCAAAAAACGTATTAAACGGGGTATCATCCTGATAGATTATGGTTTGACAATCTATTATGCTATGCTATTTTTTTGTTCATCAAAATTTACTGCTAGATATAACTTTTAACAACATTTTATCAGGAGGGATTCATAAGATATCTTATGCTTACTCATAAAGTATCAAATTTAAATTAATTTTTTATATCTGAAAACAGACACAGGCAGTTTAAAATATTAAAAGGTTTTCTGCCTGGTTAATACAAAATTCCTGCTCTGTAACAGTACCCGGAAAAACAGAAACAACATCTTTCCGGCAAAGCATATTTTGTGTTACCCTTTTATCAATTATTTTTGTCTAATAATAATTCTCCGGGTATTCCTAATATATTATTATCTGGCAAACCTTTAAGCCTGTTGGAACAGCGTTATTTTATAGAACTATCTTTTAAAGGCACTGCATATAACGGATGGCAGATGCAACCAAATGCCCCAAGTGTGCAGCAAACCACACAGGATGCTCTTTCATTGCTGCTTAAAGAGAAAATAAGACTGACCGGGGCGGGGCGAACCGATACCGGAGTACATGCCAGCTACTTTGTTGCCCATTTCATCTGCAAGTCTAACCTGCCTGAGCCTGCAGCAGAAATTGTCCGCAAGCTGAACCACATGCTGCCGCATGATATTGCCATTATAAGTATTTTCCCGGTAAGGCCAAATAATCACAGCCGTTTCAGTGCGTTATCCAGAACCTATAAATATTATATAAGCCGGAAAAAAGATCCGTTCAGGCAGGAAACCAGCTACCACTTAAGCGCCCTGCTTGATGTCAATGCCATGAACAGGGCTGCAGAAGAATTAATAAAGCATAATGATTTCAGATCTTTCTGTCGTACAAATTCCAGTGTAAAGACCCATATTTGCCATATTGAATATGCCGGATGGGAAGAAGATGACAATATGCTTATATTTACAATAAAAGCTGACCGCTTCCTGAGGAATATGGTAAGGGCAATAGTGGGGACAATGCTGGACATTGGCTGCGGCAAATTATCAGAAACCGGCTTCCGGAAAGTAATTGAAGCCCGCGACAGGCGCAGGGCAGGAACATCTGCCCCGGCACAGGGTCTTTTCCTTACCGGGATTGAATACCCCGACGGGATTTTTAATCTCTGTAAAACAGATTGATCAGGTAAATAATCAGTTAATTATGGTTGAATATGGCTTGTTCATTATATTTTCTCTGACATAAAATGATGCAGGTTTCAATCCAGAGTAAAACGATATTAGTTATCTTATAACCAAAAAATTGTAAAGATGCTTTACTTAAAAAGTTTTCCCGTAAAATGTATTGTCTTCTCCCTTTCACTTATACTTTCAACTGCTGTATCAGCACAGGATAAGAGGGCAATGAACCTGGAAGATGTAATGAATTTTATGCATATGCATTCCCCGGCAATAAGCTACGATGGCAGCCGGGTGGCATATTCAGCCGCACCTGACCGGGGAGATGGTTACGGGGTCATTGTTTCATCTGATAAAAAAACTGAATATACAATAGAACGTGGCGAGAACCCCCGTTTCTCATCAGGGGGAGACTGGGTGCTTTTTACCCGTAAACCGCCATTTTCAGAATCAATGGATAAACCCGATTCTGATAAACCGGAAGATGATGCTGTTCTTGTCAGTACAGCCGATGGATCACAAAGCATTTATAAAAATGTTAAAAACACCTCTTTCAGCAGACTGAAGAATTATCTGTTTGTCCATCATGGCAGTGTTGAAGACTCCACATTAAACAAAGAGCAGAATGATAAGCTGAAAAAAGCAGGCACCGACCTGTTTGTAAAAGATCTTGAAAGCATGAAGCACACCTCTGTTCCTTTTGTTGACTCGTGGACAGTTGACAGTCTTTCTACCACCCTGGTTTTTACAGTTAAAGATACCCTTGAAAGTAATAACGGACTCTACTATCTCTCTTTGGATGATATATTAAAACCAGCCATTGCAATAGACACCGCAAAAAAAGTAAAATTCAGCAGTTTTACATGGTTTGAAAAAGAGTCAGAACTTGCATACATGAGGGCTGAGGATATGGAAAAAGACACTGCTGAAACGGCGGTGCTTTATACCTGGGGAAAAAACCGGATCTTTCCCGATCCATTGCTTAACCAGGAAGATGCTCCCGAAGCTTATTTTCTGCCTTTCGACAATATGCTGACATGGAGCAACGACGGGTTGCGTCTTTTCTTCGGATTCAGGCCTGAAAGATTTGCTGAAAAACCTGAAAAGAAGAAAACCTTCAAATCCCCTGTTGACTCCTTAAAGCACCAGGCTGATATTGATGTCTGGCACGGTGAAGACCCCCTGATAAAAACGCATGAGAAAAACATATGGAACAGTACAAAAAGTCAAAACCTTATCTCCGTTCTGCACCTGAATGATAAAAGATTGGTAATCCTGGCAGATGAGGATGTTACCGATGTACAGCCTTCTAAAAACGGCGAATATGCAATGGCATGGACAAATGTTCCGTATAGAAAAAGGATAACATGGGAAGGCAGGTTCAGGGACTTATATGCCATAAACATAAATTCAGGAGACAGGATCCTTGTTGCAGAAGAGCTTAACGATATTGCCTCCCTCTCGCCAGGTGCAGAATATCTGCTCTATTTTGCTAATAATCACTGGTATGCATATGATATCTCAAAAGGCAGCACAGAGAACCTTACCGATACCCTTTGTGTACCTTTCTTTGACGAAACAAATGACCTTCCTTCTTCTCCTTCAAGTTACCGGATAGCAGGATGGATGGAAGACGGTGAATCGGTATTGATTTATGACCGTTATGATATCTGGCAGGCCAACCTTCGTACAGGGAATATGCGTAATGTAACTGCAGGAGAAGGCAGAAGGAACAGGACAGCCTTCCGTATCAGGAAAATGGATGACGAACCTCTTTTCCAAAGCAGAGAAGTTGTTTTTATCGAAGGATTTAATGATGACACCAGGGTAAGGGCTGTTTATTCTGCCAGGCTTGACAGGCAGGGAGCAGATCTTGTTGCCGATGAGGGAAAAAACCTGCGCCTGCGGCTTATGTCAGGTGACAAAAAATCCATCCTGTATACCAGGGAGTCCTATAACGAATATCCTGATCTGTGGCATACAGGAACCCGTTTCCGGGATCCTGTCAGATTATCGTCTCTGACTGACCAGATCGAACAATTCAACTGGGGAAAAGCAGAACTCCTGTCATTCCTCTCGGCGGACGGTGAACCTCTTCAGGGGGTTGTAATAAAACCAGGTGATTACGATCCTTCCATGAAGTACCCGGTATTTGTATACTATTATGAAAAATTCTCACAAAGATTGCACGATTTTAACCAGACTGTCATTAACCACCGTCCTTCATTCGGATATTATGCCAGCAATGGATATGTTGTCTTTTTGCCTGACATACATTTCATTGAGGGCCGGCCGGGAATGTCGGCTGTAAAATCCCTGGTCCCCGCCGTTCAGGAGCTTATTGATAAAGGAATAGCCGATCCCGGTGCTATTGGCCTGCATGGCCACTCCTGGAGCGGTTACCAGACTGCCTTTGTTGTGACACAGACCGACAAGTTCAAAGCAGCTATAGCGGGAGCCCCGGTGTCGAATATGACCAGTGCCTATGGCGGCATAAGGTGGGGAAGCGGAATGGCAAGGCAGTTTCAGTACGAAACCGGTCAAAGCCGTCTCGGGTCATCCATATTTGAAAAACGTTATCTTTATATAGAAAATTCACCACTGTTTTACGCTCATGAAATAAATACCCCAATGCTGATCATGCACGGCGATGCCGATGAAGCAGTACCATGGGAACAGTCCATCGAACTGTACCTTGCCATGCGTCGGGCAGGAAAAGATATAATTTTCCTGCAATACAGGGACGAACCTCATCACCCGCAGAAATACCCCAACAAGGTCGATTACACCATAAGGATGAAGGAGTATTTTGATTATCACCTCAGGGGTTATGAACCTGCTGAATGGATAACCGGGGGTGTTCCCTATACAGGCAGATAGGTTGCCGGTTTCTGGCATAAACTGAACCGGCAGTGAGAAAGCAGACCGGCATGCTAAACAAGATCACAGGCATCTGCCGGCATCCAGTGGGCATCTTTGCCATCCCATTTCACATTGCACCCGACAGGATTGGTTACCGGTACACTCACAGGCCTGCCTGAAAGATGTTCTTCAAGGGCATTCTCAAGGTCATTTACGGTAATTCCTGAACTGTTCCTTGGTGAATCAGTTCCCCTGCCGCAATATATTAGCCTCCGGTCTTTATCAAATACAAAAAAATGTGGCGTGCGAAGGGCACCGTATTTCAGAGCAACCTCCTGGGTTTCATCATAAAGGTAAACCCATGGAAACCTGTACTTTTTCATTCTTTCAACCATATGCGGAAAATCATCCTCCGGGTAGGTGTTCTTGCTGTTGGAATTTATACCTGCAAATTTAACACCCCGGGAAGCAAACTTGTCAGCTGTAGCACGGGTTACTTCATCGGAACCTATCACATAAGGGCAATGATTACAGGTGAAAAAAATGACGAGGACCCCGGCATCACTGAAATCTGAGAGGGAATAAGTTTTCCCGTCAGTTGCCGGCAAATTGAAATCAGGTGCTTTTTCATTAAGTTGCAAAGTAAATGCCATAGTATATGATTTGAAGTTTGCAATTAAATTATCTCAATTATCAAACACATACATGATAAAAAAGTTTAAATCCCATATAATATAAACTGAAATCCCTTTACGGAATTTTCAGAAACATTCTAGCTAAGTGACTCTCTTTTCCTGTCAAACTCCCTGATAAGGATTTTTATTTTTTCATATGTTTCCCCGGAAACCGGACAAAGAGGTAAGCGCAGATTGTTATGAACAAGTTTTTTTATGCTCAGGCTGGCTTTTACCCCTGCAGGATTGCCCTCTGCAAAATGAATGTCCATTAGATCAAGTAAAGCATTCTGTATCTCCCGGGCCTTCCTGAACTTACCTTTGAGTGCATATCTTATCATTTCAGAATACTCCAGGGGAAAGGCATTTGCTGATACAGAGATAACTCCCGATGCACCAAGGGCTATCATAGGCAATGCAAGTTGATCGTCTCCTGAAAGAACCATAAAATCATGAGGTTTGTTCCTGATTATATGATTGATCTGGTTAAAATTGCCGGAAGCTTCCTTAATGGCAACAATATTCCTGAAATCCCCGGCAAGCTTCAAAGTGGTTGAAGCTGAGATATTCATCCCGGTACGTCCGGGCACATTATATAAAATAACAGGAAGATTACATGCAGTGGCAATCTTTTTATAGTGCTCATAAATACCTCCCTGTCCGGGTTTATTGTAATAGGGTGAAACTGATAGTATGCCGGCAATAGAAAGACTGTCCTCACAAACAGTTTGTACCGCCTGTACCACTTCATTTGTATTATTACCTCCCACACCCATAACAACGGGTACCCTGTTACTTACTGATTCAATCACAAAATTTATGACGGCCGATTTCTCATCAGAATTGAGAGTGACCGATTCGCCTGTAGTACCCAGTGCCACAATATAGTCCACTTTGCCTGCAATAAGATGGTCAATCACCTTTCCCATGGAAACAAAATCAATGCTTTCATCATTCCTGAAGGGTGTTACAACAGCAACACCGGTTCCCTGAAATAATCCTTTTGACATAACAAATTATTGTTTCTTGTTTATTATATAAAGATAATGAGTTAGCTGCTGAATCAGGTACTCAATATCTTTTTTTTCCTTTATATCAATTGCCAGGTCGGAGTGCCCGTAGCCGTCTGTTAACCTGCCGGCCTTGAATCTGGCCTTCGACAAAGCATAAATAAAATCAAGAGGAAAAGGATTGTCAATACTCAGGTTGATCAGAAGATCAAACTCCCTGTTGATAAAATCACTGACAAAAACCGGTTCAGGTCTGTAAAACCAGTTAAGGTCATGCATACAGAAAAAGTTAAACCCTCTCCTCAAAAGGTAGAAATCAGGTATTTCGCGTGCCTCAACATACCCAATTGCAAAAACATCTTTGCCGTCTTCCCTCAGGCCCCTGACAAAAGATTGTACAACTTCAAAATCTTTATTATCGGTCTTCATAAAAAGAACACCTATACTACTGGCATCTGCCAGGTTTAAAAAAACTCTCTCCCTGGACAGGCTGCGGATCTGCCGTTTAAGAACATAATAGCCTGTCTTTTTTCTGATTCCCCGGAAAAATTCCACAATATACAGATTCTTTAATGTTGGGTAAAATGCAATATTAGTAAAAAATGATCAGGCTTTGATATGAAAAAGTGTTAAACGGCTATTGACTTATCATACCGGTAAACTCATCTTCCGATATTACAGGAATATTAAGTTCTTTTGCTTTTTTAAGTTTAGAGGGACCTACATTATCTCCTCCGATTAAATAGCTGACACCGGAAGATACTGCCGAAACATTGACCCCTCCATGTTCTTCGATAAGAGCTTTCAGCTGATCCCTTGAATGACGCAAAAAAGTGCCCGATATAACAAACTTATTACCTGAGAGTTTACCATCTGATGAAGATGCCGTACCTGATTTCTGTTCCATATTGACACCCGCGTTTCTGAGCTTCTTAATAATATTTTTATTACTCTCCTCCGAAAAGTAATCAATGATGCCGGAAGCAATTTTTTCACCCACCTCATCGACGGCAAGCAGATCTTCCCGTCCTGCTTCCATAAGAAGATCTGCAGAAGGAAACGCCGAAGCCAGTTTTCTGGCTACAGTCTCGCCCGTGAATCTTATGCCGAGGGCATACAAAAGCCTGCTCCACGGAAGGTTCCGGGATTCCTGAATGCTCTGGACCAGTTTCCGGGAGGATTTCTCAGCAAACCGTTCGAGCCGGATAAGGTCTTCTGCCTTCAAACTGTAAAGATCTCCGACATCTTTTACAAGCCCCTTATCGACAAGCAATTTTACAGTAGCTTCGGCCATATTTATGTTCATGGCACGCCGGCTTACAAAATGCTCTATCCTTCCAAGAATCTGGGGAGGACATGTATTCGCTGCCGGGCAATAATGCTTTGCCTCCCCCTCTACCCTAACCAGCCGGCTATTACAGGCAGGACATCTTTCGATATAATCTATCGGCTTACTGTCAGCCAAACGCTTATTCAAATCCACCCCGACAATCTTGGGAATAATATCTCCACCCTTTTCCACGAAAACAGTGTCTTCTGAATGTATGTCAAGAAGCTTCATCTGCTCCTTATTATGCAGTGAAGCGCTTTTTACGGTTGTACCGGCAAGCAAAACCGGCTCCAGTTTTGCCACAGGGGTTACAGCTCCCGTTCGGCCTACCTGGAAGTTAACTGAGACTATCTTTGTTGCAGCCCTTTCAGCAGAATATTTATATGCAATTGCCCACCGGGGTGTTTTGGCCGTGTACCCCAGCTTTCTGTGTAACTTGAAATCATTAAGTTTTACCACAACACCGTCAATATCAAAAGGCAGTTCACTTCTGTGTTTATCCCAGTGATCAATAAAATCGTATACTTCATCAAGTCCTCTGCACTTGCGGGTTTGCTCAGATATCCTGAATCCCGTTTCTCCGGCCTTAATCAGGTTTTCATAATGAGAGTCAAAGGGCAGATCATCTCCCAGAACTCCGTAAATAATACATTCAAGCGGACGTCTGGCAACAAGAGATGAGTTCTGCATCTTCAGTGTCCCGGCAGCAGCATTACGGGGATTGGCAAATGTATTCTCTCCGCGTTCAGCTTTTTCCCTGTTAAGCTTCTCAAAGCCCTCTTTGGGGAAAAGAATCTCCCCCCTTATTTCGAATTCGGCGGGATAATCGCTCCCCCTTAATCTAAGTGGTATACTTCTGATTGTTTTAACATTTGAGGTAACATCATCGCCCTGTTCACCATCTCCCCGTGTAACGGCCATACGGAGCAACCCTTCCAGATATGTAAGACTGATGGCTACACCGTCATACTTGAGTTCACAAACATATTCAAACGGACCGGGAACGGTTTTTCTGATCCGTTTATCAAATTCAGCCAGCTCCTCCTTCGAATAGGTGTTACCCAGTGAAAGCATGGGGTATTTATGCCTGACCTGTACAAACTCCCTGCTTATATCGCTCCCTACCCTTTGTGAGGGAGATAACGGATCAAAAGACCCGGGGGTTTCTTTCTCCAGCCTGATCAGCTCATTCATCATACTGTCATACTCAGCATCGCTAATTACAGGATCAGCAAGAACATAGTACCGGTAATTATGCTCCTCAAGCTCTTTTCTGAGATGTAATATTTTTTGCTTCCGGGAGTTGTTATCCATTTGCAGATTCAATATTCATAACGGTTATAAAGGTAAATTTATAAAAATAAACAGATATCCCGGTTCTTTGTTAATAAGTATTGAGCACAAATATTCATTACCGGCAGGGGCAGTGAAATAAATTTATATATCTTTGCAGATGGATTGGTTTCCGTTTGCAGCTTCATGCAGACGGAATGAAAAGGGAATCAGGTGCGAATCCTGAACAGTACCCGCTGCTGTAATCTCCGTTGTTCTTTTTAAACATTCCTGCCACTGTTGCAATTATGTCGCAATGGGAAGGCGTTTAAAAAGGGAGTAAGTCAGAAGACCTGCCAGATCCGGTTATAGATGTTCGGGTGTAAACATAATTTTACCGGTTTGAAAACCTTGCTTATCTCTTTATTCTTTCTGCTGTCTCCACTTATATCCGGATCCGCACCGGGCAAAGGACTAATGGAAACTATACCCCTTTCGGAGAAAATTACGGAAGCCGTCCCTGACAGCATAATGCTTTACTCCATTCCCGAGGTTGTGATAGAGCAAAACAGGCAGTCTTTCTTCAATGAGGATAAAAAAGTGAGCATGCCCGATTCTCTTACCATGGCTGTTTTTTCCTCTGCTGATGCCGGTCTGCTGTTGTCGCTGTTCACCCCGGCATATATAAACACCAGCGGAGGTCCCGGCTCATCTTCCTCTCTTTTCCTCAGAGGCACCAATTCATACCAGACCACTGTAAAATGGAACGGCTTCCTGCTCAATTCACTAACCCTTGGAACGATGGACTTTTCAATGATTCCTGTGGCGGCAGCCGGTGACGTGTCTGTCGTTCACGGGGCAGCAGGCAGCATAGCAGGCAGCGGTAATTTCGGTGGCTCTGTGCTGCTGAGAAACAGGGCGGACTGGGATAAGAGGCTGCAGGTTGGTGTAAGAAGCGAACTGGGAAGCTATGATAACAGGCAGCTCTCCCTTTCAGCAAAAATAGGGAACAGGAAACTGCAGTACCAGCTATACGCCTTCTCACACCAGGCAGAGAATAATTTCAGTTATACCGACACCCACAAACCGGGAAATCCCCTGGAGACAGCACAAAACAACACCCTGAACAATCTGGGAGTGATCCAGAACCTGTTTGTCAGGCTTCCCCGCAACAATAAGATTGAGGCTGGTTTCTGGTACCAGTCGAGAACAAAGGAACTGCCTGCCATTATGGGTTCCTACCTCCCGGCAAGTGCCATGCAAAGAGACAGCTCACTGAGGGTCTATGCCAAATGGACAAAGAGCTGGAGCAGATCATCGTTTTCGTTCAACACCGCTATGTTCGATGAATATATGCTTTTCAGGGACAAGAACCTGCCCGGCGACAATCACTATTCCATTGATTCAGGGATTCATTCCGGACAGTTTGCCGGTGATATGAACTACAGGTACCAGGTAACCAGGCATCTTACGGTGGATGGGGGACTGGAGGCGTCGTTGCTGTCGGCTGATGTCAATTCATACGGCGGCAGGGTGAACGAAATGCGGTCGGCCGCCATTACAGCAATGAAGCTCAGGTGGCGGGGTCTGACGGGAAATTTGTCGTTAAGAAAGGAATTTCAGAGAAATATTGATATACCTCTGCTGTTTTCGGCAGGAATAAAAAAAGAGCTGCCCGTAAGGGGACTTGCAGTTAAAACGAGCTATTCAGATCAGTTCAGGATACCTTCATTCAACGACAGGTACTGGCAGCCTGGCGGCAATCCGCAGCTATTGCCGGAATCGGGATATACTGCCGATCTGGGCATGGTACAGGATATCACGTTAAAATCAGGAACAGGAATAACAGCCGAGATAAGTGCTTACATTTCTGAAATTAACGACATGATTCAGTGGGTACCTTCCGGAACCCAATCATGGTGGAGACCTGAGAACCGGCAAGTGGTGCAGGTAAGAGGTGTTGAAAGCTCGCTTATGTCCACAGCAGGGATCGGACAATTTGATTTCATCATGGGATTAAGCCACAATTTTGTTAAATCGCAAATCGGTGCAGCCGATAACGTCAGCAATACACATGATGGCAACCAGCTTATGTACGTGCCGGTCCACAACGGGTCTGCCCGGGCGGGGTTAAGTTCGGAAAAAAGCTTTTTCGGTGTCACCGGAAACTATACGGGTAGCCGGTTCACAGGCAACGACAACAATCCGCAGTATATGATGCCGTCTTTCCTGGTGTTCAACGGCTATGCAGGACACAGGATTAAAGTCGGTGACATCGGGGGACAAATACAGGTGCGGATAATGAACCTGTTTAATAACCAGTACCAGGTTGTTCGCTCCTATCCCATGCCGGGCCGCACCTTTCACCTCAGCTTCTCACTTGATCTTAATCAATAATATATGGCAAACCAGTAATAGTTATAATAATATGGATCATTCCAAATACTATATCCTGAAAAACAAGGTCGTTACAAAAATCAAATTTTTTACTGTCACCTTAAAATCAATTGCTTTTCTACTTGAATCATTGATCTTAACAAAAACCATTACCGATGAGAATTAATTCCTGTGTCAGGGCAGTTTCAACCTTTATTAAATCATATCAGGCGGATATGGTGCCTGACACTTCCACTCTTATAGCCGTTAAATTACAAACCGGTTTCTTCCAAACTGCTTTAGCCCTTTTTACAATTATTGCCGCAACCCTTTTTATCTCATGTGAAAAGGAAGAAACCGGACATGAAAAAGAGGGCTATGCCAAAGGAGCCTTCATAAGTTGTGAGGGATCCTTTAATGCCGGCAACGGTTCGGTAAGCTGGTATGACCCCGACTCATCCGAGATTGTAAACAACCTTTTTGCAATGGTGAACGGAAGACCTGCGGGCGATGTAGTCCAGTCCTTCTCCGTTGCCGGTGATTATGGAGTGATTGTGGCCAATAATTCACAGAAAATTGAGGTGGTCGACCTTGAAACCTTTGAGTCAGTATCCACAATTACCGGATTCTCTTACCCCAGGTATTTCGTTTACTCGGGTGACGGCAGCGGATATCTTTCAAACGGAAGCCTTGAGGGGCAGGTTTACAGAATTGATCTTGCAGGCAGAAAGGTGACGGATACTATTGAAGTCGGGCACGGACCCGAACGGATGGTAATATCGGGAAATAATCTTTTTGTGGCTAACAGCGGGGGCTGGGGCTATGACAATACTGTATCGGTTATAGACATTCAAACAAACAAATTGACAGAAACAGTCACAGTCGGTGATATACCGGTGGACATGGTAGTGGACCGTGACGGTAACATATGGGTTCTGTGCAGGGGAAAAGTGGTTTATAATGAATCATGGACCGAAATAATTGATGAGACAGACTCCAGGCTGGTAAAAATAAATACTGATGACCTGACAAAAGACAGGGAGGTGGTTATCGGACAAAAAGGAGATCATTTCAATCCTTCGTGGCTGACAGCAGGTCCGGGCGGTGACAAGCTCTACTTCGGCGAAGCACAAGGCCTTTATGAAATGGGAATAGATGAACAAAAGCCCCCTTCCGAACCACTGATAAATAATATATTCTCGGTGGCCGGGGTGAATCCCCGGTCAGGCATGATCTATGCTCTCGAAATAACAGACTACAGTTCGCCGGGTTTACTTCACCTGTATGATAACGGCATTCATGCAGCATCCATGGAGACAGGTATTGCTCCCGGCGGACTTGCTTTTGCAGATCAGTATTAAATATAAGGAAAAACAGATATTAAGTTTGAAAATACTATATTGCAGGTTTGGTTATTGGCAGTGATTGCAATGGTTCTTAAACGATTAACTGACCGGTGCCGGGGTGTAATGGATCAGGCAAAACAGGGTTTCAGCCACTCAGTTGCTAATTATCGATATTGATGAAGGTCCTGAAAATGAATAACCAGTTAAAATACTACAGGCAGCACAGGCAGCTGGCCGTTTGCCTGCCGCTCATATTGATATTCCTGGTTATCTCGTCTCCTGCTGTTTCCCAGATCAATTATGGCGGAAAACCTGCCGATGGACTGAAGGCGGTAAAGGAAATTCCTGTGGTGATAATGCCTGAATTTTCGGTAACCCGATATCTGAACGAAAAACAGTCCGCATTAAGCGACAGGTTAAAACCCATGATCTTTGCAAAACCCTTCACCCTGAAACTTGATCCCCGGAAAGACGGCTCCTGGGAATATGCTGAGGACGGAAAAAAGATATGGCGCATTGCCCTCTATTCGCGTGGAGCGTTTTCACTGAATATAATTTTCAGCAGGTTTGTTGTCGCGCCGGGAGTATCAGTATTCGTTTATAACGCGGATAAGTCACATATTCTGGGTGCTTTCGACCGCAGAAACAACCAGCCCTCCGGCTCCCTGGCCCTTTCACCTGTCAGAGGAGACAAGCTAATCGTAGAAATGAATATCGATAAAGATACCGATCAATTTGGAGAACTGGTCATCGGTAAGCTTAATCATGATTTCATAGGCATCATCGACGATTTTAAAGACGGCAGGTTTGGCCTGTCCGGAGAGTGCAATATCGATATAAACTGTCCCCCGGGCAACCAGTGGCAAACAGAAAAAAATGCTGTGGCCAGGATACTGACCAATGGAAACCAGCTATGTACGGGAATACTTGTCAATAACACTGCCAATGACGGCAGGCCTTTACTTCTGACTGCAAATCACTGCATTGATGACAGCACAAAAGCTGCTAATACGGTTTTTATCTTTGGCTATGAAAGTCCGTTCTGCAACGGAACCGACGGGAGTGCAGACAATAGCCTGTCCGGCTCTCACATGCTGGCAACACAGGAAAACCTGGACTTCACCCTGCTTGAATTACGGGAGATGCCCCCTCCTTCATACCGCCCCTGGTACGCGGGCTGGGATCTCTCAGCCGAAACGCCTGAAAATACTTTTTCCATTCATCATCCAAACGGAGATGTAAAAAAAACAGCTATCGACAATGATCCTCCGGAGACCGGCACCTTTGGGTCGGGTTATACACCCAACGGCCACTGGAAGGTATTACACTGGGATCAGGGCACAACCGAATCAGGATCATCGGGAAGCCCCCTTTTTGATCAAAATGGCAGCCTGAGAGGATTACTGACCGGCGGAGAAGCCAAATGCGGGAATGCTGCAAATGATTTTTTCTGCAAGTTATCGCTGGCATGGGATACTTACGACAATGACTCTTCCACGCAACTTAAAACATGGCTGGATCCTTTAAACACAGCAACCCCCGGTCACCACGGCATGAACCCGTACCAGGACAATGACCTGAAAGCAGATTTCACAATCAGTACAGTTGAGATCTGTACAGGCGATAAAGTTGTTTTTACAGATTTCTCAACAGGTACCCCTGACTCCTGGTACTGGAACTTCGGTCACAGTGCCATGCCTGCCGAAGCCTTTACACGCGGACCGCATTTTGTTGAATTCTTAACCGGGGGAACCAGGACAGTATCTCTTGCCATTGCAGGCGAAGGAGATTCCGACCTGGCGGAAATGGAATTCAGTCTTGACATTAAAACCGACAGCATACCTGTAGCGGGGTTCTCATATACACATGATGATCTTTATGTTGAGTTTAACGATCTGTCAGAAAATGCCGACAACTATTACTGGGAATTCGGCGATAAAAAAACCAGCACACAGATTAATCCTGTCAACAACTATACAAAGGAAGGTGAATATACGGTAAAACAGCTGGTACGAAACAGGGCATGCTCTGACACTTCACTGCAAATCATTAATCTTGGCCCGAATTTCATAGAACCACAACAAAAGTCCGGCGAAATAAAAATATATCCGGTCCCTGCAAAATCATTTATTATAGTTCAAACAGATACACCCTTTACCGAAGACAGTCTGATTGAAATGTTCTCGATAACAGGGCAAAGCCTTATAAAAGAAAAATTACCTGCCGGGCAAAACATAATATCAATAGGAGTGGAAAAATATCCTGCGGGAACTTACCTGTTAAAAATAATATCGGGTGATGATCATCTCACAATAAAAATACCCATAATAAAATAGATATAAGACTTTAATAATACCAGGTACCACAATCCCATATTCCTTAAAACAACCGGATCATTGAAACAAACATTAAATATTACATACAATCCTTACATCCTGCTCATTATGGCATTATTGCTGCCCTGCTGCAAAGGAAGCAGAGAGAATAACCAAAGTCCGTCTGCCGGCAGCAAAGATATTTTTTATGCCAGGGGATTTGATGTGGAAAAGAGAGAGAATTACCGGATTCTTAAAGTTTATAATCCGTGGCAGGGTGCCAGAAATGTACTTTTCAGATATGTTCTGGCCGGCCATGATCAGGATATACCTGCATCCCGGGTTGAAGAAACTGTGATCCGGACACCCGTTAGTTCCGTAGTCTGCATGTCCACAACCCATATAGCAATGATTGACTTCATAGGGGAAACAGAAAAAATAACAGCTGTATCGGGAAGTGAAAATATTTACAACCCGGTTCTTCAGAAACGGGCTGAGCAGGGTAACCTCCCTGATATCGGCTATGATATGAACCTTAATTATGAACTCCTGCTGGAACTCAATCCTGATATAATTCTTGCATATGGCGTCGGAGCGGAGGCAGGCGCATGGCTTAACAGGCTAAGGGATATCGGAATGACGGTAGTAATGATCGGTGAATACCTTGAAGGCTCACCGCTTGCACAGGCCGAATGGGTTAAGTTCATTGCCCACCTGTTTGACCGGCAAGAGTATGCATCGGATAAATTCAGTAAAATAGAGAAAGAATACAATGAGCTGGTTAAACTTACATCACAAACGGGAGATAGCTTACCTGTAATTATGAGCGGACTGCCCTGGAGAAACAGCTGGTTTGTTCCGGGGGGAAACTCCCATTTTGCCTCCCTTATAGATGATGCCGGGGGAAAATATTTATGGGATGATAACAACGGGCGGGAGAATTTCCCCGCAGATATTGAAAATGTAATCGACAGAAGTGCGGAGGCCGGTTACTGGATAAATGCCGGAACGGCATTGTCGATGGCCGATATTGAAAACACCGACCCAAGGCTTGCATTGCTGAGGCCATTCCGGCTGGAAAATGTGTATAACAACAATGCCAGGCTTAACAACAGGGGGGGGAATGACTACTGGGAATCAGGAACAGTCAATCCGCATCTTATCCTTAAGGACCTGATCCATATTCTTCACCCCGAACTTGTACCCGGCCATAAACCTGTCTATTACAGGAAACTTTAAATGTATTATGAAATCAGATACCCCGGGTTACAAAAACGGTTTTTTATTCCTGATTCTGTCATTGTTGCTTGTTGTACTTTTTCTGACAAGCCTTTTTACAGGAACGGTAAAGATCCCGGTGCCTGAAATTCTCAGAATTCTTTCAGGTGCAGAAGCTTCAAGACCGGAGTGGAGTATAATAATATCTGACCTGAGAATACCAAGGGCCGTTACTGCCCTGCTTGCGGGTATGGGATTGTCGGTAAGCGGACTGCTGATGCAGACTGTATTCAGAAATCCCCTGGCCGGACCATATGTGCTGGGAATTAGTGCCGGGGCCAGCCTGGGCGTTGCAATAGCAGTAATGGGATTCTCCTTTATATATACTACCGCCGGCTTTGCCATACCCGGCAGCTGGACTACTGTTATCGCGGCATGGATAGGATCGGGACTGGTACTGGTGCTGGTATTGCTTGTAAGCTTCCGTGTACGCGATATCATGACCCTGCTCATTCTGGGAATAATGTTCGGGAGTGCTACAAGTGCACTGGTAAGTGTTATGCAGTATTTCAGTACTGAAGCAATGCTCAAGTCCTTTATGATATGGACCATGGGGAGCCTCGGGGGAGTTACAGGAGCCCAGCTGAGAATAATGGTACCGGCCGTTACAGCCGGCCTGCTGCTGGCACTCTCTTCGGTCAAACTTCTTAACGCCATGTTGCTGGGTGAAAACTATGCAAAAAGCATTG
This sequence comes from Bacteroidales bacterium, assembly GCA_046483315.1. Lineage (GTDB taxonomy): Bacteria > Bacteroidota > Bacteroidia > Bacteroidales > PUMT01 > PXAP01. The sequence goes on along the minus strand of JAWODJ010000025.1, from coordinate 316 downwards.
GCCTGAATGTGAATATGGCAAGGGTAATTATCTTCATCAGCACAAGCCTGCTTGCCGGTACTATAACCGCTTTTTGCGGACCCATTGCGTTTGTGGGAATTGCCGTCCCACACCTGTCAAGAATGTTATTCCGTAACGCCGACCATGGAATTCTTATGCCGGCAACAGTGCTTACCGGAGGGACAGTAATGATGGCAAGCGATATAATTGCACAGCTGCCGGGCATGGACAGCAGTCTCCCCATAAATTCAGTCACCGCCCTGCTTGGAATACCCGTGGTAATATGGATTGTAATACGCAACCAGAAATTAACCGG
>JAWODJ010000005.1:0-88850 GCA_046483315.1 Bacteroidales bacterium | reverse complement strand
CCGGTTACCAGTACAGTTTTGATGGGGGTGCGTTCGGCGGATCGGGCACTTTCTCTTCACTCGGGGCAGACGGCTACACGGTTACCGTTCGCGATGCCAATGGCTGCACGGTTGATGTGCCTGTTACAATAACGGAGCCTGCAACGGCTGTTTCGGGATCGGTGACAGGGCAGGATGATGTTTCCTGCTTTGGCGGCAGCGACGGGTCGGTGACAGTGGAGGGCAGCGGCGGCACGCCCGGTTACCAGTACAGTCTTGATGGCGGTGCCTTCGGTGGATCGGGCACTTTCTCTTCACTCGGGGCAGACGGCTACACGGTTACCATTCGCGATGCCAGCGGCTGTACGGTTGATGTGCCCGTTACAATAACGGAGCCCGGTGAACTGATTGTCACCATATCTGCAAATGATGTATCCTGCTTCAATTTTTCGGACGGAGAGATAGCGGTAGCTGCCGGCGGCGGCACCACACCCTACCAGTACTCCATTTACGGTGATGATGACTCTCAGTACCAGGGGTCGGGAACATTTACCGGACTGGATGTCGGAACCTACAATGTAATAGTGCGTGATGACAATATGTGCCTCAGTGATGAGACAGAGATCGTGATAACTGAACCCAACCAGGTGTTTGTTGGCTTCGATGCCCCGGCAATAGAGACATGCTACGGTGATCCGGGTACGATAACCCTGACTGCCTCGGGAGGGTCGGGAAGCTTTGAATACTCTATTTCCACAACCCAGGATGTACCTGGAGCTTTCCAGGAGTCCGAAATTTTTGACAACCTGTCAGGCGATGTAGCCTACTACGCCTTTGTCCGTGACACCGGAACAGGCTGCATTGTGGACGTGAACGCGGGGAACAGCATTACTATAGACCAGCCGACAGAAATTGAATATTCGGTGACCCTGGAGCAGGATGTGTCGGGATGTTCATACAGCACCAACGGTGAGATAAGGATAAGCTCACCAACGGGGGGGTCCTCTCCCTACAGCTACTTTATCAATGGTGATGACAATATGGGGTCGCGTATCTTCAGCGGCCTGGGCGTGGGTGAACACCTGATAGAGGTGGTTGACAACAGGGGATGCCGCATACCTGAAACGGTGACACTGAGCGGACCGGATCCCATAGTGACGGATAATGTTGTCCTTACCGATGTAACCGGGTGCCACGGCAATTCCAACGGTGAGATAAGCACAGAAGCATCGGGGGGAACGGGATCTCTTCTGTATTCGATAAACGGCGTTGATTTTGTCACACCCGGAAATTTCGACAATCTGCCGGCAGGCGACCACACCGTGACAGTGCGCGATGACAATGATTGCATACTGACGACCGTGTATACCCTGGAGCAGCCCGACGAGCTTATTGTGCCGGAGGTGCAGATTATCAATGCCACCTGTGCCGGGGCAGGCAACACTGCGATCAGGGCCCGGTCATCGGGCGGCACCGCTCCCTTCACCATAACTCTCTACCTGGGAGGTGCGGAGCAGGATTCATTTACCGGTGTGGCAGATGATGAATGGGTTGAGTTCGGCCCGCTGGCAGAAAATATGGATGGTTATGAGGTGGTGGTTGATGATGCCGGGAATTGCGGACCGGTGAGCAGCGGACTGCTTAGCACGGAAGGGCCCGAAGAGCTTGCCGTGGGTTCTGTTTCCGTTACCGGCAATGTATGCCACGGTGCTGCGGAAGGGAGCATTGAAATTGAAGCCGGGGGAGGGACCACACCATATACTTATACTCTTTTTGACAACGACAATAATCAGCTTGATGATACCATAACCGGCGGAAGTGTTGTTTTCGGGGGACTGCCGGCAGGCACCTACCAGGTGGCGGTTGATGATGCCAACGGCTGCGGACCGGTGTCGAGTGCGGACATAGAGGTTGAAGAACCTGAAGCGCTTGTTCCGGAAGTGCCGGTGACCGGCAATGTATCATGTTTCGGAAGCTCCGACGGGATGATAGAGGCATCAGCGACGGGGGGTACAGGCACGGTGACATATACTCTTGAGCCGGTTGGCACCTTCAGTACGACGGGTGTTTTCGAGGGACTGGATGCCGGTATATATAATGTGGTGATAACTGATGATGAAGGTTGCGGGCCTGCAGTATCGGGCGATATTGAGATAACGGAACCCGGATTGCTGATGTTTCTCCTGGTGGAGACCGAAGATATTATTACAGGATCCGGAAATGAATACGGCAGTGTGCTGTTTGAGATGGGAGGAGGGACCGAACCTTATGAATACAGTGCAGACGGCGGGATGACCTGGCAGGATGAGAACCTGTTTGACAGCCTGGCTGCGGATGAATATGATCTTTTTGTAAGAGATGCCAACGGATGCCTGGCCGACACCGTTGTGACAATTGACCTGGTGACGGGCATTGATGCCACCTTTGATGTTCAGATGCCTTCATGCCACGGCTATGATGACGGCAGCATTGAAATAACTGCCCTGGTGGGCACCGGGCCTTATGAATATTCAATTGATGGCGGTGATGAGTTTTTCCAGTCCGGTATTTTCGGGGGACTGGCGGCAGGCACATACGAGCTGGCTGTAAGGGATTCTTCGGGCTATATATGGAGTGCCACCGCAGTGGTTGACCAACCTGCCCCTGTCAGTGCCGGGGCTGTGGTGACAAACGCCTGGTGCAGCAGTAACAGTCCCTCCGGCGCAGTGGATCTCAGCGTAACGGGCGGCAGCGGGAGCTATTCCTATTCCTGGTCGAACGGTGCCCGGACAAAAGACATTGAAGATGTGCATGCAGGGGAATATACGGTGACAGTAACCGATGAGAACGGTTGTGACACAACCCTTGTGTTAACAGTTGATTATGAACACCTGCTGGAAGTCTCTCTTCCGGAGGTGGTAACAATATGCAGGGGGGAGAGCGTTGAACTGACCCCCGTGGTGCAGCAGAGCGGCTCATCGGCGGTATATTCATGGGTTGCCTCGGAGCCTCCTGTGCCCGAACCCGTTGCTTCGCCCATTGTTGCACCGCTTATGCCGACATTCTATTCGGTGAGGGTGACAGACGAAAATAACTGCTTTGATGATGCCGGTGTGACGGTTGATCTCCATCCCCTGCAGGGGATATCGCTCGGCAATGATACCATTATATTCCAGGGTTCGTCATTGCTGCTTGAGGCCTCGGGGGGAGAGTTTGTGAATTATGAGTGGGCCCCGGGGACGGGACTGAGTGACCTGAGCGGCCCGTCGACAACAGCTACCGTGATGAACCCAACAACATATTATGTTTACGGTGAGACTGCCGAGGGTTGCATCGAGTATGATTCGATATTTATAGATATCGTGCAGCCTGTGCAGCCTGTTTCGGGATTCACACCCAACGGTGACGGGGTGAATGATTTTTTTGACATTGTCAATGCCGGCGATTACCCCGGTATTGTAGTGGAGGTGTTCAACAGGTCGGGACAGAGGGTTTTCCACTCCAGCGGATACAGTGATGAAAAACGGTGGGACGGCACCTACAATGGCAGGGAGCTGCCCGTTGGCACCTATTATTTTGTGATAACACTAAATGATCAGTTTGGTACAAAACCTGTCACAGGGCCGGTGACAATAGTGAGGTAAGATGGATATGAAAGGAAAAAACAGAGATATGATAACCCTGCCGGGAAAAAGGCTTTTGCGGAAAGCATCCTTCCTGCTGCTTGCCGGTTGTATGCTGTTTCTGGCCGCCACAATCAAATTGTCGGCACAACAGCTTCCTGTCTTTACACAGTTCATGTTCAATACATATGTATTCAACCCTGCTGTGGCAGGAACGCATAATTATTACCAGGTGAGGCTGAACAACCGCTTCCAGTGGGCGGGAATAACAGATGCGCCGCAGACAAACAGCCTGAGCGTCTACGGTCCGCATGCAAACAGGGATATGGGTTTCGGCGGGTATGTGTTCAATGATGCAACGGGACCAACAAGCAGGAACGGCCTGTACGGGTCTTATGCCTATAACCTTGCTGTCAGCAGCATGATGAGACTCTCTATGGGAGTCTCGGCCGGGTTACTGCAGAACCGTGTTGACGGAACAAAAATAACTCTTCTGGACCCTTCTGACCCGGCACTCTTAAATGCCGTGTCATCAGCTTTCTCGCCCGATGCCACGCTGGGGCTGTACCTTTATTCACCCTCCTTTCATATAGGCTTCTCTGCCCACCAGCTTTTCGGCAATAAACTGAACCTTTTTGAAGAGGGTACCGGCCTGAACAGGCTTAAGGCCCATTTCTACCTGACGGGAGGATATAAATATTATGTTAACTTTGACTTTGCACTGGAACCTTCTGTTATAGTGAGAGGCTCCATGCCGACACCCCTGCAGGTTGATTTCAACCTGAAGGGATGGTACCAGGACCTGGTATGGCTGGGCGTTTCGGTAAGGTCGCAGGATGCGGTATCTTTTTTATTGGGTTATACACACGAAAACAAGTTCAATTTCGGTTATTCTTATGATATGAGCTTTTCTTCAATCCGTAAACACAATTCAGGCTCTCATGAAATTTTTGTCGGCATGCGTTTCAACCCGGTTAAACGGTAATCTCTCCGGCCTTGCAGTGCTGGCCTCTGTGCTCCTGCTACAGGTTTTGATCGCTGCCTGTTCATCACATCCCCAGGGTCCTCCCCGTGACGGCATACTTAAAGCCGACGAATTTGCCGGTGTTCTTGTTGATATGCACTACTATGACGGTGTATTTGCAGTTACGGGAGGCAGCTCATATATGTCGCAAAGTGAAGCCGACTCGCTGGACTTTTACAGGGAGGTGCTTGAAAAGCATGGCATCGGCAGGGAAGAGTTCAGAAAGACACTGACATATTATTCCTATAACCCTGAACAGTTTGAAGAAATTTACAACCGGGTTATGGATGAGCTCAGCAGGAAGCTTGCGGAAGCAGAGATGGAGGAGTCCGATCCCTCGCTCCCGGAGCAGCCGGATCCTGAACCGGTCAACCTGTGGACACTGAAGGAGGAGTGGTCTTTTCCGGGTGATGATACCAACAGGGTGATATACTTTGACATACCTGTTCCGGGCCCGGGAGAGTATACCTTTTCAGCCGGTATAAGGGTTGAACCTGAAGATCCCGCCTTAAACCCGAGGGTAAATATCTGGTTCTGGTATGACGACGGCACAGATGAGGGCTACCGTGAAAATTTCAGGATGCGCACTCTTCCGAAAGACGGAAGAGTGAGAGAGGTCACTCTTTCGAGGACTCTTTCCAACCCCGAAATCACTCATATAAGAGGTAAGGTACTCGACCATACCACCCCGGGCGGAGTGGGGCATAGAAGGGCCGAAGTGGAGGATATCAGGCTGTTTCGAAAGGTGCAGCCGGGTATGCAGCCGGGCGTCAGGCCCCGGTAGTGAGACTTCTTTCCCTGACACTCTGCATTTAAAGGATATATGCCATGCCCAAAATTGCTGCCAGCATAGTTTTTCCCGTTTCTTCCCCTGCGCGCAGAAATGCCGTTGTTGAAACCGATGAAAAGGGAACTGTTATTTCTTTGAGTGATGACCGGCCCGGATTCAGGGAGATTGCCGGGGTAGCGTATTATAGCGGCATACTGATTCCCGGACTGGCGGATATGATGTGTGGCAGGGGGAAGAGCAGCCGGTGGATGGTAAGCAGGGGCTTAAGGCTGGCCGGCCACATTGGGGTGCCCCCGGAAATGGCCGGAAAGAAGGGGGATGAAAATATGAAGGCGGCAGGGGAGAGGACCGGCAGTGGCCCTTCTGAAAGTCCCCTTGCGGGAGTTAACTGGAAAAGCAGGTATGGCCCTGAGATAGGTTACAGGGTATTCAGGGATATGGAGCAGTTTTATGGAGATTTTACTGCCGGCACTACGGAAGGGGTTTATCATTTCCGGGATACCGGAGGGGAGTTCCCTGTGCTGGCTACCCTGGGCAGGCAGGAGCTGTGGGAACTGATCTTTGCCCTTCAGGAGGGCCCTGCCCGTATCAGTCTCCCTCAACTGCTGGTCATGGCGACGCTGAACGGCGCAAGGGCGATGAACAGTGAAAATATTGCCGGCACCCTGTCGCCGGGCAAACAACCGGGGATCAATATCATTGAGGGTGCCGATATGCATGGCATGAAGCTGCTGCCGGGAAGCCGTATAAGGAGGTTGTACTGAAAACAGCAATAACGGGTCACCGGGCATACCCGGAACGACCTCTGCCGGTTACCGGATTTGACTGTGCCGGAAATGCTTTGTGATAAAAGAGGGGGCGGTGTTATTAAGGGGCTTTTAGCGGAGGCCTTTTTCCTTTAACCAGGCGACTGCCTCAACATCGTAATGGAGGATATGGTTGATGAGCCAGTTCTCAAGGAAAAAATACATGTCCTCGCAAACCTCCTTTTTATTGTTCTGGTAATCTTCCTTGAACCTGATGATCCTGGCAATAAAATTGTTGTGGCTTTCCTTGTGTTTTGAAAAACCGGGATAGCCCGATTCCTTGAGGTATATCTCTTCATTGATCAGGTAATGCTCGGCATAATGGACGAGTGAAAAGAAGATGTCTGCCACATTTATTTTGCAGTCTTTCCGGGTGATAACCTGCTTCAGTTTGTTGATGATCTCAAAAAACTTTTCCCTGTGCTCATCAATGGCTTTTACTCCTACCCTGTATTCGTCTTTCCATTCAAAAGGTTCGGGGGATATGGTTTTTGACATCTTAATAGTCTTTAGAGGGTTAAATTATATCAGGTACAAAAATACTCTCAAAATGCTTTTATACAATGACTATTGTCATAAGCAGATGTTGCCTGCCGTTTTGCCGGCAATATCTTTTTTTTGCAGGAATGCACTGCAATATTTTGCCCGCATTTATGATGGATTTTTTGCAAAAAAGCCTTATGTTCGCTGGCAATTTATTTTTTGATGGCAACTTTCTTATTTGACGAGATAGTTTTCGGGCCGGTCAGAAGCCGGAGGCTGGGCGTCTCTTTGGGGATCAATCTTCTGCCGGGGGACAGCAAGTGGTGCAGCTTCAACTGTATATACTGCGAATGCGGATGGACCAGCAGGGGCCCCTATGCCGATGAGGGTTTTCCAAAGAGGGAACTGGTAAGGGAGAGGCTGGAAGAGAGGCTGATATCAATGGGAAAAAAGGGCGGGCCGCCCGACACCATTACTTTTGCCGGGAACGGTGAGCCGACGCTGCATCCCTCTTTTGCCGGCATTATTGACGACACCCTCATTCTTCGCGACAGGCTGGCTACGGGTGCCCGGATAGCAGTGCTTTCCAACGGCACCATGCTTGATAACCCTTCCGTATTCAGCGCCCTCGGGAGAGTCGATCAGAATATACTGAAGGTGGATTCTGCCAGGGAGCGGACGGTGAGACTGCTGAACCAGCCCAGGGAAAATTTCAGCCTGGAGCGGCTGATTGACAATCTGAAGCGGTTTGAAGGCAGGTTTATTTTACAGACTCTCTTCATACGGGGAAAATACAGGGGGACCGAGGTGGACAATGCATCTGAAGAAGAGCTGAGAGAGTGGCTTGCACTGGTGGCAGAGCTGAATCCGCAGATGGTGATGGTATACACCATTGCACGCGATACCCCTTCCAGAGGGCTTCAAAAGATACCTTTTGAAGAGCTGCAAAGGATTGCTGTGGCAGTGGAGAAGCTGGGCATCGCAACACAGGTGTCGCCATGAAGGTGTTGCAGCGGCTGCTGCAGCAACAAAATGAATAATCCGGAAAGTCTGCTACCCCTCATAAAAAGCTTTTAATGATGGAAAAACCCGTTGTTCTGGTTTGCCCGATGGATTGGGGACTCGGTCATGCATCCCGCTGTGTGCCAGTGATAAAGGCCTTCATAAGGGCCGGCTGCAAGGTTGTGGCGGCCTGTTCGGGACCGGGAGCCGGATTGATTAGGAGGGAGTTCGGCATAACCCATCAGGGCAGTATGCCGCCTGCCGGGAAACCCTTTGACGGCAATGATTCAACGGAGAACAGACCTGTGGTGATACCCTTTCCGGGCTTTCCCGTTTCCTATTCGCGCCGTGCCCTGTTTTTTAACCTGGTGCTCAGGATGCCTCTCTTTTTATATCATATTGGCCGGGAGAGGAGGATGCTCAGATCGATAGTGGAGCGGACAGGGGCTGACCTGATAGTGTCTGATAACCGTTACGGACTGGTTCACCGGTCTGTCCCATCGGTACTTATAACCCACCAGCTCAGGCCTGTCATGCCTGTGCTGCCGGGTGTGCTGGGCGGACCGGCGGGTATGATGGTTAGAAAAATGGTGCGTGCCTTTGATGAGTGCTGGATACCGGATTGCCCGACGGATACTGCCGCCGGGGAGCTCATCAGGGGGTGGGAGAAGCTGCCGGCAGTGCATTTTGTTGGCTGGCTGAGCCGTTTTTCTGATGCTGCACCCTCCCGGGCGGCAGAACCGTCAGGCTACAGGATAATGTTTATCCTGTCGGGGCCTGAACCGCGACGTACCATGCTTGAAGACTTGATAATTGACAGGATGAAAGATTACCCTGCCAGGCTGCTGCTGGTGCAGGGACTTCCGTCCGGTTCCCCGGAAGGGAGGCAGAAAGGGTCTGTCGGGGTGGTGCCTTTCCTTGATTCGGAAGGTATGAAGGAGGCAGTGATGAAATCGGATATGGTGGTGTGCCGCAGCGGCTACAGCACTGTTATGGACATGCTGGTGCTGGGGAAGAGAGCGGTGCTGATACCTACCCCGGGACAGACCGAACAGGAGTACCTGGGCAGGTGGCTGTCAGAAAAAGGATGGTTCAGGGTTGTCAGTGAAAAGGATTTTGACCCGGACATACTGACACGGTTGTATAACGACATGTCCCTGGCCGGAGACAGGCGGGCGGGAAAGGATAACGGTTTTGCACGGGCATGCCCGGGAGAGAATGATATGCTCGGGGAGAGGGTGGAGGTGATTGTGAAAAAACTGCACCGAAAGGGGGTAAAGCTCAGAAAAAGGAGATCATAATAAATGCCAGCACCAGTCCCCCGACATAACCGGCATAAATCTGTGCCGGAGTGTGGGCCTTAAGGCTGAGCCTGGCCCATCCCACTGTTCCGCCGGCAAGGAAGACAGGCGTGAGCCATAGCTGCAGGTTGATGCCGAACCTGAAGGAAATGGCAAGGAGAACCCCGGCAAGGGCACCCAGGGCTGTCATATGGAGGCTGATCTTCCACCTGAGGGATACCAGGGCACAGAGCAGCACGGCAAGGCTTCCGGTTATGACATACACACTTATAATTCCGGGTATATTGAGCCTTGCAAGCATATACCAGGTGAAAACATAGAACAGTGAGGTTATCATCAGGGGCAGTACCCGTTCACGGTGATCATCCATCCTGATGTTTGCCACCATCCGCTGCAGAATCAAAACGGGAATGAGGCTGAGGGGAAGTATGGCCGTGCCGGCAAGCAGTATCATGAAGATAGTCCGTTTCTGTGAAAAGGAGAGAAAGTCAAGGTAGGTGCCTGAACTGAAAAGAAGCAGCAGGCCCGCAGACGGCATGATAAGAGGGTGGAATATAACGGAAAAGATTCTGGCCAGGATAGTTTGCATGTACAATCTCCGATATGTGTTATAGTTTTTTTCTAAGCCTGGCAACCGGGATATGGAGCTGTTCCCGGTACTTGGATACTGTGCGGCGGGCTATGTTGTAACCCTTTTGTTTGAGGATGTCAACAAGCTTCTCGTCAGTAAGGGGTTTGCGTTTATCTTCGTTTTCGATGCATTCGGCAAGGATATTCTTTATTTCCCTTGTCGACACCTCTTCGCCGGAATCATTTTGCAGTCCCTCCGAGAAGAATGACTTAAGGGGGAAGATACCGAAATGTGTCTGTATATATTTGCTGTTGGCCACACGGCTTATGGTGGAAATGTCCAGCCCTGTCTTCTCTGCAATGTCTTTCAGGATCATAGGCTTAAGTTTCGCCTCATCACCCTCGGTAAAATACTCCCTCTGGTAATCAATTATAGCGTTCATAGTGAGCAGAAGTGTGTTCTGCCTTTGAATGATAGCGTCAATAAACCACCTGGCCGAATCGAGCTTCTGCTTAACAAAGCTGATGGTGTCCTTGTCCTCCCTGCTTTTTTTGTCACTTTTGGAGGCGTATGATTCAAGCATCTCACTGTAGGTACGGTTTACCCGCAGCTCGGGAATATTGTGGGAGTTGAGGCTCAGCACAAATTCACCGTCTTTTATATCGAGAATAAAGTCGGGTACTATATGTTGCACCGAATTCTGCATGGGGTCGCTGTAGGAACTTCCGGGCTTCGGGTTGAGCTTAAGTATCTCGTCAACGGCCTTTTTCAGCTCATCTTCTGATATGTTCAGGCGCTTTATGATCTTGTCATAATGCTTGCGGGTGAATTCCTGGAAATGGGATTTGATGATTTTGCGGGCAAGCACTATGGTGGCGAGGGACTGGTCTTTGCGGGAGATCTGAAGAAGCAGGCACTCCTGCAGGTCGCGGGCACCCACTCCGGGCGGATCAAGGTCCTGCACTATTTGCAGTATTTCGTAAAGTTCCTCTTCGGTGGCCGATATATTCTCTGTAAAGGCAAGATCATCAACTATGGCATCAAGCTTTCGCCTGATATAACCGTCATCGTCAATGTTACCCAGTATGTAACCGGCCAGTGTCTCCTGTTTGTCGGTCAGGGAACGCAATCCAAGCTGGCTCTTCAGGTGTGCATGGAAACCTGATGATGAACCCAGCGGTATCTCAGGTTTTTTGTCGTCATCAGAATAGTTGTTGGTGCTCAGCCTGTAATTGGGTATATCGTCATCTTCCAGGTAGTCTTCTATCGAGAATTCATCGTCATCGCCGTTTTCCTCTGCCCTGACTTCTTCTTCCTGCTCCCCTGCATCCTGATCATCATTTTCTCCCTCTTCCAGGACAGGATTCTCTTCAAGCTCCTTCTTTATCCTTTGCTCAAGCTGCATGGCAGGGATCTCCAGCAGCTTGATCATCTGTATCTGCTGCGGAGAAAGTTTCTGAAGCAACTTTTGCTGTAATCTCTGTTTTAACATAATGCTTTTTTTCTGTCCCTTTAAGGTCTGAGATTAAACCCCGGCCACATGCCGGCAATTTACAAATTTATCCTGTAAACCGTTTGCTGCAAACCTGTTATTTTTTCCCATGCCTGCGGGGCATTAAAATTCTGCACTTTTCGGTGTTCTCGGGAAGGGAATAACATCCCTTATATTACTCATTCCTGTTATAAACAGCATCATTCTCTCAAACCCCAGTCCGAACCCTGCATGCGGGGCAGTGCCAAAGCGGCGGGTGTCGAGGTACCACCACAGCTCTTCGCGGGGGATATTCAGTTCGGTTATCCGGCTTTCCAGTTTCTGCAGGTCCTCCTCACGCTGTGACCCTCCAACTATCTCGCCGATCCCGGGAAAGAGCACATCCATGGCGCGAACTGTCCTGCCGTCGTTGTTCTGCTTCATGTAAAATGCCTTTATCGCAGCGGGATAACCGGTGATGATAACGGGCTTTTTGAAATGTTTCTCAACAAGAAACCTTTCATGTTCAGACTGAAGGTCTGATCCCCACCCGGTGGGAAACTCGAACTTCACACCTGAAGCATTCAGTATGTCAATGGCCTCGGTATAGGCTATCCTGACAAAGTCCGAGCCGATAACCATGTTGAGCTTTTCAAGCAGCTGCTTGTCATACATGTTGTTAAGAAACTGCAGGTCTTCGGCGCAATGCTCCAGTACATACACTACCAGGTACTTGAGGAAGTCCTCGGCCAGGTCCATGTTGTCGTCTATATCGTAAAAGGCCATCTCCGGCTCAATCATCCAGAATTCAGCCAGATGCCTGGGTGTGTTGGAGTTTTCCGCACGGAAAGTGGGTCCGAAGGTATAGACTTCAGACAGGGCCAGTGCACCAAGCTCCCCTTCAAGCTGGCCCGATACGGTGAGGTTGGTCTCCCTGCCGAAAAAATCCTCCTGGTAATTGATCTTACCTTCATCTGTTCTGGGGGGGTTGAGCATGTCGAGGGTGGTTACCCTGAACATCTCCCCTGCCCCTTCGGCATCAGACCCTGTAATGATGGGTGTGTGAATATAATAAAAGCCGTTGTCATTGAAATATTTATGAATTGCATATGACATTGCATGCCGGAGCCTCAGGATAGCACCGAAGGTGTTGGTGCGGGGCCTCAGATGGGCAATCTCTCTTAAAAACTCAAGTGAGTGGCCTTTCTTCTGCAACGGGTAACTGCCCGGATCGGCAGCTCCGTAGAGCTCTATTGAGCGGGCTTTTATCTCTACACTCTGTCCGCTGCCAGGAGACGGAGTGAGTGTTCCGGTGACCGATATACAGGCTCCTGTGGTAACCTGCCTGAGGATCTCTTCCGGGAAGTCCGGCACATCGGCCACTATCTGGATGTTTTTGATGGTGGAGCCGTCGTTGAGGGCTATAAAGGCAATATTTTTGTTGCCCCTGCGGGTCCTGACCCAGCCCTTTACGGTGATCTCTTTGTCAGGATCGGTGGATGACATTGCTGCGCGGACTTTAGTTCTGCTTTTGATACTCATTTTTTATGATGTTGATTCTGATATGTTGTGCAAAAATACGATTTTTGATGTCATATCACTGAACTGTCACGGCATATTTTTTCCCTGCCTGCAGTTATGATGATCTGCATCCGGGTATTTTGGATTAAAAAATTCAATCATATTTTTATTTTGAAAAAAAATCCATAAATTTATAACCTTTCATTATTACTAAAATCACTATCTTATGGAAAAAGCAGAAAAAGAACTTCTTGTGGCGTATGATTTCACCCCGGTGGCGGAAAATGCGCTGGCTCATGCCCTGCGAATATCAAAATATACCGACTCCCCTGTCAGGCTGCTGCATGTAGTGGAAGACAGGTCGGATGTGGAGCAGAAAAAGGAGGAAGCTATGAAAAAGCTTTCCCTGGTATGCGATGGCTTTTATGAAAAAAACAAGATAAAAATCAATTACGAGATCCTGGTTGGAACAATTTTCAATACCATTGGTAAATATGCTTCGGATAAAGAATCCAGAATGGTAATAATGGGCACGCACGGCGTAAAGGGAATGCAGAAATTTACCGGTAGCTGGGCACTTAAGGTTATTGTGAAGAGCAAGGTTCCGTTTTTGGTTGTGCAGGATAAACCTTCAGATAAGCACCGTTTTACTGATATAGTGTTCCCTATCGATTTCAAGGCCGAGACAAGGGAAAAACTTTACTGGGCTATCTACCTGGGAAAATATTTCAATTCGAAGATACATATTTTCAAGCCGCCTATTCATGATAAGTCCATTCTCAGGAAGATAAATACGAATCTCAATTTCGCAACACGTTACCTTATTCAGAACAATATTGATTACCAGGTTCATACAGGCGAAAAGGCGGGTAAATTTGCAAAAGACACCATTGCTTTCGCTCAGAAGATAAATGCCGACCTGATAATTATAACCATCACAAAGGGAATAGATGTAACGGACTTTATGCTTGGGCTGCCTGAGCAGGAGATAATAGCCAACACCGCCAAAATACCTGTTATGGCAGTGAATCCCCATGTGGGGGTTTCGTCTATTAGCTCGGTAATGTATTGAAAGGCAACTGTTTGGGAATGTGAATGAAACCTTTTTCCGGCATTGAAGATATCAGCAGTGCCCCCGGCATTGATGCCGGGGGCACTGTTATAAGAGACTGTTAACTGTCATTCTCTTTCAGGAGCAACTCCTTTGCCTCCTGCAGCCTCTTCCTGCTTTCGTGTCCTGCTTCCGGGTATTTCAGGTCAAGGTTTTCGAGAGTCTGCACCAGAATGTCACATACGGCCGTGCGCATGAACCATTTGTGGTCGGCCGGAATAATGTACCATGGAGCCCAGTCCGTTGAGGTTTTGTTTATAGCCTTTTCAAAGGCCTCCTGGTAGGAATTCCACTTTCTTCTTTCCTGTATGTCGTTGATGGTGAACTTCCAGTTCTTTTTTTTATTGTTGATGCGGGAAAGGAACCTGTTTTTCTGCTCCTCTTTGGACAGATGCAGAAAAAATTTCAGTATGACGGTGCCGCTGTCGGTCTGCTGCTTCTCAAAATTGTTGATATGCATGTACCGCTTTTCCCAGAAAGTTTCATCTATGTCGTCTGTGCCGTAAATGCCGGGAATATTCTGTTTGAGCAGAAACTCCGGGTGCACCCTGGTGATAAGCACCTCTTCGTAATAGGAGCGGTTGAATATGCCTATACGGCCTCTTTCCGGCATCCGCTTTGTTGTGCGCCACAAAAAGTCGTGTTCCAGCTCTTCTGACGAAGGGGTCTTGAAGCTGAATACCTGGCATCCCTGGGGATTGATGCCCGACATTACATGTTTGATTGTGCCATCCTTGCCTGCAGCATCCATCGCCTGAAAAATTATCAGGATAGAATTCCGGCTGTATGCATAAAGCATATCCTGCAGCTTTGCGGTTCTTTTAACATCTTTTTTCAGCATTTTGCGGGCCTCTTTAGGAGTGCTGAAGTTACCGGTATAACCGGTGTCATAATCCCTGAGGCGGATGGTGCTCCCGGGAGTGGCAGTAATCCTGCTGAGATCTATCATAATAACTGGTTTTAAGGTGATTACAATATAATGAGGGAGCAGGTACACTCCCTCGTGCCGGACTGTGCCGGTGTCAGTCAATTTAGGAAAAAATGCTGTAAAAATCCAACTCTGACAGGAATTTTATAATTTAGCCGCAGAAATGAAAAATTTATCTTATGCCTGTTAAGGTTAGGAATGTGACAAAAATGTTCGGAAGCCAGTTTGCGCTTGATGATGTTTCATTTGATATTGACAACGGAGAGGTGCTTGGCTTCCTTGGTCCCAACGGTGCCGGGAAAACCACTATGATGCGCATTATAACCGGGATCATACCCGCCACATCGGGGAAAGTGCTGGTTAACGGTGTTGATGTTATGGAGGATTCGCTCAGGGTGAGGGAAAGAACAGGCTATCTTCCCGAGAACAACCCTCTGTACACCGATATGTACGTTAGTGAATACCTGGGTTTCGTTGCGAGACTCTATAAGATACGGAACACAAAAAAGAGGGTGGAGGAGCTTATAGAGGCAACCGGCCTGGGTGACGAGCGCCATAAAAAGATAGGCTCCCTCTCCAAAGGTTACAGACAGAGAGTGGGACTGGCGCAGGCACTGGTTAATGACCCCGATGTGTTGATACTCGATGAGCCGACCGGCGGACTTGATCCTAACCAGATAGTGGAGATACGGGGACTGATTGCTGCGGCAGGGAAGGAAAAGACCGTTATGCTGTCGACACATATTATGCAGGAGGTGGAAGCTATATGTGACAGGATAATAATTATCAAGGAGGGCAGGATAGTGGCAGATGAGAGCAGTGAGGATCTTTATGCAGGGAAGGGATTGAAACGGCAGACGGTGGCTGTTGAGTTTGACAGTGATGTGAGCAGTGAAGAGCTTATGGAAATTCCCGGTGCCGGGAAGGTAGTGATGGTAAAAGACAGGCACTGGCTGATCGAGAGCATTGGTGATGATGATATCCGCGCAGGAGTGTTCGGGTTTGCCGTAAAGAATAATATCGCCGTCCTGGCCTTGCAGAAAGAGGAGAAAAATCTTGAAAGCATCTTTCGTGAACTGACCAGGTAAAAAAATATTTGTGATGAATGCAAATATTATTTACTTTTGGGGTTCTTAATTCATGGTGGAAGGATTTGACTGATTGCAACCACAGAAAAAAATGCTAAAATGTATTTCCATTCTGCATACAATCTCCCAGGTCCCCCCCTTTTAATAATTATCTAAATATAATAAACAATGGCTTATTTATTTACTTCTGAATCGGTGTCGGAAGGACATCCGGATAAGATAGCCGATCAGATATCCGACGCGCTGCTTGATGAGTTCCTGAGGCATGACCCCGGCTCAAAGGTTGCTTGCGAAACGCTTGTAACAACCGGACTGATAGTTTGCGGCGGCGAAGTGAAAACCGAAGGTTATGTGGATATTCAAAAGGTGGCCAGGGAAACGGTCCGGCGTATAGGGTATGTAAGATCGGACTATAAGTTTGAGGCGGAATCCTGCGGAGTGATATCGTGCATACATGAACAGAGCCCCGACATCAGCCAGGGCGTGGAGCGCGACAAATGCGAAAACCAGGGGGCCGGCGACCAGGGGATGATGTTCGGCTATGCGGTAAAGGAGATGGAGAACTATATGCCCCTGCCGGTTGAGCTGTCACATATGTTGCTGCAGGAGCTTGCTGCCATACGGCACGAGGGGAAACAGATGACCTATCTGCGTCCCGACTCCAAGGCCCAGGTAACGGTTATGTATGATGACAATAACGTGGCCGTAAAACTGGATACCATCGTTATATCCACACAGCATGACCCTTTCGGGGAATCTGACGCTGCAATGCAGAAACGTATAGAGGAGGATATAAAAAGCATACTCATTCCAAGGGTGAAAAGATCGGAGGAGTTGTCGGCAAATATACGACAGCTGTTTGATAACGGGTACAGGCTTCTGGTAAACCCTACGGGCAAATTTGTGATCGGGGGTCCGCACGGAGATACCGGACTGACGGGCAGAAAGATCATTGTCGACACTTACGGGGGTAAGGGAGCTCATGGCGGCGGTGCCTTTTCCGGCAAGGATGCCTCGAAGGTGGACCGTTCGGCGGCATATGCAGTAAGGCATATTGCAAAGAACCTTGTGGCCGGGGGTGTGGCCTCTGAAGTTCTCGTGCAGGTGGCCTATGCCATAGGTGTGCCTGAACCGGTCGGAATATACATAAACACCTATGGCACCGCGGCGGTAGATATGAGTGATGATGAAATAGCATCCCGTGTCAGAAAGCTGTTTGACCTGCGCCCGTATGCCATTATAGGACGTTTCGGACTGAGGAATCCGGTTTTTGCAGCTACAGCCGTATATGGCCATTTTGGCCGTACCCCCCATTCGGCCGAGATAGAGGTCTATTACCAGGATGATGAAACATATTCAAAGGTTATTGACGGTGTGCAGCGCTACTTCAAGATGGTTGAGATGTTTGCCTGGGAAAAGCTTGACGAGGTGGAGAGGATCAGGGAGGCTTTCAACCTGTAGGTATCTGACTTCTTTGGATATTTTTTGCCTCTTTACATTGCCGGCAGGGTTTTATGCACTATTTTTATAATGTAAAACTATCAGCCGTGTGATCTTAATGCGAGGTACACATCTTTTATTTATTCTGCTGCTGACAGGGGCAATAAGTTTTCCTGCCGGTGCAACGGATATGGATTTTGGCGGACTGCAGGACGGGCAGTCCTATTATCTCGTCAAACCTGAAAAAGCGGGTGAGCCCGGTTTTTCGGGTGACCGCCAGCATGGGAAAGCCGGTGAACGTGTCAGACCTGTCAGGGCCAAAGTGGTGAACCGGAAGTCGGAACCCGTGACAGGCATTCCCGTTATTTTTGAGGTTGTCGGTTATCCGCCGGGAGGTGGGGACTACCGGCTTGACAGGAAAATGGTTCCCGCCGATTCGGCAGGGATCGCGGAGGTGAATTTCCGGCTGGGAACAGCCGGGGGCGAATATCAGCTAATTGCAAGGATACGGTCCGTCACCGACGAAAATGTGCAGCTTTACACCATCTTTGCCCGGGAGGCGGACTGGCTGGTATTTCTGGTTGTCGGACTTTTTGGGGGACTGGCGCTGTTTCTTCTTGGAATGGAGGTGATGAGCCGGGGGTTGCTGAGGTCGGCCGGCGACAAGATGAGATCGATCCTTGGAAATATGACCAATAACCGGTTTAAGGCGATGGGACTGGGTGCTTTCGTCACCATGGTGATACAAAGCAGCAGTGCCACCAACGTGATGCTGGTTAGTTTTGTCAATGCCGGACTTATGAGGTTCAGGCAAACTCTGGGGATCATTCTGGGTGCAGCCATAGGAACTACCATTACAGCACAATTGATTGCGTTCAGGCTGACCGATTTTTCGCTGCTCTTTGTGGCCGTGGGTTTTGCCATGCAGGCTTTGTCCCGTAAGGAACAGTACAAAAATACCGGTGATGCACTTCTGGGTTTCGGGATACTCTTTTTCGGCATGCATGTCATGTCGGAAGCTATGTACCCCCTTCGAAGCTACGACCCTTTTATACAGATGCTTCTCAGGCTTGAAAACCCTTTGCTGGGGATCCTGGTGGGCACACTGTTCACTGCCCTTATTCAAAGCAGCTCGGCCTTTGTGGGGATAATGATAATATTGGGCATGCAGGGCCTGATAAGCCTTGAGGCATCGATACCGCTTCTTTTCGGTGCCAATATTGGAACTGCTGTTACCTCCCTTCTGGCCGGCATCAAGGCAGGCCGTGAAGCCCGGAAGGTGGCCCTTGCGGTTACCCTTTTTAAGGTCTTCGGAGTGTTGCTTTTTGTGTGGTGGATAAAACCATTTGCCCTGTTTATTGCCGGCATATCACCCGGCGATGCTGCTGGCACAGGCGAAATAGCTGCACTGGCCGAGGTGATACCCAGGCAGATTGCCAATGCCCATACAGTGTATAATGTGTTTGTCGCTGTGCTGGTCCTTCCTTTTACCGGGTTGCTGGCTAAAACTGTCGAATGGATGATGCCTGTCGTGAAAAAGGAGGAAAAGCCTGCTTTCAACCTCCATTACCTTGACGGGAGCATGCTGAAGACACCTGTTATGGCACTGAACCTGGCAAAAAAGGAGGTGATCAGGATGGGAGGCGTTGTACAGGATATGGTTGAATCGATAATGCCCGTTTTCCTTGCGAGGGATCCTGCACTTCTTGAGGATATAGATATGAAGGAGCAAAAGGTGGATTTCCTGCGGGACCATATCAATGCCTATCTTTTAAAAATTGGCAGTGAAGAGACGAGGGAGGAGAGAATGAACGAATCTTTCCAGATACTCTATACGGTGAAGGAGCTGGAGCTGATAGCCGATGTGGTGTCTTCTTCCATGTGCCGG
This sequence comes from Bacteroidales bacterium, assembly GCA_046483315.1. GTDB lineage: Bacteria > Bacteroidota > Bacteroidia > Bacteroidales > PUMT01 > PXAP01. The sequence continues at coordinate 69,845 of JAWODJ010000005.1, read as the reverse complement.
AGGGCTGAGAGCTGGCTTGCCGGCGACTGTTCTTTCAGTGAAGAAGGAAAAAAGGAACTTATCCATTATCATGAAAAAACCTGCAAGCTGATACAAAAAGCCATGGAGGTGTTCAGCGAGGTGAATATAGAAAAGGCCCTTGAGATGAAACAGAAATACAAAGAGTACCGGAGCATTGCCTTTGAATTTGAGAAGCAGCATTATGAACGCCTGAAACAGAAGAACAAAGAGACTGCAGGAAGTTCAGAAACACACCTTGAGCTGATGGCCATGCTCAGGATCATATCATCTCATGCGACCAATATTGCACGCATATTGCTGCAATGGAACCGGGCGGATAAAAAATAAGTGAACCTGGATTTATCCCGCTATCACCTGCCCTGACCTGTATTGCCGACCTGCCACAGGCGGGTAAATACCGATACCGCCGCAACTCCCCCGCCAACACCCAGTAAATTGGAGACTATATCCATAACATTGAAGGCACGGCCGGGTACAGGAATCTGCAGGAACTCTGAAGCTATAGCCAGGATAAGTGACAGCAGGACAGCTTTTCTGTACCCCGGATGCCTTAATGCCCGTTTAGTGTATCCGTATGCCATCCATGCCGAAACCGGCAGTATAAAGAATGCCGTTGCATGAAGGGGGTAGTCGATACGGAAGCTCTGATCGCCAAAGGACAGACTTTCAATGCCGGCCCCGGGGGTGAGTGATACGGCTACTATAGCTATCGCCCAGGCCGGGAAAAAGAACCGTGCAATATTATATATCGTGGCTTTTGATATCATTTCCTTTTAAGGGTTATTGTGGTTGCCCAGATACCGGGGAATTTCGAGTAAATTTTTCAGAACCGGGGCACCTGTGGACAAGAGGCGTTTGGCGGACTGGTGGCCGCGGGAGATAAGCAGGCAGGGGATGCCAAGGGAGGAGGCTACTGCATGATCATGGTCGGTGTCGCCTATCATGATGGTTTCGTCGCGGCCGAGACCCAGCCTGTCCATCATTAACTGCCCTGCTTCCAGCTTGGAGTGTGCATAATTGTCGGTTGTGCCGGTAACTGCATCAAAAAAATGCCTGATATCGAAGTGTTTGAGAAGCCGGTTGAGTAACTGTTGCTCCTGGGCAGACAGTATATACTGCCTGACGCCCTGCTCCCGGAACTGCCCGAGGATCTGTCGTACATCACTGTACAGGCCTGCTTCGGGGTATCTCTTGTTGTAGAGAACAACAAATTTATTTGCCGGCAGCTCAAAATCTTCTTTTGAGAAATCAAACCCTATGTTAAGGAAATAATCTTTTACCGGGAAGGCAAAGACTTCTTTGTAATATTCCGGCGAAAGCCGTGGAAGCGACCTCTCTTCAAGAAGGATATTCATACAGTCAATGCAGAGGGCGATGTCATTAAGAAGCGTCCCGTTCCAGTCCCATACAATATTTTTAACCTCTCTCATTTGTGCGGATCATGTTTTCCGGTGATTTTGCCATACAGGCTGTCATGCTGAACTGTGCCGTTTGCCGGTTATTGCAGGAGCATAACCCTGCTGAACGGAATGACAAAGATAATGGTTTTATTCTTTCTCTCCATGACATGGCAATCTGCATTACTGCAAACAGGGGACAGTGAAGTGTCTGGTTAAGATTGTATTTTGCTGCCACGGTTACTGTATTTAATTCTTAAGGTTTTTTCTATCTTTGTTATATTGCCGGGGCGAATAAAAGATGATATGACAAAGACAGATTATACGCTGGCTGAGGTAAAAGATAAAAGGAGCAGGAAAGAATTTCTGCTGTTGCCTGTCAGGTTATACAAAAACGAAAAAAACTGGATACGGCCTCTTGATCAGGATGTGGAGAAAGTTTTTGACCCGAAAACCAACAAATCATTTCGCAGCGGCGAATGTATAAGGTGGATACTTAAAAACGACAGCGGGGAGACTGTGGGAAGGGTGGCTGCTTTTTATGACAAAAAGATAGCAAAAAACAATGAACAGCCAACCGGCGGGATGGGTTTTTTCGAATGCATAAATGATAAAAAGGCTGCCTTCGTTTTGTTTGATGCCTGTAAGGAGTGGCTTGCAGAAAAGGGTATGGAGGCGATGGACGGGCCTGTTAACTTCGGAGACAGGGACCGGTGGTGGGGACTGCTGGTGGATGGTTTTTTCGAACCCAATTACTGTGTGAACTGGAATTTCCTTTATTATAAAGACTTTTTCGAGGATTACGGATTTAAGAATTATTTTAACCAGTATACTTTTCACAGAGACATAAGCATAGAGGGGGTTAACCCGGTAATTATGGAGAAAGCGGAAAGGGTTTACAGTAACCCGGAATATTCATTTCCACATATTGATAAAAATAACCTGGAAAAGGCTGCGGAGGATTTTCTTACTATCTACAACCAGGCATGGGCCAGGCATTCGGGGGTAAAAAAGATAACAAAGATCCATGCCATGGCTTTGCTGAAAAGCTTTAAGCCGATAATGGATGAGGAACTGATATGGTTTGCTTATCACAAGGAAGAACCCATAGGTTTTTATATTATGATACCTGAGATTAACCAGATCGTGAAACACCTGAACGGCAAACTTAATATGACAGGTAAGATAAAGTTCCAGTATCATAAAATGCGAAAAACATGCAGGAAAGCCTACGGGGTGATTTTCGGGGTGGTTCCTCGTTACCAGGGCAAGGGAATTGAAGGGGGAATGATAATGGCATTTGCCGATGTAGCATTAAGACCGGGGTTTCAGTACAATGAACTGGAGCTTAACTGGATAGGTGATTTTAATCCTGCCATGCTAAAAATTGCCAGCCAGCTTGCATTTAAAGTCAGGAAAACACATGTAACCTACAGGTACCTTTTTGACAGGGAAAAAGAGTTTAAAAGGGCGAAAAGCCTGCTCAGGCAGGAATAACAAAACTGCCCGGAAAATACTTGCAGGGCGGGTAATTCTTATTGCCGGTAAACAAATGAATTGATATGCATGCCGGCTCCCACAGAGGCAAAAACAATTATATCGCCGCTATTGATGGTATGGTTTTTCAGCTTGCCTTTGAGTATCATGTCATATAATGTGGGAACGGTGGCCACAGAGGAGTTGCCCAGCTCGTGTATGTTCATTGGCATGACTTCCGGGATAACGGGTCTGAGTCCGTAAAGCCTGAAAAACCTCATGGCAATGGCCTGGTCCATCTTCTCATTGGCCTGGTGGAGAAGTATCTTCTTCACCTGTTCGACAGGAATGCCTGAATTGTCAAGGGCAGCCTTCATGGCATGGGGAACCTTTGAAATAGAGTATTCGTAGATCTTACGGCCATGCATCTTGATATAGCGGATGCCGGGATTACTGTCCGGTGCATTGGACTGGCCCAGGTAAAGATAGTAGGCCTCTTCCAGGGTGTCAGACACCGTTGCGGAAGAGAGAAACCCCCTCTTTTCGTTCGATTTACTGCCCTCGATAACGGCCGCTCCTGCACCGTCTGAAAATATCATGGTATCCCGGTCGTATTTGTCTACTACCCTGGAAAGAGTTTCCGAACCTATTATAAGGCAACGCTTTGCCAGTCCGGTCCGTATAAAGGAGTCAGCATGTATTACACCCTGTATCCATCCCGGGCAGCCGAAAAGAATGTCATATGCTACACAGGAGGAATTTTTTATTCCAAGGTTTTGCTTAACCCTTGATGCAAGGCAGGGAAGGGCATCGGACTGGATTGTTCCCTTGATAACGTCTCCAAAATTATGGGCAACAATAATATGGTCAATCGTTTCGGGATCAACCCCGGCAGCATCTATGGCCTTACGGCCGGCAATGGTTGCAATGTCGGAGTTGGTCTGGTCTTCCTTAACCCACCTTCTTTCAGCAATTCCCGTGATGTCCCTGAATTTGTCCACTACAACTTCTCCCGGACTGTCGATTTTGCTTTTGTCTTTTTCGAAGAATGTCTGGCGGGTAAACTCGGAATTGGAAATCTTTTCGGTAGGTATATAACTTCCTGTTCCTGTAATGACTGTATTTAAGAATTCCATGTTCAACGGTTGTGTTTGTACAATATTTTCTGCCGTAAAAGCCCTGCAGGGAATTTTCCGGAAACAAACCTGTAAAATTATCAATCTTTTTTTATTAAGTTGAAAAGATGAAATTATTTTCATCTTGTTTATGTGTAAATTCGACCGAAAAAATTTGATTTCGTCGGTTTTGCATGCAGTAAAAGTGCCTTTTGCATTATAGAATTGATGTGAAATTCATGTACTTTTGTGAGCCGGGAAACATTTGACGCGGACCCTAATTTTTTCTGCCTATGTTGAAAAGGATTGTTCTTATCTCCCTTGTTGTGGTTGCTGCCGTGACCCTGGCCGGCGGTTATTTTTACCTCAGGGGCAGCATCGTTACCGGCACAGATCCTCTTAAAGCAGTCGACGATGATGCAATTGTCATTGTGCGTACAAAAAGTATTACCGGTTTTTTTTCCACCCTGCATAATGATACCGGATTGCTGGCGGATCTGGAAACCGTTCTGGGCAGCAGGGGCATTACCACGGCAGTCTCTTTTCTGGATTCCCTTTTTAGTGCCGGGATGGCTGCATCTGATATTGCAGCAGGTAAAAGTCTTTGTTTTTCACTTCATCAGGTGGGAAGAGACAGATATGATTATGTTTTTTATGTCGGTCTTTCTTCCTTCAGGGAGATAAAAGCCGCCACTGAACTGATGCAGGGGCTGTTGTCAGATCATGCCCTTGTCAGTGAACGTTTGTATGACCGTGCCAGGATATACGATGCCACTTTTCAGGGGCAGTCCCTTATAGATGACCTTTCATGGACGGTAACCGACGGTCTGCTGATTGTCAGTTTCTCTCCTTTACTGATTGAAAACTCGGTAAGCCAGTTAAGGGACGGTGAGAACATACTTGAAAATGAATCTTTTCAAAAAGTGTTTACAACAAGCGGAAGTAATGTTGATGCCAACATCTCTGTTAACCTTCGGCTCTTTCCCGTCTATATTTCTTCCTTTGCCGATGGGGAAACCAAAAATTTCCTGAGCGGCTTTACAAGTCTGGCAGAGTGGGCAGAACTGGATTTGCATTTACGGGGTGACGCCCTGCTGATAAACGGTTTCTTATATCCGGGAACAGGGGGAGACAAATACATGGATGTTTTTAAGGGGCAGTCGCCTGTTCCAATAGGGGCTGAATCTGTTATTCCCTCCTATTCTTCTGCTTTTATGGCAATAGGATTGAGTGATATGGCACTTTTTTATGAAAATTTCCTTGCATGGCTTGAGGTCAGTGGCGGTGTATCCCACCATGAACAGCTGAATGAGGAATTTGCCGGGATGACGGGAAAAGATGCAGCCGGTACCTTCCACTCTATCATCGATGGTGAAGCTTCCCTGGTATTCTCCGGCTGGGAGGAGCCCGGAGGGGATGGCGAAACTTTTCTTCTGATGAAAACTGTCAGCAGGTCACTTGCAGCGGAGACCCTGCTGGATATGGTAAGCCATCATGCCCGCCGTACAGGGAATGACGCTGCTTCCTACAGGCAGGTTTACAATGTGGACAGGGAGACCTCATACAATATTTACCGGTTCCCCTTTAAAAATACCGGAGAGCTGCTTTTTGGAAAGATCTTCGCGGCTGCAGAGACATCTTACTATACCTTTGTTGATAATTATCTTGTTTTCGGTGAATCGGCCGAAGGACTGTCGGAGTTCATCCACGCAAGTGTGCTTAACCAGAACATTAGTGCAGACAACCGGTTCCGGGAATTTTCAGAGTATCTGTCATCAAGGAACAACTTCTTTTTTTATTCCGGCATACCTCGTTCGGCCGGTCTGTTTACCACTGTTTCCGGTGAACAACTTTCTGAGAGCCTGACCGGCCACATTGAATCTTTCAGGAAATTCCAGGCCCTGTCACTCCAGTTCAGCTCGGGAAGAGATATGATTTATAACAACATCTTTCTGAAGTATTCACCCAGGGTGATAGAAGAGCCGCGCACCGAATGGCAGACACTCCTGGATACGGTGACGGACTTTAAACCGCTTTTGCTTGTCAACCATAATACCGGGGAGAACGAGATCTTTGTTCAGGACATTAACCATACCATATATCTCATTAACAGGGCAGGACGGATATTATGGAAAAGACCCCTTCCCGGTAAGATAAAAGGTACGGTTTACCAGATTGATTATTACAATAACAGCCGCCTTCAGATGTTGTTCAATACCAGGGAACAGATTTTTCTGGTGGACCGTAACGGGAATGATGTGGACAGGTATCCGCTGCAGCTTCCTTCACCTGCAACCAACGGTATATCATTGTTTGATTATGACAATAACAAAGACTACCGGATCTTTGTAGCCTGCGAGGATAAATCGGTTGTTGTCCGGTCCAAAGAGGGCAATGTTGTAAGCGGCTGGAACTTCCCGGGCAGTGAGCACCCTGTTTACCATGAAATAGAGCATTTCAGGGTCGATGGCAGGGATTATATTGTTTTTAACGACAGGCACAGGGTATATATCCTCGACCGCAGGGGAAATACCAGGGTCAGTCCCGGTAAAGTTTTTCCGGTATCCCCTGATAACGGCATTTCATTTGAGGGAAGGACCCCGGCATCCGATCCCAGGATGGTAATAACCGATACCCTGGGGATGGTCTGGCATATATACTTTGACGGCAGAACCGAACCCCTTAATCTGGGAGATTATTCATCCGGGCATTTTTTCGACCTTCAGGATGTGAACGCCAGCGGATACAGGGAATATATTTTTCTGGACAATAACAGGCTGGATGTTTATGACCGCCAGGGTTCCCTTCTGTTCAGCCGTGAGTTCCAGGTCACTATCGACCGTGCGCCTTCATATTATTATTTTTCGCGCAGGGACAGGAAACTGGGGGTGGTGTCGCAGAGTTCGGGACAGATATTCCTGATTAATCCAGACGGGGAGATATACAAAGGTTTTCCCCTGGATGGCAGATCGGACTTTACCATAGGTTTTCTGCAATCGGAACAGGGCAATTTTCATCTGATAGTTGGCTCTGATTACAACTTTTTGTACAATTACATCGTATATTAATTACAGTGGGATACTTTTTTGTTTGCATGCCTCCGGATAAGGAAGACATTGAAAACTTCTGCCCGGAGTTCTTATAAGTATATGGAAATTTAAGTCACTTAATATAAACATATTTTTATGATACCAATTAAAAACGGATTAAGAAAAATACCGGTTATCACACTTTTTATCCTGTTCCTGGTACAGGCATCATGTGTAAGGGATGACTTTGATTTTGACCGCTTCTCAGAAAGTATCAGTTACACACCTTCTTTCGTCCTCCCTCTTGCCCATGGCAGCCTGACCCTTGGAAATCTCCTGGAGCCCGATGACTCGCTTATTTTCTTTGATCCTGATAATTCAATACGGATTGCCATCCGGGAAGACTCTCTCTTTTCTGTTTCGGCTGCCGATGTTCTTGAGATGCCTCTTCCCGAATCCACTAGTAATCAGTTCAGTATGTACCCTGTTGTGATTGAAGATTTTCAGTCCGCTGCCCGGATTACCCTTGGTGATATGACCGGACCCGGCCGTATGTATGATCCTGAGGCTTCAATAATAAATGGCTTAAACGGCAGCACTGCCATATTTCCGCCCGTACCGGATCAGCACCTGGGCAGTTTTTCAGCCGATTCACTTGAGAATATCGACCATGCATATCTTACCCACGGGGAGATGGAGGTGCAGGTGACAAACAATCTGCCTGTTGAGGTGAGTATGGATATACAGGTTGTAAATGATTATGACAATACGGTGGCAGGACTTTTCCGGTTTGAAAACCTTGGTCCGCAACAGACGGAATCAGAACATGCCATGCTTGCGGAGGTGCTTGTGCGGAAACATATGAGTGTGGAGCTTATTAATTTCAGCTCGCCCGGTAGCGATGGTTCAGAAGTGTTGATTGACCTTGAGGACGACATTGTTATAGAGATCTTTGCGGAAAATCTGCTGGCGGAAAAGGGAAAAGCCATGGTGCCGGTTACTGTTCTTGACAGCGGCAGCGATATGCTGGACATGTTTTTCGATCCGGGGATGGAGATAGAAACCCTGACCCTGGAGAGCGGAAATATATTTTACAGCATTGACAATGATTTTGGCGGATTAAACCTGAATATCGATCTGCTGAATGTCACCCGGGATGATGAGATGTTCGGTTTCAGTCTGGCAACTGACGGATCAGGGGGCATCATAAATGGCGGGGAGGATCTCTCAGATGCCTGTTTTGATTTTTCGGAGAATGATAATAAGCTTATGGTTGGTTACAATCTGGTTGTGGGTTCGGAGCAGGAGATGACGGTGTTTGATCTGACCGGTGATATGATCGGTATCGACCTGAATTTTTCCGATTTTGCAGCCGGGTATGCAAGCGGATATTTTGGCCGGGAGGAGTTAAGCCTTGATGACGAGGAGTTTGAGTTTGATTTTGACCTGTTCAGTAAGATAACAGGTGAGTTTCGCTTTACAAATCCTTCGGTGAGGCTGTTTTATGAAAACAGCCTTGGCGTGCCTGTAAAGCTTGCATTTAATCTTAATGGTGAGTCTTCCGATGGCAGCCGGCAGGCCGCTCTCTTTGATACCGGTGAGGATGAGTTCCTTATCAATACCCCTGAGGAGCCTTACAATACTGTTACCGGCGATTTTCTTATAAACAGGGAAACGTCCAACATAGTTGATTTCATTGCACTTCCTCCCGCAAAGATCAGCCTGGCAGCCAGCTCTGTGATAAATCCGGAGGGGGAGACTGCAGTGCCTAATTTTATAACCGGGGAAAGCAGTTTCAGTATGGGAATGGAGATTGAACTGCCCCTTGAGATGCAACTGACAAGCCTGGGTCTTACCGACACCTTAGAGATTGATCTTGATCCCGACGACATCGATATTATTGAAAGGCTGATCATGACACTTGAGGTCACAAACGGGTTCCCCCTTGGTGTGGAATTTGATCTTATTCTTTATGATTCCCGACAGGATATGAATCTGCACAGTTTTGAAAATATTGTACTTATGGAGGCCGCCGGTGTGGATGACCGGGGAGTTGTGATTCCGGGCAGTGAGGCAGGTTCTGTGGCGGAGATAGAAATTACAGGAGTTACGGTTAACCATCTCAGGCAGGCGGATAATTTTATCCTGTCAGCACGCCTGAACACCGGAAGCCATAACGGACTTCAGGTGCCTGTAAAATTACAGACAACAAACAGCCTTGACTTCAGGATCAAAGCCAGGGCTGACATAAATATTAAGAATTAGGATGAGAATTTCATCCTAATAAAACAGGTTAATTAAGTTAATATTCAATTAGTTATGTTTAGCATGTAATTCATATTCAGTTTTACAAACGTATGGAATCCTCATGGTATGTACATGACCTTTTGTGAACTTAAGTTGATGAGGATTTTTCCGGCCTGGAAACAATTATTTCGACAGATACATCAAAAAAATAAAATTACAATGGATATTTTCAGGGTAAGCAACCGTAAGAACAGCAAATTGAAAAAGCCGTGCCAGCTGTTTGTAATATCAACTTTTGTTATTGTTATGCTGGCGGGTAATCCGTTTAAGCTACATTCGCAGATAAGCCAGACTCTTTTCTTTATGGACAGGCTGCCCCAGTCATCGCTTCTCAATCCTGCCTATCAGCACGCCCACAGCTTTCATATCGGACTAAGTGCGATCTCTTCGTTCAATGTAAATGCAGAGACCAGTTTTGTCAGTTTCAACGATATGTTCTTTAAGCATTCCGGACAGGATTCACTTATTTCGTTCCTGCATCCGGATGCGGACACCGATGATTTTATTTCAAAATTAAGGAAACGAAATATTGTGTCGACGAACCTGCATCTGAATCTTCTGTCATTTGGAATCAGGGTTGACAGGCATTTTTTCAGTTTTAATATTTCAGAGAGGGCCTCGCTGAGAGCCACATTGCCCGGTGATCTTTTATTAACAGCACTCAGGGGGAATGAGCAGTTTGTTGGCAAAACAGCCGATTTCTCTGACATCGGAGCCGACCTGAATTATTTCAGGGAGTTTGCAGCGGGCTATTCATTCAGTGTTGATGAAAAACTGAATGTCGGGGGAAGGGCAAAACTTCTTTTCGGAAAGGCAAACATATCCTTTTCCGATACTGATATAACCCTCTATACCGATCCGGAAAACTACAATATGAGACTGAAGTCAGATATTACGATGAATTTCTCCATGCCGGTTACCCTGATAAAGGATCAGGACGGGAATATCAGTGATGTCTCGCCCCATTTTGATCAGGATGATTATAATCCCCTTGATTTTGTTTTCAACACGGGCAATGCCGGTTTTGCCGTCGACCTGGGGGCCACTTACAGGATCATTGAACCGGTAACTCTTTATGCCAGTATAACCGATCTTGGCTTTATAAGCTGGAAGTCGGATGTATATAATTTTTCCGTTGACGGAGAATATGAGTTTGATGGTATTGATCTTTCATCTGCTTTTGACTATGCTGATGATTCTGATCCTGCCGGGAACCTCATGGATTCACTCAGCAATATTTTCGGTATAAGCGATTCCCGGAACGGCTACAGGAGGGGATTGCCTGCAAGGTTGTTTCTGGGGGGCAGTTATGATCTTCATCCCCTTGTAAGCGTGGGCCTGCTGAGCAGGTCGGAAATCTACCAGGACAGGCTGGAGCAGGCTGTGACCCTCTCTGCCAATTCCAGTATAGGCAGATGGCTCTCGGCATCAGTTTCATATTCGATGATGAATAACAGCTACAATAATTTTGGAATGGGAATATCTTTGCGGGGCGGAGGATTTCAATTTTATGTGATAAGCGATAACCTTGCCTCATCCTTCATGCCCGGCCGGACCAGGAGCGCTAATATATGGTTCGGACTGAACCTGGTGTTCGGGCACAGGAAGTCAAAATACAGCGAAGCATCTGAATTACGTGATTTTGATGTGCCCATAAGCGATCCGTCGTAATATGACAGGGATGATGAGACGGAACCGGAGGAGGAGGTTGCCGGTGAAGCCGGCCTGGACGGATAGTAGCGATAAACGGAAGTTTACAGCCGGCAGGGAGAATAAATATTTTGGCTGACACCGCCTGATGATTTTAATATCCCGGAAAGACAGGTTTCCTGAATGCTCAAATTATTATTAACTTTGAGGCCTTAATGATTTGTTATAATGGGTTTAATACGTTTTGTATTTATATTTTTCCTTGTTTATTTTATTATCAGCCTGTTTACCAGATATGTGCTGCCATTCGTAATGAGGTATTTCGTTAACAGGATGTCGGACAGGGTAAGAAGGGATTACGAAAAAAAGATGCGGGAAAAAAGGAGAAGGGAGAGAGAGGGAGAGATTACAATACGGTACAGGCCCGGAAGCAAAAAGATAATTACCGAAGATGACGGTGAGTATATAGATTATGAAGAACTGGATGATAAGTAAAAGTTAAAAATGATTAAATCACTTGCTCTTAAGGCTCTTCCGCATATAACAGCTTTCTTGTTGTTCCTGGTTATTTCGCTTGCTTACTTTCATCCCCTTCTTGAAGGGAAGCAGCTCCTGCAGTCCGATATTACCCAGTTTCGGGGGATGTCAAAAGAGATCGTTGATTACAGGGAGAAGACCGGAGAGGAGACGCTATGGACAAATTCGATGTTCAGCGGTATGCCGGCTTATCTCATCTCTGTAAGGTACCCCTATAACATGATAAGATATGCTGACCGGGTGCTCTCTCTCGGTTTGTCGGTGCCTGCAAAATACCTGTTTTTGAGCATGGCTGGTTTTTATATCCTTATGCTTGCCTTCAGGGTCAATCCGTGGGTCGGTATAGCAGGTGCGGTAGCTTTTGGTTTTTCCACCTATTTTTTTATTATCGAGGCTGCCGGGCATAACACCAAGGCCCATGCCATGAGTTATATGGCGCCGGTGCTGGCAGGCATAGTGCTTTCATTCAGGGGGAAGCTTCTTTTGGGATGTGCCGTAACGGGCCTGTTCCTTGCCCTGCAGTTATATACGAACCATTTTCAGATCACATATTACACTTTACTGATAGTTATTATTTACGGGATTTTTGAGCTGGTACATGCTGTCAGGAAGGGAGCTGTTACCCTGTTTTTCAGAAATTTGATGTTTTTGACAATTCCCGTTATACTTGCTGTGGCTGCCAATTTCACCAATTTATACCTGGTCTGGGAGTACGGGCAGTATTCCATGAGGGGGCCTTCAGAACTAAGCATCAGCGAAGAGGTGAGAACTACCGGACTTGATAAGGATTATATACTGAATGATTACAGCTATGGTATTGCCGAAACGATGAACCTGTTCATACCCAATTTCAAGGGTGGTGCTTCCAGCTATGATCTTGGCACTGATTCGGAGGTGTACAGGGTTCTTTCAGAACAAGGTGTACAGGGGGCAGGGGAGATAGCTTCAGGAGCACCTGCTTACTGGGGAAAACAACGGTTTACGGCCGGACCTGTCTATATCGGGGCGTCGGTTATATTCTTTTTTGTGCTGGCACTTTTTGTTTTAAAGGGACGCTACAAGTGGTGGCTGCTGTCGGCAACCCTGCTTTCAGCAGCCCTTGCATGGGGAGAAAATTTTATGTTCCTTTCCGAACTTTTTATCGACTACTTTCCCGGCTACGATAGGTTCAGGACCGTATCTATGATCCTGGTTATTGCTGAGCTTACAGTACCTTTACTTGCCCTGCTGGGATTGCGGGAGATTGTTTTAAAAGGCCCGTCGGGAGAATTTAAAAATTCACTGAAAAAGACACTCTATATAACAGGTGGCATATCACTGTTTTTTGCTGTTATGCCCGGACTGGTACTGAGTTTTTCGGGACCGGTGGACCAGCAGCTGATTGCAGCAGGCTGGCCCGATTTTTTAGTTGATGCCCTGGAAAAGGACAGGATGACGATGCTGAGAAGAGATGCTTTTCGCTCTTTTATTTTTGTTGCCCTGGGAGGGGGACTGGTTTGGCTGTTTCTGTCGGGGAAGACCTCCGTCAAATGGTTCGGGCTTGCGGTGGCTCTGCTGTTCCTTGCCGACCTGTGGCCCGTAAACAGGAGGTTTCTCAGCAGTGAGGATTTTGTAACACCCAGGCTTGTAACACAGCCATTTCTCAAGAGCGAGGCCGATATTCTGATTCTCAGGGACGATGATCCTCATTACCGTGTATATAACACAGCCCGAAGTCCCTTCAATGATGCCGTTACCTCTTATCATCACAAATCGATTGGTGGTTATCACGGGGCCAAGCCGGGACGTTACCAGGACCTTATCGATCATCATCTGAGCAGGAATAACAGGGCGGTGCTGAATATGCTCAACACAAAATATTTTATACGTCCCGGCGAGCAGGGCAGGCCACAGCCTTTCATAAACCCCGGAGCACTTGGAAATGCATGGTTTGTGGACAGTGTGCGTTTTGTTGAAAATGCAGATGAGGAGATCATGGCACTCAATGATTTTGATCCGGCAAGTGAAGCAATAGCGGACCGGCGGTTTGAGGATTTTATTGATGAACTTCAGGATATTACCGTAACCGGTTCGGATACTACGCGGCGGACCGGTATATCTGCTGCTGATACCGGTCATGAAGAGAGCCTTTTAGCCGGCAGAGATTCAGTACCGACTGCCGGTACCCCGGATGCTGACCATATAGAGCTCACCAGTTACAGTCCGGATCACCTCATTTACCGTTCGGAGACCGATACCGGGCGACTGGCTGTGTTCTCGGAGGTATACTATGATGCGGGATGGAGGTCTTATGTCAATGGTGAAGAGACGGATCATTTCAGGGTTAACTATATTCTCCGGGCCATGGTTGTGCCGGCCGGTGAGAATGAGATTGAATTCATATTCAGGCCTCGTGGTTACTATACCGGCCGGTGGGTATCACTTTCCGGCTCGGTTCTGTTGCTGCTGCTTGCCGGAGGGGTATTTTGGCGTGAGATCAAAGCTTCCTTTCCGGAAGGGGCTGATGGTTAATAATATAAAAAATCCATACTATGCAGCCAAAGACAGACCTGAAACCAAAGGATATTGAAGTTATACTTGAAAAATGTGATGCCTGTTATCTCGGCATGGCTGATGAGGGTGGCGTGCCCTATGTACTTCCTTTCAATTTTGGTTACCGCGACGGCAGTCTTTACCTGCATGGCGGTCCGGGGGGTAAGAAGTTTGAAGTACTAAAGGGCAATAACCGTGCCTGTGCAGCCTTCAGTACCGACCATGAGCTGAGGGGCAGGCATGAGCATGTGGCATGCAGCTGGTTTATGAAATACCGTTCGGTACTGCTGCACGGATATATTGAGATGATAGACGATTATGATGAGAAGGTGAAGGCTCTTAATATTATCATGGAAAAATACACCGGCAAAGGTGATTATTCATACAATGCCCCGGCAGTGAATAATGTCAGGGCTTTCAGGCTGGTAGTCGAAAAGGCGGAAGGGCGCACTTTCGGGTACTGAGCCTGCTAAATTGTTCCTTTTTTGCTTCGGCAGGCATGTCAGTCAGCAACCGCCCTGCACCACAGGAGTACGCTCCCTGGGTCTTATTGCCGGAAGGGTTGGGGCGGGTGGTGCCTCTGCACTGCGTTCGATGGTTCCTCCCCCCAGGGCCCGGCCTGCTGCCCTGCGGAAATCATACCTGGCAAATTCTTCATCGGGACTGAGGTTTGAAGGGGGTGAAGGATCGACTATCGCTTCCATCCAGTAGTTAAGTCCCCCCTGCAGCACATAATTGTTTTTGTATCCCAGCTGCCGGGTAAGCATCCATGCTTCGTTGGCATGTACCGAACCGTTGGAGTAGAATACGTTGATTCTTATATCCTGGTCCATAATATTCCTCCACCCGGGAGAGAGTATATCTTCAAGCGGGATATTGACAGCTCCGGGAAGACTGTATTTATCAAAATCATCCTGGCTTCTTACATCAATAAGCTGCAGTCCGGGATCCTTCTCAATGATCATCTTTGCTATCTCATCAGGTGATACAAACTGTCCGCCACCGGCAACTTCCTGCAGCAGCTCTTCGGTGGAAAGCTTGTAGGGTTTTGTTGTATTTTCCGGTACAAAGGCCAGGATAAGGCCCAGGGGTATGATTACCAGTGCCAGTAAAAGTCTCGGATTTTTCTTATGCATAGTTTAATGTTTTATAATTATTGAAAAACAGGATATATCATTCGATGCCTGGTTTGTTTATAAATGGTAAACATTCCAGTATCAAAAATGTTTGGTGATTACCCGATATCCCTGGCAAATTTTTTCTCTGCCCATTCTCCAACCCAGAACATGCCAAAAGCTGCAAGTATGAGGAAAAATCCAAACAGGCCCTGGGATATTCCTAACATTTCGTTTATACGGGGGGATCCCATAAACCGGTCATAATAAAGATTCTCCCATAACGGGTAACCTTCGGTAAAGATAATGACACCCAGAAAGAGTCCGCCGATAAATACCATCCCGTCAATCTTGCCTATTGCTGCGGCGCTGAAGCTGGTGCCGGGGCAGAAGCCTCCCATTATAAAACCGGCACCCATTATTATTCCGCCGGTAATTGCCGATGTCAGGTAAGTCGGATTAACGTAGACCATGTCCAGGTCCATCCATCCGAAAAGGCTGAAGAACAGGAGTCCCAGCATGCACACTATGGCTGCCGTGAAAAAGACTTTGAGTACCGTGGTATCGTACCCGTAAAACATACCCGCCAGCTTACGGCTTGAGGAAAAGCCGCTCTGCTCAAGAACAAAGCCAAAGCCTGTCCCTATGAAGAAGGCAATAAGAAGGTTGGTGTTACTGCTTATTATGTCGTAAACAATTAATGGTCCCATAATCTGTTTCTTTAAAAAACTAAATCCAGTTTTTCCTGAAAAAATATGCAAGGGCGAAAGCTGTTCCGAAGATTGCCGCCATGGTAATGAAGCCTCCAAAGGAGAGCACTGCCATACCGCTCAATGCCGATCCTGAAGTGCAGCCACGTCCTATCTGCGATCCGTAACCGAACAGCACACCTCCAGCCAGGGCAAAGAAAAGTCTTCTGCGGGGTGTGATCTTCGGTGAGTGTTCCACTTTCAGTTTCATTCTTCCGGAAACGATACCGGAAACGAAGCCGCCAACTATAACACCCAGCATCTGGTATACCAGCCATGAATTCATTGGTTTTTCCCTCTGCGTGGCGTAGTATTTGCTGAAGTATGTGCTGTTATAATAGTGCGACGGTGCCACAGCTTTAATACCTGTGGCCACGGTGTCTTTTATTGCACCGCTGGCCCCCAGGCCGCGTCCCGACACAAAAAAAGCTGCCAGCAGAACCAGTCCCAGCAACACTCCTCCCAGGTAAGGATTAATATATTTTGTCTTCATAGTCGGAGTTAATAAAATTGGGTTACTATTAATATTTTTATCTGATCATCCGGGTATATTATCAGTAGAGCCACCTGCTTGCCTGTCCGGCATAGGCGATAATGAACCTGAACATTAGTCCGCCAAAAAGCACAAGCAATCCCGGTATCAGCACCGGCACCCTGTATTTCCTCAGCTCAAGGACCTCGAGCAGGGCAGGCAGGAGCATGCCGAGGAAGACCACAAAAACCCAGAACACTGTGGTGTACGGCCCGCCAAGGAACAGCATTGCTGCATCTATCTGTACCTGGGTACTGGCAAGGAAGCCCATAAACATATGAATTATCAGGAACAGCTCAATACCTATCAGCACAAGATCTATTTTTGAAAAAAACAGTCTCTCTGCATGTGATTTGGATACCAGCATTATATATGCTGCCCCGGTCGAGAGTCCGGAGGCCAGGAACAGGGGGCCCAGAATGGAGGTGTTCCACAGCGGACGTGCATTGAAGGCAGAGAACAGAATGCCTGTATAGATGCCCAGGATTACCGAAAATATAAGCAGGATCCATGACATCGTTATCTTATTCTTTCTGAAGAAATTCTCCAGTTGTTTGATCCACCCGTATTTCCATTCGAATGCAGGAAATATCTCCTTTATGTTGAGAGCACACCAGATGAATGATATCGGTGTTACAACCATCAGTGTCCATGCGCCCCATGACATAGGCGATTCAAGCCTTATGGTGGTATAGAGTTGCCAGAAATAGGGTTTGTTGTTCAAATCGAGCAGCAGTGCCAGCAGTCCGATCACCAGAATGAAAGGGGTTATAAAAGGGGCTCTTTTCACTGCCGTGGGATACTTTTCTTCTTTGCCCTGTATTGTGTAAAGGGCGGCAAAAAAGAGTATTCCGGCCGCCAGTCCGCCTAAAAAAAGGTAAAACGGTATATGCCAGTGCCAGATATTGAGCTGCGGATCTATCAGGTGGTTCATGCGGCCGCTTATGATCACTTCTTCTCTCATTTATTCCGGTGTTATCAGGTTAGGAAATAGAGGTGAGGCTTTGTCCCCGCCTCCGGTATAAGGGTTTTCCATTTACGGTTTTTAAGTACGACTGATACGGGACTGCGGGGGTCGTCAAGGTTGCCGAAATACATGCATTTAGTCGGGCATACTGCCACGCATGCCGGTTGCATTCCCTTACTTACCAGTTGGGTGCAGAAGGTACATTTATCAACATGTCCTTCCGGATGAGGGAAGCGTGCATCGTATGGGCAGGATGCAATACATGCTCCGCATCCTATGCATTTATATGGTGTAACCAGCACAATGCCCCCGTCGGAGTAGTGGCTGGCCCCCGTGGGGCAGCAGCGCACGCAGGGAGCATTTTCACACTGGTTACAACGCTCCGAACGGATTTCCATCTCAAGACGGGGATATGTTCCTTCGGTAACCTCCACCACCCAGTCCCTGCAATACCCTACAGGCACTTTGTTTTCAGTCTGGCAGGCCACGACACAATCACTGCAGCCCACACATTTCTTTGTGTCAATTGCCATTGCGTATCTCATAGCCCGGCCTCCTCCTTATTTTTGTCAAAAATGAATGTGACGAAATTGCCGCGCATACCTGTGCCTCCCATTATGGGGTCTATGTGGATACGGCTCATAAGCTCGGTATCGTTTGCCCCCCTTCCATATGCCCTGCTTAGCCGCGGATCGGCGTGGCCAAAGCCGTGCACCATATAGACAGAGTCCCATCTTATCCTCTCGGTTACCCTTACCCTGATGGGGAAGGTGCTGGTTATGCCGTCCTGGTTCTGCAGATATATATAATCGCCTGTGTTTAAACCCCACAGATTGGCAATCCCGGGATTGACCCAAAGGTCATTCTCATCCATCAGGTCTGTCAGGTTGGGATTATTGGCAGTGCGGGCAAAGGTATGCATTGGAGCCCTTCCGTAATTGAGGCGGTAGTAGCCTTCAGGCGGCTCTTCGTGTGGAGTGTAAACGGGCATGGGATCAAATCCCTCGTCGGCCATCCTGGTTGACCACAGCTCGATTTTTCCCGAGTTGGTATTAAATTCTATCTCCTGTCCGTCAATAAAGTAAAGGTCATTGTACAGCCGGGGATAGTTTTTCACGCCAGTGCGCAGCATCTCTTCCAGTGAAGTGTCGAGTTGTTTAAGCTGCCAGTCCAGCAGCTCCTCTATGCTGCTCCAGGCAAAATATTCGTCAAGTCCCATTTTGCCGGCAAGTTTTTTAGCCATCCAGTATGCCGGCTTGCTGTTATAAAGGGGTCCGGTGGCCGGTGCCCGGAGTGCTATGTTTGGCTGGCGGTGGGGAGAGTTACGTATCAGGTCGTATCTCTCGAGATATGTGCATTCAGGCAGTACTACGTCTGCCCAGCCGGTTATCTCTGTGGGCATGGTGTCAACCACCACGAGCAGTTCGAGGTTCTGAATGGCTTCAATGGTCTGCTTTTGATCGGGCAGTGTCATAGGCAGGTTGGTGCCGTTGACTATCCATGCCTTGAAGTTGCACTCCCTCGAGGTATCGGGTATTGTTGCTTCACAGATGCCGGATGCCAGTGCCAGGTCTGCCAGGGGATATTTATCGGGGAAAGCTTCCCTCCAGGTTCGTGCCGGCGGCGGGAAAGGAGGTTGCGGGTAGCGGGGTATCTGCATCCTGTCGGGCATGTAGAATCCTCCCCTGCGGCCCCAGCTTCCCAGCAGGGCATTCAGTATTGCCACTGCCCTGAGGCGTTGCGTGTCATCACCATACCATGTAACATGGCGTCCCGGATGCACTATCACGGCAGGGGAGGCGTTGGCCATCTCCCGTGCTGTTTTGCGTATGGTATCGGGTTCAATTGTTGTTATCCCGAAAGCCCATTCAGGTGTGAAATTACTGACATGTGCCCTTAGCTGTTCAAATCCGTATGTATATTGCTCAACATATTTTTTGTCGTACCACTCATTTTCTATGATCACATGTATCCATGCCAGCAGCAGTGCCAGGTCTGTAGCCGGCTTGATGGGAAGCCAGTATCTTGATTTTCCCGCGGCAACGGAGTAGCGGGGATCTACGGTAATGATGGTTGCCCCCTTGTCAATTGCATCGGACATTTCCTGAACCTGTCCGTTATGCATATTCTCCCCCAGGTGTGAACCGATCAGCACCAGGCACCTTGTGTCGCGTATATCGGTGATCTCGGGCGATTCAAGTCCCTGGCCGTATGTTGCAATGAAGGCCACTTCCCGCGGGCCGCGGCACTGCGCGTATGACGGGGCGGCTATTGATGTTGATCCCATGGCCTGCAGAAGCGTGCTGAAGTAATCGCCGCCTGATCCGTGGGTGAACAGGGCTACACATTCAGGGCCGTGGGTGTCGGCTATATTTTGAAGTTTTTCAGCTATATAGTCCAGAGCTTCATCCCAGGAGGCCTCCCGGTAGGTTTGTTTTCCTTTGTCACCTGTCCTTATCAGCGGAGTTTTCAGCCGGTCCTCATCGTAATACATTCCTATACCGCCGGTACCGCGGGGACAAAGGCGCCCGTTACACAGGGGGTCATTGTCATTGCCGATGATCTTCCATATCTTTCCCTCTTTGTCCTTGTATATCCAGCCTGCACATTTCCAGAAACAAACTTCACAGTATGTAGGTACCCTTGTCAGGTCAGGAGTCAGTCCGCTGCCTGGTTTATCTGTAACAGCGGTTCTGATGGCATTTAAGGTTCCGCCTGCAAGTGCAAACCCTCCAAGTCCCAGTGCCGAGATCCTGATAAATTCCCTTCTGCTCTTCATTGGTTTAAGCAACTCTGTTTAAGTAAAAATAATGGTACGCTAAAATAGTAATTTTCAACTTAAAACAACCATTTTCACGGTACCTGCACCATAATTATCGTTACCCGTCTTGTGACTGCAAGTATTGAATAATCAGCGGCTTAAATAATTTCATATATATAGCAATAAATATATATAAATACTAAAATAGTGGAATTTAGAAAGTAATATTTGTAATTAGATTAAAAATAAATTATTGATTTTCACTGTATTTTTCTTTATGCAGTGTTTCAAGCCATGCCGGTGCATTGGCAACCATCTGTCTTACGGAGTAGAAGGGGCTGGTGAAAAAAAGTTTTGGCCTTGATATCTCCTCCATCATTACCGGAAGTGCCCGGAATGCAAGTGTAACCGAAAGATAAAGCTGTTTGAATCCCCGTTTAAGGAGGAAATTTGTTATCAGGGGATTCTTCAGTTCTATGCTGAGTGCGGAGAAACCAGCCACAACGAGTAATGCCCTTATGTTCATGTCAACTCCGGCCATTACGCCAGTCCAGTTTACCGACAGGGTTCCCTTATCGAAGCTTTCGAGAAAGATTGTTGCCAAAATGATGATGACAAGTAACTGAAACCAGAAAAGAGGTTTTTTGAATCTTCTGATAGTGTTTTTGTAATAGATTATACAAAAGCCGGTGTATATTATCAGGACAGGATAGGCAATCAGCCGTTCTGCATAATTAATCAGAACCATTCCGCCCGGAATTGCTGCAATGTGCAGAGCAAAAAGAGCAAAAGAGAATCTTTCTGTGGAGGGTTCAAAAATATCCTTCTCTTTTTCTCCTCTCTTACCCGGGTTAACCTGGGCTCTTTTTGCGGCTGGTTGGGGTGTGAGCGATTTCTTTCCTGCAAGGTATCCGGCATAGGCTGCCAGGGCACCGGATACCATGTACAATCCGCTCAGAATTGCAATCAGCTGCCAGGGGTCTGTTCGTGGAATATCGATCTGGCGTGCGGCAAAATAGAACAGGTTCAGGTATATTGTAATTATGTTGAAACCGTAGAGCAGCAAAAGGCTTAAAAGCTTGTGCAGGAGTGCGCTGAAAAGGGCCAGGGCTCCTCCAACAAGGTATCCTGCACGATTTTTACCCAGCATTGCAATTCCCGCTTCGAGCAGCAGCGCCTCCATCATTATGCCTGTCATTGGACCAAGTATGACTGCACTTGGAGATATTGATTTCATCAGTGCACAAATCAATCCGGCTCTCCATATAAGACCGCGATGTGGCCATACCTGGAAAAGGGCTGTCATCAGTACGATTCCGAATGAAGCCAGCAGAGATCCGGCCATCGGCACTCGAAGGTTATGAAGGAAACTGCCGAGGATGATCTCTACTGAGGCCCATAACCCTCCACCCACAGCAGCTTTCAGCCAGATATCATCAATGTGACCAATGGTTGCCTGCCGGCTGCTTTTGTGTGGTTGCATAAAAGATCAGGTGTTACAGGGTTTAACCGGAAGCAGGGGAATCATCAGGTAACCCCGATTTAAGGAATCTGAGGATTTTTTCAGCGGCCTCGCCGGTATTGATATAAGTAATATTAAAGATACCTGCAGGGTTAAGCTTCCAGTGAGAGATAACCCTTTTCAGGAATTCATGCCTCACTGTCATTATAAGTATTCCCTGCCAGCGTTCGAGAAGCATTTCAAGTGTCCCGGCCCATACCTGACCTTTTAGCTCAAGGCTGCCGATTTCATCCAGTATAATGATGTCAGGCCGGTGCAGTATTGCATTTTCAATAATTTTTTTGCCTTCCAGAAGTGCTGGCCTGAAGAAAATGAAATTACCTGCTCTGAGGTGTTCCCTGCTTGTTTCTGTTTCCGGTTTTCGCTGATATCCCTCTGTTTTTCCGGGCTCAGGGCTTACGGTATATTTATCTGATCCCGCCTGCTTTCCCTGTTTATCTTCTATATACGTATTCTTGATTTTCCGGGGGGTTGCATGAGAGATTCTTTCTGCCAGCGGAATTTTGATGCCTGTGCCTGCATCGGTAAGCAAAAAGCCTGTCCGCGAAGTTCCCTTAAGGAGCCCTTCGGCAATGATCCCCGTAACGGTGCAGTCGTGATTTTTAAGGATCTCTGCCAGCCGGCCGGCAAAACTACTCTTTCCCTCTCCCTTCTCTCCTGTGATAATGAATATGGCCGGCCCTTGCATCTTTTTATATCTTATCCGGTTTTTTTAACTGCTTAACCAGGGTTGTGGCAAAAACAAAATCGTTCAGTTCAGGATTTGCGGCTTCCAGGATCTCTTTGTTACTTCCTTCCCACCATTTTTTCCCCTGGTGAATATAGACCACTTTTTCTCCAATCTCCATGACAGAATTTATATCGTGGGTGTTTACAAGGGTTGTCATGTTGAACTCTTCGGTGATATCTTTTATGAGCTGATCTATCAGGATTGCTGTCTGCGGATCGAGCCCGCTGTTGGGTTCATCGCAAAAGAGGTATCGCGGATTCATGACTATGGCACGTGCTATTGCCACCCGTTTTTTCATACCTCCGCTCAGTTCAGACGGATAGAGGCTGTTCTTGCTCTCCAGGTTGACCCTCCGGAGGCAAAAATTCACCCTGTCAATTTTCTCGGAATTGCTCATGTTTGTGAACATATCCAGCTTGAATCTTACGTTCTCTTCCACGCTAAGTGAATCAAAAAGTGCAGCACCCTGGAAAAGCATTCCGAATCTCTGCCTTATTTTTTTCTTCTCCTTTATGTTGAGTCCCGTAAAAGGCTGTCCGCTATAAAATATCTCTCCGGTGTCAACTTCCAGAAGGCCTACAATGCATTTCAGCAGAACGGTTTTACCAGATCCGCTTTTTCCTATGATAAGGTTTGTCTTCCCCTGCTCAAAGTTTATTGAGATATCCCGCAATACCTGTTCTTTATCAAATGATTTGCTGATATTTTTAACCTCTATCATGACAGCAGCAACTGGGTTAAGATAAGGTTGAACAAAAGTATGACAACGCTGCTGTGCACAACGGCAAGGGTGCTTGAGCGGCCGACTTCCAGGGCGCCCCCTTCTGTATAATAGCCGTGATAAGAGGAGACCGAAGTAATGATGAAGGCAAAGACAACTGATTTAATAAGAGAGTAGGTGATATAGTAGGGGATAAAAGCATACTGTATTCCGTAGATATAATCAGGTGTACTTACCACACCCGATGCAACACCTGCTATCCATCCTCCGAACAGGCCTATTATCATGCTCATCATGGATAGGAACGGTGCGAATATAATCAGGGCTACGATCTTCGGCAGGATCAGGTAGCCGGCTGAATTAACACCCATTATCTCAAGGGCATCAATCTGCTCGGTAACTTTCATGGTGCCGATTTCAGAAGCAACGTTTGAGCCTACCTTTCCGGCAAGGATAAGTGCCACTATGGTGCTTGAAAATTCAAGCAGTATGGAATCACGTGCCGCCAGACCGATCAGGTATGTGGGAAATAGCGGGTTTTCAGTATTGTAGGCTGTCTGGATAGTTATTACCGCTCCCATAAAGAATGAAATGATTGCAACTATGCCGGTGGAATTAATGCCCAGAACCTCCATTTCCCTTATGGTCTGGATATAATACATCCTGTGCCTTTCGGGCCTGGCAAAAGCCCGTTTAATAAGCAGGGTATATCTTCCTATATGTTGCAAAAGGGTCATTGGCACAGGATCGGAATTGACATGGTTCTCATATGATCATTCATCAAAAGCATGCACGAGTTGCTGCATTTTCGGGATAATGTAAAAGTAGTAATATTTGAGTTAAATCATGGGATTTTTTCTGCTTCCGTATTCCGGTAATAATATGGGTAAATATAAATGGTTTTGTTATTTTTGGGGTTCTCTTTGATATCAGGTGACAAAGAAGATTGGTAAACATGGTATTTATTTTGGATTGACATATTTTTATTCAGTTATATTACTATTTTAGATAAAATAATAATGCGTAAGATGGATAATAATCACTATTGTGTAATAATGGCCGGAGGTATAGGAAGCCGTTTCTGGCCGCTCAGCAAAATATCGAAACCAAAACAGTTTCTTGATATCCTGGGTGTAGGAAAAACACTGTTACAATCGACCTATGAGCGTTTTCGCGAAGTTATACCCCGTGAAAATATTATTATTGTAACCAATGAAAATTACATTGATTTTGTAAATGAGCAACTGCCTGAGCTCGATCCTTCACAGGTTATTGCCGAGCCCATGAGGAAGAATACCGCTCCCTGTATTGCCTATGCTAATTACAAAATCAAAAAGATAAATCCGGATGCCGTGGTCATCGTTTCCCCGGCCGATCATCTTATATTGAAGCAGGATGTTTTTCTTGGCGAAATAAAGAAGGCACTTGAAACAGCTTCTTCCGGGAATGTGCTGCTTACATTGGGTATAAAGCCCAACAAACCTGAAACGGGTTACGGATATATACAGGCTACTTCAGAAAAGCTTTCCGGCAAACCGGGTAACATGAGGAAAGTAAAAACCTTTACTGAGAAACCGGATATTGAACTTGCCCGGGTATTTTTTGAAAGCGGTGAGTTTTACTGGAATTCGGGGATTTTTATCTGGTCACTTGAGTCAATAATGGGTGCATATGAAAAGTATCTTCCGGAGATTGATGCACTTTTCGCATCTGGTGAAAAGGTCTATGGCACAGAGGATGAAAGAAAATTCATTACCGACGTATATGCCACCTGCAAGAATATCTCGGTGGACTACGGTATTATGGAGAAGGCTGAACATGTATATGTTTTCTTTTCAGATTTTGGATGGTCGGATCTCGGCAGCTGGGGGTCTTTGTACGAGCATTCATCAACGGACGGAAACGGGAATATGCTTTCGGGGGAAGATCTTTTTACATATGATGTAAAAAATTCCGTGGTGAATGTTCCTGACGACAAGATTGTCGTTTTACAGGGACTGGAGGGATACATCGTGGTTGAGTCTGAAAATATTCTTCTGGTTTGCCGCAGGGAGGATGAACAAAGGATCAAGCAGTTTTTAAATGATGTCAAGATTAAAAGGGGAGAGGGTTACCTTTAATAAAAAACCGGGATTCCCCGGTTTTTTATTAAAGCATATGTTGTTTACGCTCTTTTACAGTGCTAATATTCCCACAGGTCCTGCTCAAAATCAAAGATCATATTGTGTATCTTTTGTGCTTCATAAAGAGCATCGCGGCCCATGGCATAGTCCTCGATCCTTCTGTTGTTGTAAACATTGGATTCCTGGTAAATATGGCCGGAAAAAAGCCTTTGCAGAAACAGGTCGTCAAAGGAGAGGTTTGAAAGATCGTTGTCGCGTGTGAAAACCTCATGCCTGGCAAGTATCTCCCTCGCGTCAGGATAATATACCCAGAATACCTGGCGCTGAAGTGTCTCTTCCGTTTCATTGCCCTGCTCATCCCTTCTCTGGTAAACTCTGATAGGGGACAGCCCTACTATTCTCACGCCAAAACTTGAATGCCTGCTGTCGAAATACCATTGCTCCAGGATAAGGTATTTCCTTACTTCAAAAGTACGTGCTTCACCTTCTATCTCAACCGTTACCGGTTCGCCGGTGTCGACATCTACAACGGTCTGCGTAGTTGTTTCCGCTCCCAGCTCGGCCTGTACATTTTCAAGTGTCAGTTCGGTTCCGCTTCTGAATTCTTCATTGGGATAGACTGAAAGCTCTTCATTTTCGACCGCCTGTACCAGCACATCTATAAGGCTCATCCTGGACCCGAAAGGTTCAGTCGGGAAGTAAAGATTGTGGTTCATCTTCTGCCGAAGATCCACCATCCTCCAGATCATTTTGGTCCACGGCACATCCGCTTCACGCAGATGGGGCAGGGGCACGGGTTTTCTGTAGGGCACGTTTTCTTTTTCATAGATGCTGCCCGTGGTAAGGTCCTGCGATTTCAACGTGCTGCTTCCTGTAAGGAAGAGGCCTGCCAATACTAATAAAACTACTGCTGAATTCTTCATCTTATATATCAAATTTACCGTTATTAACTTATTAATCTATCCTGAAACTTACCGGAGGAAGCCTCCTTTGATCGCCTGCAGGGGTTTGGGCTATTATGTCGTCAAACAGGACCCTCTGGTTTCTGCCTGCCGCTCTTATGATCTCCCTTTGCTCATCGGTTATCCTGTTGCTTGTAGAGCGTGCATCCACCACGAATCCACCCTGAACGGATTCAAGGGTAAAGCTGGTAACCCTCCATGTGAGGTCGAATTCAAAATCTTTCATTTCTGCCAGAACCCCGGTTTGTGCGAGCAGCAGATTTCTTGCTATATTCCCTCCTTCACGGCCGGCTACTGTGGCAACCGGGTCGGGCACACTCTTTACCCTGAAATTTCGTGACCCGAAGCTTCTTGTCTGGCCGTCAACCGTGGCGGTGACTGACACTTGTGCCTCACCAAGTCTGGAGGGCACAACAATGTAATTACTGCCCGATACCTTGTCAAGAGTTCCGTTATTTATTGATGCATTTATCTGGTCGGCGGTGAGCCCCACTACCGATATCTCAACCGGGTTTTCTATATTCGTGTAAAAAACGTTCATCGCACTTGGCGATACAATAAGGCTGGGCGGGGAAACCTGGTATTCACTTTCAAAAGGTTCGCTTATAACGGAGCCGTCGGGTGCACGCAACCGTATCAGTCCTCCCCAGCTATGATAACCAAGTGTTGTGGGCCGGGTTCTGTATATGCCCTTCCCCTGTTCCACGGGAAGAGTGTCGGCGCGTCCCACCATTTCGTAGTCAACTGATCCGTCTTCACGTTCAATCTCTTCATAATTGCCGACAAGTATTTCGGGTGCCTGGGTGGTATCGAAAGCTGCAATGAAGACGCGTGCCTCAAAGTCATCGCCCCTGAATACGAAATTTGAATTCGGAATGACTGTAGCTTCAAGGGAATTGAACATAAAGGAGCCTTCATCCACTTTGTTGAGAAGATAGGTTGATACGTCGGCCTCGGCATTCCTTACATCGGCCTGCATTTTTGACAGCATGGTGATGGAGGCTACAACGGGCATATAATAGAATTGCTGTTCTTCCCAGCTTTTTGTAACTCCTTCCTTAACAGGCGGATCGGAAGTATCCAGTGTTGTTTCAATGGATTGGATAATGCCGATATCTCCCTCTTCAATCATACTGATCAGGTCTTCCCTGTAACTTTCAATATTATTCTTAAGCTGCGTTGCCTTTGGATTTATGTCTCCAAGCATAACAGAGGCTGCTATACTGGTGTTTTCTTTTGCCCTGATAAGGTCTCCCTCAATTCTTCCGTCAACGATAGCTTCTTCTCCTTTTGAGCCTGTGGCACGGATAATTTCAAATTTAAGCTCCTGGATATAATTATAAAGCTCGTCAGAAAGTTCTTTCACCTGGTCGGCTTTTTCTTTCCATGGGCCTACTCTCTGCGGATTTTCAGCAAAACGTTTTGCAAACTCCCTGTAGGTGTTTTCATTACCTAATGCAAAATTGTCTGTCGTCCTTGTCAGACCGACATCAACAACAATAAAAGCATCGAGTACCTGAACGGACACATTCAGTGCAAGCATAGCCAGCAGCACCAAATACATCATACCTATCAGTTTTTGTCTCGGGGTTTCTTTTCCACCAGCCATAATAATGGATATAATTTAGTTAAGCAATCACTTCTTCCTGCTCACCACACTCATCGCGGAAAGCATATTCCCATATATTGAGTTGAGCTCGGAAAGATTATCACTCAGCTTACTTATTTCTTCCTTGTATTTCTCGGTTTCTTCAACGGACGACTTAAGGTTACCGGTTATTTTGCCGAAGTCGCTGTACAGGGCCTGAGAATCTTTCAGGTGTTCATTGTTGTTTTGAAGCTGAAGCTCGTACACTGCATTCAGGGCGGACAGGTTTTTGTTTATAATGCCGAGTTTCTCACCGATATTCTTATTTCCTTCCATTATTGTAGAGTGCTCGGTATTGATTGACTCTTTCAGAAGGTCATATGAATTAACGAGCTGGTTCGTTGAATTTTCAATCAGCATAGAATTTTTCTGGTATGCTTCTGAAAGAATGTCCACTTTGCCCTTGAGGGTGCCGGAGGAATCCTCAAGAGATCCGGTAAGCGTATTAATTGAGAGGGCTGCATTTTTGATGTTGGAAACATACTCATTCGTTGCCAGGGAGGCATCGGAGATGTCAGACAGTTTTGCCGTGGTATTATTAAGGTTTTTAAGTCCCTTACCCAGTCTTTCGAAAAGATCGGGTGTTATCTCGGCGTTCTCGAGCATCTGGTCGAATTTTGTCAGTGCGGCCGGACTTCCTCCCCCACCAGCCATACCGTAACCGCCGGCTGATCTTCCCTGCCTCTGGGGCATCGCTTCCATTTCATCAGGATCTTCATGCATTCCTGCCAGTTCAGGATAAACAAGGGTCCAGTCCAGTTCCTCGTGAAGAGGCTCAAAGGCCGAGAAAAAGAAAATAATTGCCTCTGTACCCAGTCCCGCTATTAGCATGGCATTTGCGCCATTCCAGTGCTGCAGCTTGAACAATGCACCAAGGATAACCACCGAGGCACCTATACCATATAATTTAGCCATGAAGGCTTTCCACCCGGAGCTATGCACTAATTCGGAAAATTTCATCTCTTTATATTTTAGTTATCAATAATTATATTTTCTGATAAAATTCCGGAGTCTGTTTTCTCAGCTCCGGTCAAATTCTGAATTAATTACCTGGTTGTGTACTGCCAAGATATGAGCGTACATTTCTGAATCCGATAAATGATGTGGCGGTATCCTGGTATTCATAACCCCTTGAACTTACCTGAAGGTAATATGCCACATCTTTCCATGATCCTCCCCTGACGACTTTTCTTTTCAGGGCGGGAGGATCTTCGGGCAATGCATTGTATTTATAATTAGGATTCATATCATGAGAAAAGGTGTAGAAGGACTCATCATAAGCGTTTTCCGTCCATTCCGCCACATTACCTGCCATATCGTACAAACCGTAGTCGTTTGGTTCGAATGAGGCTGCAGGTGCGGTATACAGCCATCCGTCGTCGGTATAGTTACCTCTTAGAGGTTTGAAGTTGGCTAAAAAGCACCCTTCCATATTGCGTGTGTAGGGTCCTCCCCAGGGATACATGGAAAGGGGTATCCCGCCCCTGGCTGCATATTCCCACTCAGATTCCAGGGGAAGCCTGTAGTTCTGTACGAAACCCTGTCCTCTGCGTGCCAGATGTTCGTTAAGATAGTTGGTTCTCCACAGGCCGAATGCCATAGCCTGTTTCCAGGTAACACCCACTACCGGGTAATCGTCATAAGAGGGGTGCCAGAAATACATATTTGCCATTGGCTCATTGTAGGAGTATGTGAAATCATGGATCCATACCAGGGTGTCGGGGTAGACATGCACCTGATCGCGTAAAACAAAAGAAGAACGATCGGCTATGGGTACTTCTTCTCCGTCCTGGTTATACACTGTACCGTCATATTGCTGGGTTTCGGGATTCCAGCGGTTGGACTTGCGGGCTGCCTGTTCATAATCAACCCAAAAATATTCATACACAAGTTTCCGGGTGTCCAGCTCCTTGCGGTTGTAAAAACGCTCATTTGGAGGATAGTACATCTCTTCAAGGGCGTCAACTATATCGGGGTCCCTGGTGTCAATCCTGGTATCCCAGTTCAGACGGGGTTCGTCCATTTCCCTGTCAAATTCGTCGGTGGTTATAAGGTATTCGTCAAATCCCTGGTCTCCGAGCATGCTTCTCATCATTGAATCTCTCACGTAGTAGACAAACTGGCGGTACTTATTGTTGGTGATCTCAGTTTCGTCCATCCAGAAAGCATCTACTGAAACTGTCCTTGAAAAGGCGTTTTGGGAATTCATAACATCTTCTCCATTGGGTCCCATAATGAAGTGACCCTGTGGAATGAAAACCATGCCGTAAGGATCGGGTTCATGCCATTTTTTCCTCCCCTGTACACCAACCAGCTCTCCACTGGGAGCCCTGCCACATCCTGAAGAAATAACTGCAGCTAGTGTGACTAAAATTATAACCTTTCTCATAACTCAAAAAATATTAAGTATTATGCAAATTTCCTTTTTTTTTTTAATTATGCAACTAATATATAAAATTTTTCTATAAAATTCT
Organism: Bacteroidales bacterium; assembly: GCA_046483315.1. GTDB lineage: Bacteria > Bacteroidota > Bacteroidia > Bacteroidales > PUMT01 > PXAP01. The sequence goes on along the minus strand of JAWODJ010000005.1, from coordinate 39,477 downwards.
TACACTTCTGTATCGTTGGGGACTACGATCCAGTCCGAGATCAAAACAGTATCTCAGCATAAATTCATGTGTGCCCTTATTGTGCCGGCTCATGGATGTTGTTGAGAAATCGTATGAATACCCTATATTTATCCCGTTAAAGAGTTCAATTCCCGCCATACCAACAATAGCCGACCCGAACCGGTAATAGAGTCCGCCCCACAGCTTGTTTTCATAATCGATCAGTCCTCCCAGGTTAAGCTGTGTCACTACCCCGTCACTCTGAATAAAAAGTGTGGGAAGTACACTATAGGAAGGATTGTTCAGGTATATGCTGTAGCCTGCAGTAAGGTAGTAATGCCTGCTCAGAAAGGGGGTTGCAGTGGCTGTATACTCTACCCGGGATTCATTTATATGGGTGGTCGAGAAACCGACATACAGATTGTCTGTATAATAGAACAACCCTGCTGAAAAATCCATGGTAAGGGCACTTTCATTGCCGGCCGGTATGGAGGGGTCGCCCGATGCAGGTGTATGTTCATTGCCGGAAGGAATGAACCATTCGGCTTCAAGCGAGGAATTTATCATGCCGAATCCCAGTCCTATGCCGAGCCTGCCGGCACCGGCATCCACCCTGTAGGCATAGGATGCATTGATGCTCAGGTTGCTTTCAAAACCAATTTCATCATTCAGGATATGCAGGCCGGCACCATGATCTGCTCCAAAAAGTCTGAACGGTGAATTTACGGTGAATACCGACGAAACAGGGGCACCATCAAAACCCATCCATTGCTGCCGGTTTATAGCCGTTGCGCATATTGCATTCTTGCTTCCCACATACCCCGGATTGTACATCATAATATTGTACATACTTTGACTGAACTGAGGATCCTGTTGTGCATAGCCCGTGAAAAAAAAACAGGTGAAAAAAACCAGACTGAAAATTCTTTTCATAAATGCCGGAACACCTTAATTTTGTGCAATATTTTTTAATTGTTGATTGTAAAGTAAATAAAAAAAACTATTTCACACAAATAATTAAGTAACCCGGTTTATGCATGTTGATATTTATACTGAAACGGGGGGTGTAATGTTTCCGTAATTCATAAAAAAAAATAAATTTTTTAAATAAAGAAATTTTTGCTATTGCTAATACACAGTATGTCATTAACATACGCAGAATATTTTTTCTTTCCGGCAGGGATGATCCCCGGGCATTTTTTTTTCAGTTATTTTATAAAGGTCCGGTAACAGGGGGTTCAGTGGTTTACCTTTTTAAAATTCTGCCACCATCTTTCGGGGACTTCCTGCCTGCAAGCACTCCGGTAATCTTCATATGAACAGGCTACCATAAGACTCCCGGGCAGTTTGGAGGAGGGGACCTCCATCCACCATCGCTCACTTCTGCTGCTTTTGTAGAAAACAATATCATTGCCTGTTCTGGTCAGGTTAACAATGTATTTGGTGCATTCTTTTGAAGGATTGAAGGGATACTCGCCTTTTCTTTTATAATAACCATCTATAAAATACCATGCTATCTGGGCTGCCTGACGGGCGGTATGTGATCTCCGGTCATATTCCGCATACCAGTCCGACAAAGCAAGACTGGTGAGCCTCTCACTTTTTCCTCCGTACCAGGCAAGCTGGCAGACTTCTTCGCCGGTAAAACCGTTAGGTGAAGGGAACAGCGCTGCAGGGGCATCAGATTGCCTTATAGCTGACATACTTATTATCAGAAGGTCTGTATCGCGTATTACAGGTTCTGTTTCTTTCAGATTATCCCTGATCATCCCCAGTCTGAAGGTATCAAACATCAGATCTTCCATCAGCCTGGCCTCATCAGGTTCAGAGAAACAGGACTGATAACCTATGTTACTGTAATTGAAAAGATATTTTGATTTTGAAGAAATTATCCTGCTCAGACAGGAATGTTCAATGCTGTCGGGGTAATGACTTCCTGACATTCCTGCGCGGTTGTCAACTGATGTGAGATTTATTGTTTTTTTTCTTTTTTCGTATGCCCTGAACATGCCAAGTGTCATATCCCTGCTCCCTCCCAGTATGAGCGGGAGGGTATTTTTGGCAAGCAGTTCGGCCACAACATCACGAAGTGCTGCGAGACTGTCATCTATGGTCTTGCCTGCCCTGAGGTTCCCGAGGTCGGTAATTTTCATCCTGTCTGTCTGAGAAAGCTCATAAAGGCATTTTCTTGCCTGATCGGCGGCAATGCTGCAATTTCCCAAATGCGAGCCCCGGTATTCGGAAATACCTATCAGTGCCATGTCGGATTTTTCCCATAACGGAAATTTCTCTCCGGAAAGATGTTTTTGCACATGTGTGCCGAAAGCAATTTTTTCTCCTAACCGGTAATCACCCTTAACGGATACCGGGTCAAAATAGTCAATCAGCTCCATGATGTGTCGTTTTGATTATTGGGTTCTTTTTTTTTTCGATGCGGCCTTACGGGTGCTTTTACCGGCAGGTTTGTTTTTGCCGGTTTTTTCCTGCTGCTTTTTTATTATTTCCATGCATTCGTCACCGGTCAGGGCAGCCGGATCAATATTTTTCGGGATCCTGTAATTCTTTTTGCCGTAGGATATATACGGCCCCCACCGTCCGTTAAGTATTGAGAGGCCTTCGGGTTTGTCAAAGACCCTGATTATCTTTTCCCTTTCTGCCCTGCGCTTTTCTTCTATCAGCTCAATGGCTCGCTCCAGCTCGATCGTATAGGGATTATCAATGTCCTTTTTCAGTGATACGAACTTGTTGTCATGCCTTATATAAGGGCCAAAACGGCCAATTCCCGAAACCACCTCCCTGTCTTCATACATGCCCAGTTTACGGGGCAATATGAACAGGTCAAGAGCTTCGCTGAGGCTTATGGTTTCCAGTCGTTGTTCCCTGCGCAGTGCTGCAAATTTCGGCTTCTCCTGGTCATTTGAATCACCTATCTGTGCCATGGGGCCAAACCGTCCGATTTTTACATAAACATTTTTACCGCTGCCGGGGTCAGCACCCAGCAGTCTCTCTCCTTTATTTCTTTCAGTAGTTTCAATGGTTTCTTCAACCTTTTTATGAAAGGGCCTGTAGAATTTATCAATCATATCAGGCCAGGAGAGCTTACCCTCTGCGATATCATCAAATTCCTTTTCAACGCTGGCAGTGAAGTTGTAATCGAGTATGTCATTGAAATGATCCAATAAAAAGTCGTTTACCACCATCCCAATGTCGTTCGGGAAGAGCTTTGCTTTTTCCCTGCCCGATATTTCGGTTTGAGATCTTTCACTGATATTGTCGTGCCTGTCGAGTTCAATTACAGTATACTTTCTCTCTGTACCGGGCCTGTCTTCCCTGACGACATATCCCCGGTTCTGAATGTTGGAGATGGTAGGGGCGTAAGTAGAGGGTCGTCCGATACCAAGTTCTTCAAGTTTTTTGACAAGGCTTGCTTCCGTATACCTGGGCGGGTGCTGGGTGAATCGTTCTGTTGCCGTTATATTCAGTGCATCGGGCTTATCATCTTTTTTAAGGGGAGGTAGAAGGCCTTTGCCGTTCTCCTCGTTCTCATCGTCAACCCCTTCTGTATACACTCTTATAAATCCGTCAAATCTGAGTACCTCTCCAAATGCAAAAAAATTTTCCTCCGCATTGGATATGCTGATAGTAACGTTTGTTTTTTCCAGCAGGGCATCGCTCATCTGCGAAGCTATGGTGCGTTTCCTGATAAGCTCGTAAAGCCTTTGCTCGCCGGTGTTGTTCCCCGCGGTTATATTTTTCAGGTAGGTTGGCCGGATTGCTTCATGTGCCTCCTGGGCTCCTTTTGATTTGGTTTTGTACTTGCGGATCCTGAGATATTTTTCTCCGTATTCCGATTTAATGTGACCTGCTGCTGCCGAGATTGCAGAATCTGAAAGGTTCAGCGAGTCGGTTCTCATATATGTTATCTTACCGGCTTCATAAAGCCTCTGGGCAAGAGACATGGTCTGAGTCACCGAAAAACCCAGTTTTCTGCTTGCCTCCTGTTGCAGGGTCGATGTGGTAAAGGGAGGGGGCGGAGATTTTTTTGCGGGTTTGGTGGTTATGTTTGTTATAAGGAATTGTGCCCCGGCACACTTTTTAAGAAACTCCAGAGCTTTCTTCCTGTCCGGGAAACGTTTTGACAGCTCTGCCTGGAACTGCGATCTTTCAGTGTCTCCGTTTCCTGCATCAAACAAAGCCGTTATACGGTATGAAGATGAACTTTTAAAAGCAAGTATCTCCCTTTCACGTTCGACCAGGAGCCGGACGGCGACGGACTGGACTCTGCCGGCAGAAAGAGACGGTTTAACCTTTTTCCACAGTACCGGCGAAAGTTCAAAGCCAACCAGCCGGTCGAGCACCCTGCGTGCCTGCTGGGCATTAACAAGCTCCATATTGATAGGCCGGGGATTGGCTATGGCTTTCATTATGGCTTCTTTGGTAATTTCATGGAAAACGATTCGTCTGACTTTTTCAGGTTTCAGTTCGAGTACCCTGTACAGATGCCAGGCTATAGCTTCTCCCTCCCGGTCTTCATCTGAGGCAAGCCAAACCGTTTCTGCTTTTGCCGCTGCCTTTTTCAGATCGTCAACAACTTTTTTCTTGTCTTCAGGTATAATGTATTGGGGTTGATATTCGTTTTCTATTTCTATGCCGAAATTCTTTCTTGCAAGATCGCGAATATGTCCGAAACTGGATTTTACCATGAAATCTTTTCCCAGAAAGTTCTCTATGGTTTTTGCTTTTGCAGGTGATTCAACTATAACCAGATTGACAGCCATTTTTTTAATTTTAATGGACAGTTTAAAAATGCACAAAGTAAAGCATTTGGCTTTGTAACGTCAAAATATTAATAAATATTATTTACTATTTTTGCTGCGGGTTTGCAACGATACCTTATTTGGAACTTAGTTATAACCGTATTCCTTTGCTTGTATTATAAGACTTTAAGCTACAGGAGAAAAATAAGAATGGAGAAAGAAAATAATAAACAAAGCAATAAACGCAGGCTCTATTTAGTAGTTATGTGGAGTCTTTTTATTCTGCCGGTTACTTTCCTTGTTGTGGTTTTCAGCCTGATTTCTGCCGGCAGGATGGGTTTTATGCCAAGTTTTGAGGATCTTGAGAACCCTCAGAACAACGTGGCTTCACAGCTGTTTTCAGCCGACGGCGAGCTTCTCGGGCCCTATTACCTGCAGAACCGGACCTATGTTGAATTTGACGAGCTATCAGACAATGTGGTTAATGCCTTGCTGGCAACCGAGGATATCCGTTTCCGCAATCATGCGGGCATTGATGCGCGGGGACTGGCACGGGTGTTTATAAAATCAATAATTTTGCAGCAGGATGCGGGTGGCGGAAGCACCATAACACAGCAGCTTGCAAAAAATCTTTTCCCCCGTGACACTACAAGGTACCGTTTTGGTATAAGCAGGAAATTTAATTTTGGCATTACCAAGTTCAAGGAGTGGGTCACTGCAGTAAAGCTGGAGAGGAACTACACCAAGGATGAGATAATTGTAATGTACCTCAACACTGTTGATTTCGGAAGTCACTCCTACGGGATAAAAACCGCGGCAAGGACATTCTTTAATACCACGCCTGATTCACTTAAGGTTGAAGAAGCCTCACTTCTGATAGGTGTGCTTAAAGCACCCTCCTGGTTCAGTCCGGTCCGCAATCCGGAAAGGGCTTTATCCCGCCGTAATATTGTCCTGTCCCAGCTTAACAGGTATGATTTTATTTCGGACAGTGATTTTGATTCCCTCTCGGGGTTGCCAATTCAGTTGAATTATATGGTTCAGGACCATAATATTGGTCCTGCCAGGCATTTCAGGGAGTACCTCAGGGGAGTTCTGACCGCCAGGGAGCCACACCGGCAGAATTATCTTTTTTATGAGCGTTTCAGGGAAGATTCCCTGGAATGGGCCGACAACCCTGTTTATGGTTGGTGCAACAAGAATTTTAAACCCGACGGCTCAAATTACAATCTTTACCGGGACGGACTGAGGATTCACAGCACGATAGACTCACGTATGCAGAAGTATGCGGAGGAATCGCTCAATGAACACCTCGGTGAAGTTCTTCAGAAAGATTTCGATCTTGTTCAGGAAACCTATGAGCGAAGTCCGTTTTCCGACGACCTCACTTCCGAGCAGGTTGACCTTAACATAGAACGTTCCATGAGGCGATCGGAACGATACATGAGCCTGAGCTGGGCCGGGGTGCCCCGGGATTCGATAGTGCAAATATTTAACACTCCCGTTTCCATGCGTGTTTTTTCCTGGGAAGGGGATATTGACACCCTTATGACACCCATGGATTCAATATGGTACTACAAACGTTTTCTGCGTTCCGGTTTTATGGCTATGGAGCCTTCCGGCGGACATGTGAAGGCGTATGTTGGCGGACCTGATTTCAGGCATTTCAAATTTGATCATGTAAAACAGGGTAAGAACCAGGTGGGATCGGTATTTAAACCATTCCTGTATACCCTTGCCATGCAGGAAGGTTTTTCTCCCTGTGATCTGGCACCCAATGTGCCGCAATCGTTTGAAGTTAATGACTCGGTGTGGACTCCTAAAAATTCCGGCCCCACCGATTTTGACGGCAGGATGGTGACCCTTAAATGGGGACTGGCAAACTCGGTTAACCACATATCTGCCTGGCTTATGAAACAGTTCAATCCTCCCGCCCTTATAGAAGTGGCCCGTAAAATGGGTATCCAAAGCCATATAGACCCGGTGCTTTCGGTATTTATGGGGACTTCTAATATTTCTTTATATGAGATGGTGGGAGCTTTTGCTACCTATGCGAACAAAGGTGTTTATAATGAACCCGTTATGGTAACAAGGATAGAAGACCGGCACGGTAATTTACTTGCCGGGTTTCAGCCACGTATGGATGAGGCGATCTCGGAGAGGGCTGCTTACCTTATGATAAACCTTCTTGAGGCTGTTGTGAATGAAGGAACCGGGATAAGGCTCAGGGCCAGGTACGGGTTTACCGGGCAGATAGCAGGAAAGACCGGAACGACCCAGGCCTTCTCTGATGGCTGGTTTATCGGAATTGTTCCGGAGCTTGTTGGCGGAGCCTGGACCGGGGGAGAGGACCGTGGCATAAGGTTCGACAATATTTCTCAGGGACAGGGTGCCAATATGGCTCTTCCTGTTTGGGCGATGTTTATGGAAAAGGTATATGCCGATGAATCGCTTGATATAACGGAGGATGATGAGTTTGAAGCACCTCCCGGCTTTGATATTGACCTTGATTGCGACAGGGTGTTCCGTTCAGCCCCGTCAAGGCAGTACGATAATTTTGATTACTAAATGTTTCGCCAGCCAGTTAGTTACCTCCGCCTACTCAGGGGCTCAGGGCTTGAAAAGCATACGGAAAAGCTGTGCAACTTTACCTGCCCGGAGAATCTCGATTTTTTTATTTTTCCGGAGTTCCTCCTTTTTGTTGAATGAGGAGATAATGATTCTGCGGAAGCCCATCTTTTCAGCTTCGGCTATACGTTGCTCCAGTCTCCCGACAGGCCTTATCTCTCCCGACAGGCCCACTTCTCCGGCAAAACAGATATCCCGGGGAACGGGTAAATCTGTATCTGAAGAGAGTATAGCGCTGATAACTGCCAGGTCGGTTGCTGTGTCAGCCACCTTTATTCCGCCGGCAATATTAAGAAAAACATCTTTTACCGACAGTCTGAATCCCGCCCTTTTTTCCAGAACGGCCAGGAGCATGCTTAACCGCCGCAGGTCGAATCCTGTGGATGACCGCTGCGGTGTTCCGTAGGCGGCAGTGCTGACCAGTGCCTGTATTTCGATCAGGAAGGGTCGCAGGCCGTCTACCATGGCTGAAATAGCTACACCGCTAATTTCTTCTTCGTGCCTGGTGATAAGCAGTTCAGAAGGATTATCCACCTCCCTGAGACCGTTGTCCCGCATTTCGTAAAGTCCTGTTTCAGATGTTGACCCGTAGCGGTTTTTCAGTGAGCGGAGCACCCGGTAGAAATGGTTGTGATCACCTTCGAACTGAAGCACAACATCGACAATATGCTCCAGTACTTTCGGGCCCGCGAGTCCGCCCTCCTTGGTTATATGTCCAATCAGTACAACGGGTGTGTTTGTCTCCTTGGCATACCTCAGCAGTCCCGCCGCACAATCTTTTATCTGGGAGACACTGCCGGCCGGTGATTCGATGTTGTCGGACTGGAGGGTCTGGACAGAATCAACAATAACCAGTCCGGGTTCCATATTCTGCATATGTGTATATATGGCTTCCAGGTTGGTTTCGCATAATATATGGCAGTTTCCCTTACCGGGATCAATACGGTCGGCACGCAGTTTAATCTGCCTGCTGCTCTCTTCTCCCGATATATACAATGTTTTAACCGCAGGCATATGCATTGCCACCTGCAGGGCAAGGGTTGATTTACCTATGCCCGGTTCTCCGCCGACAAGGATAACTGATCCAGGCACAATCCCTCCGCCCAGTATCCTGTTAAATTCACGGCTGTGGCTGTTCAGGCGTGTTTCGGTTGCAGTGGATATGTCAGTCAGCAGTTCCGGCACCGGCCTGGCTCTGCCGGTATGGATGCTTTTTTTTGTTGTGCCGGCAATAACCTCTTCCACGTAGCTGTTCCACTCCCCGCATGAGGGACAGCGTCCTATCCATTTCGGAGATTCCACTCCGCAGTTCTGACATATATATACCGTTTTTCTTTTTGCCATATCTGGTTGGTATAAGCTGAAATTTTATTTTTCCGGTGCCTGTGAAAAGTTCCTTTACCGGCAGACGCTATTAAAGGTTCCCGCCCGATAATTTTCTGAAAATTTCTGAAGTGGAGTAACCCTCTACCAGGGCCAGTGTTATTACTTTGCCTCCCCTGGCGGTTACAATATCGTATCCGACAATTTCTTCGGGTTTGTAGTCACTGCCCTTGACAAGAATATCGGGCTCAACCTTTTTTATAAGCTCTTCCGGGGTCTCACGGTCAAACAGGATGACTGCATTTACATAAAATAAAGAAGCAAGAATCTGTGAACGGCTTTTCTCATTCTGTACCGGGTGACCGGGGCCTTTGATGGCGCGCACTGACCTGTCGGTGTTGAGTCCCACCACCAGTATATCACCCATTTCAGCTGCCCTGGCCAGGTAATCGGCATGTCCCCTGTGAAGAATATCAAAACAACCGTTGGTAAACACCATTTTTTGATCTTTGAATCTCCGGTAAGCCAGCATACGCTCAAGAGATTTGTCTGAAAGGATCTTTGAATTTATAATTTCCCGGTTATCCATAGCACTGTTATTTTCCCGGTGAATTACTGAGTTTATAAACGGGCTGTTTGGCCTTTTTCATTTTTATAAAAACCATCAGCATGGAGAAGGTTCCCAGGATGATCATCAGGATGGCCTGGGACTCGTGCGACAGTGTGGCAAATACCAGTCCTTCTTCCTTTGAAATACCATAGATGCCCAGTCCCGCACTCACAATCCAGTGATATGCACCTATGCCTCCCTGCACCGGAACCGCCATCCCCAGTCCACCGATAACCAAGATAAAAAGCACATCTGCAGCTCCAAGCTCTGCAGTTGAAGGCAGCGACATAAAAACCGCCCATGTCATAAGAAAATACATCAGCCAGATAAAGATGGTATGAAGGAGAAACTGCAGGGTTTTTTTCATCCCGGCAACCGACCTCATTCCTTCCAGAATACGCTGTGCAACTCTCTCAATCCGCCGCCAGACACTGTATTTTCTGAGCCATATTGTAATGATCCTGTAGAATATCAGGATGATGAGAATTGCAGAAACGATCATAATATGAAAGAACCAGGGAAAGTCAAGCCATGACATCATCATCTGGTAAAGGGGCATGAAAATATAGATGTAAAGGAAATTGCCAAACAGTTCGATCTTTATGAAGATGACTGCTGTGGCCAGAAGAAAGAGCACCAGCAGATCGCTTATTCTTTCAATGATCACCGTTCCAAGCAGTGAGTCGACCGGGATTCTGTCGGTACGGTTCAGTGTGCCGCAGCGGGTTATTTCTCCCAGGCGGGGAAGAACAAAATTAGCCAGGTAGCCGGTCATAATTGCATAAAAGGTGTTTTTTACCCCGGGCCTGTATCCCATGGGCTCTATAAGGAGTATCCACCGGTATGTCCTGCTGACAAATGCCAGTGAGGCAAACAACAGGGATATCATGATCCATTTGTAACTGGCAGACCTCAGTCCCTGCACCAGCCCTTCCGCACTTATCCCCCTGAAGGCAATTACCAGGAAAAGAGCCCCGATAGCCAGAAAAATGAGGATCCGGATAGCTTTGGTTATTCTGTGTGGCAAGTTATCAGGTAATAAGTTTGTTTGTCTCTGTATCGGGAAATACTATCGCGGGCTCAAAAGAGCGGGCTTCTGTACTTTCGATCACAGCATAGGAGATGATGATAATTATATCATCAATTGCCACTTTCCTTGCTGCCGGCCCGTTCATGCCTATTTGTCCGGTTCCTCTTTCACCTTTTATGACATATGTTTCAAGCCGTTTGCCATTATTGATATTAACCACCTGCACCTTTTCGTTTTCGATAAGGTTGGCTGCATCCATCAGGTCCTCATCTATCGTTATGCTCCCTACATAATTGAGGTTTGCTTCCGTTACTCTTACCCGGTGGATTTTTGATTTTAATATTTCGATCATCATAGCAGGGCAAAATTAGAAAAAAATATATTATCAATCAAACGAACATTTCCGGCTCGTACAGCAAGGCATCCGATAAGTTCCCTTTCGCCGTCTTCCCACTTGTTTACCGGTTGCAGGTCACTGCTGTTGACAACTTCAAAATATTCAATTTCCAGGAAAGGGTTATTGTTAATAACTTTTACAACCCACTCTTTCAACTCTTTTACTGTCAGGTCTTTTTTATGTGTTGCTTCCAGGAGGGTCTGCCATATAAGTGCAGCGTTTTTTCGCTCGGTGGCACTCAGCAGGACATTTCTTGAGCTCATCGCAAGTCCGTCGCTCTCCCTGAGTGTGGGGCATGCCCTTATCTCAACCGGAAGGTTGAGCATAACTGTCATTTTACGTATAATGGCCAGCTGCTGTATATCCTTTTTGCCGAAATATGCCCTGTCAGGTTTTAATATTTCAAACAGGCGGCTGACAACCTGCGCCACACCGTTAAAATGGCCGGGGCGAAACCGGCCCTCCATTATTCTGCCGGTCTTCCCAAAATCAAAAATCCGCCTGTCAGGCTGTGGATACATCTCCTTCACCTCCGGGGCAAAAACCATATCGCAACCGGCCTGACGGAGCATTTGCATGTCACGGTCAGGGTTACGGGGATATTTCTTAAAGTCCGCAGGGTCATTGAACTGTGTCGGGTTTACAAAAACGGATGCAACAGTAATATTATTTTCTTTTCTGCAGCACCCGACAAGGGAAAGGTGCCCTTTATGAAGTGCTCCCATGGTCGGGACAAGACCAAGTGATTTGCCTGTAGTTTTGATTTTTGAAATAAAGCTGTCTGCTTCCTTGACTGTTTTTGCAAGCATCATATTCCGTATATTAAAATATTCAGCGAAAGTAATGATAATTATCTTCAGGAAAGGCAGATCAATTCATTACCTGTATATTTCCGGTTAAGTATAACCGGTTGAGTTATCGAATATTTTTATTATCTTTGCAAGTCGAAAGTAAAGATTAAATCAGGAAGAAAAAATATTATCCGGGCAAAACGGTTTTGCCTGGCTTAAAATTAAAGGCATCCATGGTTAGCCTGGCTGAAGGGGCTGACAGATGTTATAAAAAATGCATATAATATTAAGGTGGCTCGATGGAAAAGACCAAGGTTCTTTACATTTCTCAGGAGATAAGTCCTTATCTGCCTGAAACGGAAATGTCTGTTATCGGCAGGAATCTTCCCCAGGGGGTTCAGGAACGCGGACGGGAGATACGCACATTTATGCCGAGGTATGGATGTGTCAATGAAAGGAGGAATCAGCTTCATGAGGTTATACGTTTGTCGGGAATGAACCTGATTATAGATGACACAGATCATCCGCTTATCATCAAGGTGGCTTCTATTCAGTGCGCAAGGATGCAGGTTTACTTTATTGACAATGAAGATTATTTTCAGAGGAAAAGCCCTCTTGCCGATGAGAACGGAGTATATTACGACGATAATGATGAGAGGCTGATATTTTTTGCCCGCGGTGTGCTTGAAACCGTCAAAAAACTGCGCTGGCCTCCTGACATAGTTCATTGCCAGGGATGGTTCACCTCCCTGGTGCCGTTGTATCTTAAGAAGGCCTATGCTGAAGACCCGCTCTTCCAGCAGTCCAAAATTATATATTCACTATACAATGATAGTTTTCCTGACAGCCTCAATAAAAAATTCCGAAAGAAACTGATGCTCGAAGGTATAACAGATAAAGATGTAAATATTCTTAATTCTCCCGATTATATTAATCTTTCCAAGATTGCAATAAATCATGCTGATGGCATAATCCTCGGCTCTGAGAAGGTTGATCCTGACCTTAAAGATCACATTGAAAAACAAAAAAAACCGGTTTTGGGATACCATTCGGAAGAAGAATACGTTGATCTTTATTCAGACTTTTACGATAAAATATTAAACGGATCGTTCAATGTGCCGAAATGATTTTTTACCACGTGAGAGGAGCTCTTTTATTATTGTATCTTTCTCATCTGCCCTGGTTCTTTTTCTGATTCTTTTTATTACTTCATGTGAAGAATCAAGTTTTGTAGGTCTTGAGATACAGCCGGAGTCCGACAGGTTCGCTGTAAATTCCTTTACTGAAACCGAGATAGGCACATCCGTCTGGAAAAGGGATTCCGTCCTTGCAATAGGCCACCCCCTTTCACTGCTCGGGGTGGTTGATGATCCGGTTTTCGGCAGACTCAGTTCGGGCTTCCTCACACAGGCAGGGATACTGGAAACAGTTGATTTCGGTTCTTCCCCTGAAGCCCAGTCGATGGTTCTTTACCTCCGCGTAACTGATAAATACGGCACAGGAGCCGGTGCACAAAATTTCAGTGTTTATGAGCTGCAGGAGAAGATTGATTATGAGCAACGGTATTATTCCAATACTGATCCGCTGGACTTTACAGACATATCTGAAAAAGTTGCTGATTATACGCTGGAACCGGCTGCCGGCGACACCATTATTGCCATTCCGATAACCAGTTCTGATTTGCAGGATAAACTGCTTAATGCACCTGACACTGTTATGCAGTCCCTTGGAAGTTTCCTGGGTTATTTTAATGGTATATATGTTTCTGCCGGCCTTGAGAGCGGCAGCGGTGCCGTATATTCCATTGATCTTAATCACGGTGACTCAAAGATGTCTTTGTTTTATACGAATACCGATTATCCTGACAGTACCCTCAGGTATGATTTTGTAATCAATGAAGGTGCCAACAGGATAAATATCTTTAGCCACGATTATTCTGAAGCCGACTTTTATGATATTCTTGAGCAGCCGCGAACCGGTGATACGGTTTTTTATGTTCAGGGTGCGGCAGGTGTTATGGGGCGTCTGGATTTTGAAAGACTTCAGTCATGGCGTGACTCCATGCCTGTCAGCATTAATTCCGCCAGGCTTTACCTGCCGCTTTACAATGGCGATGACGCCGCAGAAAACTTTCCTCCCCCCGCAAGGCTGGCATGCTTTGAAAAGGATGCAGAGGGGCAGCTGTCAGGCATTACCGATCTTGCACTTGGTGATGAGTATTTCGGTGGAACATATAATCCTGAACAGCGACATTACTCGGCCAATATCACGAACTGGGTACAGGCTTATGTTGGCGGGAGGAAGGAGAGCAGTATTGTTTTCGTGGGAGTCAGGGAGTCGGGCACAAACCCCAACAGGGCAGTTTTAAAAAGCGGCTACCACCCGGCTGGTGGTGCCAGGCTTGAGATTACCTACACAAGACACTGATAAATGTGCGGGATAACAGGGTGATTCAACGTTCCTGGTACTGTTTGCGGTAGTAGGACCTGTAGTCACCGCTTAGCACATCCTGAAGCCACTTTTCATTATCCAGGTACCAGCTTACCGTCCTTTCCAGACCCTCCTTAAAAGTGACCGAAGGCTGCCATCCCAGTTCTGTTCGGATCTTTGTATTATCTATGGCGTAGCGCAGGTCATGACCCGCCCGGTCCTTAACAAATGTTACAAGCTCTTCCGAGTTGCCGGGGCTTCGTTCCAGCTTATCGTCCATTATCCGGCAAAGCAATCTGATAAGTTCAATATTTTTCCATTCGTTATTGCCACCTATATTATATGTTTCCCCGCTCCGGCCCCTGTGTAGCAGAAGGTCTATGGCTGCGGCGTGGTCTTCAACATAAAGCCAGTCCCTTATATTCTCCCCCTTACCGTAGATGGGAACAGGTTTTTTGTTTTTTATATTGTTGATCGCCAGGGGTATAAGTTTTTCGGGAAACTGGTTTGGCCCGTAGTTGTTGGAACAGTTGGAGATAATAACCGGCAGGCCGTAGGTATGGTGCCACGCCCTGACCAGGTGGTCGGAACTGGCTTTTGATGCGGAATAGGGACTGCGCGGGTCATATGGTGTCTTTTCGTTGAACGATCCCTTTTCACCCAGTGAACCGTAGACTTCGTCGGTGGAGATGTGATAGAAAAGCTTCCCGTCGATATTTCCTTTCCAGAAAGCTGTTGCAGCACTTAAAAGGTTGACCGTACCGATTATGTTGGTTGTGATAAACTCCATGGGGCCGCTGATCGACCTGTCGACATGTGATTCGGCCGCCAGGTGGATCACGGTATCGAAAGTGTACTGGCTGAAGAGCTTATCAATAAATGCGGCATCTGTTATGTCACCCCTTATAAAGGTGTAATTGTCTTTATTTTTTATATCTGCGAGGTTTTCAAGATTACCTGCATAGGTTAGCTTGTCAAGGTTTACAATATGGTATTCGGGGTAACTGTTCACCAGTCGCCTTACCACGTGTGATCCTATGAAACCAGCACCTCCTGTTAAAAGAATGGTTTTTTTCATCATCCGGTTTTTTTGCGGTAATACTTTTCCCACTTCCATGCCGTTGCCAGTGTCTCCTCAAGACTGCTTTCGGCTTTCCATCCCAGTTCCCTGTTTGCCAGGGTGGTGTCTGCCCACACCTGTTCAATGTCTCCGGCTCTGCGGCCGGTAATGCGGTATTTCAGTCTGACGGAGTTTACCTTTTCAAATGTCCTGATCATCTCCAGTACCGACACTCCCTTTCCTGTACCCAGATTGAACACCTCGTAGTTCTTCCTGTTTTCCTTTTCCAGCAGACGTTTTATTGCCACCACGTGGGCTTTTGCCAGATCTGTTACATGCAGGTAGTCGCGTATGCATGAGCCGTCGGGTGTGTTATAGTCGTCGCCGAAAACTTTCAGTTCATCACGCAGTCCGATTGCTGTTTGTGTGATAAAGGGCACCAGGTTATCGGGCACTCCCCGCGGCACTTCTCCTATCAGTGCGGAGGGATGGGCTCCTATCGGGTTAAAATAGCGCAGTGACACTGCTTTGAGTTTGTTGCCTGCTTCTATACAGTCGGTAATAACATCTTCAGAGATCTGCTTGGTCCTTCCGTAGGGTGATCCGGCCCTTTTGACAGGGGCAGATTCTGTTACCGGCAGCTTGTCGGGCTGACCGTAAACGGTGCATGATGATGAAAATACCAGGTTGCCCGGCGGCCGCTGCTGCATCTCTTCAAGGAGGTTTATCAGGGAGACAAGGTTATTCCTGTAGTAAAGCAGGGGCTTTTCGACTGATTCGCCAACCGCCTTGCGGGCTGCAAAATGAATTACCGCTGCTATTTCCGGATGCCTGTTAAAATAATCCTTCAGATGCGGCCCGTTGCAGATATCAAATTTTTCAAAACCGGGTCTTATGCCGGTTATTTTTTCTATCCCGTCGAGCACATCGATGTCCGAGTTTGACAGATCATCGATAACAAGCACTTCGTAACCTTTATCAATAAGCTCTACAACGGTATGTGATCCTATATAACCCGTTCCGCCTGTAACCAGTATAGTGTCCATAAGTTTATGTTTTTTGTCCCCTTAAAATTATTACCTTCATCACAGGCTCCAGTACCGTAAACCTTCCTGCTTTGTTTTAAACTGCTCCCTGTAGGTGCTTTTTACATCTACCAGCAAGGCATTGCTGTTGGTAACGGACCTGAAATAGTCCACTGTCAGTTTGAGATATTCATTATGGTTGACTGCGGCAATGACCGCGTCATAATTTTTACCTGGTGATTCTTTTATGTCAAAACCGTATTCTTCTTTCACCTCCCGGGCTGAAGCATGGGGATCTACCACATCGATGTTTGTGATGCCGAATGATCTGAGTTCATTATAAACATCGGCTACCTTTGAATTCCTTATATCGCTCACGTTCTCCTTGAATGTAACACCCATTATCAGTATGCGTGACTCTTTTATATTTTTATCCAGGGATATGATCCTTTTCACTGTCTGCTTGGCTATATATGCGCCCATGGAATCGTTGATGAACCGTCCTGCATTGATTATCTGGGCGTGATATCCATACTCTTTGGCCTTGTATGCCAGGTAATAGGGGTCAACACCTATGCAATGACCGCCAACCAGACCGGGATAGAACCTGAGAAAATTCCATTTTGTTCCCGCAGCCTCCAGAACCTCGTGAGTGTTAATGTCCATCTTGTTGAAGATGATGGAGAGCTCATTCATAAAGGCGATATTAATATCGCGCTGGGTATTTTCAATAATCTTTGCTGCTTCGGCCACCTTAATGGATCCTGCCCGGTGCACTCCTGCCTCAATTATCATTTCGTAGGTTTTTGCAATGTTTTCCAGAGATTCATTATCACAGCCTGAGACCACCTTCACTATTTTTGTGAGTGTATGCTGTTTGTCCCCCGGATTTATCCTTTCGGGGGAGAAACCCACCTTGAAGTCGCTTCTGAATGTGAGACCGCTTCCCTTTTCCAGGACAGGTATGCAGTCTTCTTCCGTACATCCCGGGTAAACGGTTGATTCATAAACCACATAATCGCCTTTTTTCAGGACCCCGGCGACCGTCCCGGATGCCTTTATTACGGGGGTGAGGTCGGGCAGTTTATGATCATCTATGGGCGTGGGCACTGCCACAATGTGAAAATGTGCCTCTCTCAGATCTTCAGGGTCGGAGGTGAACATAATATCACATCCTTCAAAGGCTGACGGATCAATTTCGCGGCTCGGGTCGATGCCTTTTTTCATCATTTCAACCCTCTCAGGCTTTATATCAAAGCCTATGACAGAAACTTTTTTTGCGAATTCCAGAGCAATGGGCAGACCCACATAACCCAGTCCGATCAGCGATATCTTCTTCTCTTTTTTTATCAGTTGTTCGTACATCTTAATAATTAATAGTGATTAAACAGGTATTGAGAATTTAATTATGGTGCATCAGATTATGTAATTAATCTTCCACTATATTTTTAAGGTAGGGGTGATATTCACCCTTCAGTCCGACAGGTTTTGAGTTCCTGATGGTGTAAACTGTCTCGATCGACGGTCTTGCCTCTTCCAGGCCGTATCCCTTGCCGGCGAGAATTTCCCTGTATGTTTGGGTATGAAGGCCGGTGAATCCTTCACTGAACTCTATCTCTTCGCCGTCGATTGTTATTGAGCGGTAGGTTCGCTGGCCGTGTTCTTTTATATGGCCGGGAAGGTCTTTTTGATCGATGCTCAGCAGCCATCTTACCCTGGCCCGTTCAAGGGAAAGGTATCCTGCAGCGCGCCTGTTATCTGACAGGTGAACGATATTCTCCCTTGCCGGTCCGAATATCCATGTAAGCATATCGAAAAAGTGCACACCTATATTGGTGGCCACTCCGCCGGATTTGTGGGGGTCGCCCTTCCATGAGATATAATACCAGTTGCCACGGCTGGTTATGTATGACAGGTCAATATCATGGATCTTATCAGCCGGCTCTTTCATGATCTTCTCCCTGAGCGCTGTTATTGAAGGGTGAAGTCTGAGCTGCAGTATATTGAATATTTTTTTCCCTGTCTCCTTTTCTATCTCTGCCAGCGCATCAAGGTTCCACGGATTCAGTACCACCGGTTTTTCACATATGGCGTCGGCGCCCTGGCGCATGGCAAAGCGTATATGTGAATCATGCAGGTAGTTGGGAGAGCATATGCTTACATAGTCTATCCTGGTGCCGATCCTTTTGAGTTTATCTATATGCCTGTCGAATCTTTCAAATTCCACAAAGAAGTCGGCCTCGGGGAAGTAACTGTCTATAGCCCCTACACTGTCAAAGGGGTCGAGGGTGGCAAGCAGTATGTTGCCGGTCTCTTTTATTGCCTGGAGGTGCCTGACGGCAATATAGCCTGCAACACCAATGAGGGCAAAATTATTTTTTTTAACGGACATATTTCAGGATCGTGAAATTATTACTTGTTGTTAATATTTCGGTTAACAGGGTATTTCGGGACTTAACGGAATTTGTGCATTTTTTTATCAGATTAGGCTTTGAAAGACTTTGACGGCCATTCAGGATATTTTACTGACCTGCCCGTTCTCCAGCCTGTATTTTTCTCCGCTTTCCCGGCATGTGGCAATGCCGTCATCACCGAACTCCAGCCTGTGCCCGTATTCACTCATCCATCCCGCCTGGCGTGCAGGATTTCCCGCCATCAGGGCATAGGCCTTCACCTCCTTTGTTATCACTGCCCCTGCACCAATAAAGGAGTAGGGGCCTAAATTGTTACCGCATATTATGGTTGCATTGGCACCTATGCTTGCTCCTTTTCCCACAAGGGTTTTCACATACTGCTCTTTCCTTACCACTGCGCTCCGCGGATTGACAATATTGGTGAATACCATGGAGGGTCCGAGGAAAACATCATCTTCACATATCACACCTGTATATATTGATACATTGTTCTGCACCTTCACGTTCTTTCCCAGCACCACTCCCGGGGAGACCACAACATTCTGCCCGAGATTACAGTTTTCTCCAATAATACAACCCGTCATTATATGGCTGAAATGCCAGATATGTGTACCGGCTCCGATGGTGCAACCTTCATCAATGACTGCTGTTTCATGGGCCTGGTAGCCCTTCTCTTTTTCACTCATCTTATGCGGTTTTAAAATAATCCCTTATGCCATCACAGATATATTCAAGCTGTTCCTGCGTAAGCTCGGTATGCATTGGTATGGAGAGGACTGAGGAGGCCAGTTCTTCGGAAACGGGGAAATCTCCTTTTTTATATCCGTATGCCGAATAGCCTTTTTGCAGATGCATGGGTACAGGGTAATAAACCATTGTCGGAATGCCTCGTTCCCTGAGGAACAGGCGCAGGGAATCCCTGTGCCGGACCGTTGTCTTGAGGGTATAGGCATGGAATATGTGGGAGGACTGTTTTATGCGTTCAGGCAGGATCAACTGATCGATCCCTCCAAGGGCCCGGTCATAATAATCAGCTGCCATGACCCTTGCCTGGTTATAGCGGTCAAGGTACCTTAGCTTCACATCAAGAATGGCTGCCTGGAGGGTATCAAGCCTTGAATTAACACCTATCCTTTCGTGGTAATACTTTATAAGCGAGCCGTGCCGTGAAATGGACTGCATTTTCTCAGCCAGCACGGGGTTGTTGGTCAGCATGGCACCACCGTCGCCGAAGCAACCCAGGTTCTTGGAAGGGAAAAAACTTGTGCACCCTATATGTCCTATGGTGCCTGCCTTTTTTACCAGCCCGTTTGAAAAGCTATATTCACTGCCCAGTGCCTGGGCGGCATCTTCAATGACAAACAGATCATGCCGTGTGGCAATTTCCGTTATACCTTCCATACTGGCACATTGTCCGTACAGATGCACGGGAAGGATAGCTTTGGTTTTTCCTGTTACCTGTTTTTCAATCTCCGCGGTGCTGATATTGAAACAACGCGGGCAGACATCGGCAAACACCGGTTTGAGTCCGAGCAGTGCGATGGCCTCTACCGTGGCGATAAAGGTAAAGGGGGTGGTTATAACCTCGTCTCCCCGTTCCAGTCCGCTTGCCATCAGGGCTATCTGCAATGCATCGGTGCCGTTGCCGCATGTAACGGCATGGTTTACGTCCAGGTAAGCTTCAAGGTTTTTGCTGAATACCCCTACTTCAGGTCCGTTGATAAAGGATGCGGAGCTGATGACATTTTTCATAGCAGAGTCAACCTCATTTCTGATCTTGTTATACTGGCCTGTAAGGTCGACCATTTGAATTTTTTCCATAATCCGGTGCGGATTTTTTTTCAGCAGTCAGCAAAGTTAAAAAAAATTGATGCAGGTTGAGACATATCACCGAATAATTCTTTACTTTTGTTCTGAGTGAATACCGGATGTTTTTGTTTTACTGTAATATTTAAAAGCATTTGTTTTGGAACTAGTAAATCATATCAGAGATCTTCTATATCACCATGATTGTGTTGTTGTACCCGGCTTCGGCGGTTTTGTGACCAATGAGCGTTCGGCCCGTATTGACAGGTCTGCCGGCAGTTTCTTTCCTCCTGCCAGGGAGGTTGGTTTCAATGCCAGGCTGGATCACAATGACGGACTGCTGATCAGTTACCTTTCAGCCAGGCTTTCGGTAAATTATGTTGATGCCAGGAAGCTTGTTGAAGATTTTGCCGGTGAGGTGAACCGCAAGCTTGATGAAGGCAGGGTGGTACATTTTGAAGGGATAGGCCAGTTTTTACCGGCCAGGGACGGGAAGCCGGAGTTTGACCCCGATCCGTCAGCCAATTTTCTTACCGATTCTTACGGGCTTTCATTTTTTCGTTATCCTGCCCTTGATACCGTTCAGAAGGCAGGTAAAAAGAAGAGGATGCCGTCTGATAAAGAGGCAACGGGGTTCCGGCGCAGGGCAAAAAAGATGCTGCGTTATGCCGCTATAGGTATACCCCTTGTTGCAGCGATTACGTGGGGAGCAATGAATAGTGATCTTATCAGGGAATTCAGTTTTGATCTCTCCTCGCTGAATCCTTTTGCCGCTGTCGTAGATTCGGGAGTAAGGATTTCACCGGTTGCCGGTGATGATGTTGTCATGCCGGATTCCCCTGATTCAGCAACCCCCGGGGAAATGAGCAGTCAGCGCCGGGCGCTGATGTATGAGGAGGTATCCGGGCCGGGGCTCCATGATGCGGCACCGGCAGATGCAGTAACCGGGCCTGCGGACGAACCCGGTGCACTGCTGCCCGGTGATGTATCCGTTCTTTCTGATAAACAGGAGGTGATGGAGACAGTGGCTGCGAAACCGGCCGCTGTAAGAAGGCACTACCTGGTGGCAGGCAGCTTCAGGAGCGGGCATAATGCCCGTATATTAAGGGAGAGGCTGGAGGAAGAGGGTTACAGGAGTGAGATTATTGAATCTGACAGGGGAATGTTCCGGGTATCTCTTTACTCCACAGAAAATCCCGGTGAGGCTTTGCAGATGCTTCGACAGGTAAGGACAATGCAGGGCAGGACCGACACCTGGATGCTCAGCATATAATTAGTCTGTCCACAATGCCCGTCTTCTGCGTTACGCTCGTCAAAAAAATGCTCATTTACGCATAGTAAACTCCGCTTTTTTTGACTTCGCAAGCCTTGAATACGAACATTGACCTTTGGTCGAACTCACATGCTATGAATCTCTCATTTGTCAAAATTCATCAAATGTGACTTTCTGAATCAGACACTGACTTTATAGACAGACACTAAATTATTTTACAACAGAGCCGTTCGCTATGTTCTCAGTGGGAGAAACAAATACCAGTTTCCCCCCGGGATCTTCTGCCATAAGGATCATGCCCCTTGACTCGATGCCTCTTATTTTTTTTGCTTCCAGGTTTACAAGCACAGAAATCTGCTTGCCGGTAAGTGAGGCCGGATCAAAATATTCTGCTATGCCGGAGACCACTGTACGGGTGTCTATTCCGGTATCAATTGTAAGTTTCAGCAGCTTTTTGGTCTTTGCAACCTTTTCGGCTTCAATAATGGTACCGGTTCGTATATCCATCAATGAGAACTCGTCGTAATTAATGCTGTCTTTCGCCTGCATCATGGGGGAGAGGGTTTTATTTTCATTCTGTTCTCTGGTGGCCAGCAACTTGTTTACCTGCCTCCCGGTCTCTTCATCTGAAATTTTCTCAAACAACAGTCCCCCGCTCCCTATCATATGACCCTCTGCAACAATATCCTTGTCAGTTGCATGGTCCCATAATATATTGCTGATATTCAGGAATTTTTTCAGCCGGGCTGCCGCAAAAGGCAGGAAAGGCTCTGTCAGTAGGCTCAGTGAGGCAGAGATCTGAAGGGCGATGTTCATGATCGTTTTAACCCTCTCAGGTTCAGATTTAAATATTTTCCATGGTTCTGTATCGGCCAGGTACTTGTTACCCAGACGAGCCATGTTCATTGCCTCTTTAAGTGCTTCCCGGAAACGGAACTGTTCAATGCTCTCTTCCAGTTTTTTCCTGATCTCCGGCATAGCGGCAAGCACCTCCCTGTCAAGGTCTGATAACTCTCCCCGGCCGGGAACCCTGCCCTGAAAATATTTGTGTGTAAGCACGATGGCGCGGTTTATAAAATTGCCATAGATGGCAACAAGCTCGTTGTTGTTGCGGGCCTGAAAATCTTTCCAGGTAAAGTCATTGTCTTTGGTTTCAGGTGCGTTGGCACAGAGTACGTATCTGAGAACATCCTGTTTGCCGGGAAAATCTTCAAGGTATTCATGCAGCCAGACCGCCCAGTTACGTGATGTTGATATCTTGTCATTTTCAAGGTTGAGGAACTCGTTGGCAGGAACATTGTCGGGCAGTATATAACTGCCTTCGGCATTCAGCATGGAGGGGAAGACGATACAGTGAAATACGATGTTGTCTTTGCCGATAAAATGCACCATCCTTGTCTCACCGTCTTTCCAGTATTTCTCCCAGTTTTCTGTCAGTTCCCTTGTTGCCGAAATATACCCGATAGGCGCATCGAACCAAACGTACAGCACCTTGCCTTCGGCATTTTCCAGCGGAACAGGCACCCCCCAGTCGAGATCCCTGCTCACCGCCCTGGGCTGAAGCCCCTGGTCGAGCCATGATTTACACTGGCCGTAAACATTGGGTTTCCAGTGTTTTTTGCCCTCAAGGATCCATTTTTTCAAAAAAGGCTCATACTTATCCAGAGGCAGGAACCAGTGTTTCGTCTCTTTCATCACGGGTTTTGAGCCGCTTATGGTTGAGCGCGGATTGATAAGGTCAGTGGCGTTGAGGGAAGAACCGCACTTCTCACACTGGTCACCGAATGCATTCTCATTATCACAGTGCGGACATGTTCCCTGTATGTACCGGTCTGCCAGAAAAACCCCGGCCTCCTCATCGTAATATTGCGGAGTGGTCTTTTCAATAAATTCTCCCTTGTCATAGAGGGTTCTGAATATTTCCGAAGCTGTTTCGTAGTGTATGGCATTTGAAGTGCGTGAGTAGATATCGAACGAGATGCCGAATTTTTCAAAAGATGATTTGTTCATTTCATGGTAGCGGTCCACTATCTGCCGCGGTGTCACTCCTTCCTGCCTGGCTTTGATTGTTATAGGAACGCCATGTTCGTCGGAGCCGCAGATATGGATAACATCCCTGCCGCGGAGGCGCAGATAGCGGGTGTAGATGTCTGATGGCACATAGACACCGGCCAGGTGTCCGATATGGATGGGCCCGTTGGCGTAAGGCAGGGCGGATGTGATAAGGTGACGCTTGAAGTCCTTCATTATTTATGTTATGATGCTGTTCTGATTAAATTTTGCCGGCGGCACAAAAATAAACTTTTTCGTGATAGGCCGCAAGCAGGCGGCGGATTATTTTAAATGTGGTTACTCGCCCAGGGCAGCGATTTATTTCCGGGAACCGGGACGTGGTTATAAAACGGTACTGTTTGGTTAAAATGGTTATTTGATGTTAACTTTGCTGGTTTAATAATATCCTGATGATATATCCGCCCAAATTTGATGAGAAGACAGGGTTTTCAGGCATACGGAAAATGCTTGCAGAGCTTTGCCTGTGCAGCCTGGGACGGCAGCATGCTGAAAATATCTCTTTTCTTACGCTGTATGATGATATTGAACTGAAGCTGCGGCAGACCGATGAGTTCAGGCGGATCCTTCTTTTTGGTGAAGAGCCTCCCCTCGGGCATATAAGCGATGCAACACCCTGGCTGAAGAAGCTGCATGTTGAAGGCACCTTTATGGAGCTTAACGAGCTTTTTGAGCTCAGACGCTCACTTGACACTGCCAGGGGCATAATGAACTATTTCAAAGGCAGGAATGCGGAAAGCTACCCTGAGCTAACTGCCCTCACAAGCATTGCATCAGTGCCGGCATTTGTACGCGACAGGCTTTCGGCTCTGCTCACCAAAGAGGGCCGTATGAAGGACAATGCCTCTCCCGACTTGCAGTTGCTCAGACGCGAGATCAGTAAGAAACAGGTATCTGTATCCAGGAGGATGCAGTCAATCATGAAGAGTGCACAGGGTGCGGGACTTGCAGATCCCGATGCCGGGGTGGCGATACGTGACGGGCGGCTGGTGATCCCGGTGAATGCATCTATGAAGCGCAAGATAAAAGGTTTTGTTCATGATGAATCGGCCAGCGGCAGGACAGCCTATATCGAGCCTGCCGAGGTTGTAGAGCTGAACAATGAGATAAGGGAGATGGAATATGCCGAAAAGAGGGAAGTTATCAGGATATTGCGGGAATTTGCTGATTTGCTCAGGCCATACCTGGATGAGCTGTTTGAGGTTTTCCGTTTTATGGGGCTGATAGATTTTATAAGGGCAAAGGCGGTATTTGCCGTTAAGGTTGGAGCTGTAATGCCTGTTCTGAGGGATATACCGGTTTTGCAATGGAAAAGGGCCCTTCACCCCCTTCTTTACCTGACCCTGAAGAAGGAGGGACGGGAAACGGTGCCGCTTGACATAGAGCTTAACGATGATAACAGGATACTTGTTATCAGCGGTCCTAATGCAGGCGGAAAGTCTGTTTGCCTTCAGACCGTGGGTCTTTTGCAGTACATGCTGCAGTGCGGCATGCTGGTGCCGATGTCTGAAAATTCGGAAGCCGGTATCTTTGGCGGCATCTTTATTGACATAGGCGATGAGCAGTCTATTGAAAACGACCTGAGTACCTACAGCTCACACCTTGTCAATATGAAATTCTTTCTCCGCAACAGCGGTGAGCACACCCTTATACTTATCGATGAGTTTGGCGCGGGCACAGAGCCGCTGCCGGGAGGTGCCATAGCCGAGGCGATACTCGATCAGCTTAACCGCAGCGGCACCAGGGGAGTTATCACCACCCATTACACTAACCTGAAGCATTTTGCAGCTTCGGCACAGGGTATAATGAACGGAGCCATGTTATTCGATACAGGCAGGATGGAGCCGCTTTTCCGTCTGGAGACAGGCAAGCCCGGCAGTTCCTTTGCCTTCGAGATAGCGCGCAAGACAGGTATACCTGAAGAGATACTGCAGTCCGCTTCCTCCCGGGTCGGCGAAGACCATGTTCATTTTGACAGGCACCTGAAGGATATTATTCGTGACAAGCATTACTGGGACAGGAAAAGGAGGAATATCCGGCAGATGGAAAAAAAGCTTGAACTGGATCTGGAGCGTTACGGATCGCAGCTTGAAACGGCAGATAAGGAGAGGAAGGAGATCATCGCCCGTGCCAGGGAGGAGGCTAAAATGCTGCTTGACAGTGTGAACAAAACAATCGAAAATACCATAAGGGAGATAAAAGAGTCGCAGGCAGAGAAGGAGAGGACAAGAGATGCCAGGGAGAAGCTCGGGGGTATGAAAAGCAGCGTTGAGGAGGGTGCTGAAGCAGGAGCCGGGTCATCTGTTGAGAAGAAAATTGAAAAAATCAAGGCAAAAAAGGAGAGGTTAAAGGAGAAGAAGGAAAGGGAATCAGGGGATGCGCCTGTTTCCGGGGAAGGGAAGCAGGAGGCTGAAAGGCAGGACAGTGTTATAAGAAAGGGCGATCACGTGCGGCTTTTTGGTCGTGACATAGCAGGAGAGGTGCTCGATGTAAACGGGAGAAGCATAATGGTTGCCTTCGGGAATATGATAACCACGGTGCAGGAGAGCAAGCTGGAAAAGATGAGCCGCGGCGAGGTGAAAGAGTTGAGGAAGGTATCAGCCGGCACCGGTGGTAGCACGGCATCGGGTATAAGGGACAAGAAACTCAGTTTCAGGTCAGAGAAGGATGTAAGGGGTATGCGTGCCGATGAAGCCATGGATATTATCAGCCATTTTATAGATGATGCACTTATGGTTGGTGCAGGGAAGGTCAGGATACTGCACGGCAAGGGGAATGGCATTCTGAGGGAGATAATACGCGATTACCTTGCAACGGTACCCCTTGTCAGGTCATACCGTGACGAGAATG
Source organism: Bacteroidales bacterium (assembly GCA_046483315.1). Classification (GTDB taxonomy): domain Bacteria; phylum Bacteroidota; class Bacteroidia; order Bacteroidales; family PUMT01; genus PXAP01. The sequence goes on along the minus strand of JAWODJ010000005.1, from coordinate 13,013 downwards.
TGCAGTTTGGAGGTTCCGGAATCACGGTGGTGGAGCTGGAGACATAGTTCAGTTTTTTGATTTAATATCCTAACCGGCCCAAAATAGTTGCCGGAAAGCCTGATAACAGGAGTATCCTGTTATTGCTTATCAATATACAGAGGTTATGATAAAACTTGCTCTTCTTTCTCCCGTGGCCTGGAGAACCCCGCCACGACATTACGGTCCGTGGGAACAGGTATCTTACAATATTGCTAAGGGTGTGGCAGACCTGGGTGTTGAAGTCACTCTTTTCGCCACCGGTGATTCACAGAGTCCGGGGAAACTCGAATATATCTGTAATAAGGGATATGAGGAGGATAAAGAGGCAGATGCCAAGGTGGACGAATGCATGCATATCTCCTGCCTGATGGAGAGGGCGGAGGAGTATGACCTGATACACAACAATTTTGATTTTCTGCCGGTTACATACTCCAGGTTGATTGATACACCTATGGTGACTACCATACACGGTTTTTCATCGCCGAAAATCATCCCGGTTTACAAAAGATACAATGACAGCGTAAGTTATGTTTCAATAAGCAATTCGGACAGGAGCAGCGAGTTGTCGTATATTGCAACCGTGTATAACGGTCTGGATCCTTCAGAATTCACTTTCAGCAAGGATCCTGAAGAGTACCTGCTTTTTCTCGGCCGCATACATCATGACAAGGGGGCATACGAGGCCGTACAGATTGCCGGAAAGGCGGGGAGGAGGCTTTTGATTGCCGGAATAGTCCAGGATAAGGATTACTTCAGTCAGAAGGTGGAGCCGTATATTGACGGTGAGCAGGTCGTATATCTCGGCAGTGTCGGACCGGAAAAAAGGGATGAGCTGCTTGGAGGAGCTTATGCTTTGCTGCATCCGGTGAACTTTGAGGAACCTTTCGGACTAAGTGTTGCTGAATCGATGTTTTGCGGAACCCCGGTGATAGCATTCAACCGGGGATCAATGCCGGAGCTTATAGTTAACGGTAAGACCGGTTTTCTTGCCGGATCTGTTGATGAAGCTGCTGAGAGTGTAGACCGGGTTGCAGGGCTTGAACGCCTTTATTGCAGGCAGTGGGCGTTGCAAAATTTCAGTATTGAGAAGATGGCGTCCGGCTATCTTGATGTTTATAAAAAAGTTCTCGGGATTTAGTGTTGCCGTCAAAGCCTGTTGCAACCGGGCCTTCAGGATTTAAGCTCTGCAAGGAGCTCATTCATGCTTACTGAGGCGAATCCCGCACCTGTATCGGAAAGCCCGTAGGGAATCACCAGCTCGTTGTTGTGTACCATTGCTCCGCATGAATATACCACGTTGGGGACATATCCTTCCCTTTCCTGGCTGTTGGGCACCAGCAGGGGTTCTTTAAGGTGACCGATCATCTTTGTGGGGTTGTCAAGATCCAGCAGTGTGGCGCTGAGGCAGTACTGGCGAACCGGTCCGACTGCATGGGTGATCACCAGCCAGCCTTCGGGTGTCTCTATCGGTGAACCGCAGTTGCCTATCTGTATAAATTCCCAGAAATGGTTGGGGGCCTGCAGCATAATGGGCTCATCCCAGAGGTTTATTTTTTCGGAAAATCCTATAAAGGAGTTTATTCCGTCTATTCGTGAAAGCATCACATATTTCCCCTTTACCTTCCGGGGGAACAATGCCAGATTTTTGTTCTGGGCGCCGTTCCCGTGAAGGGGCTTAATGGTGAATTTGCAGAAATCTCTCGTCTGGATAAGCTTGGGAAGGACGGTATTCCCGTCATATGCCGTATAGGTGGCATAGTATTTTGTTTCGCCGTTGTCTTCGGTGAATTTCACGAAACGTGCATCTTCAATACCCTTTCTTTCGGTAAATGAAACGGGGAAAATAACCCTTTCTGATATATCGGTGTCGCGGGAGAACTTCACTTCATAATGCGAGTCCGCCAGCCACACGATCTCTTCTATGGCCTGCTTTTTCTCTGCCGATGTGTTATTTTCCTCAAGGGTCCGGTTAACCGAGGCAAGCAGTTCCCCGTATATGAATTCGTTACCCAGCCTGTTCATTACATTTTCGATTATTCCTTGTGGCAGGTTCATCTCCTTAAGCTTGCTGGAGAAAGATATTTTTTTGTATTTGTAGCGTTTAACCATCTCCGCTTCTTCAATGTAGCGGCCGGATTTCTCAAATTGCATAATGCCGTTCCTGTCTATCACTCCCGAATGAAAGACAATGGAAGAGATATGCCCTTCACCGGTGGCCCTGAAACTCACTATTATTCTTTTGCTTCCCTTTTCCAGACCTGTCTGGTCGGGAGACTCCACCATTGAAGGGTTAAAGAATGCTGCCGATTCAATTGAATATTCCAGGGAAAAATATGAGCCTATCAGCAGCTTTTTGTCCTCCGAAAGGTTTCCCAGGTCTATTTTTATGGCATGCATCTGTGATTTAACCCTGGTAAAATGATTGTTGAAGACATCAGTGATGTTCCTGTGTCTTTTGGAAAATTCCCTTAATGTGTGCATAAGGGCAAAACCGGCTTCCTCCTCTGACATGGCCAGGACCCTTTCAACCAGGGCAATGGTTCTGTCAATTCCATTATCAAAGTATCTTATTATCACCCTTCGGGGATCGGGCATGAATCTGATATCTTTCCTGGTTACCGGGATTCGCATAGTTGGATTGTTTTGGTGATTCTCAGACAAATATAGAAAAAGGGATTTTCCGTTTCAATGGCCGTCATCACTATTTATGCACAAAATATAAACCGGCAGCGATGTAATGACTTGTTTATACTTTACAATTTGGGCCGGTGACAGGATAAGTGATTGTAAAAAAAGCCGTATTTTAGCACCTTAAAAAGGGGGATAATTATATAATCCCGGCTATTAATTTAATATCTGCTGGTTCATGTGGTATATTGTTTTTTCAATAATATACTGGCTTTTTGTCGGTCTTTCCTGCATAGTAATTTTTGCCGGGGCACTGGTCCTCTGGGTGTTCACCTCCCCTTTTGACAGGAGGCTCTGGCTCCAGCACCGTTATTCATGTTTCTGGGGGTCGCTTTATATCCGGCTCAATCCGTTCTGGCCCCTTCATATTGAGGGTAGGGAGAAGATTGATCATTCCCGTGTTTACGTGGCAGTTTCCAACCACCAGTCGATGCTTGATATCCTGGTCATCCATTCCCTTTTCTTTCATTTTAAATGGGTTTCAAAAAAAGAAAACCTGTACATCCCTTTTGTAGGCTGGAATATGATGCTTAACAGGTATGTGGTGCTGGACCGTGCGAGCCGGAGAAGTTTTATCAGGATGATGCGTGATTGCAAACGCCATATCAGGCAGGGAAGTTCGATAATGATCTTTCCTGAAGGTACGCGCTCTGCAGATGGCAATATGCGTAATTTCAAGGAGGGGGCCTTCAGGCTGGCCCGTCAGGCACAATGTCCGATATTACCCATTGTTCTTGATGGTACCGGTGAGTCCCTGCCTAAAAAGGGATACGTAATACGGAAAAAAACACCTGTCATTCTGAAGGTTCTGGACCCTGTCATGCCGGAGAAGTTTGAAGATATGGAACCTCATGATATAAGCATAATGGTACGGGAAAAGATGGAGAAAGCTCTGAATGAATTAAGGCATAAGGGTGAAATTGCAGATTGACAATTTAATTTATTACTTTTGCCTGTTGATTTTAAGGTGTATAGAGAATACGGAATATTTATGTCAGACACTGCACTCTCTTATTACAGGAAAAAACATGCGGAATATTCGGATCAGTTAAAGGAGATAAGACAGCGCCTGAGGATATTCGTATTTTTGAGGCTTGCCCTGTTTATTCTGATGGTCTTCATTCCCCTTGCCTTTGTGAGAGAGAACCCCCGGACTGCGGTCCTTGTTTTCATGTTGCTGTTTGCAGCTTTTTTAGCTCTTGTAAAGTACTACAGTGTACTTGAGCGGCGGAGCAGATATGTCTCCTCACTGGTTGATGTCAATCTTGGTGAAATAGAGGCATTCAGGGGCAACCTCAGTTCTTTTGCCGATGGCAGAGGATATGCAGATCCGGATCACCCGTATTCGCTTGATCTTGATCTTTTCGGTTCTGATTCTCTCTTTCAGTATTTGAACAGGACCTGCACCCTTGCGGGCAGGGACTGCCTTGCCGGAATGCTTCTTGAGCCGGCAAGTGAAGCCCCACAAATCAGGCGAAGGCAGAAAGCTTTCACGGAGATGAGCACTAAACCGGACTTCTGTCAGCAATTTATGGCAACGGGCAGGATGCACAAAGAAGGGCAAACGGACAGGTTCCGGCTGCTGAAGTACGTTAATTCGCCTTCACGTTTCACCAGGAATTACACACTGCTGACGGCGGCGAAGCTTTTGCCCGCCCTGACCATCGGCATTCTGGTTTTTACTGTTGCCGGGATACTGCCTGTTGCAGGTTTCCTTATAATGTTCTTTTTGCAGCTGATTCTGACCGGTGTGTTATTAAAGCACATAAATGAGATGCATGAACTGGTGACCAACAGACTGAACACATTAAGGAAATACGGCGAGCTTCTGCATATAATTCATAATAGCGGCTTTGATGCGCCCCTGCTTAAATCTCTTCAGCGTCACCTGCGAAAGGAGGGGACTCCGCCTTCCGGTCATATCAGGAAACTATCGAAAATTGTTGAGGCGTTTGACAACCGCCTGAATATAATTGCAGCAGTTTTTCTAAACGGATTATTATTGTGGGATATCAACTGTGTACTGATGCTTGAACGCTGGAACCGCAGGCACAGGAAGCATCTTCCCGTATGGCTGGAAAGTATTGCCCGGATGGATGCATATGTCAGCTTTGCAGTTTATTCATTCAATAATCCGGATTTTGTTATTCCCCGGCTGCTTGATGACGGGAAAGTTATTCAGGCAGACCGGCTCGGGCATCCCCTGATTCGGCCGAAGGACAGGGTGTGCAATGATTTTTCTGTTGATGAAAGGGGCCGTTTTATTATAATTACGGGGGCCAATATGGCCGGGAAGAGTACTTTTTTACGGACTGTCGGGGTGGCCCTGGTGTTTGCCATGGCGGGAGCCCCGGTTTGTGCCCGGGAGTTCGGTTTCCGGATAATGGACATCTATTCCAGCATGAGAACCAGTGATTCGCTGAAAAGGAATGAGTCATATTTCTATGCCGAGCTCAAAAGGCTCAAGGACCTTATTGACCGGCTTGCCGGCGGCCGGGAGGTTTTTATTTTGCTGGACGAGATTTTGAAAGGCACAAATACAATTGACAAGCAGAAGGGGTCGGTAGCTCTTCTTGAGCGGATGCTGAATATGGGTGCCACAGGTATTGTGGCAACTCATGATCAGTCACTGGCTGCGCTGGAAGATGATTTCCCCGGAAGGATTGTTAACAAAAGTTTCGAGGTGGAAATTGAGGGAGAGAGAATTTATTTTGACTACCTGCTGAGAGACGGTGTTACACGCAAGATGAACGCACTTATTTTAATGAAGCAGATGGGGTTGCTGATGGACAGGGAGATGAGCAGAAATCAGTCCTCCGGCTGACATTGCGGATCCTTTCCGGTTTTATGGTCATTCCTCAGGTTCATCGCCTCTCTTCCCTGCCCGTACTGCTGCCTGTTGATTCGTTGTTGATAAACAAATTCACACACCAGCCTTCTTTTATTTATATTTGCAGAAATTTAAGGAATGATGACTGCAGTATATTCTGAAGATACCATTCGTACGCTTGACTGGAAAGAGCATATCAGGAAAAGACCCGGCATGTATATTGGCAAGCTTGGCGACGGCTCTTCCCTTGATGACGGTATTTATCTTCTTATCAAGGAGGTTCTTGATAATGCTGTTGATGAGTACATGATGGGCTACGGGAAAACCATCGAGATAGAGATCAATGAGAAGGTGGTTATGATAAGGGACCATGGCAGGGGCATACCTCTTGGCAAGCTTGTTGATGTGGCATCAAAAATGAATACGGGCGCCAAATATGATTCGAAGGTGTTCAAGAAGACGGTCGGGCTGAACGGGGTAGGCATAAAAGCGGTAAATGCCCTCTCTTCGCAGTTTGTTATAGAGTCATTCCGTGAGAAGGAGTGCCGGCTGGCTGAGTTTGCAAGGGGTGAGCTTGTAAGTGAGAAGGAACTCATATCTAACGGGGAAACAAACGGTACCAGGGTTGTTTTCACACCCGACCATGAGATCTTTGGCAAGTTCAGATTTATTCCCGAGTACCTGGAGCGAATGTTCAGGAACTATGTTTATCTGAATACCGGGCTCAGCATTGTCTATAACGGTAAGCGCTTTCATTCCAGGAATGGCCTGCTCGATCTTCTGGAGGAGAATATGAGCTCGCCCGGCCTCTACCCGGCTATTCACCTGCGCGGTAATGATATTGAAGTAGCGATTACCCACGGGAAACAGTATGGTGAGGAGTACCACAGCTTTGTTAACGGCCAGAATACCAGTCAGGGAGGCACTCACCTTATTGCTTTCAAGGAGTCTGTTGTAAGGGTAATAAGAGATTTTTACAAAAAGGATTTTGATGCTTCCGATATCAGGGCGTCAATTATTGCCGCTGTAAGCATCAAGGTTGAAGAACCTGTTTTTGAGTCGCAGACCAAGACCAAGCTGGGATCAAAAGATGTTGGTCCACAAGGCCCTTCCGTAAGGAATTTCATTATGGATTTTCTTCGTACCGAACTGGACAATTACCTGCATAAGAATCAGGAAACTGCAGAGATCATCCATGGCAGGATAATTGAATCGGAGAAGGAGAGGAAGGCAATATCGGGGATAAAGAAGATAGCCCGTGAGCGCGCCAAAAAAGCCAGTCTGCACAACAAGAAACTGAGGGACTGCAGGTCTCACTGGAACACCAATGATGAGCGGCGTCTGGAGACCACAATATTTATCACAGAGGGCGATTCAGCCAGCGGGTCGATAACCAAATCGCGGGATGTAAACACACAGGCTGTTTTCAGCCTCAAGGGCAAGCCCCTTAACACATACGGGCTTACAAAGAAGATAGTTTATGAGAATGAAGAGTTCAACCTGTTACAGTCCGCTCTGAACATAGAAGACGGCATTGAGGAGCTGAGGTACAACAATGTGGTTATAGCTACCGATGCCGATGTTGACGGTATGCACATACGCCTGTTGCTGATAACCTTTTTCCTTCAGTTTTTTCCCGATCTTATAAAGAACGGGCACCTGTATATTCTGCAAACCCCGCTTTTCAGGGTCAGAAATAAAACAAAAACGCATTACTGTTATTCGGAGGCTGAAAAGGAGAAAGCTGTAAAGCAACTGGGAGGTAAAGCCGAGATTACCAGGTTCAAGGGTCTTGGCGAGATTTCACCCGATGAGTTCAGGCATTTCATAGGGAAGGATATGAGGCTTGAGCCTGTGCAGCTCAAGAAAGAAGATATGGTAGCCGAAATGCTCTCTTTCTACATGGGCAAGAACAGTCCCGAAAGGCAGGATTTTATTATCGGCAACCTCAGGGTGGAAGAAGATATTGTTCCGGCCAGGGATGCTGAGTGACAGAATGCCTATTTTTTAAAAGAGGAACAGGAAAGAGATGGAAGAACCGGATAAATTAAGAAAACAAAACGGCGATATGCCGGCTCACAATAACGGAGGTGCCAGGGAGAATGATTTTCCAAGGATCATACACCTTTCGGGGATGTATAAGGACTGGTTTCTGGACTATGCCTCATATGTTATCCTTGAGCGTGCAGTGCCTCATTTGCATGACGGACTAAAGCCGGTGCACAGGCGGATCCTGCATGCCATGAAAAGGCTTGATGACGGCCGCTACAATAAGGTAGCCAATATCATTGGTTACACCATGCAGTACCATCCCCACGGAGATGTATCGATAGGCGATGCCCTGGTACAGCTGGGACAGAAGGACCTTTTGATCGACACCCAGGGTAACTGGGGTAATATGCTTACCGGTGACGGGGCCGCGGCATCAAGGTATATTGAGGCAAGGTTATCGCCCTTTGCCCTTGAGGTTGTTTTCAACCCGAAAACAACCACATGGAAGTTGTCTTACGATGGCCGCAACAAGGAGCCTCTTACTCTTCCTGTAAAGTTCCCGTTGTTGCTGGCCCAGGGGGTTGAAGGCATAGCGGTGGGACTGGCGTCAAAGATATTGCCGCATAATTTCAATGAACTGATGGATGCCTCGGTGGCCTACCTGGAGGGCAGGGATTTTGAGCTGTATCCTGATTTTCCCGGCGGGGGACTGGCGGATTTTTCAAGATATAATGACGGACTCCGGGGAGGTGTGGTTCGTGTCAGGTCAAAGATAAAGAAGATAGATAAAAAGACCCTGGCTATTAATGACATTCCTTTCGGAAAAACAACCGGTACGATTATAGAATCAATACTGAAAGCCAATGAAAAGGGCAAAATAAAGATCAGAAAGATAGATGATAATACAGCCGGGAATGTAGAGATACTGGTACATCTTGCCCCCGGAATATCACCCGATAAAACCATTGATGCTCTTTATGCCTTTACCGACTGTGAGGTTCCCATATCACCCAATTCATGTGTGATCGAAGATGACAAGCCTGTGTTTGCCGGAGTAAAAGAGATGCTGAAAATCAGCACAGAAAGGACTGTAAGCCTTCTGAAGCAGGAGCTGGAGATACGTTTATCGGAGCTGTCGGAGGACTGGCACATGTCGTCGCTGGAGAAGATATTTATTCAGAACCGGATCTATCTGAGCATTGAGGAGTGCGAAACCTGGGAATCGGTGCTTGAGACTATAGACAGTGAGCTGGAACCTTATAAAAAGCTCCTTCTCAGAGAGGTTACCAGGGATGATATAATTAAGCTCACTGAGATCAGGGTAAAAAGGATATCACGGTATGATACAAAAAGGGCTGATGAGCATATCAGGTCTGTGGAAGAGGAGATGGAGGAGGTCAGGAACCATCTTAGAAACCTTGTTCCTTTTGCCATTAATTATTTCAGGCAGATTAAAAAGAAATATGGAAAGGGCAGGGAAAGAAGAACGGAAATCCGCAGTTTCGATAGCATTGAAGCCAGCAAGGTAGTAGTGGCCAATGAGAAGCTATATGTAAACCGTGCTGAAGGCTTTGCGGGAACAGGACTTAAAAAGGATGAGTATGTATGTGACTGCTCGGATATAGATGACATTATTGCTTTCAGGCAGGACGGCACATATATGATTACCCGGGTGTCGGAGAAATTTTTCCTGGGTAAGAACATAATACATATTGCTGTTTTTAAAAAGAAAGATAAGCGTACAATATATAATACAATATACCGTGACGGTCTTAATGGTCCTTTTATGATGAAAAGGGCTGCTGTCAAAGGACTCACCCGGGACAGGGAATATAATATAACAAAGGGGACAAAAAATTCCAGAATCATCTATTTCAGCGCCAATCCGAACGGCGAGGCCGAGGTTGTGAAAGTGCACCTCAAACCAAAACCACGCCTGAAAAACCTGGTTTTTGAGCTGAACTTCGGAGAGCTTGCCATAAAAGGAAAAAACTCCATTGGCAATATCCTTACAAGGCATGCCGTGCATAAGATCGTGCTCAAGGAGAGGGGTGAATCAACCCTTGGCGGAGCAAAAATATGGTTTGATGAAGATATCAACAGGCTGAATGCAGACGGCAGGGGCAGGTTCCTTGGCGAGTTCAACAGGGATGACCGCCTGCTTGTGGTTACCGGCTCGGGCAGGTTCCGCCTTTCGGGGTTTGATATAACAAATCATTTTGAAGATGATATTATCCTGCTTGAAAAATACAGATACGACAAAGTTTTTTCGGCAGTATACTATGACGGTGAAAAGAATTTCCATTATGTTAAGCGGTTCACTTTTGACAATGTGGATAAACTGACCAGTTTTATCGGTGAGCATGAGGATTCAAAGCTTGTGAGGCTAACCGAGGTTGAGTATCCCCGGCTGGAGGTTAAATTTGGAGGCAAAAACAGGGACAGAAGCAGTGAAATAATTGAGGTGGCTGATTTTATTGGTGTCAAGAGTTACAAGGCCAGGGGGAAGAGACTTACAAAATATGAAGTTTCACTCGTTATGGAGCTGGAACCTTTAGTACGACACGTGCAGGAGGAGGAACCGGGTAATAACGGTGAGCCCTTTGAGCTGGATGAACCGGGTAATAAACAGATGAAGCTTGAATTATAGCCGCAGGCGGTAAACCGGTTAACCGGGCATCTGAAATTAAAATAACAGTCCTGTGCTTATTTTTCTTATTGGATTTATGGGTAGCGGAAAAACCACTACCGGCAGGATGCTGGCAGAGGCGTTGCAATATGATTTTGCCGACCTTGATGAACTGATTGAGGAGTTTGAAGGTATGGCTGTTACTGAAATTTTTGCCCGCCGCGGGGAGGATTATTTCAGGAAGGCCGAAGCCAGGGCACTGGAAAGCCTGTTTGACCGTCAAAAGCTGGTAATTGCCTGCGGAGGCGGAACCGCATGTTTCCATGACAACATGCAAAAGATGAAATCGGCCGGGATAACTGTTTATCTGAAGGCTTCTCCTTTATTCCTGGCCGGAAGGTTGTCGGCCGGACATTTCTCGCGTCCGCTCATTGCCGGGATGGAGGGCAGAGAATTAAAGGATCATATAAGAAAACTGCTTGCCGGCAGGGAGGGATGGTACCGGCAGTCTGATATTATTTATGATGCCGGCAATTTTGACCTGCAGGAACTGCTTGACCTTGTCACTCCCCTTATAGATATTTAAGGCTGATTGATACCTGCCGTCTTACACCCGGTTCTTACAAACCGCAGCCATAAGCCATATTCTCCCTTTCACAGAAGATATCACATTTTTTGACCGTGTCATCAGCCATATCTGTGTAAAGGTGATCAAAGCCCTGTTATACAGTCTTCTGCCTTTCATAATTGGGTTTTTACCATTCATGTTGCATGCCTATATGTCAGGTAAATTTAATTATTAAGCGTCATTATGACATAGAAATAGGATGTTTTTGCCGTGGCACATAAGTTGCTTGGAAAGGGGTGAAAACATTTTTTAAAATAAATCAATGATGTTTAACTTAAAAATAGAGGAGGACAAGGCCATGTTACCAGTATTTAACAGAAGAGGTTCATTACCAAGTGTTGTCGATGACTTTTTCGGCAAAGACATGCTTTCGAATTTTTTTGATGATTACCAGACAGGAATATGTGTTCCTGCGGTAAACATAATCGAAGGTAAGGAAGATTTCAGGATCGAGGTTGCTGCTCCCGGACTGGATAAGAAAGATTTCTCGATCGATGTTAAGAACAACGTGCTCTTCATCTCATCTGAGAAGCAACAGCAGGATGAGAGTAAGGAGGAAAAGATCATGAGAAGGGAGTTTTCCTACAGTTCATTCAGCCGCTCCTTCAGTCTGCCCAATACGATAGATACTGAAAAGATCAGTGCTAATCATAAAGATGGTGTGCTGAATATTATTATCCCCAAGAAGGAGGAGGCCAGGGAGAAGCCGCCAAGGCAGATCAAGATATCATAATTCCTTATCGGTTAAAATATAAAATTCCGGGTAACAGCGTTACCCGGAATTTTTTTTAAAGCCGTCTGCATTTCAGATAAGGTTTAATATCTCTTCCAGCAGTTGTTGCTTGTCCACCGGCACCACGCCCACCTTTTCGCAAACCTGTCCGCCTGCCAGATTTGCCACCATTGTCATGTATTCCGGACTGCATCCGGCGGCCATGCAGGCGGCAGCAACGCTTATCACTGTATCGCCCGCGCCGGAAACATCTGCAACACCCCGTATCTCAGTCGGCACCAGTTTACCCAGGTTGTCAAACCTGAGGTAGATACCCATCTCCGAAAGGGTGATAAGGAGATATCTGATCCTGTTCATCTCCTGCAGTTTGATTGCTGCCTGGCCAATAGCCTCCAGATCGCCCCTGGAAATATCAGTTTTCAGTCCCCCGGCCATTTCCTTCAGATTTGGGGTGAACAGGTCTATATCCTTGTAGTGGCTGAAATTTCTTTTTTTCGGGTCCGCCGCTACAGGGATATTGTTTTTGTGAGCTGTTTCAATGGTTTCCTTTATAATTCCGGGGGTTATAACCCCTTTGTCGTAATCTTCAAAAATTACAGCATCGATTTTTTGGGAAGTGATAAGTGAACGGATCAGTTCTGAGAATTTTCTCTCCGTACCCCTGCTGATCTTATCGCTGTTCTCCTCATCCACCCTGAGTAGTTGCTGGTTACTGCTTATGACCCGGGTTTTAACCGTGGTTTTCCTGTCATCACTGACCAGTATCCCGGAAGTATCCATTCCTTTTTCTTTCATAAGCTCAAAGAACAGTTCTCTGCGGTCGTCGTTGCCGGTAACAGAAAGGAGAACGGGTTTTGCCCCCAGCGACTGCACATTAAGGGCAACATTGGCTGCCCCGCCCGGCCGGCTCTCTCTTTTGGTTACAGAAATGATGGGAATGGGTGCCTCGGGTGATATTCTTTCAACTCTTCCCCACATGTAGGAGTCGATCATTACATCTCCAATTATCATAATGTTCAGGTCGCCGAACCGGTCAAATATACTTTTTATCTCTTTACTGTTCACGAACTTCTCTATTTTTGGTGGATAAAATTCAATTTATGCCAAGATAATGTAAAAACAGGCATTAAACCGAATATCGAGGCAAATAAATTATTACAGCGGTCGACCTGATCACTGGATACTGATCGCGGAAACCACGACATCATCCACCTGTTCAAGGTCCCCCTTCCACTCGCGGTACTTCTCCTCCGGCATTATTCCCTGCTGCTGAGCCGGCAGCCAGTCCGCGCCCTTATTTACCAGTCCGCAATCGATCAGGGAGGTCTTCCCTGTACCCGAGATACCATAAACCAAGAGGGTTTTGCTTTCGAAAACCTTACGGTACAACTCTTCTATCTCCCGGTCCCGCCCGAAGAAGATCTCTTCATCTTCCCTGGTGTAGCTGTCGGGGAATTCGAAGGGTGACTTCATGGCTACAGTTTTTAATTCT
>JAWODJ010000098.1:0-124869 GCA_046483315.1 Bacteroidales bacterium | reverse complement strand
TAGAAGCCATCATGCGGAAGGGCAGCCAGGTTTCTGTTAGCACAGATCGGGGCGAAGAGCTGATGGCAGATTTGGTCATCGTTGGCAAAGGGGTAAAGCCCAATATAGAGCTAGTAAAAGACAGTGTTACAGTCGATACGGGAATCTTAGTCGACGAATATCCTCTTCATCTGTTGAGATAATACTGTCCTCTATATCTACAGCAGGGGGGAGCGGTGGACTTACAATCAGAGAACCGGGCTCGGCCGGGGGAACAGTGTCGGTTGCTGTCACAGGAATCATATCATCATCTGATACAGGAACAGTGTCTGCAGCTATAACCGGAAGGGAGTCAGCCCGGATCACACCGGCAGTGTCTGCCACAGTCAAAGAAAGGGTATCAGCCCGGATCACACCGGCAGTGTCTGCCACAGTCAAAGAAAGGGTATCGGCCCTGCTTTTGCCAACAGTTCGGGGAGGAATCATTTCACAGTTACCGGAGAGAAAAGCAGAAAATGATCCCGGCCGGCCAACAGATAAATTAGCTGCCAGGCAGGAATGTAAAACATGGGCAGGATATTGTAACCCCATATAATAAAGTCAGTTGAAAATTCCCTGCAAAAATACCAAAAACCCGGCAAATAACCATGAACAATCAATTATCCCGTGTCACAAAAAAAGATTAAGGCTTCCTGTAAGAATGGTAAAATAACTTTCTTCAACTGACTATTATTGATATATATAATTCTGATTTATAAAACAATATCTTATATTACCGATCTTTCGATTTAGATTTATACATTTTACCTCTTGCATATGAAGCAAATACGCCAAAAAAACATAAAATAAAAAACAGCCAGAATGCCATCCTGATACTTTGGACAAAGGCGTCTGCATTAAGACCGGTTACCGGTTCCCTGCCGATAAACAAGGAGAATATCAACATAATTATTCCCATGGAGAACATCTGTCCCAGCAGTCTCATGGTTCCCATAGTACCGGAAGCTATGCCATAATATTTTTTACTCACGGCACTCATAATGGCATTGCTGTTGGGTGAAGAAAAGAGTCCGAAACCCACGCCAAGAAAAATAAGGGTTAAAATAATAAGCGGAATATTCATGCTGTCTACAAATACAAGTAAAAAAAGTCCGATTGTGGTAATCGCCATTCCGGCAGTAGCCAGAAGGCGGGGTTCAATACGGTCGGACAGGCGTCCTGCCATGGGAGATACCAAAGCCATGATAACCGGTTGCGACACCAGAACCAGTCCGGCATCACGTGGTGTAAAATCTTTGATATACTGGAGGTAAAGGCTCAGGATAAAAGCAACGGCAAAAGTAGCACTGTAATTTATCAGGGCAGCCATGTTGGACCAGGCAAATACGGCATTATTCCTGAACAGTTTGAGTTGCATAACAGGAAAAGGATTGCGTATTTCATAGAACACAAACAGGGTGATCCCCGCCACACCACCGGTAAGAAAGATGAACCCCCCGGCAGAAGGCAGACGGCTGAATCCGAAAATCAGAAAGAAAAGCGATAATCCGTAAATAATTGAGCCAATCAGATCAAACGGCTCACCGGCGGCTTCGGCCCACTCTCCTTTAATTTTACGCAACAGAAAATATATCCCGGTAATTCCCAGGATAACCGTAAAAATAAAAATACTGCGCCATCCCAGGTATTCAGTAAGAAGTCCGCCGGCAAAAGGCCCGAATGATAACCCTGTATAGACTGAAGCTATGGTAAGTCCGAATGCCTTCCCCCTTTCGGCAACGGGAAATACAGAAGATACAATAGCCAGTCCCGTGGCAAAAATCATAGCACTGCCCATACCCTGAAATACACGGAAAGCCAGCAGGTAATAAATTCCGGGAGCGAGAGTGGAAAGAAGGGATGACCCTGTAAAAATTATCATGCCCGATAAAAACACCCGCTTCCTGCCGTAGATATCGGCCAGTCGTCCGAATGGTACAAGAAAGACTGCACTTGAAAGAAGATAAGAAGTTGCTATCCAACCAAGTAAAATTGCATCAACATTAAAATCGTTCCCAATTGCCGGCAGAGCAAGATTGATAGCAGAGCCCATAAAAGGAGTCAGAAATGCAGAAATAACAGCAACAAGCAGAATTGAGGCTTTTGAAGTAGTTTCAGACATATTTCCTGCAGGAGTCATACTTTAATGGAATCGTAAAAACAGCATATAAAAATATAATTATTCCCCGGAGCAGTTCAGGGCAGGCAGTATTGCCGGATTATAAAAATTTACGGCATCATACAGGTTTATTCCCTGTTTTTTGTGTCTATTATTATGGTTACAGGCCCGCTGTTAAGCAGTTCAACATCCATTTCAGCTCCAAAGTCGCCCGTCCTGACCTCTTTTTCCGTTGCGGCAGCGATTTTTTCGGTAAAACTTTTATAAAGAGGTATTGCCTTTACCGGAGGTGCAGCCCGGATATAGGACGGACGGTTGCCCTTTTTTGTTTTGGCATGAAGGGTAAACTGGCTTATCACCATAATCCCGCCTCCGGCCTGTCTGACATCCAGGTTCATTACCCCCTGTTTGTCGTCAAATATCCTGAGACTTGCTATCTTGCCGGCCAGCCAGTGTGCATCTTCTACCGTATCTTCATGTTCTACTCCAAGTAAAATTAGTAATCCCTCATTAACAGAAGCTTTTAAATTTTGATTAACTTTAACCCTGGCATATTTAACCCGCTGTATTACTGCTCTCATATAATAAATTTCTGATGTCAGAAGTCTCCGGCAGGGTATGGAACATGTTCCCTCCATGTTATTGTACCGCCGGCGGCAGCCAAATTACTAAAAAATATTAACTTCGCCATTAATTGACATGTGGTCAGCTTCTCCGGTTATTCAAGTCTGAAATCCGGTTAAGTTTTTCCGGCCGGGTTTTTAATGTCATTCAGCGCCAAATATTTATCTTGAACAAAATCATCCTTTATTATGCAAAAATTATTATCTGTTTTAACTGCCCTTGCATTGTCTGCCAGTCTTTTTGCTGATTCTCTTACTGTAAACCGGTGGCTGCTGGTTCATGGACCCGATCTTATCTTTCCCGCTTTCGCGGAAACTGAAAACCCGGAAGGAGAGCCTTTCACCATAAAAAAATTATTTAATGAAACCCGTCATGATATATCCGGGTATTATCCGCAGGAGAACAAGGTTTTTCTGCCCGGAAAGAAGACCGGCAGCAAGTGGTCAGTTAAACATGCAGATGAGGAGGGTTTTATAAGCATAGATAAATCAGATCGCAATGCCAACGCAACAGTCTTTCTTGCTGCTTATATTGAAACAGAACGATGGATGAAGGCAAAACTGGAAATCAGGGGCAGGCAGATGATGGAGTTTCACCTTAACGGAGAACTTCTGGGAACAAAGTCCACCAATGAAACAGCCGGAGATGATCCGGGAAAATGGACCCGGGAAATTGATCTGACACCGGGAAAGCATCTCCTGCTTATCCGGACAATCCACAGCCATGATGATCACAGCCAGTGGAAAATTAACGGCAGAATAAACCTTCCTGAATATGCAGATATTTCAGATGTGGGAATTGAGATGCATCCCATGCAGGGTAAGAACATTCATCATCTTCTGGATGGAATCAAGGCCGGATCAGCAAGGCTCTCATCCGATGGTAAATATTATGCCGTCAATTTCAGCCGCACCCTGCCGCCATCTGACAGATCTGAAAACTGGCTGGAAATTAAAAGAGTCAATGACGGAAAGCTTGTTCAGTCTTTCAGGCATGCAACGACAGGTTCCTTCTCCTGGGCACCCGAAGGAAATGTTTTCTCATACCGTACCACACGTGAAGGTAAGGCAACCATCTGGCTGTATGATATTGACAGGGGGAGTTACCGGCAAATTCTGGAAGATATGGAGAACATGGGCTCCTATTCCTGGTCGCCCGATGGCAGTTACATTGTTTACTCGTTGAAGGAGGAGTATTCAGATGATGACGACAACCTGAAAAGAATACTTGGAATGCAGGACAGGCTTCCCGGATACCGGGACAGAAATTTTCTCTACAGGGTTGACCTGAATACAGGACTTAAAGAAAGGCTTACCCATGGATTTCTTTCAACTTCACTCCACGATATCAGTCCCTGCAGTAAAAAGATACTCTTCAGCCAGAGCCGGCCTGATTACCTGGAGAGGCCGTATTCAAAACAGGACCTGTTCATAATGGATATTGAAACCAGGGAGGTTGATACCCTTTTCAAAGATATGAGATGGAGTGTTTCAGGTCAGTTTTCACCCGACGGAGAACAGATCCTGTTCACGGGCGGACCTTCGGCTTTCGGAAAACCTGGAGAGAATCTTCCTGAAGGGATGATAGCTAACAACTATGATACACAGGCCTATATCCATGACCTGAAAAGCGGAAATACCGACCCCATCACCAGGGAATTTGATCCCTCCGTATTACAGGTGGCATGGAGCAGTGCCGATAACAATATCTACATTGTAGCGGGGGAAGAAGATTTTGTTCATCTCTTCCGTTATAATACCGGAAACCGCCGTTTTACAAAAATTGATACGGGCAGGGATGTTCTGAGCTGGTTCAGGCTGGCAGACAATGAACCCCTTGCCGTGTTTTCAGGCTCAGGAATGTCATCGCCTCCCCTGGTTTCGCTTCTGAATTTGGAAAACGGAAACTACAGGGAACTTGAAAATCCCGAAAAGGATACTTACAGGCATGTTGTTTTCGGAGAAAACATGGAATGGGAATTCAAAAACCATGAGGGCGTTACAATCTCCGGAAGGGTATATCTGCCGCCAGGTTTTGATGAATCAGAAAAATATCCGTTAATAGTTTATTATTACGGCGGAACCAGTCCGGTATCCAGAAGTTTCGGGGGCCGTTACCCTTTTAACATGTATGCAGCAAACGGATATGTTGTTTATGTCCTGCAGCCATCGGGTGCAACGGGATTCGGACAGGAGTTCTCTGCCATGCACGTAAACAACTGGGGCAGAACGGTGGCTGATGAGATACTGCTGGGTACCCGTCTGTTCCTGGAGGAACATCCTTTCGCCGACCCGGAACGCGTAGGGTGCATGGGTGCCTCTTACGGAGGATTCATGACAATGTTGCTGCAGACCCTAACCGATATGTTCGCCGCAGCAATATCACATGCAGGAATTAGCTCGATATCAAGCTACTGGGGTGAAGGATACTGGGGCTATTCCTACAGTGCAGAGGCCGGTGCCGGTAGTTTTCCCTGGAATAACCGGGAACTGTATGTAGATCAGAGCCCGCTTTTCTCGGCCGATAAAATCACCACGCCACTGCTGCTTCTGCACGGTACATCAGATACCAACGTTCCCCCTGGCGAGAGTATACAGCTATATACTGCACTGAAGCTTCTCGGGCGGCCGGTTGAAATGGTCGAAATTAAAGGAGAAAACCATCACATTCTAACTTACGGCAAACGTATTGAATGGAGCAATACCAAGCTGGCATGGTTCGACAGGTGGCTGAAAAATCAGCCTCAATGGTGGGAAGATCTCTATCCGGAAAAAAATTTGTAACTCGTATAATAGATAATTTAAACACCATATATAGTGTGCTGAAAAAACTTTATTATTTTTAACAGTTTTTTAAACCATATTAGGTGCAGTTTTGTTAACTTTATTCTGATTCTGTAATACAAATATCAATTTACTCATCAAAATTCAAATTCCAATTAAAATGAGACAACTATTTCTGACAGGTCTTTTATGGCTGGCAGTATTCACGATTCTTTCCGGACAAGCTGTAGAGATTGAATTTACAGAGTACAAGCTTGACAACGGATTACACGTGATCCTTCACCAGGACAACTCCACCCCGATAGTGGTAACAAATATTATGTACCACGTGGGATCAAAAAATGAAAAACCTGACCGTACAGGTTTTGCTCATTTTTTCGAACATTTAATGTTTGAAGGCACCAAACATATTCCGCGAGGACAGTTTTCGGAGTATGTTGAAAGGGCCGGCGGCTCATTAAATGCCTATACCAGTTTTGACGTCACCAACTATTACGTGCTGCTGCCGTCTAACCAGCTTGAGCTGGGGTTGTGGCTGGAATCCGAACGCCTTATGCATGCTTCGGTTGACTCGGTGGGCATCCAGACCCAGAAAGATGTAGTTATTGAAGAGAAGAAGCAGACGATGGACAACCAGCCCTACGGGACCATTCTTTATGAAACCATGAGAAGGGCGTTTACCCGGCACCCTTACCGCTGGGTGGTCATCGGCGATGAAAACCATATCAGGGATGCCGAGGACCATGAGTTCAGGGAATTTCATGAGATGTTCTATGTTCCGAATAATGCAGTTCTTGTAATTGCAGGCGACATAGATATCGATAAGACAAAAGGTCTTGTTGAGGCATATTTTGGTGATATCCCTGCGGGAAACAAAGAAGTCCGGCGTCCCGATGTTACCGAGCCGCGACGCAATGCCGAAATAAGGGATACTGTTTATGACAATATCCAGTTACCCCTTGTGATACAGGCTTACAATATACCTGCCCGCGGCACCGACGATTATTATGCAGTCGATATGCTCGGCAGATTGCTGTCGCGCGGCCAAAGCAGCAGGCTGTACCGCCGTCTGGTAGACGAGCAGCAGGTTGCCCTGCAGGTCATGGCTATGCCAATGGCCCTGGAGGATCCCGGGCTCTCACTCATATATGCCTTCCCCAATATGGGGATAGACCCGAAAAACCTGGAAGATGCAATAAACAATGAGATTGAAAAAGTTAAAAACAACCTGATAAGCGAACAGGAAATGGAAAAGCTGAAGAACCAGGTTGAAAGCCAGTTTGTGAACAACAATACCACCATGGCCAGCAGGGCCGGCAGCCTTGCAACCTATCACACAATGTTTGGTAATGCAGGCAGAATAAACACAGAGATTGACCGGTACATGTCCGTTACCCGACAGGATATACTTGATGTGGCACAGCGTTATTTTACTGAAGATAACAGGGTGGTACTCTATTATCTTCCCGAACAACAAAATTAAACTGTTACGGCAGAACCACAGCCTGGGTGAATATGGAGTCCGGCAACCGGTTTTTTGCTTTTAATATTATCTCAATATAAACGACAAACCAAACTAACTGAAATAATGAAACGACTTACTCTTTTTATTCTTTTTATCGTTTATCTTGTACCCCTCAACGCACAGATAGACAGGTCGACGCCACCGGAACCCGGTCCCGCCCCGGTAATCCAGATTGGCGACTACCAGACATTCACCCTTAATAACGGGATGAAAGTGATAGTGGTGGAAAACCACAATATCCCTGTTGTGTCCTTTCAGCTGACTCTTGACATAGATCCGGTAATGGAATATGATGCAAAGGGATATGTAAACATGGCCGGCTCATTGATGAGATCAGGCACAACAAACCGGGACAAAGCTGAGATAGATGAAGAAATTGATTTTACAGGTGCGTCGCTGAGCACTTTTTCAACCGGCATGTACGGATCGTCACTTACCAGGCATACGGACAAGCTTCTTGATCTGATGTCTGACATTCTTATGAATCCTTCATTCCCGGAAGATGAGCTGCAGAAGAACATTACCCAGACCATTACCGGATTGTCAACGGTAAAGACCGATGCCAGTGCCATGGTCAGCAATATCTCGACCGTCCTGGTATATGGCAGGGATCACCCTTTCGGGGAAGTGACCACAGAAGAAAGTGTATCCAATATAAGGCGGGAAATGCTGATTGATTATTACAACAGCTATTTCAAGCCGAATGCTGCCTATATGGTAATTGTAGGCGATATAAAAACAGATGAAGCCGAAAAACTTATGGATCAGTATTTTGGCAACTGGCAACCCGGCGATGTTCCTGTTCACAACTATGAGACACCTCTTCCCCCGGAAGGTAAGAGGGTGGCAATGGCTGACAGGACAGGAGCGGTACAGTCGGTCGTTTCTGTTACTTACCCGGTTGTATTGAAACCCGGTGATCCTGATGCCATAAAGGTAAGTGTGATGAACAGTATCCTGGGCGGCGGGGTCTTCAGCGGAAGGCTTATGCAGAACCTCAGGGAGGATAAGGGTTATACTTACGGAGCAAGGTCAAGTCTCTCCACCAACAGGCTGGTGAGCAGGTTCAATGCCCGCACCGAGGTCCGCAATTCTGTTACCGACAGTACAATAAGTGAAATTCTTTACGAAATGCACAGAATGACAGACGAGCCTGCAGATGAGGAGACTCTTGAGCTGATAAAGAATTACCTTAACGGAAGCTTTGCCCGATCACTTGAAAGTCCCCGCACCATAGCAGGTTTTGCCCTCAATATAGAGCGTTACGGTCTGCCGGCGGACTATTATGATACATACCTTGAAAAACTCAGCCGGGTAACGGCAGATGATGTCATGCAGATGGCCGAAAAGTATATCAGGCCGGACAACAGTTATATTATAGTAGGAGGAAATAAGTCCGAGATATCCGAAACACTTGAAAAGTTCAGTGATAACGGCGAAGTTATGTTTTTCGATGCCTTTGGCCGCCGGATAGAGGATGCAGGAATAGTTCCCGAAGAGGGAGTGACAGCAGCCGGAGTGATCGAAAACTATGTAAATGCTGTTGGAGGCGCTGAAAGGATGAGGCAGATCAAAGATCTGACCATCGACATGAGTGCAAGCATACAGGGGATGACCCTGGATATGATGATACAGCAGAAGGCACCGGACAAGTACAGATCGGTTATGAGCATGGGCGGCAATGTAATGCAGCAACAAGTGTTTGACGGCACACGGGGAAAGGCAAGCGGTATGCAGGGCACTATGGAGATAGAGGGAGATATGCTTGAAGAGATGAAAATGCAGGCCCTTATGAATCCGGAGTTGAGTTACAGGGAGAGAGGGTTTACGCTGAAACTGGACGGTGTTGAAAATGTTAATGGTGAAAATGCCTATAAAATCAACATAACCAGTCCGCGCGACATAACTATTACCGAGTTTTTCAGTATTGACAGCGGCCTGAAGCTTCGCACCGTCACCACGCAGGAGTCGCCTATGGGTCAGGTAACCCAGATAACCGACTATGAAGATTACAGGGAGGTTGACGGTATGAAGTTCCCCTTCCTTATGAAGCAGCAGGTCGGACCTCAAACCTTTGATATGGAGGTAAAATCGATTGAGATCAATCAGGGACTTGAAGACGGGATATTCAGTATTGACTGACCTGTTAAACGGCAACAAACCCCAGCAGAGGCTGTCCCTTCCGGGCAGCCTTTTCTTTTTTCCGGCCGGCCAAAAGCAAAACGGCCTGTCAGTTATCTTCCCTCCCCGGCAGCAGTCCGGTCAGCGATAAAAACACAACTGCAGAAACAGATATGCCGAATATATTGGGGTCAAGGCTAAAAGGAAGAGGAATACCGGTAACGGTCAGCGCCAGGGTGGTGCCCCCGCCCGTAAGCATAGCCCAGAAAGCTGCAACAGGGGTGTGCTTTTTCATGAAGAAGGCACCGATAACCGGAACCAGCAATCCGGAAACCATGAAGGCATAGGAATAAAGCATCAGCTCCAGCACATTCTCCATAGAGGCGGCCAGCAGAAGAGCAAGAATACCGATAATAAGGGTAAGTAACTGTGAAAGTCGCAGCATCACCCTGTCTTTACCTTCTATTCTGAATATCCTTGAAAGGATATCTGTCAGCACATTGCCCGAAGCCGCCATCAGGCAGCTGTCTGCCGTTGACATTATGGCCGAAAAATAGGCCGACATCATAAGCCCCATCAGTCCCACCGGCAGAACGGTCCTCAGCAGCAGGGGAAGCCCCTTCTCAGGGTCCAGGTCTCCTCCCGCCATAAAGCCGAGATATTCAAACATGCCGTTTTCATAGGCAACCCTGGAGAAGAGACCAAGAATAACCCCCATCATTGCCATAAAAGGCCACTCGAAAATCCCTGCAATAAACCATGCCCTTTTAGCCTGCTTAACTCCCCGTGTTGAGTAGATCCTCTGGTAGAGTGTCATACCCACGAACCAGATAGGAATTATTGTCACGGTCCAGTTCACCAGGGTTTGCCACGGGACATTACTGAAAGACATAAATTCCGGAGACAAAGTTTCTTTGATTGCCGGCATGCCGCCTATGGCAAAATAACCTGCAGGAATACCAATAAAGATAAGACCGCCCATCAAAATTATCCACTGAAAGGTGTCGGTATAAATAACCGCCTTGATCCCTCCCATAACGGTATAACCCACTGCTATCACACCCATAACGATCAGGGCAGTGTTCATGTCAAGATTGACAAAGGCAGCAGATGCAAGTTTTGCCCCGGCAAGTATTTGTGAGCTGGTGAAGCCGAGATAACCTATTGCAGATATGACACCTGCCATCATGGCAACCCGGGGATTGTAAAAGTGTGCAAAGATCTGCGGGAAGGTAAAGAATTTCTTCTCTTTTCCCAGCGGATGTACTTTGGGAATCAGAATAACAGCACTCAGCCATGCTCCGATAAGTCCGGTAAACAGCATCCATGAACCGGCCAGCCCCATAATAAAACCGAGTCCGCCAAGTCCTATGGAAAATCCGCCTCCCACATCGGTAGCCACAACAGAGAGGCCAACATGCAAACTGCCCATATTTCTGCCGCCTACATAATAATCATCGGCATCCCGGTTTTTTCGAAGAAAATAGAACCCTATACCAAGAACCAGGAACATGTAAAGAACAAAAATCAGCAGATCAAACCAATGCATATTAGCTGTTTAACAGTTAAACGATGCCAGCCTTTTCACTACAGGCATCAAAACCTCATTTTTTAAAAGGGTAAGTATACAAAGTTTGAAGAAACGGACAAAATCTACAGGTCACGTTTTTTTAATAAAAGGCAGGTTATGACCAAAAAGAGAATGGTATAGGCAGCGGCCAGCAGCAGCTGCAGATAAACGGGAAGCTCCCTGCCTGCCAGCCCCATCTCGCTGAAAGTAAGGGCATTCTGTCCATTAGCTGTTTCAAGGGTGTTTTCGGAAGAGATACTTAAAAATTCAGGCAGCGGAGTCAGTCCGCCAACAACCTTCATGGGGAAAAAAGGTCTGGCAGCCTGGGGGAAAAAACTTCTGATTATTGGTTCAATGGGAAACCGCAGCAAGACAAAGAGGATGATGGACAGTGCCGTACTTCTGAGCAAAACAACAAGAAGCAGTCCAATTACCATATATGCAACAGCCTGCACAAAATATATCAGAAGGATATCAATACCGGAAAAAAAGCTTCCCGGGGTTATCCCTTCTGAATAGACCAGTCCGTAAATCACGGCACTTAAAAAAACAAGGGCAAAACCGTATGCAGCAATCAAAAAGATAACTATCAGCTTACCATTAATAAGATCCTGCCGGGTAAGTCCGTCAATCACATGTTGCCTGAATGTGCGGAATGAGAATTCATTTCCGGTAACCATTATAATAAGTATGGCCAGAAGCAGATTAAACCAGCTTGCAACCCAGGCAAAATAATTCCATACATGAGGGAACCTGAACAGATTGGTAGTATCGAAACCGGGTACTTCGATGTTGATTTGAGAAGAAACAAAAACCACCAGGGAAAAAAGGGCAAGATGTAACCCCAGAATCACCTTGAAAGAGGTGTAGTTAAGAAGCTTTAAAAGCTCAATATTCAATAGTTTGTGCATGGATCATTATTTTTTCGGCAATGTTTTTGTAATTAATTTACCTGACAAGTTCAAGGAACTGGGATTCCAGACTTTTTTTCACCGGAACAAGCTTTGAAAGGACGATATCATGCTTAAACGCAAATTCATTAATATCAGAAGCCCGGGTTGACAGGTCGCAGGTGATAACAAGGTCATCACCCTTTATCTCGGTTGTTTTTGCAATTCCTGCCCTTACAAGAGGCTCTTCAAGAAGCCCGACAGAAGGTGCAGAGATTAAAAACACCTGGTCACCGCCCAGAAGCTCATCCACCCGGCCTGCAGCCATAAGTTCTCCGCCCTTAAGTACGGCAACATGCGTACATACCTTTTCAACCTCGGCAAGTATATGACTGGCCAGGATAACTGTTTTTCCCTTTACAGCCTCGCCCCGGATAATGCTTCTCACCTCAGCTATCCCTTCAGGATCAAGACCGTTGGTTGGTTCATCCAAAACCATTACCTCCGGGTCTCCGAGCAGCACCGAGGCCATAGCCAGACGCTGTTTCATGCCAAGGGACATAGTGCTGTAAGGATAATGTTTTCTCTCATACAGACCGGTAATCTTCAGAACCCGGTCAGTATCACCGGCAGAAACATCTTTAATCACGGCAATTATCTTCAGATTATTTTCAAGGCTCAGATAGGGGTAAAAATTTGGCACCTCGATCAGGCTGCCGACATTTTTTTTCCAGACGGAACTGCCGGATGAGCTGCCAAACCATGAGAAAGAACCGGATTGCTGATGTATTATACCCATTATAATGGACAGGGTGGTTGTTTTTCCGCTCCCGTTTGGTCCTAAAATACCGAACACCTGTCCTTTCTCCACATCAATACTGAGGTTATGCACAGCTTTTATTCTGCCATAGTGTTTGGTTAGTTGCTGAATTTCAAGAATTTTTTGCATGAGGAAGTATCATTGTAGTGGTAATAACGCCGGTTCATATCCGAAGACGCTAAAAAAACAAAAATATTACATTAATCCGTATAAAACAGGCTAATCAAATTATAAATCCATAAAAAAACCGGCCATCGGCGACCGGAATTTAAAATAAAATATTGTACAGAAGAGAATCAATTCCCCAGTTCTGAAAGGAATTTGATCCTCATCAGCCTGAGGTCTTCCTCAGAATAATCATCCTCGCCAAGTTCAGTCAGTGCCTCTTCTATTGATTCGGTTTCCGCTTCCTCACGGAAATAATCAAAAACCTCCATCTGTCTTTCCTCATCTATCAATCCGTCAATATAATAATCAAGATTAATCCTGGTGCCTGAATTAACGATTGCCTCAATCTCGGTAAGCAGCTCGTGCATCTCCAGGTTCTTTGAGGCCGCGATATCATCGAGACTCATCTTCCTGTCTATGGCCTGGATTATTGACACCTTGACACCCGATTTATTGACAACCGATTTAACAACCATATCCTGCGGACGGATTATCTCATTATCCTCGACATAGGTTTTTATCAGGTCAACAAACTCCCTTCCATAGCGCTGAGCCTTACCTGACCCTACACCTGCGATATTCTGCATCTCATCTATGCTGACAGGATACTGAAGTGCCATATCCTCAAGGGAAGGGTCCTGAAAAATCACAAATGGCGGCAGATTGTGCCTTTTAGCGACTTTTTTCCTGAGATCTTTCAGGATATGAAGCAGCTCCAGATCTACCGTACTTGTTTTCCCGGCGGGAGAGCCGTTTGAGTCGTCCATATCGTTGTGATCATAATCCTCCTCCTCTATCAGCATAAAGGAGTGGGGATTTTCCAAAAAGGCATGTCCTTTGGGGCTCAGCCTCAGCAGCCCGTAATTTTCAATTTCCTTGACAAGCAACCTGGCGATCATGGCCTGACGTATAACGGCCAGCCAGTACTTCACTGAACTGTCACTGCCTTCACCGAAAACAGACAGTTCATTATGCTTGTAAGTTTGTACAGCCTGGGATTTTTTTCCGGTAATTATATCGGCAATATGTTCTGCCTTGAATTTTTCCTTTACAGACAAAACAGTTTTCAGCACAAGTAATATGTGCTCTTTGCCTTCAAACCTTGTTTTCGGATGGATGCAATTATCGCAGTTCTCGCAATTATCTTCCCTGTATTCCTCACCAAAATAATGAAGCAGGTGCTTTCTTCGGCAAACAGAAGATTCTGCATAGGAAACGGTTTCAAGTAACAGCTGCCTACCTATTTCCTGCTCTGCAATATGTTTGTTCTGCATGAACTTTTCAAGCTTCTGAATATCCTTGTAACGGTAAAATGTGATACATTTTCCTTCACCTCCGTCCCTTCCGGCCCTGCCGGTCTCCTGGTAGTAACCCTCCAGACTTTTGGGGATGTCGTAATGAATGACAAAGCGAACATCGGGTTTGTCAATGCCCATGCCAAAAGCTATTGTGGCAACAATCACATCGGCGTCTTCCATCAAAAAGCTGTCCTGATTGGCGGACCTGGTGGCAGAATCCATTCCTGCATGGTATGGCAATGCTTTTATACCATTAATCATCAATGTTTCCGCCAGCTCTTCAACCTTCTTCCTGCTGAGGCAATAGACAATACCGGATTTACCCTGGTTATTCTTTATAAACCTGATTATTTCCTTTGTGGCATGAACTTTTGGCCTTATCTCATAATAGAGGTTCGGCCTGTTGAAGGAGGACTTGTAAACATTTGCCTCAAGCATCCCGAGGTTCTTCTGAATATCATGCTGAACCTTTGGTGTGGCGGTGGCTGTAAGAGCAATTATCGGTGCCACCCCGACTTCATTTATGATAGACCTGATCCTTCTGTACTCGGGACGGAAATCGTGGCCCCACTCAGAGATACAGTGTGCCTCATCAATGGCATAAAATGATACTTTTACCTGCTTGAGGAATTTAACATTTTCAGCTTTTGTGAGTGATTCGGGTGCCACATACAACATCTTTGTTTTCCCCGCAAGGAGATCTTCCTTGACTTTCTGTATGGAAGCCTTTGTAAGGGATGAATTCATAAAATGTGCCACTCCGTCATCTGCACTGAATGCCCTGATAGCATCAACCTGATTTTTCATCAGGGCAATAAGGGGAGATATAATAATTGCAGTACCGTCAAGAAGAATTGCAGGCAGCTGGTAACATAATGATTTGCCTCCCCCGGTAGGCATAAGAACAAAACTGTCATTCCCGTCCATCACATTCCGGATGATATCTTCCTGGTTACCCTTAAAGCTGGTAAAGCCAAAAATGGTCTTCAGGTTATCCTGTAACGATATTCCGGACTTAATTCCCATTTCCATAAATAAATAATAAAAATTCTGACATCATTATCAAAAACCGTGCAAAAAACAACTTGTAACAAATATATTACATTAATAAACCAATTATTATGATAATTGTTTCAATTCTATATACTAAAACAAAATTTAAGATAGTAATATTATATAACAACTGAAAAATCAAATTAAAAAACAGCGTATTTTTATATGCTTTAATTGAATAACTTTGCAAATTAAATTTACACTTTTTTTTATCTAAAGATAAACTTATTAAATATTTTTAACATTGAAGTTTAAATAACTGCATTATTATTTTTTGCAGTAACAAACTTATTTTTGCCTGATGAGTGTTCTTTCTCCTGATAATATAAATAAGATTGCAAAAGAGACCATTGAAGCGGAAGCTCTTGCTGTAAGTAACCTGGCCGGGTTTATTAATGATGATTTTGCCCGTGCAGTGATCCTTATTTTCCAGAGCCGGGGCCGTCTTATAGTTACAGGTATCGGGAAGAGCGCAATAATCGGGAACAAAATAGTTGCCACCCTTAACTCTACCGGCACACCTTCAATATTCATGCATGCAGCCGATGCAATTCATGGCGATCTGGGCATTATCCAGGAAAATGACATTGTCCTGTTTATATCAAAAAGCGGCAATTCACCGGAAATTAAGCTTCTTGTTCCGCTTATAAAAAATCTCGGGAACAAAATCATTGCAATGGTGTCAAACAAAGACTCATTCCTTAGCCATCATTCAGATCTGAATATATTAACACCGGTGGAAAAGGAGGCTTGCCCCAACAACCTTGCCCCTACTTCAAGCACTACGGTGCAGATGGTTGCCGGGGACGCCCTGGCAGTTTGTCTCCTTGAATGCCGGGGCTTCACAGAAAAAGATTACGCAAAATTCCATCCGGGTGGATCGCTTGGGAAAAAACTTTATATGAGAGTGTCTGACTTTTCCCATGAAAATAAGATTCCCAGGGTAACCATAAATGATACGGTCCTGAATACTATTGTCGAGATATCATCAAAAAGACTGGGAGCGACAGCCGTTCTGGATCAAAACGGTAAACTTGAAGGGATAGTTACCGACGGAGACCTTAGGAGGATGCTTGAAAAAAACAGCGACATAAATTCTCTGCGGGCATCTGACATAATGACCCGCAATCCTCAAACCATTGATTTTGATTCAATGGCTATCGAAGCTTTTAACAAGATGAAACAACATAATATTACACAACTCCTGATTCTTAAAAACGGATCATATGCCGGTATTATACATTTGCATGACATATTAAAAGAAGGTGTTGTCTAAAAATTTATTTTCTTTGCATCATGACAAGCAGCAGCAGCAACGAAATGTCTTTCCTTGACCACCTGGAAGCCCTGAGGTGGCATCTGGTAAGATCAATAATGTCAATTATTGTATTCGCGATAGTGGCATTCGTGTTCAAGGATTTTATATTTTCCAATGTAATAATAGCTCCAAAAACACCCGAGTTCTTCACCAACCGCAACCTGTGTGCATTCGGAACATACATAGGGATCAAAGCCCTCTGTATTAATGCTGAGCCGTTTCAACTGATCAACATCAATATGGCGGGACAGTTTACAACACATATTATGGTATCGTTTATTATAGGGCTGATAATGGCATTCCCCTATCTGATCTTTGAAATGTGGAGGTTCATAGGCCCCGCCCTTTATGAAAGGGAACAGATATACGCCCGTGGCGCCGTTTTTTACATTTCACTCCTTTTTATCCTTGGTGTCCTCTTTGCATACTATATTATAATTCCCCTGTCGGTGAACTTTCTGGGCTCCTACCAGGTGAGTGCAGAGGTTAACAACCAGATCAACCTGATGTCATACATTTCAACAGTAACTGCCATTGCACTGGCAGCCGGAATATTATTTGAACTTCCGGTGCTGATATATTTTCTGACAAAAATCGGTCTTGTAACTCCCGAGTTTCTGAAAAAATACCGCAGGCATTCACTGGTCATTGTACTGGCTCTTTCGGCAATCATAACACCGCCTGATGTTTTCAGCCAGATACTGGTTGCCTTTCCCCTTATGTTCCTGTATGAAGTTGGTATCAAGTTATCAAAACGCATAATAAAAAAAGAGCAGATAGCGACCGGACAACAAGGTTGATATAACACCGTTGTGTATTAACACCAAATTCACCCTCAGGAAATGGATGACCTAATGACATTGAAAACCAGGGACCTTGTAAAGAGATATCGTAAGCGTACGGTTGTAGATCATGTCTCAATAGACGTCAAACAGGGGGAAATAGTTGGTTTGCTCGGACCTAACGGCGCCGGGAAAACAACTTCCTTTTATATGATAGTGGGACTGATAACGCCAAATGAGGGTTCAATTTACCTGAATGATAATAACATTACCGACGAACCCGTCTACAGAAGGGCCCAGAAGGGAATAGGTTATCTTGCCCAGGAAGCCTCTGTTTTCCGAAAGCTTTCGGTTGAAGACAATCTCAATGCAGTGCTTGAAATGTCGGGTATACCAAAAGATGAACAAAAAGAACGTGTGGAAACACTGCTTGAAGAATTCGGCCTGCAGCATATCAGAAAAAATCTCGGCATTCAACTCTCCGGCGGGGAAAGACGGCGCACAGAGATTGCAAGATCACTGGCCCTGAAACCCAGCTTTATTCTGCTGGATGAACCTTTTGCAGGAGTCGATCCCATCGCGGTTGAGGATATACAAAAAATTGTAGTCAAACTGAAGGAGAAAAATATAGGCATATTGATTACAGACCATAATGTTCATGAAACCCTTTCAATAACCGACAGGGCCTATCTCCTGTTTGAAGGTAATATACTTAAGTCGGGCAATGCCGAAGAACTTGCCGAAGATGAACAGGTCAGAAAACTGTACCTCGGGGAGAACTTTTCCCTGCTCCGGTAAAATCTTTCAGAAGTCACCACTTGAGGTGCTTTTTGTAAAAGGCCCTTATCAGACTCAAATCAGCCAGTAGAATCTTTTTTATCCTTAATTTCCGCCGTAAGGCAAAAGGTAACCTGCAGAGGATAAATTTTTTAAGTTAAATTCGGGTTTGTAATATTTTTTGAATATCTTTGCGCCTGTTTTTCGCGGATGTGGCGGAATTGGTAGACGCGCTAGACTTAGGATCTAGTGCCGAAAGACGTGGGGGTTCGAGTCCCTTCATCCGCACAGAAAAAAACCGTCAAACAGCCCACATTGATAATGGAGTTTTGACGGTTTTTTCACCGGCCTCTGCCGGCTTGATATAAGCTGAATTCCTGCCGGATATTTTTTCAGGTCATTTCAATAATCATAAATAAAACAGTTTCCATGGAAGTAACCAAAGAAAACAAGGACGATCTTAATGCACTTATAAGGATCCGGGTCGAAAAATCTGATTACGATAAACAGGTAAGCAATAAACTCAAAGATTACAAAAGGCAGGCAAATATGCCGGGGTTCAGACCGGGAATGGTACCCATGGGTATGATACGCCGAATGTACTATAAACCCGTGCTTCTTGAAGAGATTAACAAGCTCGTTTCCGAATCGCTGACAAAATTCATTGAAGACGAGAAACTGAATATTCTTGGCGAACCTCTTACAAATAAAGAAGAACAGAAAGAGATTGATTTTGATGAGCAGGAAAATTTCGAGTTTGTTTTCGATATCGGCATTGCACCGGAAATTGAGGTTAACCTTTCAAAAAAGGATAAGCTGCCCTATTACGTTATAGATGTCGATAAGACTCTGCTTGATAAGCATGCAGACAGTTATGCAAGCCGCTTCGGAGAGATGATCAACGCCGGGGAGGTTGGTGAAGAAGATGTGATAAAAGGAAAACTCAGCCAGCTAAGTCCTGAAGGGGACGTAATTGAAGAGGGAATAACCGTTGAAGATGCATCTCTTTCAATGCGCGTAATTAAAGATGAGGAGATTCAAAAGCAGCTTACCGGAGCCAGGCCCGGTGAAATCCTGCAGCTCGACCTTAAAAAAGCATATCCCGATGAAGCAGAACTCGCCCGGCTGCTGAAAGTTGATAAGGAGAAACTGGAAGAAGAATCAATGCATTTCCAGCTCACCATTGAAGAAATAAACCGGTGGGAAAAGGCGGAGATCAACCAGGAACTTTTCGACAAGGCATTCGGAGAAGGAGAGGTAAAATCGGAAAAAGAGTTCCGGGACAGGCTCAAGGAAGAGATAGAAAAAGCATATTCCCAGAACAGTGACTACAAGCTGTTCCTTGACACCAGGGAAAAGTTGACAGGGAAGATAAAAACCGGATTGCCGGAAGAATTTATCAAACGCTGGCTGCTGGAGTCTAATAAAGGCAAAGTGACTGAAGAAGACCTGGAAAAAGACTTTGAAAAAGTTAAGAATGATCTTAAATGGCAGCTTATACAGGATTCACTGATCAAAAAATTTGAACTGAAGGTTGAGCCTGCAGAGGTGGAAGAGCTGGCAAAACAGCAGGTTCTGATGCAATTCCAGCAATATGGCATGGCTAACGTACCGGAAGAACACCTTAATAATTACGCAGGTGAGATGCTGAAAAAGGAAGAGGAAAGAAGAAGACTCTATGAACAGAAGTTCCAGGAGAAGATTACACAGCTGGTTAAGGAGACAGTCAGCCTGGAAGAAAAAAAAGTAAAAGAGGATAAGTTTGCCGGGTTATTTGAATAATCCTCATTATAATGCCGGATGGTGAAATCATCATCCCGTTGTTTTATTCCGGATTCTTTTGCACTGACAATTTTTTCAAGGGTTCGCCGGTAATTATATATAACCACAGGATGGCAAAACTAATATACTGGTTTTATTCTCAGATATGTTTACTAATTTTGCTGCAGTAAAAAACGAAAACTACAAATAATGAACAAAGACAAGGATTTTCGCAAATATGCCACCGGCCACATGGGATTAAGTGGCTCGAGGATTGACAGTTACCAGTCCCTTCTTAACTCGTATATATCGCCCACAATCATTGAGGAGAGACAGCTCAACATAGCCTCCATGGACGTATTCTCACGCCTGATGATGGACCGGATAATATTTATGGGGCTTCCGATAGACGATTATGTTGCAAACATCATACAGGCCCAGCTGCTGTATCTTGAATCATCCGATCCGTCGAAAGACATCCAGATATATATTAACAGTCCGGGAGGTTCGGTACATGCAGGACTTGGAATATATGACACCATGCAGTACATAGGTTCAGATGTATCGACCATATGCACCGGGATGGCCGCTTCCATGTCGGCAATAATCCTGGCCGCCGGTACAAAAGGAAAGCGCTCGGGATTAAAGCACTCACGGATGATGATACATCAGCCCATGGGAGGAGCACAGGGGCCCGTTTCAGATATCGAAATAACCGTGCGCGAAATCCAGAAACTTAAAAAGGAACTTTACGAAATCCTTGCGTTTCATACCGGGAAATCGTTTGACAAGGTTGAGAAAGATTCCGACCGTGATTTCTGGATGACCTCCGAGGAGGCAAAAAAATACGGTATGATTGATGAGGTACTGGTAAGAGACATCAAAAAATCAAAATAAGCCGTTTATCCTTAAGGCATTAGCCGGTCATTAAACGGGATTATGAACCGCATTCGGAAGGATGCGGTTTTTTTACCTTTAAAGCCTAATGAGATGCAATAAAATTTCCATATTACATGTAAATGAATTAGTTTTACATTCCCGTTTCCTGAGTTCAGCCTGATAAACCGATGAAGAATGAAAAAATCATGGAAGCGGGATTGATTAACCTGATTTAACCGGATTCATTATGGCTTATTCAAACGACAAAAAATCTGAAAGATGCTCCTTCTGCGGCAGAACAAAAAAGGAAACAAATCTGCTTATTGCCGGTGTTTCGGGGCATATATGCGACTCATGCGCAGAGCAGGCATACGGCATTGTCAGGGAAGAGGTTAAATCAAAGTCCGACCTCGACCTTCAACATATCAAGTTGCTTAAGCCCCTGGAAATCAAAAATTTTCTCGACCAGTATGTAATTGGCCAGGATGATGCAAAAAAGTTCATCTCTGTGGCCGTGTATAACCACTATAAAAGGCTTATGCAGGGAAATCACAGGGATGATCAGGATGTTGAAATAGAAAAATCGAATATTATACTGGTGGGTGAGACAGGAACGGGAAAAACATTACTGGCCAGAACAATTGCAAAAATGCTTCATGTTCCCTTCACCATAGTTGATGCCACGGTACTTACCGAAGCGGGATACGTGGGTGAGGATATTGAAAGCATACTCACCAGGCTGCTGCAGGTATCGGACTACAATGTGGAATCGGCCGAAAGAGGTATCGTTTTTATCGACGAGATAGACAAAATAGCCCGTAAAAGTGACAATCCGTCAATAACACGTGATGTCAGCGGCGAGGGTGTGCAGCAGGGACTGCTGAAGCTGCTTGAAGGTTCAGTGGTCAATGTGCCGCCACAGGGCGGAAGAAAACATCCCGACCAGAAAATGATTCCGGTTAATACCAAGAATATTCTATTTATCTGCGGCGGTGCATTTGACGGTATTGAAAAAAAGATTGCCATACGGCTTAACACCAAAGTGGTGGGTTATTCGGCTTCGGCCAGGGCAGAACAGGTTGACCGCAATAATCTCCTGCAGTATATAGCTCCACAGGATCTTAAGGCTTTCGGACTGATTCCTGAGATAATAGGAAGGCTGCCCGTGCTCACATATCTTAATCCGCTCGACAGGGATACCCTTCGCTCCATCCTTACAGAGCCGAAAAATTCAATGATAAAACAGTACGTCAAACTTTTCAGCATGGATGGGATCACTCTTGAAATAGACGAGGATGTTATGGAGTATATTGTGGATAAATCAATTGAGTTTAAGCTTGGAGCGAGGGGACTGCGTTCCATATGCGAGGCAATAATGATTGACCCGATGTTTGAAATGCCATCGGGAAAAAACGGCAAACTTCATATCGACATCAAATTTGCCCGGGGAAAACTGGAGAAAATAAACTTCAAGAAGCTTAAGGTAGCCTGATCCGGAATACTTCATTGATATTCTGTCTGTCGTTATACGGCCTTTCATACGTACAAAGCATGTTTATGTAACTGATAATATATTAATTGTATTTGACATATAAATCAGCTTCAGTATTTCAGATGTATGGAATCCTCATGGTATGTTCATGACCTTTTGTGAACTTAAGTTGATGAGGATTTCTCAGGCATAAAAATGCCAGTCCCCAATGATCACAAAAAACCCGGAAGGCATGCGAAAAATCCGGTAAATTGTTTTTCGGGACAGGACAGATGTTTTATTAGAAGATTTTGCTGTATTTTTAATTTGTTTAGTTTACTTTAAGAATCAGCATCTCTGAATTTTATTATTATGATCCCGGTAAGTCCTAAAAAAAGCCTTGGCCAGCATTTTCTTGCCGATAAAAATATCGCTGAAAAAATTACCGGATCCCTGTCCGGTAGCGGATATAATGAGGTTATTGAAATTGGTCCGGGAATGGGAATGCTTACTCAATTTCTGCTTGAAAACAATAATTTCACTACCAGCGTTGTGGAAATTGACAGGGAATCGGCAGAATATATGAGAAACCGTTTCCCGGAAATTTCAGACAAAATTCATGAAGTGGACTTTTTGAATTATCCCGTTAATAAAAACCATTCTCCCCCTGTTGCCATAATAGGTAATTTTCCTTATAATATTTCCAGCAGGATATTATTCAGTATTCTCGAAAACAGGGCATTCGTAAGCGAAGTTGTATGCATGCTGCAGAAAGAGGTTGCGGAAAGGATAGCTTCACCCCCCGGTACAAAAATATACGGTATTCTCAGTGTGCTGATACAGGCCTTTTACAAAACCGAATATTTATTCAGTGTGGGACCACAGGTATTCGTCCCTCCTCCCAGAGTCAAATCGGCTGTGTTAAGACTAAGCCGTAAACCGGTTTTCTGTCTTGACTGCAACGAACAGTTGTTTTTCAGGATAGTAAAAACAGCCTTTAACCAGAGAAGGAAAATGCTGCGAAATTCCCTTTCTGTTTTTCTTAACGGTAAAAAAAGATCAAAAGATAATCTTCCCGGCACCTATGAGAATTTCCGGGATAAGATGAACCGGGAAAAAACAGAAAGGAAAAAGATTAACCCGGAAAAGACAAACACTGAGCAAATTGACCGGCAGAAGACATTCCAGGGAAATGAAAAAGCAGAGGAACTTTTCTCAAAACGCCCCGAGCAACTCACATTTGGTGATTTTGTCTGTCTGACTAACTATATCTCACCACTACTAAATAATAACGGATATTACAATGATACCCCGGATAATACTGTTCACGATAAAACAACTTCCTAAAATACTACTCCATGCAGTTTGAAATAAGCCATGAATTTATTGATCAGTTGCGCGAAAACATTGACCAGGAAAACCTGGATGCCGTTAACCAGCTCATAGCCGAACTGCATTTTGCCGATATAGCTGAAATATACACAAGGCTGGAGGATGAACAGGGCAGATACTTATTTACACTTCTCGATGATGAAACAGCGGCAGATGTACTGATAGAACTTGATATAGACGAAAGAAAGAGGGTTCTGAAAAACCTTCCTCCCAAAATGATCGCCGGCCAGTTGATAAAAAATATGGATACCGACGATGCTGCTGATGTGCTGGGAGAACTTCCCCGGGAGCTCAAAGAGGCAGTTCTTGTACAAATGGCTGATTTTGAGCATGCGGGAGATATAGTCGATCTGCTTTCGTATGATGAGAACAGTGCCGGCGGACTGATGGCAAAGGAGCTTATCAAGGTGAATGAAAACTGGAACGTGGTTACCAGCATTCGTGAAATGCGAAAACAGGCAGAAAATGTTGATGAGGTTTACTTTGTATATGTCGTTGACGATGCCAACATGCTAAGGGGGACTCTCTCACTGAAAAAGCTGCTTCTCAGCTCCCGGCATTCACAGATCAGGGACCTGCTGAATGCAGATGTCATCTCGGTAAGAACTGACACCACATCAGATGAGGTTTCCAATATTATGCATAAATATGACCTTGTTGCATTGCCTGTCGTTGATCAGATAGGCAGGCTGGCCGGAAGGATCACAATTGACGATGTGGTTGATGTGATGAAGGAGGAGGCTGAAAAGGACTATCAGCTTATTGCAGGTATTTCTGAAGATATTGAATCGACCGATAAAGTATGGATACTTACACGGGCAAGACTGCCCTGGCTCCTGGTGGGTCTTACCGGCGGGATACTGGTTTCGCAGATAATAGGTCTTTTTGAGGCGGACCTTGGTATTTATCCCGAGATGGCCTTTTTCATGCCTCTTATTGCTGCCACGGCAGGTAATGTCGGTGTTCAGTCCTCATCGATTGTTGTGCAGGGTCTGGCCAACCAGACCATTCAGCTTTCAAAGACATTCAGAAGATTATTAAAGGAATTTTCGGTTGCATTGCTGAACGGACTGACACTTGCAGGACTTATGTTTACCTACAACATACTGACAAAAAGTTCTCTGGCCCTTACCTTTACTGTAAGTGCCGCCCTGTTCTCGGTTATACTTTTTGCCTCACTGTTCGGAACTCTTGTACCCCTGCTGCTGGATAAATTCAAAATTGACCCGGCCCTTGCCACAGGTCCGTTTATTACCACCAGCAATGACATTATGGGCCTGATGATCTATTTTTTAATAGGAAGGTTTTTCTATGCCATTTTATAGAAAAAAAATTCAGGCAAGTGCAGTATATTTTAAAAAAGATAAAGCGGTTTAAATTCCGTAAAAACCTTTTTAAAAAGTATTGTTTATTGCTTCAACAGGGTTAAGACGGGAAGCTGCATAGGCAGGTGCATAACCGGCTATCACCCCTATTACGGCCGAAACAAAGAGTCCGAGACCGATATTGCCTGCCGTCAGGGTGATGGTGAAATCAGACAGATTGCTTACCAGAAGGGTCCCGGTAAAAATAAGAACCAGTCCGAGCACCCCCCCTGTAACAGCAAGAAGCACTGACTCATATAAAAACTGCAGAAGAATAAAATAGTTCTTTGCACCGAGGGATTTCTGAATACCGATCTGATTTGTGCGTTCCTTAACAGAAACAAACATGATATTTGCTATCCCGAACCCCCCTACAAGTATTGAAAACCCTCCTATGATCCAGCCAACAAGATTTATCATGACAAAGATCTGGTCGAGCCCCTGGGTTATCGCACTGGCCTGGTTCAGGGCAAAATTATCTTCGGCCGAGGGCTTTAAGCGTCTGGCTGAACGAAGGATATGACGTAATTCATCTATAAGCATCTGGTTCGGTATATCCGGCCGGGCTTTCACCATGATCATCGGATTTAGCCTGTCAGACCTGATATTATATATGCTTCGGGCATAATTTAAAGGTATAAGCACCATCTCATCAAGGCTGCCACCTCCAAGCATATTTGATCCCTCCCTCTGCGCGACCCCGATTACGGTGACCCTTCTTCCCGATACCTGAATCTCCTTTCCTACAGGGTTTTCATCGTCAAAAAGTTCTATGGCAATTTCATGTCCTATAACGGCAAGATTGCGGCCGGCAGCTGATTCATAGGGCGTAAAATATCGTCCATTCTCAATTTCAAAATAACGGATATCCTGAAATTCATGAGTATTTGCCCAGACACCTATATTTTCAAGATAGGTGCTTCCGTACCTGACAAGTGAACCGGTTGAAACCGAAAATACAACCCCTCCGGCAAATTCAGACCTGCGGCTGATTTCATTATAGTCACGCAAATCCGGAACAGGCCTGCGCATATACACCCACCAGGGATAATCTTCGTTGAAAGCCCATGGCCATTTCTGAACATATATAACATCATCGCCCAGAACAGAGATGCTGTCCCTGATATTTCTTTCCAGAGAGTCAACAATTGTAAAGACCGAAATAATGGCAAATATCCCTATGGTAATGCCCAGCAGCGATAGCAGTGTTCGAAGTTTATTCACCATAACCGAGCTGTAGGCAAAAATCAAACTCTCTTTAAGAAGTTTTAATAATATCATCCGGCAGTAAACTGATTAATATGTTAAAGTTTTCAAACTTCAAATGTAAATAAAATTTTTTCATCTTAGACCACACACTGGCATATATATAATCAATCATATCCCCCGTAATTTAAAATATCAAAGGACGCAGTAAATACAGATATAACTTTATAAAAAATGATTTGTTTGTTTTATTGGTTTTTGTATTACTGACATCATAAAATATTTAACTTTTTATATAACTTTGCAGGTATAAATTAAAAACCTGTCAATGAGTGCCTTAAGCAAAATAAAAAGTGCCTTCATATCCGTCTGGAATAAAGACTCCCTGGAAAAAATTATTCAGGCACTTGATAATCTTGATATTCAGCTGTTTTCAACCGGGGGGACTGCAGATTTTATTGAAAAAATGAATATCCCGGTAACCCGCGTTGAAACCCTTACGGGTTATCCGTCAATCCTTGGAGGCAGGGTAAAAACCCTTCATCCCAAAATTTTCGGTGGTATCCTTGCCAGAAGAGAAAATGATTCAGACGCACAAGAGCTCCAAAAATACGATATCCCTCCAGTGGATATGGTTGTTGTGGACCTCTACCCTTTCGGGGAAACCCTTGCAGGCGGAGCCGGCCCTGAGGAAATAATTGAAAAGATTGATATAGGGGGTATTTCACTGATCCGCGCAGCTGCCAAAAATTATACCCATGTGCTGGTAATACCATCCAGGGATCACTACCCTGATCTTTTGGAAATCCTAAGCCGGGGAAAGGGAGAGACAAATATTGAACAACGCAGGCAAATGGCGGGTGAAGCTTTCCGCATATCTTCACGGTATGACACTGCTATTAACGAATATTTCTCCGGCTCAGGCCCTTCAGAGAGTTTCTCAATCAGTTTCGGCAACGGTCAAAAACTGAGGTACGGTGAAAACCCGCATCAAAGTGGCTATTATTACGGTTCATCCGGGCTGCCATTCACCCGGATACACGGAAAAGAAATTTCCTATAACAACCTGCTTGATATTGACGCTGCATGCTCGCTTATTGACGAATTCAGTGAAACAACTTTTGCCATACTGAAACATAACAATGCCTGCGGGATTGCGACAAGAGACAACCTCAGGGAGGCATGGACAGCTGCACTTGCAGGAGACCCCGTATCTGCTTTTGGCGGAGTACTGGTTACAAACAGGGAAATAGACGGGGAGACTGCCCGGGAGGTCAGCAAACTGTTTTTTGAAGTTGTAATTGCCCCCGGATACAGTGAAGAGGCACTTTCATTTTTAAAACAGAAAAAAAACCGCATAATACTCATAAGTGACAACGTTAAACTGCCTGACAAACAGATAAGAACTGTTACAGGAGGGATCCTTGTACAGGACAGAGACAGCAAAACCGAGTCTGAAACAGACCTGGAAGTGGTTACAGAAAACTCTCCCGGCCGGGATGAGGTAAGCGACATGATCTTCGCCAACAAGATTGTAAAGCACTCAAAGTCAAATGCCATAGTTCTGGCAAAAAACAGACAACTGCTGGGAAGCGGTGTCGGTCAGACCTCAAGGGTGGATGCCCTTAAACAGGCAATCGCTAAAGCTGAAAACTTCGGCATGGACCTTATGGGTGCGGTGATGGCATCAGATGCCTTCTTTCCTTTTGCCGATTCAGTTGAAATTGCAAAGGATGCGGGCATTACTTCAGTCATTCAGCCCGGGGGATCGGTAAGGGATAATGAATCGGTAAACTTTTGCAACGCCAACGGAATGAAGATGGTTTTCACAGGAGTAAGACATTTTAAGCATTAATATTCCGTATAACATAAATATCAAACCAACAATTCAATAAAACATAAAACATGGGATTATTTTCATTTTTGACGCAGGAACTTGCAATCGACCTCGGTACTGCAAACACAATAATTATCCATAATGACAAAATCGTTGTTGATGAACCTTCGATAGTAGCAATAGATCAGAAAACCGGGAAACTTATCGCTATAGGTGAGAAAGCAAGGCAAATGCACGGGAAAACCCATGAAAATATAAAAACAATCCGCCCCCTCAGAGACGGAGTAATTGCCGATTTCAATGCTGCAGAACAGATGATAAGGGGCATGATAAAAATAATAAACAGCAAGCCCAGGTTGTTCTCCCCCTCCCTTAAGATGGTAGTTTGTATCCCTTCTGGCAGCACCGAAGTGGAAGTGAGGGCTGTACGCGACTCATCCGAACATGCCGGTGGCCGCGATGTATTTCTAATATTCGAGCCAATGGCTGCATCAATCGGCATAGGTATTGACGTTGAATCTCCTGACGGAACAATGATAGTTGATATTGGAGGAGGTACTACAGAAATTGCAGTAATTGCTCTTGGTGGCATTGTATGCAATAAATCGATAAGGATTGCAGGAGATGGATTTACAACTGATATTCAAACTTATATGCGGCATCAGCACAATATCAAGATCGGGGAACGCACGGCCGAGGATATAAAAATAAATGTGGGATCGGCCATGCCCGACCTTGACAACCCCCCTCCTGATTATATAGTGAGAGGTCCCAACCTGATGACGGCCATGCCTGTTGAAATACCTGTATCATACCAGGAAATAGCCCACTGCCTGGATAAATCCATATCAAAAGTGGAATCGGCTGTTTTGAATGTTCTGGAACAAACCCCTCCTGAACTTTACGCCGACATTGTTAACAAGGGGATAAACCTTGCAGGCGGTGGCGCCCTTCTTCGGGGTCTTCCAAAAAGGCTTACAGATAAAATAAATATCCCCTTTCATGTAGCAGAAGATCCTCTTCACGCTGTTGCACGGGGAACAGCAATTGCGTTGAAAAATGTTGATAAATTTTCCTTTCTTATGAGATAAGGAGTGTTATAGGCAATGCGAAACCTGATAAGATTCATACTTAGATACCACTTTTTTATCCTTTTCATTTTATTTGAAACAATTGCCCTGTTTTTGGTTTTCCAAAACAATAACTATCAGAACGCCCTGGCATTCAATCTTTCACGGAACGTCAAAGGATATATTAATTCAAAAATCTTCTCGTTCAGGCAATATGTGAACCTTCAAGAAACCAATAAATTGCTTCTGGAGGAAAATACCCGTTTAAGGAACAGTTTGCTGTCATCCTATAAAATTAAAATCCCGGCGGCAGCTGATGTTGAATTTGATTCGGCATGGGCCCGTCAATACAACTTTATCCCGGCAAATGTAATCTCCAGTTCGGTCAATAAACAAAATAATTTTATAAGTATTGACAGGGGCTCCGTTCATGGTGTTGCTCCTGATATGGCGGTTATCTCAAGCAATGGTGTTGTAGGTGTAATTACCGGTTCGTCAGATCATTTTTCTACCGTAATACCCCTGCTGAATATCGATCTAAGAATAAGCTCAAAACTAAAAAAAACAGGCTACTTCGGTTCACTTCACTGGGAAGGGAATAATCCGGAGCTTGCCACCCTGCAGGATATTCCTCACCATGTAAGTTTATCTCCCGGAGATACTGTTGTAACTTCAGGTTTTTCAGCAATATTTCCCGAGGGAATAATGATAGGTACCATTGATGATTTTGATATCAAAGGAGGGAACTTCTATACAATAGATGTCAGACTTTCTACCAATTTCAGAAAATTAAACCATGCTTATGTAATTCAGAATATTTTCAGGGAAGAACTGGACAATTTAGAAAGGAGCCAGGGTTATGATTAAGGTTTTACCGAGAAATATACTAAGGATCATTGTACTTGTTTTTATCCAGGTATTCATAATGAACAATATTCAGTTAAGCGGTTTCGTGAACCCTTATTTCTATGTATTGTTTGTACTTCTTCTGCCTTTTGAAACTCCCGGCTGGCTGCTGCTCAGCCTTGCCTTTGCACTCGGACTTACAATAGATATTTTTTCAAACACACCCGGACTTCATGCTTCGGCAACTTTGTTCATGGCATTTCTCAGACCGCTGGTGCTGGATTATTTTGCACCAAGAGATGGCTATGTACCAAACACATTCCCAAGGATTTACTATTACGGTTTCGGATGGTTTTTTCAATATTCGGCAATTCTCATACTTGGACATCATTTTTTTCTGTTCTATATAGAGGTATTTCGCCTGAGCGATTTCTTTTTAACTTTCTGGAGAGCCATTTTAAGCTCTGTGTTCACCATATTTCTTGTGGTTATCAGCCAATATTTTATATACCGGAAATAGAATATGAAGGATCATTTTTCCAGCAGAAAATATATTATCGGGACAATAATAGTTTTGCCCGCCCTTTTTATCATTTTCAGATTATTTTCCTTACAGGTTATTAATACCTCCTATCAGCTAAGTGCAAGCAGCAATGTTCTGCGCAACGTTATTCAATATCCGTCGCGCGGACTGATATATGACAGGAAAGGGGAACTGCTTGTTTACAACCAGCCGGTTTATGACCTGATGATCGTGCCCGGCCGGCTTGCCCCTTTTGACACTACTGAATTCTGCGATATACTCGAAATAAACCGGGAATATGTTGATGCAGAAATAAAAAAGGCAAAGGATTACTCAATGTACAGGTCATCAATCTTCCTTAAGCAGTTATCATCACTTACCTATGCTGTCTTACAGGAAAAACTGTATAAATTTCCTGGCTTTTATGTACAGGCAAGAACCCTTCGGAAATACCCCGGGGATATTGCAGCTCATATACTGGGATACGTTGGCGAAGTAGACAACAGGCTAATCTCGGAGAATCCCGGGTATATGATGGGAGATTACATTGGAATTACAGGGGTGGAAAAAACATACGAAGATGAACTCAGTGGAGAAAAAGGGGTCAGCATATTCCTTGTTGATGTCCATAACCGTATCATGGGATCATACCAGGATGGCAGGTTTGATTCACCTCCGGAGATAGGCAGTGATATTACACTTTCGATTGATGCAGAGATACAGGAATATGGTGAGAAACTGATGCAGAATAAGATTGGAAGCATTGTTGCCATTGAACCTTCAACAGGAGAGATTCTTTCACTTGTTTCGGCGCCCGCATATCACCCCGAACTACTCGTAGGCAGGGTTCGCACTCAGAATTTCAGGCTGCTAACAGCCGATACCCTGAAACCGCTTTTTAACCGTGCTTTAATGGCACACTATCCTCCCGGTTCTATTTTCAAAGTAATGAATGGTCTCTTTGCCCTCCAGGAGGGGATAATCAATGAACATACCAGCCACAGCTGTCCGGGATATTACACTGCAGGCAGGCTTACTGTGCAATGCCGTTACCATTCATCACCACAGGAACTTGCCGGGGCTATACAGGTTTCATGTAACACATATTTCTGCCATATCTTCAGGGATATGCTTGATAACCCAAAATATGGTTCGGTTACCGGTGGTTTCAATGTATGGCATGACCACGTGCGTTCATTCGGACTGGGGGACAGGCTTAACTCCGATTTTCCCAACGAGCTCAGAGGCAATGTACCTGAGGCCGGGTACTATGACCATTTCTACGGGGAAAACCGCTGGCGTTCACTACAGCTGGTTTCACTGGCTATCGGACAGGGAGAGCTGTCAGTTACACCTCTTCAGATGGCCAATATGGCAACGGCAATTGCCAACAGGGGATAT
Organism: Bacteroidales bacterium; assembly: GCA_046483315.1. Lineage (GTDB taxonomy): Bacteria > Bacteroidota > Bacteroidia > Bacteroidales > PUMT01 > PXAP01. The sequence continues at coordinate 93,253 of JAWODJ010000098.1, read as the reverse complement.
TATTTTACACCACATATTGTTAAAGGCATTGAGAATTCAGAAATAGATCCGTTATTTAAGGAAAGAAAAGAAACAAGTGTTGACTCGGTTTGGTTCGAACCGGTCATTGAAGGAATGTACAGGGCGGTTAACGGACCTGACGGGGGTACAGCAAGAATAGCGCAGGTTGGAGAACTTGATATTTGCGGAAAAACAGGAACAGCGGAAAATCCTCACGGAGATGACCATTCTGTTTTTATTGCCTTTGCCCCAAGGGACAACCCTAAAATAGCAATATCTGTGTATGTTGAAAATGCCGGTTTCGGATCAACAATGGCAGCACCAATTGCAAGCCTTATGATAGAGAAATACCTTAATGGCGACATCACCAGGAAATGGCTTGAAGACCGGATACTGAGTGCTGATTTTATCAATATAAACCAGTCGGAGTCTGACGAAAATGATAATTAAGCAGACTCCTTCAATCAACAAATAAATCAGAACCCTGATACGCAAGATCAACATATGGGCGAACCTTGACTGGATAACCATCCTGATTTACCTGGTATTGGTTTTTACCGGATGGGTCAGCATATACTCTGCAGTTTATGACGAAGCCCACCTAAGCATCTTTGACACATCCCAGCGTTACGGCAAGCAACTTATCTGGATAATTGCCGCACTGTTGATTGCAGCAGCAGTACTTGCAACGGATAATAAGTTTTTTCTGGTTTTCTCATATTTTTTCTATGCAGTAACGATTTTATTACTAATAGCCGTCCTTTTTTTTGGCATCGAAGTTAATGCATCAAGATCATGGTTTTATATAGCAGGTATACAGGTACAACCCGCCGAATTTGCCAAAGTTGCCACAGCCCTGACTCTGGCACAATACCTGAGTACCAACAAGTTAAAAATTCATGATCCCGGTACATTGATCAGGGTTGCGGCAATAATTTTCCTGCCCGTTTTTCTTATCTTGCTTCAGCCCGATTTCGGTTCGACACTGGTTTTCTTTTCATTTATACTGGTTCTGTACCGTGAAGGTTTGAGCGGATATGTTATATTCTTTATGTTTTTATTCGGAATACTCACAATTACAGCACTTCTTATTGATGAGATATATATGCTGGCTGCCCTGGTATTGACAACATTTGCCGCTTATATCATTATTGTGCACAGCCTCAAATTAACGGTCCGCGCTGCTCTGATATTCATCCTGACTGCCGTTACAATTCTGGGATTATATAGAATTATGTCGCCGCAAACCCTGCTTTATTTACAATTTACAGTGGCAGTCATTACTGCTTCGTCCCTCCTGTTTATTATATCTCTTACCGGCAGGATGAAGAAAATTGCAATTTTCCCCGGCTTCCTTTTAATAGCCATTCTCTATACATATTCTATAGATTATGTATTTGACAATGTGCTTTTGCCCCATCAGAAAAGCCGGATCAATATAGTTCTTGGTTTTGAAGACGACCCGATGGGACAGAGCTATAACATTAACCAGTCGAAAATTGCAATTGGAAGCGGCGGACTTACCGGAAAGGGCTTTCTGAAAGGAACACAAACCAAGTTTAATTTTGTGCCCGAACAAAGCACCGACTTCATTTTCTGCACTGTTGGAGAAGAATGGGGTTTCATGGGGTCATTTATGCTGTTATTCCTTTTTATTTTTCTTCTGCTCAGACTGATCTATCTTTCCGAGAGGCAACGATCCCAATTTTCCAGGATATACGGTTATTCGGTAGTGGCTGTCTTTTTTACCCATACAATCATCAACACCGGAATGACAATAGGCGTGGTACCGGTAGTCGGCATACCTCTTCCATTTATAAGTTACGGAGGTTCTTCATTGTGGGCATTTACAATAATGCTGTTTATATTTCTTAAACTGGATGCAGGCAGAATGGAGTACCTGAAATAAATTTCTCCTTACACCTGATAATAGATCTCTTACCGATGTTAACTGATAACAGAGGCCATTCAGTGCAGGCGAATTATCATACGTAAGTCGGGGAATGAAAATCCCTTACAGGTATCGAATGCCTTTTTTCAACATAGTCTATAAGAAGGGGGAAATATTTCAGGAAATCATCCCTGAAAAGGTGATAATTCTTTCGGAGTTCGGAAATTGCAAAAGTTGTCTCATTAGGCAGTGAGGTACGTTTTGTCATCCTTCTTAATACACCTTCTATACCTTCTATGCTGGTGTAGGATTCCAGCCAGTTATTAATAATGAAAAAAGGGAGAAAAGTCTTTATTTCATCCGGAAGAATGAAATAATTACTTACCAGGATTTCATACATATTAATCACATACTGTGGCAGGGGATGCTTTGAAAACATACCCCATTCACTTGCAAGAAAATGATCGTAAAAAATATCGACAATCACCCCTGAATAACGTCTGAAACGCTTCCTGAGATGCATTTTGCTCTGGTTTACTATCGGATGGCAATCTGTAAAACTGTCTATCTTCCGGTGAAGAATAATACCCTTCCGGACAAGCTCGGGATATTTTTCGTAGTTTCTGCCTTTTACATAATCACCGATAAAATTTCCTACCTTTACCTCATCCGAATCACCTGATAAATATATATGGGCAAGAAAGTTCAAGTCTCTGTCTGATTTCAGGTTAATCCAACTCCTTTTAGTATCTCTCCTTTGAATAAATTCTTGAATAATAAAGCTTATCTTAAGCAAAACACTAATTACCTATAAAGATAATGATAAATAATTCAACATATAAGATGATAAATATGTTTTTAAACTTAATTCTGAAAATATTCGATTTTTATTCTTTTTGAGTATCAACATACACCGGGTTGATGCCTTAAAGCATATTATTTGTATATTAATGGTTGCACGGAAAAGGTTATCTTTGTCTAAAATTTTTAAAAAATAAACCAATCTTAAAAAATTATTATATGCTAAAACAAAACGTAATAATAATCGGCGCTGCCGGCAGAGATTTTCACAATTTCAACGCTTTTTACAGAAACAATGAGCAATATAATGTTGTTGCATTCACTGCTGCCCAGATACCCGATATTGACGGAAGGAAATACCCCCCTGAACTTTCAGGGAAGCTATACCCCGGCGGAATTCCCATTTATCCGCAGGATGATCTGCCCAAACTAATAAAAGAACTTAAGGCAGACATATGCTCTTTCTCCTATTCAGACATCTCATACCAGCAGGTCATGGAGGTTAGTGCCATTGTAAACACGGCAGGCGCTGATTTTCAGCTTCTGGGTCCCCGCAGTACCCAGATTGAAAGCAGAAAGCCCCTGATTGCCGTTGGTGCTGTGAGAACCGGCTGCGGTAAGAGCCAGACATCACGGAAAGTAATAGAGATCCTGATGGAGCGGGGATTAAAAGTTGTTGCAATCCGGCATCCCATGCCTTATGGTAATCTTGCAGCCCAGAAGGTGCAACGCTTCGCTGAAATTGAGGATCTGAACAGGCATAAATGTACAATTGAAGAGATGGAAGAATATGAACCTCACATTGTAAGGGGAAATGTAATATATTCAGGTGTCGATTATGAAGCAATTATACATGAAGCGGAAAAAGAGGCTGACATAATTGTATGGGATGGCGGGAACAATGATTTCCCCTTCTACAAAACAAACCTGATGATAACAGTAACAGATCCTCACCGGGCCGGCCATGAACTGAGATACTACCCGGGAGAAGTAACCCTGAAACTTGCTGATATTGTTGTGATAAATAAAATTGACAGCTCATCTCCCGAAAATATTCAAACGCTCAGGGAAAATATAGAGAAAACCAATCCGGGTGCTGTTGTTGTTGATGCTGCATCTCCCCTGAAGGTCGAAAAACCGGAAATTATCAGAGGTAAAAAAGTACTGGTTGTTGAAGACGGGCCCACCCTTACTCACGGAAGCATGACAATAGGAGCAGGGACAGTGGCAGCAAAAAAATATGGTGCGTCACTGCTGGTTGATCCAAGGCCTTATATAGTAGGCAAACTGGAAGAGACTTTCAAAACCTATCCGGGAATAGGAACTTTGCTTCCGGCTATGGGATACGGTGAAGAACAGATCAGTGATCTTGAAAAAACCATTAACGGAACTGATTGCGACTCAGTTGTAATTGCCACTCCCATTGACCTGGGCAGAATCATAAAAATAAACAAACCCTCAACAAAAGTGGGTTATGATCTTCAGGAAATAGGAAAACCCGATTTGAGAGACCTTTTGGAAGATTTCCTTAAAAAACAGGGAATTGGCTGATTTCCCGGTTCATTTAATTTTACTGCCTCACTGCAAAGCGGATGGTGCACCACGCTGCACACTATCCTGCAACTGTAAGGTTTTTCCGGGGCCAGTAAGCTGTTCAGGACTTTTTGCGCATTTATAGGGTAAATGCATGTGAACTATACAATTTTTCAAAAACCAGGGTATTGGAACAGGGACTTGTTATAAAGACAACGGGCAGCTGGCACACTGTGCTTGATAATGAAAAAAAAGCTATCCCCTGCAACATTAAGGGGAAACTCAGAACCAGCGGCATACGCAGTACCAATCCTGTTGCTGTTGGGGATAATGTTATGTTTTACCGCCTGGAAAAGGAGCCTGCAGGAATTATCACTGAAATTCTTGACAGAAAAAATTACATAATCAGGAAATCTTCAAATCTTTCAAAGGAAACTCATGTTCTTGCAGCCAATCTTGACCAGGCATTTTTGATGATCTCGCTTGTTTTGCCAAGAACAACATTGCGTTTTATTGACCGCTTTCTTGCTACGAGTGAAGCCTATGAAATCCCGGCAATATTAATTTTCAACAAAACAGATCTTTATGATAAAGCTCTTATAAAAGAGATGGAAGAGCTTTCAGAAATGTACGGATCCATAGGCTATGAGTCAGTGAAAACCTCGGCAGTGCAACAACAGGGAACAGAAGAGCTGAAAATGAGAATGAAAAACAAAATAAACCTTGTTGCCGGTAATTCGGGTGTGGGAAAATCTTCAATTATCAATGTAATGGACCCCTCCCTTAACCTCAAAACCCGCCCTGTATCTGAATATCATAAAACAGGAAGGCATACAACAACATTCTCTGAAATGTTTGAATTATCTTCAGGAGGTTATATCATTGACACTCCCGGCATAAAGGGCTTCGGGGTTATAGACATGGACAAGGACGAAATATTTCACTTTTTTCCTGATATTTTTGCCCTTTCAAAAGAGTGCCGGTATTACAACTGTGTTCACATTAATGAGCCCAATTGTGCCGTTAAAAAGGCCCTTGAGGAAAACAGGCTCTCCCTGAGCCGCTACAAAAGCTACCTCAGCCTATATTATGACGATACCGGAAAATATCGTGTTTCAAAGCATTAATTGAATTGTCTTCAAGCTCTTTCAGGCTTTTTTTATTTTTCTATATTATTTTTTATCTTTCCAAATATTTTTACCGGGTAAATCAGCCATGACAGTGAGTCCCAAAAAAAATAAAACATACACCATGCGCCGGAACAAAAATATCCGACTGTAAATCCTTAATTAGTAACCAGCCGATAAATTATTCAATAACATATGTTTATATAGATGAAGCGGATCTACCTTTTGCTGATTGCTATTTTTCTGGTACTTGTTGCCGCAAATGTGTACTATTATCTGAACATCTATAAACAGCAGATAGATTTTCAAAAAAACATTCTGTACCGTCAGACAGAAATATGCAGCTGGGAAATTGAACAGCATGTTTCAAATTTCATGAATGAAATTAATTTCATCCTCTTCACCGAAGATATTTCTCAGTTTTTTGATACCCCTGAAACACAATCGAGCAGCATCAGAAAAATTGAGGTCTTTTTATCCAAATACAAGCAACTGGTTACCAGTATTACATTGTTCAATAAAGACAAGGAGGTCTTCAGTATATTCAAGGACAGAAACAACAAACTGATTTCAGATATTTATATTTCCAGGGAACAAAAAGATCTTCTTGTAAAAGAAAAGTTTGAAGAGTCAGCCGGAGAATTTATTTTCACCCTGCCATATTTCAGAGATAACATGGTACTTGCCAACCTGGTGGTTAAAATTGATACAAAGAAATATGTTGAATCGGTTTTTTCCAATTACCATATCAGTAATACTCTCTGGCAATGGTTTATTAATAATGAGGGTGAAGTTTTTTTCAGTAATTTCCGATCGGAAATTATCAACATTCATGATATAGATCAAATTTTACCGGACAATGCCGGGCAGGATGCTGACAGCAGCATTATCCATCAAATAGAAACCGAAGAGACAATATATAACGTCATATCAACCTTCTATCCCATAAAAGTAATGGACCGGGATATGCTGGTGGTGTTCTCGCTTGATACCAGCATTGTTGTTTCACATATTGTAAACAGTATAATTACAATAGCAGCAGCCACATTCATCGTCCTTCTCCTGGTAATCCTCTTTTTCCTTTATTTCATTCGGAATGAACAAAAAGAGAAGCAAAAATCAAAAGCTTCGGAAAACGCTATAAAAGATATTTTCGAATCTCTTCCGATGGGAATAATAATTAAAGGTGATGATAACAGAATTAAAATGATCAATATTACCGCGCTTCGCATATTGAAAATCAATGATTCTGAAAGTGTACTGGGCAAAGATTTTTCAAATATGTTCTTTTTATTCCGGGATTACCCGGGCAATGGTGCCGGTGGAAAAGAAGAGAGCACCAGTGAATATGTTTATTATGATACCGATGAAAATGAACTTATCCTATATAAAAAAGAGATCCCGGCTGTTTTTCTTGGTAAGAAAGTTTTTGTTGAAGCTTTTATTGATATAAGCCCGATAGAGCAGGCCAGAAAAAATGAATATATTTTCGGGGAAGCGAAAACAGAATTCCTGAAAAGAGTAAGCCATGATATACGAAACCCGCTGAACGGGATCCTGAATATGGCCAATTCGCTTGAATCTGAATTAAATCCCGGCCGGTCCGGGACAGAAAAAATCAACCTTATCCGGCATTGCTGTGAAGACATTTTATTAGTGGTTAACGACATAATGGATTTTTCAACTTTCGATGACAGTAATACACTGGTGGAGGAAATTCCATTTATCTTACCAGATGAAATTGATATGGTAATAAAGCCGCTTTTAAACAAAGCTTCAGAAAAAGAGATTGAAATTAAAACCGAAATACTGGAAAATGTTCCCAAAAACCTTATAGGAGATCCCTTTCATATTAAGCAGGTCATTACTAACCTGTTAAGCAATTCGCTCAAGTATACACAAAAGGGGATTATAAAACTGACAATTGGATCAAAAAGCCAGTCCGCCGGAAATATCAGGCTGAATTTTACAGTAGAGGATACCGGCAGTGGAATCTCAACCGGCCTCCTTGAGGAATTAAACAGGAGAGAAAATATTCAAAATTTGATATCGGCCGACAACCCCGGACTTAACAAAACCCGCCAGCTGATCAACCTGATGAAGGGGGATATGGTTATTGAAAGCCCTGCATACGACATAACCAGTTCTGGCGGACCGGGTACAAGAGTTAAATTTCATATACAGGTCTATTCAAACGAAGTGTCATGGAAAAGCCTGAATTTTGATCATATAACAAGTTATAAAGATATACGTGCACTCGTACTGGCAGAATCAGTCGAAAAATCGGGTATACAAACACTACTTAAAAAACTGGGAATATCATGCGAAACAACACTATTTAACGATTCAACAATTGACAATATAAAAATCAAGCTTACCGATACGGCACTGCGTTATTCAATAATTGTCATAATTGATTCCGAACGAAGCAACGGATTTTCCATTGCCCGGCATCTTCATGAAAATCACCTTGATGAAAATTTTCTGATTATAATTGTAAGTTCGGTTAACAAACCGGGTAATTTTATCAAAAGCAGGCGCTTCGGAGCAGATCATTACCTGATTGAGCCTTTTGACGCATCAGAGATATTCGATATCATTCAGAATAATTTTCTCCAGGTTGCCATTCCTGTTTCAGAAAAGACTAAACTCAAGAAGGTAAAATCAGATTTAAATATTCTTGTTGCAGAAGATAACCATGTTAACCAGATAGTGGCCCAATCTCTGTTTAAAAGTTTAGGATATAACATAGACATTGTTTCAAACGGAAAAGAAGCTGTTGAAAAGGTAAGGGAAAAAGAGTATGATATTATTTTCATGGACATCCGGATGCCTGGGAAAAACGGACTGGATGCAACCTATGAGATCCGCAAAAATGGTTATAACATGCCTATAGTGGCAATGACAGCAAACGTGGGAGAAACCAGCAAAACTGAAGCCATAGAAGTGGGCATGAACGACTTTATTGCGAAACCTGTACGCATTGATGCCCTGAAGAATATCATCATTAAAAAATTCTCAAAAAAGGATGATTAGCGTTGTAATTATTATAAAAAGATACGGTTATGCTGACAGATGATAATATACAGGCAACAGGCACAATAACAAAAGTTGAGGACCTTGTCAATGTTGATGATAATATAATGGCCAATACCCTGGTCCTTGAAAGTGCCTTGCCATTCCCCGGATATTATGGCAGTAACCTGCCCGAGATGCCTGCCCCCGGCAGCATTTACCTCGTTACGGAAACCAGCTACGAGGGAGAAAGAATTATGCGAACAGCAAAAAGAATACAAAATTCATTGCCGCAAGGATGTGACATAAGTTTTGGGCGGGCAGAAATTTTTACAAACATCTACCCGTTTATCAGGGCCAGAAACCTTGAATGTTTCAGTTGCATTCCAAAGTTGCAGGAATCTCTTGCAAATGAGGGAATTAAATTTATGAAAAAAAAGAAAGTGAGTGGTGAAGCCCTTATTAAACTGCAGAAATTTTTTTCACTCAAAAGAATTGTTGAAAATATTTACAAGGATAACGATGACCCCTGGATGTATTATTTTGAAATACCTGAAATACCCGACTGGAAATTCTTTAAAAAAATAACTTTGTTTATAAGGGGCAATATTGATAATTATTCGTTTGATGCAGCCCTGGGTTCTTTATATCTCAGGGAAATCACTGACGCTGTGAGAATATACGGCATAGATCTGAGTAAAGAACAACTGCAGTTTATCCAGAGTAAATACCTTTATGAATTGTCACATCCTGATCATTTAAGCTGAAGATACTTATAACATATTAATCATGATTAAGGAGATTTATCATTTTCTTTCTTCAAGCCTGTACAGTTTATCTGACCTTCTCACCTCTCTTTCAACCTTAAAGGCACAGTTCTCACCCTGTGAAACCTTAGTGGTTCGTCCGTAATCATTCCTGATCTCCTGTAATTTCATCTGAATAACCCCTGTTGAAGGCCCTATAATCAAAACCTCGTCCCCCTCGTTAAGCGAACAATTCTCAATAAGAAATTCGGCAACACCGATTTTTGAATAATAATTTGCTGCCTTACCGGCATATATCTTTTTCCGTGTAGCCTTTGAACCATAAACATGGCTCCATTCCCCAAGCCGCTGACCAAGATAATAGCCGTCCCAGAATCCCCTGTTGAAGACGGTTGCCAGCCTTCTTTCCCATTTATTGATTTCAGGTTTTGAATAGCTGCCCCGGTAAATTGCATCAAGGGCTTCCGAGTAACATTCAGTTACGGTTTTTACATATTCGGGAGAACGTGCACGCCCCTCAATTTTCAACACAGTGGCACCGGCATCAACGATTTTGTTCAGAAAATGGATTGTACTGAGATCCTTCGGAGACATAATGTATTCATTGTCAATATCCAGCTTTCGCCCCCCCTCTTTTTCCCTGACGGTGTAAGCCCTTCTGCATATCTGGAGACAAGCGCCGCGATTTGCAGAAAAACCGGTTTCGTGCAGGCTCAGATAGCATTTGCCTGAGATTGCCATGCAAAGTGCCCCGTGAATAAAAACCTCAATCTGCACTTTTTTTCCTGAAGGCCCGGTTATATTCTCATTTTCTATGGCAACAGAAATATTTCTTATCTGATCAAGGTTCAGCTCACGAGCAAGTACCATTACATCAGCATAACGGGAAAAGAACCTGACCGCCCCGGTATTTCCAATATTAAGCTGAGTGGAAAGGTGTATCTCCTTATTAAGATCACGCGCATAATCAATAGCGGCAATATCGCTCAAAATAAAGGCAGAAACACCCTGTTTATTTGCCTCTGACATGATTTCCTTCATCAGACCATAATCTTCATCATAGAGCAGGGTATTGATCGTCAGACATGATTTAACACCGTTTTTTCTGCATATACCGGAAATTTCTCCAAGATCATCAATTGAAAAATTACCTGATGAACGGCTGCGCATATTAAGCCGGTCAATGCCAAAATAAACCGCACCTGCTCCTGCCTGTACGGCAGCCTGGAGAGATTCAAAAGAACCGGCAGGAGACATTATCTGAATATCTTTCCGGCTCCCGGATAATGATTTTTGCATCAGATAAAATTATTTTAAACGCGTGGTTGCTTTTTTAACACTATCCTGATAGTAGTGCCCGTGCCCGGAGAAGATTCATGAACGAAAATCTTTCCTCCGTGATAATCTTCAATTATACGCTTTGACAATGAGAGGCCAAGACCCCAGCCATTTCTGCGAGTTGTATAACCCGGCTTGAAAATGGTTTTGAAACGTCCCCTTGGTATTCCCTTTCCGGAATCACTTATATCAAGATATACATTCTGACCATTCTCATTAAGAGAAACAGAGACCTTTCCTTTCCCTTCCATGGCATCCAGGGAATTTTTGCATACATTCTCTATAACCCATTCAAATAAAGGGATATTTACGGGGACGAAAACCCTGCCGGAATTGTTATAGTTCTTCTCAAAAATTATCATTTTGGCTGAACGCGCCTTCAGATAATCAATAGCATTGTCAATAACTTCAACAATTTCTTCATTTTTAATTACCGGCTTTGAACCTATCTTTGAAAATCTTGCAGTGATCTTTTCCAGCCGATTGATATCTTTTTCAAGTTGTTCAAGCATTATATGGTCATCGCTTTTTTCCTTCATCAGCTCAAGCCAGGCCATCAGGGAAGAAGTGGGTGTAGCCAGCTGATGGGCGGTCTCTTTTGACATTCCAAGCCAAACCTGATTCTGCTCGGCTTTCCTGGAAATACTGAAGGCATAATAAGCTATTAAAAGGTACAGAATTATAACAAGCAGTTGTATATAAGGATAATAAACCAGCCATATAAGAAGCCTGGAATCGCCGTAATAAATATACTGGTTTACATTGTCCAAAAATTCCAGCTCAATTGGTTCATTCTTCTTTTTCATCGATTCAAGCTGCCTTGCAAGATATTCAGGGTTATCACTTCTTGCAGGATTCAGATTACGGTGGTCCAGAATCTCCCCTAACTGATCAACAACAATAACAGGCACAGTCTCATTAAACTGAATCACTTTCAAAACAAATGTAAAATCTGTTATCTCTGAATTCATATCTGCAATCTGCCTTGTGGCCTCTGCCCACAATTCCACTTTTTTACTCTCCTCTTCCGCCAGCTTTTTAACCAGGATATTTGTAACCAGAAGAGAAGAAAATCCAATTATTACAGCCAGGATAAATAAACCCAGTTTCCATTTTTGTTTTTTCAGATAGATGTTCATAACTGGCTTATTATCTCTCTGTTGGTTTCTCCGGTTCAGATCCCCGGGAGCGCTCTTCCTCCTCATCCCAGATTATTTTGAACTTTCTTTCCCTGTTTTTGCCGGTACGTTCAGCAGGTTTGCTTTCAGTAGAAGGCTTTTCATCTTCTTCATCCCAGGTTATCCGGAATCCAGGTCCTGATTCATTTTCCTTGTGTGTTACCGATGAACTGTCCGGTGTAAACCATCCAAATTCCTCATTAAAAAGCTGCTTCAGCTGGTTTCTTTCATTTGCAATATTTTCTCTTATTACATCACGAACGGCACGACTATCATATGAAACACTGTAATCATCGGATCTCCCTGAAACAAGAAGATAAAGGCTTGTTCTGCCAAGTCCGTCATCTTCAACAATACCGAACTCCTGATTTTCAGGTTTTGTCCTTCTGGCCTTTCCGTAAAGAACATCGGAAAGAAGAACCCTGAGGCGGTAACTGAACTGCCCGTCAAAATTGTGGGTGCCGGAACCGCTTATATTAAATGCAGAAGAATGAATATCCATCTGCGGAATAGTAACAACCTTGTTACGAATGAATATCTCATTATTCAGTGTAGAAAAACGAATATGCTGTAATTCCGAAACATCTATAAACCTTGCAAGACCCAGCATGGGCTCAAAATCGATCAGTTCACCATCCTTTATCTCCACCTTGCTGTCGGCAACTATCTTTTCACTGATAAGCCCAAGGCCGGAGCTCCACTCTGAAATAAATCCCAGGCTTCCTGTAAGCCTTCCACTCAGATTTTCGTCATTAATAAATTTTTGTCCGAAATTATTAAAGGAATAAAACATTTTCTGTATATCAACATCCTGCAGTTGGGTTTGTGACTGCACCACAAAATTACCGTTTATCCTCTGAACAATCACCCCGTTACCGCTAAAATTGCCATCCATCGCATCAAATTCAACGGCATTGAGAACAAGCATTTTGGGTTTATAGCTAAGTTTCCCTTTAAACCCGTAAGAGGAAAAATTCCTGAATTTCAGCTGATCAACAAGAAAATCAAGATTGAGTTCCATATCCGGCGGGAAAAGCAGTTGTTGAGATTCATGCCCTTCCTGACTGCCTGAAGCAGGCAAAATGTAATTATCCAGGTTTATGTTCCTTGAATGCAATGACCCCGAAATGCTCATGACCTTATCATCACCCAACAGCCATTGAAGTCCGTTACTGATTTCACCTGATATTGAAAAATGATCCCTGCCAATATTAAAAGAGAGCCCGTCAGTGGCCAGTGCATTTCCAAAACTGAGTTTTCCAGCTATTGAAGAAGCAATGTACCTGCCTTCCGATATTTCCAGCAACCCGTTCTCTATTTCCATAGTACCGTTCAAATCCATCCGGTTAAATTCCTCGATATCCCATTTCACGGGTGTATGAAGCCTGTCCATCAGAGAGAAAACGGTATTTACCCTGCCTGACATCTGATTTATATTGTCGGGTTTATAAAATTCAGCCAGCTCTTCAAGAAATAAGGAAGCTTCAATGTCCAGATCAACCTCGGGCCGGTCAGGATTTGAAAAAGTACCGCTGCCGCTTAAACTGCCTTTGCCGAAAACAGAATAAAAATTATCTATAACAACTTTTGAAGAAGCGGTATTACGCAAGGTGCCGTTGGTATAATAACCTGAAAAATTAATTCCTGACATCCTCATCTCAGTATCTTTGCGTATAATCTCTCCATTCTCTGCATAGAAAGATGCAATTACTGATGGAGAATGCACTTTACTTATATTACCTGACACAGAGGCATCAAAGCCAATTTTCCCTTCAAAAGTGTACGGTTTCAGATCTTCACGGATTTTCTCAGACATCAGGGGAATTAGGGATGGAGTATCTAAATTTCTTCCGGTTAATTCAATATCTATATTCCCGGGCTCCCCTATTATATATCCGCCACTCGTACTGATTTCTATACCGGAAATATCTATATCTGCCCCTTCAATGAGAACAAATTCATTATCCACATTCAGGGCAGCCGTAATTTTTATATCCTGTCCACCACCAGGTGAAAAACCCTGATACCTGAAAGAACGGTTTTTGCCGGTAACTCCTCCCCTTATGCCATAGGACGACTGGCTGAAATTACCGGACATATAAAGCCTGGTGATATCCAAATCCAGGTAAACCTCATTAATACTGTTGGCAAATATAAGATGGTAATTGTTGAGCCTCAGGTCCTGCAAATCAAGATTAAATTCATCAGAAGCAGCTTCAGCTCTTTTCCAGAACCGGTAATTTTCCTGTTCATCCGTATTCACGGCAAGATAAAGAACCCCGTTAACGGCAAGAATGCTTGTAATTTTATACTCCTGACGGAATATATCCCTGATATTGAACTTCAGAAACAGGCTGTTTGCAGTAAAAAGTGTATCTGAATCAACACCCTCCGTTCCATTGTGTTCAAAATCTTCCGGCACCCGCACGAGGACATCTCTGAACTCAACAGATGCATGGGGAAATTTTTTGATAACGGAAAAAGATACATCTCCCACCCTTACTTCAGTCATGATATGCCTGTTCAGTTCCCTGATCATAAGATCCCTGACCTGATCCTGGTAATACCACGCAATGACAAGTCCGCCAACACCGGCAGAAATAATGACCAGCAGTAAAAGTGCCAGGAAATATTTAATTACACGCAACATATAAAGTGCTAAGATCTGAATCTACAATTAAACGAAAAACTCAGATCAAAAGTACACCTGATAAAAGAATATACATCAATGTGAAATTTGAAGATAATACCTTCATCGAAGCAAAAATCCCGCATCATCGTCAGGACCCAGTTCAACAGGTAAACTGCCATACCTGAAAACCCTCATATTACGCGATCCTATCAGCCTGATTTCTTTGTTCTCCAGTAAAAGCATAGTACCTTCCCTTAAACCGACTACATAAACATCCCGGTTTATCTCGGTATATTCAGATATTCGGGCTTCCCTGGTTTCTCCGGCATGGCCATCGGGATTTGCATCGAGATAATGAGGGTTAATCTGAAATTTAACAAGATTAAATGCTCCGAAACCTTCAGGCTCAACAATGGGCATATCGTTGGTAGTGCATATAGTCGGGCAGGCCACATTAGCTCCTGCACTCCATCCTATATATGGTGTTCCGTTCAGTACCCTTTCCCTGATTTTTTCAACAAGTCCGAATTTATGCAACTGTTTTGCAAGCATGAATGTATTGCCTCCGCCTACAACTATTGCTTCGGCATTTTCAACGGCTTCCCCCGGATTATCAAAATGGTGTATGGAAATAATGTCATGTCCTGTCTCCCTGAATCTGTTCCTTACTTTTATTTCATAATCACCGGGCGAAAGCATAACTCCGGCATAAGGCACAAACAGAGCCTTAACACTGGCAGATCCGAGAAAATTACAGATATTATCTTTGGGATGGTGAAGAAAATCCTCTCCGGCATTTGTTGAATTGCTTATTAAAAGTAACCTCATCTGTTTAAATAATTACATAAAAGAGACATGCTAAAAATTTGAAGGGTCACGTCTTACTTCATTAAAGCTGTTCTTACAGGTGAAAATATCGATTATCATAATCTTTCCCGACAAAATTCCGGTATGACCGATAATTAATTTCATCACCTCATTTGCCATATAAGAACCGGGGCTAACAGCATATACCTCACAAAAGTATAATGATTCCAGGAATTACCAAAACAGGAGAATATATTGATTTCTTAACGGGCAGCCACACTATGGGGTTATCAGAAGCCTAGTATGGAAAACCCTACGGCAAAAGGATAGAGTTCAGGACCCTTGTTCTTCTGAAAAAGTGGAGTAGGATAGTAGCTGGCAAAAATATTGAGTGCCCGGTAGCCGGCACGGAAACTTAATCCATACCGGAAGGGTGAAAGATAAAAGTCATCTCTTACCTTATCCCTGCTCTTACCGGAATCATCTCTATAGACAACCTTTGTACTGGAGCCGATATTAACCCCGCCTACAACCCCGGCTGAAAAATATGCCCTTCCTGACCGCCTGGGATGATTTGTCTGGAACTCCATCAAAAGAGGCACGTTAAGGTAAACAGCCCTCAACCTGGATTTATCAAGATCATCATATTCAACCGGAACAATAACCCGGTTTTCCTTCGTGATACTTACGTTATTTGAAAAATGGTAATTATTGAATTCAAAGCCCAGTCCGGTAACCAGGCCGGCATTATTGCCGGATACTGACAAACTATACTGAATCAGATTCAGATTGACATTCCATGACCTGGCTGCTCTAAGCTCCATAAAATCATCGCCCGGGTCAAGTGATATGGAAAAATTACTGTTCAGATAATTATTAAATCCCAGTTCCAGTCCGCGCCAGTTCCCCTTAAAAGGCCGGGTACGGCGTAAACTGATGTCAGAACCAGGTTTTTCTCTTTCAGAGATGCTTATATCAGTTGTACCGTTTTTATCAATAATAATGATCTGCCTGTTTCCCAATGAAATGGCTGTAGTATCCGTTCTCATTTCACCGACTGATACAGTATCATTCCACAATTCAGGCTCCCGGGCCTCTTCCGGCATTTCAGCCTTATCGATCATGCCTTTATATGTATTGCCGGTAACATTTTCCGGCAAACTGAATATGGCTAAAGTAAATATTAAGCTAAATATTATTACATTAATGTTTTTCATATTTTTATAGTTTTAAATATTTAAGTTCAATAAGATATTTGTATATACGACGTTTATGAGTTATATTTTGTTACAGTTAATCATCAAATTTGGTTACTGATCGCTGAAATTCAACATTACGCGAAGTAAATTCCAGTGAGACCAGGTCTCCGTACTGATCATATTCGCGATCAATGTGAAGGTCTGTACCGGCCAGTGAATTGATGCCCTTTATCCCCGCATCAGCCAGATCCCACAATGTCAGCCTTTCACGTTCAGAGTCATTATCTGAAAACTGCGCTACAAAACCAGTCAGCCCGTTAATAAATGAGCCGGGGCCTGATGCATTTCTTACCTGCGTTGATGAGGGACTCCTGTAAAGACCTGCAAGATAAACCTGTCTTATCCCGGATTGTGAACCGGAAGAAATAACCGTTCCTTTAATATTTATTCTCGGGGAGGCCGGTGGCAGCAAATCAGATTTTCTATCACTGCAGGAGGGTATTCCGGCGGGTTGATTAACCTCATCCGGCACATCAGGTAAGACTTGATTATTAATTGTAAGATTAGCAGTTAAAAAATCAGTATTAATTTGCCCTGTCGGGTATTGCAGAATATCGGCCGAAATTCTTTCCATAAGATCAACAGCCGGAGCCTTTTCAACGGACAAAGCGGATTCCCCGGTAACGGGACCGTATATTGATTTATTCAAAAGACGTCCGTTTTGGGTAAAAATCCAGACAGAAACAATAATAACTACCGAGGCAGCAACCGAAACAGCCCGATAAAGGGTTCTTTTGTTAAAATATCCGGAAACCTGACGCATTGAAGGCTCTTTTTTCTTAAGTAAATGCTTATCCGGAAAAATAAGGGTTTTATCCGCCTTAAGGATCAGGTTCCCGTAAAGGTTGGCTGCACCGGCACAATCAGGATTTTTTTCCAGAAACAGGTGCAGTTTTTTTTCTGCTGAAGAAGGCAGGTCTCCCTCAGCCCTTGCAATGCAAAATTGTTCAAAGTTATCTCTGTTGATTTCCCGGTTCAATCCGCCCTTTTTTATGCTCTCTTTATAAGGAAAATTGATTTTCTCCGGCAGAACAGTTATATCATGTAAATCGATAGCGTAATAAAGATCAGGATTATCTGCCATAAACTTCACCAGGTCTTTTTCCGTTTCCGGGGAAAGAGTTCCTTCCATATAGTCAAGAAGGTAAGCTTCATAATTTTCCCTGTTGATTTGCATTCTGATCTTTATTTATCTTATATTATTTCAGCTTTTCTAAATATTCTGAAGTTGTATTTCAAATCAGAACTTCAATATTTCCAATATATTTTTTCAAAAACATCCTTGCCCTGTATATATAAACCTTTACCTGTGATTCATTAAGACCTGTTATCCCGGCGATCTCACTGTACGAACAGCCCTCATAATCCCTCAACATAAGAACCGATCTCTGGATATCGGGTAATTTTTCAATTGCCTGATGTAATACTTCATTTAAATCACTGTATTGTGGTGTATATGAATTTGTATTGTCATTGATCATTTCCAGGCCTACCTGGCGTTTATCTCTTCTGATCATATCTATCATTGTATGATAGGCTGTTGAGAACAGATAAGACTTCATTTTATCGGGTGCAACAGATTCCAGCTTCTGCCAGAGCTTCTCAAATGAATCCTGCACAATGTCGCATGCCTTGTCTTCATCCTTTATATTTTTAAGGATAAAACGGTACACTGCATCAGCATGCTGGTCCACACACCTGTTAAAATGTTCAATGCTCATATTTTTATACCGGCATTTTATATTGTGACGCTCAGAGGTACTAAAATGTTACAGTAGAAAATTACCAGAACGTTGCAAATATTAACAATATTCCTGATAATCTTTCCGGGAGGGGAATATTCAGAAGGGTAAGTTTTACCGGAACTTTACAAACTGACGGACTTTCCGGTTTTTTGGCTCATAAAAGCTGCCTCTATCACTTTTACAACAAGAGATGCCTGACGGGCCGGAACTTCGGGTTCCTTACCTTCTCTCAAAACCGAATAAATATTATCGTAGTATGCCTGATAATTACCTGGCACTGTTTCATATCTTCCCCTTAATTGTCCGTTACCTACCGTTGTATTAATTATACCCCAGTCATTTTCATCTTCACAGCCCCATCTATTGCCCCCGGGCATAATTCCGCTTTTCAGAGCCTTTTCCTGCGGATCAAGACCCCATTTTAAAAAAGACCCTTCAGTACCGTGCAGGCAATACCTGGGCCCGGCTTCCCTAACAAGATAGCTGCCACAAACCGTGACCTTAATGTCATCATATCCCATCCATACTTCAAAACTGTCATCGACTGATCCTCCTGAACGAAAGATCCGTATATCAGCAGTTACCCTGCGGGGCTTGCCAAACAGAAGGAGTGCCTGGTCTATCATATGTGATCCCAGGTTATAAAGAGTGCCTGTCCCTGTTGAGGCATCCTCCTTCCATGTTGCCGGTTGAATATAATTTCTGAACCTGTCAAAATGAGATTCAAATTCAACAAGCCTGCCAAGCAATTTCTGATCAATCACTCTTTTTACGGTAAGAAAGTCCCCATCCCACCTCCGGTTTTGAAAAACAGAGATCAAAAGATCTTTTTTTGATGCCAGCTCTTCAAGTTCGGCTGCGTGGGAGTATTTGAGTGTGAAAGGTTTTTCAACAACAACATGTTTGCCGGCATTCAGTGCGGCTTTGGCAAGTTCATAATGAGTGTGATCAGGAGTATTAACTATAATAAGTTCAAGGCTGTCATCCAGGCAAAGATCTTCGAAATCCCTCACAATCCTGGCATAGGGATATTTACTTTTGGAGCTGTTCCTGCTTCTTTCCAGGATTTTTGATATTTCGAATCCATCATTCATATGAAGCAACGGTGCATGAAATACCATTCCAGACATGCCAAAAGATGCAAGTGCGGTTTTAACCGGTCTCATTGTTACAATTTTTTAATTTGATTAAATCATTAATAATAGTTTATGCATTATACCGGTCTCATAATATCTAAAGTGGTATTAAACCATTATTGATCATTAATATATATTATGTTAACCAAAGCGATCAACTAACCCGGTTTTATCTGTTTTCTGATTACCTTGCTAATTCAAGTGCCTTTGTGGTTATGAAATACTTGGAGATCATATTCGGGATTTCCCAGTCGGGCAATTTCCCCCCGGTCAGAAACTGAAGGTATTTTTCCATAACCTGTGCAAAATGAGCTTCATGCCCAACATCATAAAGATCAGGGATGACAACTTCCCATATGCCGTCCAGTTTATTTAATTCAACTCCGGGATAACGTTCCTCTATGACCTTGAATTCCCGCAGCAAAACATTCTCAAAATCATTGATACCCGAAGGATCGGCCGGTTCAATATATAAAACAGGTTTGTAATTTTGCTCTGTCCCCTGTTTTATGATAAGGCTGGCATTACTGCCGCCGGTAAAAGAATAGTGTGTATCACCGGCTCCTTCAGGTGCCCGGTAATCCCACTTCACTATAACCCTGGCATGAATATCATTCAGTTTAAAATTCATTTCACCATTTGCATAAACATGAAGCATTGTGTCATTTATAACAAAATCATTCAGATAAGAAGGAAAATCAGGTTCTCCTGTAATATTTTCAAACCGGGACACAGTTAACGGTGTAGGCCATCTGTTTGCAGAGATCATCTCCACATCCGTTTTATAGTCAATTATTTGCTCAGGGAAACAAGCCCATTGTATAAGGTCAACAAGATGGGTCGTTACATCTACCAGCCCTTCTCCCTGCTGGGTAACATCAAAAAACCAAGGGGGACGGCGAAGTACCTGCCCGGAAACATACTTGAAAAAATGATGCACACTCTCCTTTATAACAGCAGGGTCCTGCACACTGCCCCTGCGAAGCTGACCGAATACCCCGGGCAGGCTCATAATCTCCTTCTGAAGTATGTTGGTAATCTCGTATCTTTCTGTCATAATATCGTACAGCAGGACATTATTATTCTCAGCAGACTCAAACGCTTTTATCAGCAGATCAAAATTATCAGCATTAATGGCCATTGGCTTATCGGAAAAAACATTCAGTCCCACGTCAACTGCTTTCTTTATATAATTGGTCTTATTTCGGTTATTTCCTGCAAGCACTACTACATTACCTTTTTTCTCTTCCAGCATTTTTTCCAGGTAATCACTGCCGGTATAGACAACCTGATTCCAGGAAGTCGGGTCTTCACTCCGGGTATTATAGTTTTCAATCATGTCAAGGTACTGCTCAACTTCGGGCCCTTCAGGCGCATAGACGTAGACAGTCGGATTGACCTGTCTGTACATATCTTTCTGAACAAGATAAGCATGAAAATGCCCGGGTGCAAGAGTAATAAGTTTTACCTCTCCGGGTTCACCGCTGAATTGGTTTTTGTCCATCTCTTTACATGAATTCATCAAAGCTGGTATAATTAAAACCAGGATAAATTTAAAACTAAATATTCGCATTTTTATTAAAATTTTAATTATTAAATATTTACATTTTAATATTTAAACTATTTTAGCACACCCGATAATCTGTATACCCATGCGTATGCGGACGGATTGTCAGACGGTGTAAGTGCGGGCGGAGATATTTCGATTCGCCCTTCAGAAAAGCTGTAACTGATATCACCATAATAACCCAGCATGGTTATTGATTCAGGTTTATTCAGCTCTTCAACAACAATAACTTTTCCATCCCATTTTTTTGATATTATGTAAAGATCATCCCCTTTGGCGGTGAAGAACAGCGTTGATTTTTCATTGATTACAGGGGCATTATCCCAAACCCTGGTTCCATAAATGCCTTCACCGTTAATCTTTAGCCATTCACCGATGTCCCGGAGTCTTTGTTGCTGAATAACGGGAATACGTCCATCGGCGGTGGGTCCGACATTCAGGAGCAGGTTCCCGCCCCGTGCAACTTTATCAATAAGGTAATGTATCAGAAATTCAGAACTTTCATAATCATCCAGGTTCTCATTCCGGTTATACCCGAATGATCCGCCTATTCCTCTGGTTTCCTCCCACGGATGACTAATTACTTCTCCGGCAATAGTATGGTCGTGAACAAGATCATATTCAGTAGTATAAAATCCCCCGTGTTTACTCCGGGTTTCACTGCCCCACCTGTCATTTACTACCACATCATCTCTGACAGGCGATTCATTATAAAGCCAGGCGAGGAATTCTGTACTCCTCCATGTCTCACTTGGATGATCCCATTCGCCATCAGGCCAGAAAATATCCGGCTCGTACTTTACAACAAGCTCTTTCATCTGCGGAAGCATATGCTGGTCTACATAACGGTCAACATCTTCCCTGTAAAGAGGATTGAACCATTCATACAGGGAAAAGTAAAATCCCATTCGAAGACCCTGTTTTTTAACAGCTTCACTTAGGTCCCCGGCAAGATCACGATGAGGACCTGTATCAACTGCATTCCAGTTCCAGGAATAAAAACTTGGCCATAGAGCATAACCCTCATGATGTTTTGATGTAAGTACCACATACTTTGCACCGGCATCTTTGAATATTTCTGCCCACTCTGAGGGCTCAAACATTTCAGCTTTAAAGTGACTGGCAAAATCCTGGTAATGGAAGTCAGCTCCAAAAACCCGGTCATGAAAATCCCTGAATTTTTTACCTGTATTTGTTTGAGGCTGCATCATTCGTCTCCAGTACCATTCAGCATATTTTTCATAAACATTTCCATCAGTTGGCCCCCAGGAGGGAACCGAATAGAGGCCCCAATGCAAAAAGATACCAAACTTTGCATCTTCAAACCATCCGGGAACCGGGCGGCTGTCAATTGAAGCCCAGTTTGGCTCATATTGCGGTTGTGAAAAAGCCGTTAATGATAAAACAACACAAATAACCGGGATTAATCTTTTCATTGGATTCATATTTATTTTTTAAATTAAAAAGCTTCACAGACCGGCAGACTAATTATCGGGTGTTTCAGTTTTTCACAATCCTTCCCTTCCAGTCAAAAACTCCTGTAAAAGCTGTTATTGCAGTAAAGCTAACATAAAACAAATAAACAATCTGAACAGGTATAAAAAATCTCATCAGCTTTTTTTCTCCGAAAAATGAGGTAACTGAAAAAAGAAAAGGGAAATCTATTAATGATTTTATAACAAAAAGAAATGCTGCAATTAAAAGGAACGGGTTAAAGAAAATTCCCAGAAACAGGCAGCCCGACGCATATAAGTTGATCATAAATACCAGAACAGCGGTAAAAACCGAGGCTGTGCTATTATAATAACGGCTTTTAGATGCCCACCTTTGCCGCTGTTTAAGAAAACCTGCCAGGTTATTCTCCCCTCTTGTAGTTACATAAGCATCGGGGGATTTTAGAAAGAGAAGTTTTTTCCTGCCGGTTTTATGCATAGCAAGTAAAAGAAATACATCATCCCCTGAAGAAACTTCCCGATGATTTTTATTACGAACTTCCATATAGGCATCTTTCCTGAAACCAAGATTTGCAGAACTACACATCACCGGATTGCCGGTACCGAGGGAACCTGCAGTGGAGCCAAGAAGACTGAAAAATTCAAGACGCTGAAACCGGTTAAAAAACCCTCCATCATCCTTCATAACTACAGGGCCGGCAATTAGATCCGCCCTGGTTTTGTCGAAGCAGTCAACCATAGATCTTATCCACAGTGGTGTCGGTCTGCAATCAGCATCAATTGTAAGAATATAAGAAAACCGGGCTGCAGACACTCCCTTCCGCAACGCCGTTTTTTTCCCTTCTTCATAATTTCCGAGTTTGACATAACGGATATTGCTGTTACGTTTTGCGAAATATTCAACTATTTCTTCAGTAAGATCCGATGAGTGGTCATCTATTACTATAATCTCAATAAGGTTCTGGGGATATTTCTGTTTTATAAGATTATCAAGCAATCCAAGAAGATTTATCTCTTCATTTCTCGCGGGAATAAGAATTGAAACAAAGTTTCTTTCATGACATGTCATAGAGGAATAAGAGGGTATTTTGGCCCATCCGTAATAAAACAACCCGATCCAAATGAAATAAAGGGCTGCCAAAATGAATGCTATGATCCATAAAACGAGCATAGACCCGGAGAAAAAAATCAAAAGCAGATAAAGGTATTTACTGATGATCTGTCCATTCAAATAACCGGTAATGCTCACCATTCATACCCAGGCGATTGTAAACCTGCATTGCCTTATAATTTCCTTTATCTACATATAAACGTATCCCAAGGAGGCCGGAATCATCTTCAACCATCTTTTGAATATGCAGGTACAGATGTTTGAATACTCCTCTATTTCTGTATTCGGACAAAACATAAACTGACTGTATCCATAATACACAACCATTCCTCCAGTCACTCCATTCATAAGTAATCAAAAGTGATCCTGCGATTTTTCCGTCAACTTCAGCAACATAATAACACCCCTTTGACTGATCTTTAAAAACGGCATTGACCCCTTTTTCAACTAAAGTCAGATCAAGATTTATGTTTTCAGTCTCTTTGGCCATTTTTACCTGAAAACCGGCAATTAATTTGTTCTCGACAGGTACGGCCTTTCTGATATATATCATCAGCAGATTGTTAATAATCTATACAAGCTTGCAAATTACATAAATAAATCGGATTATAATAGAATTGTAACACCTTAAAAACCGACAAAAATATATTTACGAAAGGCTCTGATCCCTCACAGAATAGTTAGTTGATGCCTTACTTTGGGAGAAGTTAAGAACTATACTTTTGTCAGCCTTAAATGCAGGTATCTTATATACCCTGGACATCCAGACCGGTAAGTCCTGCCTGCCTTGCAGACCTCACGGCAGCCCTGTATTCTCCGACATTAAGGCTCCGTGAGATAAGGGGATATTCATGAGCATTGAACATTGGCCTGTACTGAGACATAAGATTCACATATGTGTCTGTGGGAAGATTTTCTGATATCCATTTCATCATTTCATGTGTACCGCCAACATTGTTAGGCATAACAAGATGCCGTATTATGAGCCCTCTCTGAAGAATTCCCTGATTTGCATCAGGATCGGCTACTCCCACCTGCCGGTTCATTTCAACAAGTGCTTTTTTTGTTATCTCCGGATAACTTGCAGCCCCCGGGGAATATTTATCAGCCATTTCAGAATCAAAATATTTGAAGTCTGCCAGGTATATGTCAATAATTCCATCAAGCAGATTAAGTATTTCAAGTCGTTCCCATCCACTTGTATTGTATGCAACTGGCAAAGTCAGTCCGCGGGAAGCAGCATCATCCAGTGCAAACAGTATATGAGGAGAATAATGAGTGGGAGTAACAACATTTATATTATGACATCCTCTTCTTTGCAGTTGCAGCATAACTTCACTCAACTGATTTACTGAAAAATTCCGGCCGATACCTCCCTGACTGATCTCCCAGTTAATACAAAACACGCACAGCATTCCGCAATGTGTAAAAAAAACTGTTCCCGACCCGTTACTTCCTACAAGTGGCTTTTCTTCACCAAAATGAGGATTGAATGAAGCCACCTGCAATTGTGAAGTGGAATTACAGTAATCCCCCTTCTGACCCCTGAGCCGGTCATTTTCACACTCACGTGGACACAATTTACAGGTACTCATCATATCCCATAAAACTTTTGCTCTCGCACGAAGTTCCCCGGTACGATGTAATTTTAAATATCCAGGCTCAAAATCATTGCGGTTCCTTTTGGTACTGAATGACATATTAACAGATGATATTTTTTTTCTTCGTGAAGATAAATCAGAAAAACATGCCTCCAAAACCGGTATCGGAAAAATTCCGGTAAATAACAATGATATCAGCTTACGGCAGAAAGCTCTCCTGCCTGACCGGGACAGAAACATAAATTTTTTTTTCATTATTTTAATCCTGAAAAAGTTTTCTTACATCATCTTTACAACGCAATAAAAATATTAAAATTATAATTAAACTGCTCATATCATGTTTATTGAGTTTGTTATTCAGACCAATAAACTTTAAACATGTTTTGCTCTTGACTGTCATGTATAAAACTGAAAATATTTTATTCTATCTTTGAAAGCCGGAAGTATTCACGCCCTTCTAAATTTCATTATCCACATACTTTGCCGCATTATTAATTATAATAACCGCAATATATCTTTTATGAGTTACCCTAAAATAAACCATGGCTGGATGAGGGTGATCATCTATTTAACAGCTCTGATTTTTACTTTTATTCTTTTCGGAATTCCTGCATTTATTTTAATCTCTTATATTCATGATGAGCCTCTTTCAGAATTTCTGCCGGCAGGCAGAAATAACATATCTTTTCTTATCCTTTATCAGGCAACCACACTCGCAGGTGTAACACTTATGACATTTTTATTCAGAAAATATATTGACGGTAAAAAACCTGTGACCCTGGGCTTTCAATTGTTCCATGTGAAAAAACATCTTTTTCTCGGATTAATAACAGGCTTTGTTATTATTTCCCTTGGTTTTTCAATTCTTTATTTTTCAGGTCACCTTTCTATTCAACAGGTAAATTTTGACCCTTACTTCCTTTTTTTAAATGTCATATTGTTCGTCATGGTTTCCTGGATTGAAGAATTGTCATTCCGGGGTTATATTCTGAACAACCTTATGGATTCCCTAAACCCATATACCGCTTTGTTTATATCCGCACTGCTTTTTGCTCTCTTTCATATTTTTAATACTGGATTGTCGGTTATTGGATTCACTAATCTCGTTCTGGCAGGAATATTGCTTGGTATAGTCTATATTCATACAAAAACCATATGGTTTGCCTTAAGCCTGCATTTCAGCTGGAATTTTTTTCAGGGACCTGTGTTTGGTTTCCCGGTTAGCGGCATTGAAACTACAGGATTTATACAGCTTCAAACTGAAGGTGCAGAATTTATCAGTGGTGGAAATTTTGGTCTTGAAGGATCACTGGTGAGTTCTCTTCTCCTTATTCTGGGAATTCTGGCGCTAAACCGGCTTTATAATAAAGAAACGAGTTAAAACGTTGGCGAAATATTATTAATTTTGCACTGTTTTGACAATTGCAATATTATCAATGCATACAAAACCTGAAATAAGTCTCAATACATTGCCTTTTTTGTAAATAAAAAGGAAAAAACAATACATAAAATGAATAAATTGATCATAAGAATAAGGAAAAACAGCATAATTATACTTGTTATGACAGGTTTAATAATGCTTTCCTATGGTTTTGCGAATAATTCAAACAATCGTGATTTCCTCCTTACAAGGAATATGGATATTTTTTTCTCAATGATCAGGGAAATCAGCTTATTTTACATAAATGACACACAACCGGATAAACTTATAGAAAACGGTATCAGGGGAGTACTTGAGCGGCTTGATCCCTATACTACCTATATACCTGAATCTGAGAAGGAAAATTTTGCAGCCATGACTACCGGTCGCTATGGCGGAATAGGTGCCCTTATACGTCAGATCGGTGATTACGTGATGATAATCGAGCCTTATGAAAATTTCCCGGCACAGAAGGCAGGCCTTCGTGCAGGAGATATAATTACCGATATTGACGGGAAATCAACAAAAGGCTTGGTTGTTAATGAAGTAAGCGAATTGCTTAAAGGACTGCCAAATACCGCCATTGAACTGACTCTTCAACGGGAGGGTGAAGCTGAACCTTTAAAAAAACTTATTACAAGGGAAGAAATTAAGATTGACAATGTAGCATGGTACGGAACGGTAACCGAGGAGATTGGATATATCCAGTTCAACGGATTCACAGAAAATGCTCATAAAGAGGTGCGTGACGCCCTTAAAGATCTGAAAAACAATTATAATGTTACCTCAGTAATTCTTGATGTCAGGGGTAATCCCGGGGGATTGCTCAGAGAGGCAGTCAATGTTACAAATTTATTTGTTAATAAAGGACAGGAAATAGTCAGCACCAGGGGAAAAGTTAAACAATGGGATCATTCCTACAAAGCAAGTAATAATGCTTTTGATCCTGATATTCCAGTTGTTATACTGGTTGGAAGAAGTTCTGCATCTGCCGCAGAAATAGTTGCCGGAGCCATACAGGATCTTGACAGGGGAGTACTTATCGGCCAGCGCACCTTTGGGAAAGGACTGATACAAACAACCCGGCAGCTCAGCTATGATGCCCAGTTAAAAATAACCACCGCAAAATATTATACGCCAAGCGGAAGAAGTATCCAGTCGATGGACTTTTCAGAGAATGGAAACGTTACCACAATTCCTGATTCTCTCATCAATGTATTCCGGACAAAAAACGGACGCAGGATATATGATGGTGGAGGTATTATGCCGGATATTGAAATAACTGAAGAAAAACCCGCTCCACTGGTTATAAATTTATATACACGGAACCTGATTTTTAATTACGCTACCTTATATGTAAATGAAAATCCTGAATTACCTCCTGTTTCAGATTTTAAAATCAGTGAGAATGAATACCGGAAATTCATTGCCTTTCTGGAAGATAAAGATTTTGACTATCAAACACAGACGGAAACTACACTCAGACAATTTATATCGATTGCAAAGCAGGAAAAATATTATGACATGTCGCGGGATATTATTGAAGAACTGGAAAAAACGATCGCTCACGATAAACAGAAGGATCTTGATACATTCAGTGATGAAATAAAGAGTTTGCTGAGAGAAGAAATTATAAGCAGATATTACTACCAGAAGGGTCGTATACAGGCTTCACTGGATGGAGACCGTTATGTTGAAAAAGCTATTGAGATATTGAATGAAAAAGATATTTACAATGCAATTCTAAATGGAACAGATATTTAATTAAGCTCAATCGCAACACTTGTTCAGGCAATCAATAATTTCAGTAAGGTTTTGATACTTAAGGAAATAGTACGTATTTTTCCCCTCCCGCTTTGAAGAAAGGACCCCTTTATCTTTAAGTATGCCGAGATGATGCGAAGTGGTAGACTGTTCAATCTGAAGTAACTCATGAATCTGAGTAACAGTTAATTTCTTCCCTCCCTCAAGAAACCCGATAATAGCCATACGCATTGGATGGGCAATAGCCTTAAGCATATTAGCAGCTTTATCAAGTTGATCAACATTTAATTCACTTAATTTCATACGTACAAATTAGGTTAATCAATTTAATATTCAATTAATTATGTCTAACAGGTAATTTGAAAAAAACTGGTCGTTCTGTAAATCTCCTAAAGCAAAAAATACTTGTCACTGAACCTAAAGAAATCTCCTACTATACAAATATATAAATACTTAATCCGTCAAAACATGACAATTGTCAGAACAATCCGTGCCCTCTGCATAAATCCAGCCTAACTAACTATATAACTATTTGCTAAACTTAACAAGTAAATCATAATCAAGTTTTTAATGGATAGTGTTCCTTGTCGATAAATCTCTATTTAATTAGTATTTTTACAGCAAATGCTTTTCTATGATCAGCCTTGACAAAATAAAACATCCCATACAAAACGAAATGAAGGAATTTGAGGCATTTTTCAAATCCTCAATTAAAACAAAAGTTCCTCTACTAAATCACATTACAAATTATATTTTAAGAAGGAAGGGAAAGCAGCTCAGACCTGTTCTTGTTTTTCTCGCAGCAAGGATTTTGGGAAAACCTAATCAATCAACCTTTACAGCAGCAGCACTGATAGAATTACTGCATACTGCAACTCTTATTCATGATGATGTCGTAGACGATTCATATGAAAGAAGAGGTTTTTTTTCCCTGTATGCAATATGGAAAACCAAAATTGCTGTATTGGTTGGTGATTATCTCTTATCAAGAGGATTGCTGCTTGCTGTTGATAAAAAGGAATACCATCTGCTTGAAATAGTTTCAGATGCTGTCAAAGAGATGAGTGAAGGAGAATTATATCAGATCCAGAAAGCCCGGAAACTCAATATTACTGAAGAAGAATACTTTGATATTATCCGGAAAAAAACTGCTACACTAATGATAGCCTGTGTTGAGTCAGGTGCCAGTTCTGTGCAAAGCGACAAAGCAAGTATTGATAAAATAAAATGTTATGCTGAGCACATTGGAATTGCCTTCCAGATAAAAGATGATGTTTTTGATTACCAGAAAAAGGGACTCATAGGTAAACCGATTGCCAATGATATAAAAGAAAAGAAAATAACTCTTCCATTAATTCATGCTTTGACAAATTCTTCAGTTTGGGAAAAACGTCATATTCTAAATCTTATCAGACGTAACAATAATAATTCCGGAAAAATTGGACAAGTAATTGATTTTGTTTTACGTAAGAAAGGACTGGAATATGCCTTAGAAAAAATGGAGGAACACAAGCAGAAAGCGATAGATTATTTAGCTGAAATGCCTGATAATGAGGCTAAAACCTCTCTTATGCAATTAGCCGAATATATAACTGAGAGAGATCGGTAAATTTATTATACTTAAATAATATTTTTAATTAAACAGATTTATATATCTGCATTTCAATATATTATTAGTTTCACAATTTATCTTAAGTCTTTTTATATTCCTTAAAATATTCTATAACCAATTTAGCCCTGGTTTTTCCTATTACAGAAGAGAGTTCCCCAAAATCAGCATTCATAATAGATTCATATGTCCTGAAGTTTTTATATAGTTTTTCTATTGTTTTGGCTCCCAGCCCGGGAACGGACTCAAGTATAGAATTCGCAAAGCCGGATGAACGTTTTTGCCTGTGAAACATTAGACTGAAGCGATGTGCTTCATTTCTCAAATGCTGAATTAAACGGAGGGTTTCAGATTTTTTATCCAGGTACAGCGGCACAGGGTCGCCAGGAAAATAGATTTCTTCGAGTTTTTTAGCGATTGCCACAATACCAGTTTCTTCCGCTATCCCCAACGGTGTAATTGCATCAACAGCAGCTCCTAACTGAGCTTTCCCTCCGTCAACAACAATTAATTGTGGTATGGAACTGCCCTCATCAATCAAGCGTCTGTACCGGCGATAAATAACTTCCTTCATAGAAGCATAATCATCAGGCCCCTGAACATTTTTAATATTATAATGCCGGTATTCACCCTTACTGGGTTTACCGTCTCTGAAAACCACACATGCCGAAACCGGATTATACCCCTGAATATTCGAGTTATCAAAACATTCAATATAGCGGGGTATTTTTTTTAGGCGCATATCCTTCATTGCTGTTTCAAGAATACGATTTGCAGTATTTGCGGCTTTTTTGGCTGTGATCTTCCTCTCTTTTTCCTTTAGATAATAGAGTGCATTTCTATTAGAAAGATCAAGCAGCCGCTTTTTATCTCCCCGTACAGGAATTGTAAATTTAACTCCCTGTAAATTTATATCAGGAATAAAAGGTACAACTATCTCGGAGGCATTGTTAATTTCATTACTCCTGACTTCAGTAATGCAAAGAGCTAATAAATCGTTTTTACTTTCTGATAATACTTTTTTTATCTCTATTGTACGGGATTGTATAACTGCCCCATTGACCACCTTTAAATAATTAGCAACTGCAAAAAGCGGTTTATCAATAAAAGAATAAACATCAAGATTGCTGATTAAGGGATTTACTATTGTTGATTTACTTTGATATCTCTCGAGTATTGCAAGCTTTTCTTTTGTATTTTGAGCCTCCTCATAGGCAAGATTTCCTGCCTGTAGTTGCATTCTTTCTTTTAAAAACGCCTTTACTCCGTTAATATTTCCTTTTAGAATTTTCTTTATATGGTTTATGTTAATATCATATTCTTCAATAGATTGCTTTCCAACACACGGGCCCTTACAATTTCCTATATGATATTCCAGGCAAACCTTGAATTTACCGGAATTAATATTTTTTTCGCTAAGATGATATTTACAATTTCTGAGAGGATATAATTGCCTTAAAAGCTCGAGAATTGTCCTGACCATATAAACAGAAGTATATGGTCCGTAATACAAAGATCCGTCTTTTACAGGATTACGTGTTGTAAAAACTCTTGGAAAAGGCTCATTCTTAATGCAGATGTAGGGAAAAGATTTATCATCCTTCAGTAAAACGTTATACCTT
The DNA here is from genome assembly GCA_046483315.1 of Bacteroidales bacterium. Classification (GTDB taxonomy): domain Bacteria; phylum Bacteroidota; class Bacteroidia; order Bacteroidales; family PUMT01; genus PXAP01. Next base: position 61,876 of record JAWODJ010000098.1, on the reverse strand, counting down.
GGTTTATATTCCTTTATCAGGTTATTTTCCAATAAAAGAGCATCAGACTCGGTCTCAACAACTATATGATCGATTTGTCTGATTTGTTTTACAAGTATTCTCAGCTTATTGTTATCAAATTTCTTTTTGAAAAAATATGAACTGACCCTTTTTTTCAGGTTTTTGGCTTTCCCGGTATATATTATCCTGTTTTCACTGTCAAGAAATAAATAAACCCCTGGCAATGCTGGTAATGCATTTACCGAATTACGCAATTTTTCTGTTGATGATTCATTCATATAAATAATCAAAAAGTCATTTTATAAATAGTGGTGTAAATGAAAATTCATTTACATCAAACAACCCTTTGTCTCCGATTTTTAGTTCAGGAATAACAAGTAATGCCATAAATGACAAGCTCATAAAAGGTGCACTGAGCCCTGAACCCATTTTTTTTACATATTTGTCAAGTAATTTATATGATCTGGCCACTTCCTCGCCTTCATTATTTGTCATTAAACCGGCTATTTCAAGCTGCAAAAACTTTTTTCCGAAATCTGAAACCGCCACAAGTCCTCCCTGCATATCAATAACCGAGTTAACAGCCTCAACAATATATTTATCTTCAACGCCAACAGCAACTATATTGTGGCTATCATGGGCTACTGAACCTGCCATAGCCCCATTGCGTAATCCGAATCCGGAAACAAACCCTACAGAAGGTTTGTAATTTCCATATTTATTAACAACAACTATTTTGCAAATATCCCGACTGGCATCCGCCACCACAAATCTATCTTTGACTGTTGCCTTGATAATATCAGAACCGGTATATAATTCTCCATCTTTTACTTTAATTATTTTAATTTTATCAGTCTCAGCAAAAATTTGTATCTCTTCTGAATTCAAATGTAAAGTCCTGAAGCTTTTAATAAAATCCTTCTTTACCGGATTAAATAATACATTCCCTTTTTCAAAAACTTTATTTCCATCAATATAAGTTTCCAGAACATCAAAATTCTTTAGATCCTTCACAATAATAAAATCGGCATTATCACCTTCACGAAGAAGACCTGCGGAAAGGTTATAATGTAATACCGGATTAATACTTGCCGCTTTTATCAGATTGAAAATATTTACTCCTTTTTTAACACCTCTTGAAAGCAAAATATTAATATGGCCTGCAATAAGATCATCAGGATGCATATCATCAGAACAGAGCATAACTGATTCCGGATATTTATCGATCAATTCAAATAAATTATCAAACCCCTTTGCGGCACTCCCTTCCCTTATTTGAATTTTTATGCCGGCAGATATTTTTTCCTCCGCTTCATTTATATTTAAACATTCATGATCTGTAGTGATACCTGCATTTGCATATGTAAGTAAACCATCTCCGGTCAATCCCGGTGCATGCCCGTCTATGGGCTTATTTAGTTTACGTGCTAAATCAATTTTCTGCATAATATTTTCTTCATTATATATCACGCCCGGGTAATTCATCACTTCTGAAAGAAAGAAAATATTATCCTTATTTAACAGGTTTTTTACGTCTTCCGGATCAAGTCTCGCACCGGAAGTCTCAAATTCTGTGGCCGGCACACATGAGGGTGCACCAAAATAAAATTTCAGAGGTACAGTTTCAGCGCTATCTGTCATATAGCAAACACCTTCAATTCCGGCAACATTAGCAATTTCATGAGGATCTGAAACAACTGCAACTGTACCATGTTTTACAGCCAGATAAGCAAATCCTGAAGGGCTCAGCATTGAACTTTCAATATGAACATGTGAATCTACTAACCCGGGTAAAATATAATGACTATATTTTCCCTTGCTTTCAGAAATACTGTCAATTTTCCCATTAACAATGATGACTTCTGCAGGAAATATTCTTTTTGAATAAGCATCAACAAGATTACCTTTTAGTTTGAATTGCATTGAAAATAATTTAAAATTAAGTTTTATACTTTTTTGTGTAATTCAATTTAAATAGAAAAAATCTATGCCAATACAATATTTATGATTGTTCCACGTGGAACGAAATCATAAATTATATAATTCAAATTTCCTGAAAACTTCATTAATGTTCCACGTGGAACTAATCTATAATTATTTACTTAAATGAATAAGCAAAACACTTATATCTGCAGGAGAAACCCCGCTTATTCTTGCCGCCTGGCCAAGTGTGGAAGGTCTTATCCGTTTTAACTTCTCTCGTCCTTCGGTAGATATTGATTTTAATTTATCATAATCATAGTCTTCTTGAATTGAAATATATTCCAATCGCTTTAGTTTATCAGCCATTAACTTCTCCCGATCCACATATCCCTTGTATTTCAAATTAATCTCAACACTTTCAAGTATCTCTGTCATAAAACTATTTAAAGGTTCTGTCTCTTTCTTAAAGTCAGGTACATATTCACGAAGTTCAAAGATATTAACCTGAGGCCTTAAAAGAATTTCGAAAAGCTTTACGCCTTGCTTAATCGGAGAAGTAGATTTAGAAATTAAAAAATCGTTAATAACATTTGGAGTTATACTGTGGTTGTATATAAATTCTTTAATTTGATTTGCAGTTTTTCTTTTCTTCTCCAGACTCAAATATCGTCTCTCTGAGGCTAATCCAAGTTTATAGGATTTTTCAGTTAATCTTTCATCTGCATTATCCTGTCTTAGTAAAATCCTGTATTCAGCCCGAGATGTAAACATACGATACGGTTCATCAACACCTTTTGTAATCAGATCATCAACTAAAACCCCTATATAAGCTTCATCCCTGCGTAATATAAATTCAGTTTTCCCGGCTATTTTGCAATGTGCATTGATTCCTGCCACTATTCCCTGTCCTGCGGCTTCTTCATATCCGGTAGTTCCATTAATCTGCCCGGCAAAGTACAAATTGGATATAATTTTAGTTTCAAGGGTGTATTTTAATTGAGTCGGTAAAAAATAATCATATTCGATAGCATAACCAGGTCTGAAAATTTTCACATTATCTAATCCTTTAACTTTACGTAATGCTTTTAATTGAATTTCAAGGGGCAAAGATGATGAAAAACCGTTTATATAATATTCGTAAGTATTCCATCCTTCAGGTTCAATAAATAACTGGTGCCGGTCTTTCCCAGAGAAGGTCACGATTTTGTCCTCAATACTCGGACAATACCTGGGACCAAGTCCTTTAATTTTCCCGCTAAACAAAGGACTTTCCTTAAATCCTTGTTCAAGTATCGAATGTACCTCCGGATTAGTATATGTAACGTAACAAGGCATTTGATCATTAAGTACAAAATTATTTTCATAAAAAGAAAATCTGCCAGGATTGGAATCACCATTCTGTATTTCCAGTTCTTTAAAGTTCACAGTTCTACCGTCAATTCTCGGAGGAGTACCGGTTTTCATCCTGCCAACTTTAAAGCCATAATTTTCCAATTGTTCACTTATGCCATATGAGGAGGGTTCTGATGCCCTTCCTCCTTTAATTTTTACATTTCCTATATGCATTAACCCATTAAGAAAAGTACCGTTGGTCAGTATAACTGTTTTACTGAAGAAGTTAAATCCCATATTGGTTTTAACTCCCTTAATTAAGTCACTCTCTATAATTAATTCAGTAACAATATCCTGCCAGAAATCAACATTTTTAATGCCTTCCAGAATCATTCTCCAATTTTGAGAAAAAAGCACTCTGTCGCATTGTGCTCTCGGACTCCACATTGCCGGTCCTTTACTTCTGTTTAACATTCGAAATTGAACAGTACTTTTGTCCGTAACAATTCCTGTAAACCCACCAATCGCATCTATCTCCCTGACAATCTGCCCCTTTGCAATGCCACCAATTGCAGGATTGCAGCTCATATTAGCTATCTTATTCATATCCATTGTAATAAGCAGTACCCGGTTTCCTAAATTTGCAGCTGAGGCAGCAGCCTCACAACCAGCATGTCCTGCTCCTACAACAATAATATCATACTCAAATTCTATTTTCATAGGAATTTAGTAATATGAAATGCAAATATATATATAAATTGAATAAATTAGGAAGGTTTCAGTATATTGACCTGAATTCCAAATAGTAACATTCTCGTTCTTCCATTCGGATTTTATCCTGTCTGACTTTATCAGAATAACCGATTAAGTGAAGTATTCCGTGAAGTATAACCCGGTCTATTTCTTCTTTAAATTTTACATCGAATTTATGAGCATTCTCTTTAACGCGGTCTGTACTAACAAGAATTTCACCATTTATTACTGAACCGGTACAATAATCAAAACTAATAACATCGGTATAAAAATCATGACCCAAAAATTCCTGATTAATTTTTAGTAAATAACTATCAGAGGTAAATACGATTGAAATATTTCCGATTTTACATCCTTCGTTAAGAATGACAAAAAAAAGCCATTTCTTTAGTGAAGAAAAATTTCTATATTTAAATCCTGACTCTACAGAGGTTTGTGTTATGGACAATTTCTATAAATTAAATACCATTTCAGATATTCTGCCCTTGTCGTGGAAACTCAATTTATCAGACAGTTGTTTCATAAGAAATATCCCCCTGCCATTTACATTTTCTATATTTTCCGGTGCAGTAGGATCAGGAATATTTTCATAATCAAAGCCTGTTCCTTCATCCTTTGTACTGATAACAAGCTTATCATTTTCTATCTTAATATATACCTCAACATTTTTATCAGGATTAAGCTTATTACCGTGCGAAATAGCATTGTTAACAGCTTCAAGACAGGCAATCAGTATATTACCGTATACTTCAGTTCCCAAATTAAATTCTGCGGAAATTTCATCAACAATTCGTTCAATTTCCCGAAGATTCTCAATCTTTGAAGGAATGCTCAATTTTTTTTCCATCTATCAGATATTGTATCTTAATAATGTAAACTCTAGAGTTAGTTTAAAAAAATTAACCACTGAATTTTTATCTGATGTACTATTGTACAGGAATTTAAAAAGCACTAAACCCCAACCAAAAAGGGCTAGTCTAATTCCTTATAGAACATCATCGTTTTTATCATATCCGGGTATTCTTAATCGTTGATATGAACCATATTTATCATATACTCAAATAAAGGTTAAATGGTTACAAAAAAATTAAATAATTGCTTATAATAAAATTCTACTGCCTGCTAAGCCATAATACAGGATCAAGCTTCCGGTTTTCATCCCATATTTCCAAATGAAGAACTGTTTTGTCAGGCTCTTCACTGTCAGTAAAAACCCGACCGATAAGCTGAGATGTTTCAATCTTATCACCGCTTCTTACATATACATGAGATAAATTTGCATAAACGGTAAGAAAATTACCGTGCCGGATAATTACAACATTGTTTAGTCCCGGAACAGTTAAAATCTGCCGTACAACTCCCCTGAACAAAGCCTTTACTTCAGAATTTTCAACAGTACTTATATCAATACCGTTATTTTGAATCTTTATCCCCTGTAACACAGGATGCGGATTTTCCCCGAATTGTCCTGTAACAACACCTCTGTCGATTGGCCATGGCAATCCTCCTTTATTATTTTGAAACTGATCAGAAACAATTTTCTCTTCCGGGGTAAGCTCATAGATTTCAGCCTCACGGGCAATTCTTGCTTCTTCTCTGATTAAATCCTCAATAGCATTCTGGAGAGCCTGAGCTATCTTTTCCTGTTCCTTAATTTTTTCTCTAAGCTGGCCTTCTCTTCTTTGTAAATCTTTAATAATTGAATTTTGTTCTCTTCGTTCCCGGCTTAACAAATTTGTCTCATTTTGTTGTTGCTGCAGCAAAATAATTTTCTCATTCCTGTTAATTTCAAGTTTATCAATCTCTTCTACTATATTACTCGTTAATTCCCGGATTTTGATAATCTGCTTTTGCCTGGACTGACTGTATTGCTGAAGATATTTAAACCTTCGGTAAGCCTGATTAAAATTCTCTGCTGATAAAATAAACATTATTTTTTGATGAGTAAAGCGATGCTTATGTGCTATCTTAATAAGCCTCGAATAAGCATCCCGGGCATCATTCAGTTCTCCTTCCAGTTCAGATATACGTTCATTTCGCTGATTAATAACAAAATCAATATACTCTACCTCAGATTCGATTGTATTAATCAGACTCTGCCTGGTCTGAAGCCTTCGATTAACAATATTAAGCTTTTCAAGACTGTTTTGACGGGTAACGCTTGTCTCTTCAAGTAACCGGCTGGTATTGCGAATAATTTCCTGTGCTTCTATTCTTTTCCTTTCCAAATCCTCTTTGGTCTGACTATAAATATCAATCCTGCAAAACAAAATAAAAACCAATATCAATATGTAATATCGAAAAAGCATTAATATATATTTTGAATTCGATCGAACCCCTCAGGCACATTAAAAGGAAAACTTAAATCCTGATTTATTTCAACTCTTCTTAAATCCATTTCGGCATAAATCTCAAATTGATCAGAAACAAAAGTAAGTTCAATTAGAGAAGGCAAATTTCTATTTTCGATATTCATAAATGAATTAAACTTTAAACTAATAAATAAATCGTCCTCCGTAAAAAGCAAATCAATTTGTCTTATTAAAAAATTTCTGTCGATTTTAGTTCTGGTCTCTACAGCCGACACTCTATCGGATGATACATCCGAAAAATGTCTTCTTGCAGACAATATCATAATCCCATTATTGAAAAAATATCTTTCTCTGTCATTAGAGTAAACATCAGGGTATGGCAAATATTTGCCGGGATTAGCCAGAAAAATACCTTGCACAATATCCAGATCCAGGGGAATTGCCACTGATCCAATACTCCGGGCATATTCACCGTAAAAATAATTCTTATTAATTCTGTCAATAATCTTTAAACTGTCACTTGTAAAAAGAATCCGGGCAGCTTCAATACCTGCAAAAGCAATCAAACTTACCATGACCGCTGAATCCTTCTTAATTCTGATAAGACCCCGTAAATTGGATTCCTTTTCTCCTTCAACAAACTTTAACCTGGCTCTCCCCGTATATGTATCAATAACTTCAGGATAATTTAACACAATTTGTTCAAATACATCTTCAGCAGTATACCGCCTGTTATCTTCCTCAACTATATATGCACGGGGTTTACATCCAACCAGCATTAATCCACAGAGAAAAGTTAAGAGTATAACTGATTTAAATTTTACTTTATATCTATTACACTTAATATATAAATATATATAAAACATTAGTCTTTAATCAATTCTAAAAAAGATATTAATCCTCAATATTTTCAAGCAATTTATCAATCATTTCAGGTTCTTCTGCATGCTCCCTTGCCCTGAGAAGAATTTCCCTTGCTTTGCTGTAATTATTATTCTTAATAAGAATTTCTCCGTAGTGTTTCATAACATCCAGACTGTTTTTACCTCCCATTTTGTACGCACGTTCAATATATATCAGGGATTCCTCATAATCTTCAAGTTTATAAAGTATCCATGCATATGTATCAAGGAATGAAGCATTATTGGGTTGCTGCTCTATAGTCCTTAAGCTAAATTCCCGTGCTTTTTCAAGTTCAAGTCCGCGTAATGAAAGATAATATGCATAGTTATTCAACGCAATTAAATTATTACTGTCAATTTCAAGCGAAAGTTCAAAATATTTATCAGATAATGAATAATCCTCTTTTTTAAAATATACGTCACCTAGATAAGTGTAAATCTGTCCCTGAATTTCAGAATACAATTCTTCATTGTCCAGGGCTACATTAAATGCTTCAATAGCTTTATCAGTCGAATCATTTAAATGATACGCTATACCCAGCAGATAATTAATAAGTAAATTATCAGAAAACATTTCTGTAAAATATTTTCCCTTTTCAATTACTTTCTCATATTCTTCCTTATAACTCAAAACAGCCATTATTTGCTCAGCATATACTTTATTACCAGGTTCAGATCTGTGCAGCTCAAAAAGAAGATCTTCTGCATTTGCATATTTGCCATTATTTATATAAAATTCTGCAAGTAAGCCTTTTGCAAGATTATTATCAGGGTATTCTTCTTTTAGCAAAAGTCCGAGTTGTTCCAAATTACCATAATAATTTCTGACAATATTACTATCCTGCATTAAACCTGAAATAAACTGGGCCTTTTCATTAAACTCAATTCTGTTGTTTTGAATGGCGTTTATAAGATAAATAAAAGCCTCTTCCTCTTTTTCCCTTAGAATCAAAAATTCTGCAATGGACAATTGTGCCGACCCATTTTCAGGATCGATCTTAAAAAGTTCTCTGTAACTCTCCAAAGCAGCACTATCCATACCTATAGAGCTGTATAATTCAGCAAGTACACCATAATAATCTGGTTCATCCGGGTATAGAGAAATAAGCTTTTTAATCTCTCCATAAGCCTTTTCATATTCACCCATTTCCATATAAACCTGCTGCTTGTTTAATGATGTTCTTTCGTTCACACCCGTGAATTCTTCTATCGCATTGTAAATATTTACAGCTTCCGGATATCTTTTACCGGCACCATAATAAGCTCCTAAAGAAAAATAAATATCAATATTATCAGGAAAATATGACACAGCATTCTCATAAACTATTATCGCACTATCCAATCTATCGTGTTCACGGTATAGTGCAGCCAAATGTTTGTAATACCATAAATTCCTGTCATCAATTTCCAGTGCTTTGCGTGCATAAAAAATTGATTGATTAAATTCTCCTGCCATATAATAAAGGTTGGAAAGCTCAAAATATGACACATCGCTATATGGAAATATATGTATACAATTTTGAAAAAAGTGTTCTGATTTCTCAAATTCACCCAATAATTTATGTTTTATACCCTCATGGAGGGAATATTCGTATTCAAGCTTCTTAATGTCATCAAGCAAGTGAAAATCCTCCCTGCTATCAATAACAGTTCCCGGCTTACACTGGACAAATAAAAATATAAAAGCAAACAGGCAAACAACATAACCTGTAACCCTTAATAATGAATTACCGCTCTTAAAACTTATAAAACTTATCATATTAAAAAAAATATATTGCATTTGTAATCAATGCGAATTCTATTAAAACCAAAGCTTTTAGAAATTTAAAAGGTTATTGATATGCATTTAATGAAATCACCTAAATCTTGCCAGTATGACCAAAACCGCCAGAGCCTCTTACGGTATTATTCAACTCATCCGTCTCCTGAAGTTCTATGTTTATACATTTTTGAATTACCATTTGACAAATCCTTTCACCATTATTAATAATAAAATCGTTATCTGAAAGATTGACAATAATAACCTTTATCTCACCACGGTAATCCGCATCTATAGTTCCAGGGCTATTTAAAACAGTCACTCCGTATTTATTGGCGAGGCCACTTCGCGGCCTTATCTGAGCCTCATACCCCGGCGGTAATTCAATATACATCCCGGTCGGAACCAGGCATCTTTGCAATGGTTTTAACACAACAGGCTTTTTTAAAAATGCACGCATATCCATGCCTGAGGAATACTTTGTCTCATAAGCGGGAAGTGGATTGCTTGAAATATTTTTAATTTTTACAATCATAATTATTATTAGTCAGTTTTATGAATTATATTTTACAAAGGTAATTTTAATGTCAGGGATGGCTACTACCATTTTCCATTTAATATTTCGTTAAGTATTTCTCGTTCCTTATAAACAACAATAAGAACATAAACAATTAATAAAACAGTATTTAATATTAACCGGTAAAAAACATTGTCGGGATAAATAGCAACAGACAGCAGATATAATGTTACACCGCATAAAAAATAGAAAAAAAGATTTCTTATTTTATAAGGAACTGGAAAATACCGTTTACCAACATAATATGAGATAACTACCATAAGAAAATAAGACAAAAAATGGCCCCATGCTGAGGCCATATAACCAAAATAAGGGATAAATATATAATTTACGGACAAAGTAATAATTGCACCGCTGATAGCAAATAATGCACCAAAATGTGTCAACTCTTTTAATTTATACCATACCGACAAATTATAATATATTCCAAGCATCAGATTTCCAAGTAAAATAACAGGAACGACCTTTAATCCACTATGGTAACCACTGCCAATTATATGTTTAAAAATATCTATATAAAGACTTATTATAAGAAACACAAATATTCCGAAAATGCTAAAGTAATGCAGAACCCTGGCATATAACACCCTGCTGTCTGCATTCTTTTCCTGATTGAAAAAAAAGGGTTCAAAGGCATATCTGAACATCTGGATAAAAAGGGTCATCAAAACAGCAATCTTTACGTTTGCACCGTATATACCTATCTGCTCGAGAGCGTTAATATCTCCGGGCAGTCTGTACCGTAACATAATACGGTCAATAACTTCATTGACTGTACCCGCCAGACCGGCAATTAATAGAGGGAAGGCATAAGAAAGCATAGATCTAAGAAGCCTCCCGGAGAACCGGAAGCCTGAAAGAAAAATCTCCCTTATAAAGAAAAGCATAGTAAAAAATGATGCAAGCAAATTTGATACAAAAACATATCCGACACTGAAGTCAGCGTCATAAATAAGATCAAATCCATAAAACCTTATTCCCTGCTCGGCCATCCAGGGCAGTAATACAAGAAAAAACAGATTAAACAAAATATTGACCGAAATATTAAATAACTTTATAAGTGCGAACCTGACCGGCCGGTTTTGCAATCTTAATCTTGCAAAAGGGATTGAAACAACAGCATCCAGGGATAAAACCATACCGAGAAGCAGTACAAAATATTTCTGATCTTCATATCCGATTATTGTAGCTATTTCGGAGAAAAATATTACAATGAAAAGGGTAAAAATAATTGATGTAGTAATCAGAGATATAAGTGAAGTTGAAAAAACAAGGTTTTTATCCCGGTTTTTGGATGAATATCTGAAAAATGCCGTTTCCATACCATAAGTAAGAATTACAATAAAGAAAGCCACATAAGCATAAAGCTCATTTACAATACCATATTCGGCGGTATCAGTAAAAACACGGGTGTAAAATGGTACCAGTAGAAAATTAAGTATTCGCGCTCCAACGCTGCTTAATCCATAGATAGCTGTCTGACCGGCAAGTTGTCGTAAAGGATTCAATTCACATTTGTCTTTTTGTAAGCATCAATATATATGGTGGTAAAAATATTTAAATCATTTTTTATCTTTTCTGTAAAAGTTTTGGTTATTTTATTAGCTTCTTCAAGCCGGTAATGCCCCGGCAACCTGATGTGAAAGGTAAGTTCTGTGTGATCTCCATAACGGTGTATATGAAAATGGTGCAAATACAGGTCATCAGAATGAACATCTTTGCTTATATTATTAATTTTTTCAATAAGTTCATCTTCCGGAGTCTCACCAAGCAAAGGACTAATACTTTTTCGTACAATACGAAAAGCAAGGAATAAAATCATAAGGGAAACAAAAATGCCCAAAGCACCGTCTATCCACCAGATATATTCTCCTGAAAAAATCCCCACAAGTATTACTGCACTGCTAATAGCATCGGACCGGTGATGCCATCCGTCAGCTTCAAGCGATCTGAGCTTTTCCTTTTTTGCGGCATAAAAAGATATCCTGGCCATAATCTCTTTTGCGATAAGCGAAACCGAGGTTGCTATTATCGCAAAAAGTCCGAAGTCAACTGTTTCTTTATTTATAATCCTGGTAACTGATTCATAAAAAAAATTAACTGATATCAATATCAGAATGAACCCTATTGACAGGGATGCAATAATTTCGGCTCTTCCATGACCGAAGGGATGATCTTTATCCGCAGGCTTTGATGCCACATAAATTCCAACCAGTAATATAACTGATGATAGTGAATCGGACAAAGTGTGCCAGGCATCAGCCACAAGGGCAACAGATCCGGTAACAATTCCCGCCCATAGTTTTAAAACAAACAATAGAGAGTTACCTATTATTGAAATGAATCCGGCAAATCTGCCAAAGGAATATCTGATATCTGGTATTAATTTCATTAATACAGTAATCTACTTTAAATCAACTATATATATTACAAATAAGATTCTGGCTTTCCCAACACAAAATTACAGCGCTTTTTGATTAAACATTATATATCCGAAATTAAATACCACATAAAATTTCTGTCCGCTTTTATCATAATAATTTAGTCCTAATGAAACAGGTCCTACAGGTGTTTGATAAACGATTGAGGCATTCCCCAAAAAATGTCTTTCTGCCAGCTTTTCTCCGTAAAATGGTAAATTTTTTTCATCATATACAATCTTTCTGTAGGGTTGAAATAAATATGCTTCTATCCTTAGATGGAGATTATCACGAATACCATATACAGGTATAAGTCCGACTCCTGCGAAATTATGAGCATGATAATTTTCTATAAACAATGTTCTGCTGTGAGGGAATGGCGTATAAGAGGGTGAATTTAACAAAGTAGCAGTATAATTGGTAAAAAAACTTTGACTGGATAATACCAGCTCACCGGAAAACCCAAGAGAAAATTCAGAAAAAACCCTTACAAAATTTTGGTAACCGGCCTCCATTCTTATAATAAGGTGTTCATTTCGCTCTCTACCCGGTAATAAGGAAGTTGATCCCGGGGAAAATTTTTCAATACCCCTGACAAATTTAAACCCGACATTTGCTTTTCTTCCTCTTGTTGCGTAAAATTCGTAATTAAGGTTATTCATATTGTAAAAAATGCTTATGGCATTAAGATCAAAATCTGTCCTGTCAGTTGTATCAGATTCCGTATAAATCCCTGACTGATAATAGCGGTCAGAAAGTCGGCCAATGGAATATCCTATCTGCGCAAGTCCGTTAATACCAACCGGGGCTCCTACATTTATTTTCAGATTTCCGTCATACTGAATTAAATATGATGGCCTGATATCTTCAAAAAAGGGTTCACCGCTGCTTGAAAAAAAATCCCATCTGTTAAGTGCAAAACCAATATCGCCGTACAGAGGTATGGACCCGGGATATTCAATTTTAGCCCGGGTAAGTACTGAGCTGTATAGTCTTCCAAAATAAATGTTCCCTTCCAGGTTATATGAATTTCGCCCTAATAACTTATATTCAACACCTGCATAACCCTGATTAATGCTTGTGGAGGAAATATTGCCGCCTAACTCAACCACCAGACGGTTTTCGCTTTTAATATCAAGATGAAGATCAAACACTCCGGTTTCAGAGTTTAATACTGCCCTTGGGTATATAGATGCAATTTTATCATCTGAAACAAGTTTATAATATTCAGCTTTCAACCGGTCAATTGTAAAATATTCTTCCTTTTGTCTTATGCTGTTAATCACATAATCTATCTGATATCTGTTCGTCCCTACAACATAGATATTCTCAAAAATCAGGGCAGGCAGTTTATTTTTGAATTCTTCCCTTCTTTGATTTATCTCTTCCGAAGATATCCTTTGCTGTACTTTTTCCTTAATCCTGTCAATATTTTTAATTGTATTATTATATCCGGCACTTATTATTCTCGCAGCATGCCTGAATTCAAGAACACCAACATCCGGTATCTCGCTATCTATAAGAATGCCTCCCGCTTTTTCTATATCGTAATCAGTTCTTGCTGTAATAAGATTCTCAATTTGTGATCTGATATCGTCAGGTGTGGGCCTTGGAGCATTTGCACTTGCCTTACTTCCAATCATAACATCAGGAGAAAAATCTTCCATCATTACATCGAAAGGAAAATTATTGTGTATACCGCCGTCAAAAAGTAGAACGCTATCAACCTCAATGGGCTTGAAATAAAACGGATAAGTCATTGATGTCCTCACTGCGGAGGATAACTCACCGTGACGGTGAACAACGGACCGGTTTGCATATACGTCAGAGGCTACACACCTGAAAGGAATCATTAAATTATCAAAATCATATCCGCTGGCAGCACTGGATTGGGCAAACAATTCAAGTAACCCGAGATCCATGGAATGTGTGGGTATTATATTTGTCGGAAATACCGGAACAGTGACCGAATCAATCCTGCTGAACTCAAAAGAAATCATACTTGAATTTGAATGCCTGTTTTTATAATAATAATAATACTCTTCCGGTATTCTTCCGGTAGACCAACTCATAAACTGTTCAGTATAAACAATATCTTCCATTTCATCAGGTGAATATCCTGATGCATATAAAGCTCCTATTATACCCCCCATTGAAGTACCAGTAACATAATCTATCGGTATACCGTGCTCCTCAAGTGCCCTGATAACTCCGATATGAGCCAGTCCCTTTGCCCCCCCGCCACTAAGTACAAGTCCTATTTCCTGTGAATCAGCAATGCCCGGGAGAATAACTAAAACAAAAACAATAACAATATAAAATTTTCTAACCATACAACGTATGTCATTAAAATTAAATTAATTAAACTTAATTTATTTCCTTTCCATTCGGATTATTCTTTAAAATAGTTTTCTGCAGCAGATCTAAGTATTTCGCTAAATTACATTTTTAGTTATTATTGGCACAACGAGTAGTTTTAAATAGATAAAGATCATCAATATATCTTTTATTATTTATTAAAATCAGTAATTTTGCACAATTCAAGATAATGATCACAGTTCTCTAATAATGAAGCTTAGGAAAAATGAAAGTTATCATATTTATTCTTCTGCCTTTAATATGCCTGGCCTGCAGGGAAAAAGAACATAACAGTCCTGAACATGATGGCAATATTATTGTCCGTATTGAAACAGAATATGGCAATATAGACATTAAGCTTTATAATGAAACTCCCATCCACCGTGACAACTTTGTCAATCTGGTAAAAGATGGTTTTTATGATGATTTACTGTTTCACAGAGTGATTAATAATTTTATGATTCAGGGAGGAGACCCTCAGTCATTGAATGCAGAGCCAGGAACTGTTCTGGGTTCTGGAGGACCGGGTTATACGGTTCCTGCCGAAATATCCGATAATATTTTTCATAAAAAAGGAGCATTGGCTGCAGCAAGGCTTGGTGATAATGTTAACCCCGAAAAGGAATCATCAGGTTCACAATTTTATATTGTGCACGGAGCCGTTTTTTCAGAAGTCGAGCTTAATGAAATGGAGTCGGAAAGAAATTACCGGAAAAAACAATCATTTGCTGCAAAACTTTACAGGGAACTGGAAAGGGAATATTTAAACAGAGAACAGGAACCGGATTATGAAGAGATCACTGAAAGAATCAGAGAGATAGCAAATGAACATTTTAAAAATGATAATAATCTTTTTAACTTTTCAGAGGAGCAGGTAAAAGTGTACACAACCACCGGCGGTGCTCCACATCTTGACGGATCATACACCGTTTTCGGCGAAACAATTGAAGGTTTTGACGTTATAGACAGTATTGCTGCGGTAAAAACCAATAATGCGGCAAGGCCTCTTAAGGATATAACAATGAATATCATCATTCTGAAAGAGAACTCATAAGCCCGGCACCCTTTAGTAAAAATTCATATTATACACAAATGCATAATAAAATTAAAGATATATTAAGCAAAGCAAGGGAATTTAAGGCCTCTGATCTTGATGAACTCGAAGAATTCAGAGTAAAGTTTTTAGGGAAAAAAGGTATTATTCCGGGATTGTTCAATGAATTCAAAACCCTGCCTCCTTCCGAAAAAAAAGATACCGGTAAACTGCTTAACGAATTAAAAAATTTCATTCAAAATAAATTAGAGCATTCCGCGCAGGAACTGTCAGTTGCAAGCAACGCCGCACCTGATATGGATCTTACACTGCCTGCAAATCATATCACTCCGGGCAGCAGGCATCCTATTTCTATGGTAAGAAAAGAGATTATTGAAATTTTCAGCAGGATTGGATTTACCATTTCTGAAGGCCCGGAAATTGAAGATGACTGGCATGTGTTTTCAGCTCTTAATTTTCCTGAAGACCATCCTGCCAGGGATATGCAGGATACTTTCTTTATCTCGAAAGATCCCGACATTTTGCTTAGAACCCATACATCCCCTGTCCAGGTAAGGGTAATGGAAAACGGTAAACCGCCTATTCGTACCATATCACCCGGAAGAGTTTTCAGAAATGAAGCAATTTCAGCAAGATCACATTGCATATTTCACCAGATAGAAGGATTATATGTAGACGAAAACGTTTCTTTTGCAGACCTCAAGCAAACTCTTGAATACTTCGCAAGGGAATTATTTGGTGAGGAGACAAAAATACGCCTGCGCCCTTCTTTTTTCCCTTTTACAGAACCTTCCGGGGAAATGGACGTATCATGCAGTTGCATGGGTGCAGGATGCAGATTATGTAAAAACACCGGATGGCTCGAAGTGCTCGGTTGTGGAATGGTCGATCCCAATGTTTTGAAGGATTGCAGTATAGATCCTGTTAAATTTACCGGGTTTGCCTTTGGCCTTGGTATCGAAAGAATTGCCCTGCTGAAATATGATATAAAAGATATACGGCTGTATTTTGAAAATGATGTACGTTTTCTTAACCAGTTCTCAGGTGTTATTTAAAAACTCATTTTGCCGCTCTGTTTAACCTCTATAACTGTTTGCATATCTTCACATATTTAAATTATTTTACTAAATTTACAAATTTACCGTATATGCACAGTAATTCATAATACTATACTATCATGCAACATTCAAATATGGCTTCATGTGATAGTTGTTCGAATAAATTCAATAATATTTTCAGGCATCTGTCACCTGAAGAATACGATATGATCTCCCTTGATAAAAATTGTGAACCTTATAAAAAAGGTTCGGTAATATATCATGAAGGAAACCGTATATCGGGTTGTTATTGTGTAAGCAGCGGTATTATTAAAATTTACAAAACAGGTATTGACGGTAAAGAACAAATAATAAATTTTGCCAAAAAAGGTGATATAATAGGTTTTCGTTCAGTTTTAAGCGGTGAACTTGCATGTACCACTGCCAAGGTTATTGAAGATTCTCATCTGTGTTTCATACCTGGCGATACATTGATAACGCTTTTTAAACAAAATGGTGATTTTTCAATGGATCTGATGCAACTTGCCTGCAAAGAGCTGGGAGAAGCCAATGCATACATTACAGACATTGCGCAGAAAACTGTTCGTGAACGCCTTGCGGAAGTACTTATTATCCTTAAAGAAAATTTTGATGTCGATAATGATCAATTTCTTCAGATTACACTTACCCGGGAAGAACTGGCAAATATTGTAGGAACGGCAACAGAGTCTGTGATCAGGCTTTTGTCCGAATTTAAATCCGATAAATTAATTGAACTTCACGGACGTAAAATCAAAATTCTTGATATAAATGGTCTTAAAAAGACTGGTAACGTATATTAATTATGGTTAACCATGTTTACTACATGAATATCTTGTTCAGTATAACATGAAGAAATAATCCTGCAATAATAAAGACTCCGCTTATTAATAAAATTGTATTGCTGGTCATATCCTGTAGTAAACCAATTATAAGTATAACAATGGCAATTACGAAGATTATCAATCCGGAATTTTGAATTATCTTTTTCATACGTACAAATTAGGTTAATCAATTTAATAATCAGTAAATTATATTTTGCATCTAATGCATATTCAGTATTTCAAACGTATGGAACCCGCATGGTTTGTTTATTTAATTTTTCTGCCGAAGTCTGATGCGGGTTTCATTTGTTAATAATTTGATTATTGGTTTTCGGATAGAACTCACCATGCTATGATCATCTTAACGGATGATATTTTATTATCGTAGTTCGTTTTATCAGGTTATGGTTTATAAGTAAAATTTTAATGATCCCAAATTTAAACAATAATTTTCAAAATGCTTCCCCGGATGAAGTCAAAATATCTAATATCTTAAAAGAGTTGATTCTGCCTCCCCTTTACATCTTTTCCAAGATGTTTGTATCCCAGTTCAGTAATTTCCCTTCCCCTGGGAGTTCTTTTTATATAACCTTCCTTTATTAAAAAGGGTTCATACACCTCTTCTATGGTTCCGCTATCTTCTCCTATAGATGTGGCTATTGTGGATATTCCAACCGGTCCGCCACTGAATTTTTCAATAATATTCAACAATATACGGTTATCCATCTCATCAAGCCCGTGCTTATCAATATTCAAAGCTTCCAGTGAATATTTGGCAATTTCAATATCAATACCGCCATTTCCTTTGACTTGTGCAAAATCTCTGACCCTCCTCAAAAGTGCATTGGCTATTCTGGGAGTACCCCTGCTTCGACCGGCTATTTCATTGGACGCATCGTCATTAATTGATATATCAAGTATATCTGCAGAGCGTTTTATTATATGGTCAAGAATTAATGAATCATAATATTCAAGATGAGAATTAATGCCAAACCTTGAGCGTAACGGACTGGTAAGAAGTCCTGACCTTGTAGTTGCACCTATCAGAGTGAAGGAATTCAGTTTTAACTGGACAGACCTTGCTCCCGGTCCCTTATCGATCAATATATCAATCTTATAATCCTCCATTGCCGAATAGAGATATTCTTCAACAACTGAACTTAGCCGGTGAATTTCATCTATAAAAAGAACATCCCTCTCTTCAAGGCTGGTTAATAAACCTGCAAGATCACCGGGTTTATCAAGTACCGGACCTGATGTTATTTTTATATTCACACCCATTTCATTAGCAATAATATTTGCCAGAGTAGTTTTACCAAGTCCGGGCGGACCGTGAAGAAGTACATGATCCAATGCCTCTTCTCTCATTTTAGCAGCCTTAACAAAAATTTTAAGATTATCAACTGTTTTCAACTGACCTTTGAAATCCTTAAATAAAACAGGTCTGAGCTTTTGCTCGATTTCCGGTTCCGGATTTTCAAAAGGTTCTTTTCTTATATCAAATTCATTGTCCATCACTCTCTTATTATGCTGTTTCATAATATTCCTGCCGGATTTGATACTTAAACTTTATTGTCAGCATATCAAATACAAATCTAAGCTATTTTTCTTGTTTCATTCAAAGGTCTACCGGTACATATTTATTAACATAACATATATAATTTAAAAGTTATAATTAAATAAAAATGATGTATTATATATCCTGTTAATAGTGTTAATAAAAATTCTGAAATAAATAGCTGACAGTTAATGAAAAGTTATATTATAAATCAATGAATATCCTTTTATGTTAATAAATTGTTTTTTAGCTAATTATTTAGAAATATAAACAAATAACCAAATTGTTGATTACTCATTTGTTAATTACATAAGATAGCTGTGATGTTTAAATTAAGTTGATTTTTTAACTGAAAATATTATGAATAATATTTTATCGTATTAATTTTTTTTATATAAGGAACAGTAATTTAAAATCAATTCTTTTTCATCAATTTTTTTCAAGAATTTTATCAATAGTAATTGTTAATTTTGTGATAGAATATTTTAAAAGGGAGCATAAGAACTTTCCGTTGTTTTATTTGAATTTATCACTATCTCAGCCACAACAGAAAATTCAATTTATGAATTCATATTTATCTGATAATTAATAAATGAAAAAAAATTTATCTATTGCAATTGGTTCAGATCACGCGGGTTTTTATATTAAACAAGATATAGTATCATACTTGCAGGAAAAGAAATACAATTTTCATGATTTTGGAACTTATTCGGAAGAAGCAACCGATTATCCTGATTATGCCCATCCTGTAGCCAGTTTGGTGGAATCAGGAAAGTTTGACTTTGGCATTGTTATATGCGGAACCGGAAACGGGGTTAATATGGTAGTTAATAAATACAGGGGTATAAGAGCAGCATTGTGCTGGAAGAAAGAAATTGCCAGTATAGTAAGACGCCATAATGATGCTAATATATGTGCTTTGCCGGGAAGGCATCTCAAAAAAGAAGAGGCAATTGAAATTGTTAAAGAATTTCTGAACAATGAATTTGAAGGAGGCAGGCACCTGAGACGCATAGGTAAGATTAATCTCAGGGGTGAATGTGAAAAAACCTGAGTATTAATTATGGCAGGTATATATTTTCATATTCCCTGGTGCAGGAAAGTATGCATTTATTGTGATTTTCATTTTTCCCTGGCTATCAGTAATAAACAGGAGCTTCTGGAATGTATTATAAGTGAAATAAAGTTACAAAAAGATTATCTCGGAACGGAAGTTATAGAATCTGTGTATTTCGGTGGAGGAACTCCTTCAGTGCTCACTGCTGCGGAATTAGGCAGAATACTGGATACAACAGCCTCTTATTTCAATATTGCCCAAAGTGCTGAAATAACCATTGAAGCAAACCCCGAAGATCTTAATATACAATATCTTAAGGATTTAAAAAATTTGGGAATAAACAGGCTCAGTATCGGTGTCCAGTCTTTTTCCGATGCCGACCTTAGATGGATGAACAGAAGGCATGACGGCAAACAGGCATTTCGTTGTATTACCGACAGTAAGAAAGCAGGGTTTGATAATATAAATATTGACCTTATATACGGCCTGCCTGGTATGAATAAAGAATCATGGCATGAGAATCTGAAAGTCACTTTTGAAAATAATGTACAGCACCTCTCGGCATATAATCTTACTCTTGAAGAAAAAACAGTTTATTCTTACAGGATCAGAAAGGGAGAAATGAAGAAACCGGATGAAGCAACCGGCCTGGAGCATTTTAATTTGCTTATGGAAATTGCCGGTAAAGAAGGTTTTCTGCATTATGAGATTTCTAATTTTTGTTTGCCCGGATTTTTTTCACTGCATAACACCTCTTACTGGAAAGGGAAGTCTTATCTGGGCATAGGACCTTCGGCAAATTCATATAATGGTAATTCAAGACAATGGAATATACGCAACAATACTCTCTACATAAAAAGTATTAAAGATGGAATTGTACCATATGACCATGAAGAGCTTGGCAGGAAAGAAAAATATAACGAATATATTCTTACCTCTTTAAGAACAATGTGGGGGATTGATACCGGTATAATTGAACAGAGGTTCGGGCCTGAGTTTCTGGATTATTTCAGAAAGGAAGTAAAAGATTTTATCAGAAGAGGAGAACTAACTGTAAATGGTACCGGAATAGTATTAAGCAATAAGGGCAAATGTTTTGCTGACAGAATAATATCGGGGCTTTTTTGGACCGGCTGAAAATTATTCTGGAAAAGGGCAGGGAAAAAAATATAAAAAAACGGGTCAATTAACCATTTCCTGGCGTATCAGGGTAACAAGGCGGATAATTTCTTCTATATCGGTTGCCGTGTAAACAAATTTTGGCTTATCAGATTCTATAGTCTTTTTTGTAGTATCAATTATCAGGTCATCCTGGCTGAATAAAATCTCTACAGAATCATATTTATGTTGCAATTGCCTGATCATAAGCAGGTATTTTGCAATAAATTCGTTATTTTGATGGTTAGAAAGCATGGCGGTAAGCCGGTCGAGGGAATATTTCTGTGTCAATATCTGTTCTTCAAGATTGCTGTCCGGGTTTTCCTTATCATAAAAACTGCAAGCAATGTAAAATGCCTCAATCCAGCCACCGGCGAGGATCAGGGAGGCGGCACCCTCCCGACCGCTCTCTTTAAGCTGCCTGTCTGCCGCTATATAAATATTACTGGCTATATTGAATAATGAATCAGGATTATAGATAGTGCTCTCTCTTGCATTTTCAGCTTCAGTGATAATATTCCCGGCAATACCCAATCTTTCTGAAAGCCTGTAGACGGCTGACATATAATTAATTGCTTCCTGCGTCTGGCCGAACATATGGCAGAAGCTCA
Organism: Bacteroidales bacterium; assembly: GCA_046483315.1. GTDB lineage: Bacteria > Bacteroidota > Bacteroidia > Bacteroidales > PUMT01 > PXAP01. The sequence continues at coordinate 40,202 of JAWODJ010000098.1, read as the reverse complement.
TATCTGCGCCATATATGCCAAGGTTAAGGGCTATTTTATTACTTGAACTGTATCTGAATACATTATCAACAGGATTAAGGATATCGGGGTCAAATACCACATTTATCTGCTGAAATAACCTGTGTGCCTTCACAGGTGAGTATAAATCATAGAAAATGGCCTTTATATCGGTCAGCTCGGGGTATTCATTTTCTTCTGTTAATACCGGGTAATCAACAAAGCTTTTTTCTTCCGGGCTCTGTCCGCATGAAACAGCTGTTAGTAAAAATATTGTAATAAAAAATGCAGGTATTCCGGTTATATTAAACAGTCTTCGGTTTTTGCATTTGAGGGCGGGTAGATTCATTCTGTTTATTTATGCGATTTTGATTTACAGATATAAAAATACAAAAAAAGTTAATCATTTGGATTAATTAATATCAATTATTGTGTTAGCGGGTTTTTCATATTCTTTATTTCTCGGATGGCTGTTTTTAGGAAAAGGGGAATGTGAAATTGTCAGAATATAATTCTGTTTCCCAGTTGTTTTGCCAGTTGTATATTGGCATTTTTCAGTATAATATATCTTTGCTGCAGCAACAGGGATTCTTCATTATCTGCTTCCCTGAGTTTTTGTTCAGTTTCTTTGAGTTCCTGCCTGACGAGAAAACTTTTATAAGCCAGAATTGTTCCGGGAACCAGCTGTTTGAGTTTCTCTTCCTCTGTTTCGACGTATGTATCTTTTCTTTTCCATATCCTGCTTATATCATATGATGTGCTGAGCAGATCTGCAGCAGTGCTGCTTATCATTGCATCCGGATGGTTTGAAAAATTTTTTTCAGCTGGTAATATATTTTGTGAAATCAGATTTTTACATTCACTGATTATTGAATTATACACCGGGTTGGATAATTCCAGCTCATCCCTTTGAAGTTCATCAAGAATAAAATTTGCTACAGGCACAGCCTGCTCCTGGTTTTCTTCATTAAAGGGAAACAGTTCTTTTGATCCGTGATTTATCAGAAGCCGGATTATTTCCCTTTCGTGTATTTCTCTTTCGGACCTCTGGTCTGATTGCCGGACAGGCTGGCTGCTGCTTTTTTCAGCTTTAAAGCCCCGGTCATTGAATTTGTAATTAAAGTGTTTTTCTGCCTCTTTTCTTCTTAATTCATCTGTTTCTGAATAGAGTATTTTTTCTTCTATATTAAGGATATTTGCGCATTCTTTTATGTATACCATACGTGTGATACGATCGGGTATCTTTGCCACAGATCTGACAATATCGCTTATCATTAATGATTTCTCTACAGGATCATTTTTTGATTCTTCATTAAGCAGGCGGGTTTTGAAAAGTACAAAGTCAAGTTCATTTTTATTAATATAATCCCTGAAAAGCTCTGAATTAATCTTTTTTGCATAAGAATCCGGGTCCTCTCCTTCGGGGAAAAGCAGAATTTTTACGTTCATGCCCTCTTCAAGAATAAGGTCAATACCCCTTAACGAGGCTTTAAGACCTGCTTCATCACCATCATATAATACCGTAATGTTCTTTGTGAATCTCTTAATAAGACGTATTTGTTCTTTTGTAAGAGAAGTGCCGGATGATGAAACAACGTTTTCAATACCGGACTGGTGAAGTGATATTACATCCGTATAGCCTTCTACAAGGTAGCATTTGTCATTTTGGACAACAGAACGTTTGGCAAAAAACAGGCCGTATAATATACGGCTTTTGTGATATATATCCGATTCCGGTGAATTAAGGTATTTGGCGGTGTTTTTGTCCTGTTTCAATGTTCTGCCCCCGAATGCAAGCACTTTCCCCGAAAGGGAGTGAACCGGAAAAATAATTCGCCCGCTGAACCTGTCAAATAACTTATCTCCTTTCTTTATTGTAAGACCGGTTTTTTCAAGATATTCACTTTTATAACCGTTTTTAAGCGCCTCCCTGGTTAAGGCATCCCAGCTGGCAGGAGAATAACCAAGCTGAAATTTGTCAATTACAGGTTTTCTGTATCCTCTCTCTTTCAGATAGGCCATTCCCACCGCCAGACCTTCTTCATTGTTATTCAGTGTGCCGGAGTAAAATTTTTGCGCAAATCCTGTTACCAGCAACATGCTTTCTCTTTCATCCTGTTTTTCTTTTTCTTCGCTGGTGGGTTCCTTCTCAATTATCTCAATCCCATATTTTCCGGCAAGGTATCTGAGTGCTTCAATCCATGAAAGTTGTTCATGTTCCATAACGAAATTTACAGAATTGCCACCCTTACCGCACCCAAAACATTTGAATATTCCTTTGGAAGGGGAAACTGTGAATGAGGGGGTTTTTTCATTATGAAAGGGACATAGCCCGATATAATTAATTCCCCGCTTCCTGAGTGTGACGAAGTCCTGAACCACATCTGTGATTTCAGCCGTATCAATTATTCTTTCAATGGTTGAGGGATCAATCATATCTCTGGTTATGAGTCTTTTAAATTTTACGTCAACAGTTGTACAGCAAGGATAAAGTTAATTAATTATAGCGTAAACCATACCGTAAAAATGTCTTCTTATGAACAGGGATAATAATTATTTAGGTTCTGATCATTAAAACCGGCAATATATATCATTTTCATACTGGTTCAGTCTTTCAGGCGATAATTTACTTTGTGTAAAGCATTGTTTTTTCTAGGGTACTTGTTATATTTATCCCTCACCAAAAGGAATTTTTTATGCAGAAACTTGTTGCGTTGACCGGTGCAGGAATAAGTGCTGAAAGCGGAATAAAAACTTTTCGTGATATGGGCGGCCTGTGGGAAGAGTACGATATTATGGAAGTGGCCAGTCCCCAGGGATGGGAAAGAAATCCGAAGCTGGTACAGAAATTTTATAATGACAGGCGCAGGCAGCTGCTCGATTGTAAGCCTAACAGGGCTCATAGGGGACTGGTTGAGCTGGAGAAATATTTTGATGTGGAGATAATTACACAAAATGTTGATGACCTCCATGAACGGGCAGGAAGTAAAAAGATCCTGCATTTGCATGGGGAGCTCAGAAAGGCACAAAGCTCCGGTGATCCCCAATTGGTTTATGATATTGAGGGATGGGAGATCAGGGATGATGACCGCTGTGAAAAAGGTTTTCCACTTCGGCCACATGTGGTCTGGTTTGGTGAACAGGTATTTGCCATGGAGCCTGCAATGGAGATTACCCGTAAGGCTGATGTTTTTGTTGTTATAGGAACTTCTTTAAATGTATATCCGGCAGCGGGCCTGGTGGACTACGTGTCCCGGGGCACCCCTGTGTATCTTATTGATCCCAATGATGTTCTTTATCACGGTATGACAGATATACAGGAGATAAAGGAGAAAGCCGGAGAAGGGGTTGCCATATTATTTGAAAAATTAACGGGAAAGGAGCCCTCTTTTTGATGGAAAGGTTTGCTGTTAAGTTTTTTATTATTCTGACCAGCATATTTTTGGCCGGTGAAATAAAGGCACAGGTGTTCAATGCAGGTGTAGGGGGCGGACTGAATGTATCTCAGGTTGACGGTGACGGTTTTTCCGGTTATAATAAAGTCGGCCCTGCTGTTGGTGTTTTTGTAAATACTTTTTTCAGTGAATTCCTGGCAGGTCAGATTGAGATCAATTATTCCGCAAAAGGCAGCAGGTTCAGAACCACAATTGAAGAGCCAAGATATTACCGTTTAGCACTGCATTATGTTGAGATACCGGTTTTGATAAAGTACTGTGCTTTGAGTGAAATTATTATTGAAGCCGGGTTATCGGGAGGGTATCTTTTTCTGGCCAGGGAGGAGGATGAGTTCGGACAGATGCCCGATACACGCGATTTCAGAAAAACCGAATTTGGCGCTCATATGGGAACAGCATACCTTTTTACAGAGAATATTTCGCTGGGTGTAAGGATATCCTATTCAATAATCCCGGTCAGAAAACACGCCGGCGGTGGCACTTACTATTTTAACAGGGGCCAGAACAACAATGTAGTATCTTTTACACTGCACTATCAGTTTTAAGGCTATATGGGTACTTTGCCTGGTGCCATTCAATTATCAGGTCAGGGTAGGGATAAATTACGCATAAGCTATTGTCAGAATACTGATACTTACTCCAGGCACTCTTATCAGGACCTGTGCACATGATTCTAGCGTAGCACCTGTTGTTACGACATCATCGACTAGCAGGATATGTTTATTGATGGCTTTTTGGGTGTCTTTTATGACAAAACTGTTTTCAACATTTTCCCATCGCCCTGCGCGTGATTTGTTTGTTTGGGTTTCAGTGCAGATAAACCGTATAAGGATATCTCTGTCCACTTTTTTTCCCATGCTGCAGGAAATTCCCCTGGCAAACCAGTCACTCTGATTGAAGCCCCTGGATCTTTCTCTTGAACTGTGCAGAGGAACCGGGACAATCACATCTGCACCGGTAAATTTTCCTTTGCGTGAAAGTTCAAAACCGTAAATTTTTCCAAGAAAGAATGCGAGTTCTTTTTTTCCCCGGTATTTGATCTGATGTAAGATTTTTCTGCATTTACTCCCTTTCTCAAAATAATAAAGGGACGCTGCAGCTTCAACCCTGACTCTTCCCCAGAATAATTGTGCCATCGGGTTGTCCCGGTCGAGGTGAAAATTTGTTTTGGGAAGATTGTACAGGCATCCGGTGCAGATATGCTGTTCCTGTTTTACCAGTACTGCATTGCATGCTGCGCAAAGCGGAGGAAAGAAAAGGTTGATAAAATCCTTATGTATGCCGGTTAACATTTTTATGCTGACAGTCAGAATGCCTGCAATAAGATACAAAAAATCCCAAAAATATCATATACCCGTCAACATAAAGTCGTGAAAAATAAGGGCACCTTTTTTATATATTACTCTATGGACTCGTTATTTTCTGCTGTTTGTGATGTGTTTTTCAGTTTTGTCAGCTCTTTATCTTTTGCCCTGATAATTTTATTTTTATTATGAAGGAGAGTAAGGGAATATAAGAAGCTTAGAAGAAATCCCGAAACAATGCATATAACAAAAGCCAGAGCCATGGAGGTACGGAACTTCCAGAACCATAACTGAATAACTACTTCATTTGAATTCTGGATGGCAAACACAACCAAAAGCAACGCAAATATCATCAGAAGTATCAGCTTAATATGGTTGCTGTTCTTTGTTTGTTCAGCCTTATTGTGACTTAAAGGCATAATATTGTTATTTAGTCATTAATAGAATATAACGTTTTCAAATGTGATTTTCTTGTCCGGGTAAAATATTACATGCTATATAAAATCAGAACCTTGTGTTAACCACATTTGTAAATTGCGAGCCGAAACTGTAGGAAAGACCCATTGATCCGGACATCTGGTAATTCGTGGCCTGCCTGCGCTGTTGCAGCAGGATCTCTTCAAGAGACAGGTCTCCTGCCGGAAGAGCTATAAGGTCGTTAATAAGATCAATGTTGCCGCTAATATTCAGGGAGAGTCCTTTTATTACGCGAAAATCGAGGCGGGCAAAAAGGTCGGCCCTGTTTGCATCAAAATCATGAAAATAATGGGATCCTGAAATTCTGGCCCTGAATGAACCCCAGGGCTGCTGGAATCTGAACGATATGTCTAGCGACTGGTTGGCCAGCCACTCCTGTTCTTTTTGAAATATTGTTTCTTCCATGTACCTGTGATGTCCGGACCCAATCCGGTAAACTGCAGTTATTGCCTTGCGGGTTGCTTCACTGTATGGGAAAAAGCTGTATTCTACACCCGGATTACCCTCAATATTAAATTGTACATTATGGAATGTGCTTGACAGCATACGGACAAAAAAACCAGCGGACCAGTGTTCATTTATACTTTTTATAAAATTGCCATAGAAGCCGTGCCTGCGGGAGCGGCTTGTAATGATTCCGTCGTCGGTAATAAAATTTCGCTCATTCAGGTTAAAATAGGGTCTGACTAGTATTTTCCATTCCTGTGATATTTTGTCGGCCGAAAAGCCCCATCTTGAATTAAACCTGTTCTGATTTGTTTCTTTGTGAAAATTGGCACCCCCGTAAATCTCAAATACCCAGTTGTTCCAGGGGTCTTCAACCGGAACACGTTCAATCTTACTGCCGCCGTTAATGCTAAGGGAAACCTGGTTTACCATGTTGGTTCCGGCAAGATAAGGCACCAGGCCCATGCTGATCATCTCCACCAGTCCGCGTCGTGTTTCATCCTCGGTATTTGTGCCTGCAGACCAATAAGTTATTACATTGTTCATTCCTTCGTAACGGCCCCTGCCTATGAATGATATGACATAATTGGATCCTGCGTTGCCGGAACCGTGTCTTGTCATCATGATGTGTACCTGTGCCATTTCCTTGTCGCGGACATAGTTTACAAATGTAATTGTTTCACGTACATATTGCTGATGGTAACCAAAATCAAGAAAGACAGTTATCAGGTCATTGGATGAGGCGCCCGGATTTTTAGAAACGGCTGAAACGTCATGATGGTCTGAAAGGCCGGAACAAGCAAAAAGCAACAGGGCAATAATTGAAAAGCGCCTGTAAATAAGCACTTTGTTTAATAATAAAAAGTATAATAACATGTTTATAATAAAAAATTGTACAACAGGGGAAAGTGACCGGTGTAGAACACAGAAACTATTAACGGTGAATTATCAAAAATGTTTCAATTCGGCATTATGAAAACGAATCTAAAGTTGGGTTAAAAAAATTGATAATTACATTATGGGATGTTAAATAAAGTTAACTTTTTTCCCTGAAAGGCACAAATAGTTCATAATTCATGCTTTACCGGAAATAATATCCAGCAGCCTGCTGGTTCTTGCACCATTGATGCCTGTACTGGGGCATTTGCCTTTACCAAGCAGCTCTTCAACTATTGTCTGTATCAGGGGTTGTTGTACATGGAGGGGACGGGGATTCTCAAAATAAATTGTCTTGCCATTTACGGTCAGCTCAACCGGTGTAAAGTCAAAGCATGAGAATTTTATTTTACCTTTTTCACCGGCTATTTCAATACTGTCTTCCTTTAGATATTCCGGAGCTGTGAAGTGCCATACAGCATTTCCGGCAGCTCCGTTTTGACATCTGAATCCGGCTGATATAAAATCTTCCGGTTTATACAGGTTACCCTGATTCAGAGAAAGTGCAGATACTTCCTCAACAGGTCCCAGGACATAGTCTATGAAATCGAGCTGATGACTGCCGAGATCGAAGATATATCCTCCGCCGGATATTTCCGGTATCACCCTCCATGGCGGGGGACTTTTAAAATCTTCCTTGTAGGGAGGAACAAAAAACCTGATTGAAAAGTAGATGGGATTACCTATGGTTCCGGTATCTATAAGATGTTTAACTTTCAGGAAACCGGGAAGCATTCTTCTGTAATAGGCAACGAAAAGGGATATTCCTGTCTCTTCCGATACCCTTAACATTTCCTCGCATTCACGGAAATTTGCTGCCATTGGTTTTTCAACGTAAACCGGTTTGCCTGCCTGCATTGCTCTTATGGCATATTCTGCATGTGAACCGGGAGGAGTGGAGATATATATTGCATTTACTTCCGGATCATTGATAAGCTTTTCGGCATTGTCATACCAGCGAGGTACCTTATGACGTGATGCATAATCCTTTGCCTTTGAACTGTCGCGGCGCATCACAGCTGCCAGTTTCGAGCCACTTACTTTATTGAAGGCCGGACCGCTTTTAATCTCGGTCACATTTCCACAACCAATTATTCCCCAGTTAACAGAGTTTGCCATAACATCCTTTTTTTTGCATACAAGTTATGAAATAATATGATAAATGAAGCATTCCTACTATGATCGGTGTAGAACATAATTCTGATAAAGCAGTGCGCAGCTTATTTCAGGAGGAGCCTTGTCTGTATTGATAAGATTATCATCAACAGCAATAAACAGAAAACTGTTTGAACAGCATCCGGCTATTTCTAAAGCCCCTGAACAGCAGTCTGTATTTTCCGGATAATCCGCAAACATGTTTTTTGTCTTACTGTTGCAAAATTAATATAGAAATAATTTTTAAGGACTGGTTTCAAATATTTTAACGAAGCATATTTATAATACAATTTCAAAGTGTACTGTATATAACTATAAATCAGCAATTATCAAGAATAGTTGAAGCAATGCACAGATCCAGCGCAGTTGTTATTTTTATGTTTTCAGGCTGGCCCTTTACCAGATATATAGCATATCCGGCCTCTTCAACCAGTGTTGCTTCATCTGTAAATATTGATCTGTATCTTTGCCGGAAAGCATCAATAAGGATATCGGACTGAAAAACCTGTGGCGTCTGCACCATCCTGAACCCGGACCGGTCAACCCTGATACTTTTTTCCTTATTTACTTTTCTTATTGACTCGGTAAGTTCAGTTACAGGAACAGCATTGCCCGTTACAGCGGCTGTATCAAAGCAGGCTTGTATAAGAGCCCTGCTTACCAGGGGCCTGACCCCGTCATGAATACCAACCAGGGTGCCGGGCTCAACTTTATTCATTGCATTTTTAACTGAATGATGCCGGGTTCTGCCACCTTCAACAATAGAATGAGAGATATTAAACCTGTGTTTTTTACAAAGGGTTTTCCAGTATTTAATCTGCTCTGAGGGAAGGACCAGAATAATGGCCATTTCCGGGTTATACTGATAGAATGTCCTTAAGGTTCTCATCAAAACAGGTTCTCCGTTCAGCAAAAGAAACTGTTTTGGGATACTTGTATTCATCCTTTTGCCGGATCCGCCGGCTGTAATGATTATAATTTGTTTCACTTTTTACGGGTTTAAAAAATTGCACCGGAATCAGTCCGTTATGTTCAATAATCTGTGGTTTTTCTGATTGTGGTGAAATTACAAAAAGTTACATTAATTATTATTAGAAAAGAGAAGCCTGGATTCAACGTTAGATTCAACTCACAAATGCTGCATTTTAAGTGATCAACATCAAAGAACAATGGTATCGGATGGATTTATTTCCTCCTGTGTGCAATTTGGATGGAATAAATTTTATTTGCATTTGTAACATAAAAGATGGTTGAGCGTCTTATATTTAAGAAATGAAAAAAATCCTGATTGTCATGGAATCACTAGATCAGCTTATCAATAATGAAGAACAGCGAATTGAACGACTGACCCGGTTGCGCAGCCAGCCGGTACTCGCTATTCATAATAACGGTGCAGATCAGGATTCCGGTAATCCTGAATATCTTGATTATAATATTGAAAAAGCCTACGAACAGCTTGCTATCTATAAAATAAGAAAATTTATGGGGTTTTAAATTACATTTCTCTGCTGCTTTTTATATCCTTTTTTTTTACAAATTATCTGTACTGTTAATCTCTGGTAACCATTCGGTTTTTATTTATTAAAGTGATTTAATTCCCCGACCCTCTGGGTCGGAAATAATAAATTCCATTTGATAATTCGGGCCTCTGCCCCGGGACAGTTCATTATTCATTTTTTTTTGCTGTCATTCAGCAATAAAATGAATTTTCCGCTAAATTTTTTATCTTTCGGAATATTGAGGAATTGCAGGGTTAACCTGTATAATAAATTTTTTGCTATGGAAACCAATCTGAAAAAACGAATAATCGGCCGGCTGCCCAGGGTAGGGATAAGACCAACCATTGACGGCAGGCGAAAAGGAGTGAGGGAATCACTTGAAAACCAGACAATGGATATGGCTCTGAGAGCTGCACAACTCATTGAAAACAATCTGCGACATGCAGATGGCAGCAAGGTGGAATGTGTTATTCCCGATACCTGCATAGGCGGAGTGGCAGAGGCAGTTTCCTGCGCTGATAAATTTTCTGAAATCGGGGTAGGGGTATCGCTCACGGTAACTCCTTGCTGGTGTTACGGAAGTGAAACCATGGATATGGATCCTCATATTCCTAAAGCAGTATGGGGTTTTAACGGAACCGAGAGGCCTGGTGCGGTTTACCTGGCAGCAGTTCTAGCCGCCCATAATCAGAAAGGGCTTCCGGCTTTCGGCATTTACGGCCATGATGTTCAGGACAGCGATGATGAAAGCATTCCGGCTGATGTAAGAGATAAGATATTGAGCTTTGTGAAAGCGGGTCTGGCAACAGCAACTATGCGCGGCACCTCTTATCTTTCGATGGGATCTGTTTCAATGGGTATTGCAGGATCGATAGTTGATGCAGGTTTTTTTGAAAATTATCTTGGAATGCGCTGTGAGTATGTTGACATGTCTGAATTTATCCGTCGCATAAATGAGAATATTTATGATGATAAAGAGTTTGAAAAGGCCATGGATTGGGTAAGAGAAAATTGCAGGGAGGGCGCTGACATGAATCCGCCTGAAAAGCAGCGTTCGAGGGCACAGAAGGACGCGGACTGGGAATTTGTGGTTAAGATGACCCTGGTGGCACGCGACCTGATGGTTGGAAATGAAAGGCTGGCCGGCATCGGCTTTGAAGAGGAGGCACTTGGTCATAATGCCATTGTTGCCGGTTTTCAGGGGCAACGGCAGTGGACTGATCATTTTCCCAATGGCGATTTCATGGAAGCTATACTCTGTTCATCATTCGACTGGAACGGAATACGCCAGCCCTATATGCTCGCTACTGAAAATGACAGTCTGAATGGTGTTTCGATGCTCTTTGGACACCTGCTGACAGGATCTGCACAGGTATTTTCAGATGTCAGGACTTACTGGAGCCCTGATGCGGTTAAGCGTGTAACCGGCGATTTACCGGAAGGAATAGCTTCAGGCGGATTTATTCATCTAATTAACTCAGGCCCTTCAGCTCTTGACGGCACGGGACAGCAGAGCATTGATGGCAGGCCGGCCATTAAACCATGGTGGGAGATAACAGAGCAGGAGGCAGGCCTTTGTCTTGAAAACACTACCTGGGGTCCGGCAACAACAGAATATTTCAGGGGAGGAGGTTTTTCGTCAACATTTCTGACAAGAGGAGGAATGCCTGTTACGCTTTCGCGGATAAATATTGTTGAGGGACTCGGACCTGTTCTTCAGTTAGCGGAGGGATATACTGCGGCCCTGCCGGATGGGATTCACAATGCACTGAATAGTAGAACAGACCCTACATGGCCGACCACATGGTTTGTACCGAACCTGACCGGATCAGGACCTTTCAGGGATGTATATTCTGTAATGGCCAACTGGGGAGCAAATCACGGTGCCTTTACATACGGCCATATCGGTGCAGATTTGATAAGCCTGGCTTCCATATTGCGAATTCCTGTATGTATGCATAATGTACAGGAAAACAAAATTTTCCGTCCTTCAGCATGGTCTGCTTTCGGTATGGATACGGAGGGGGCAGATTACAGGGCATGTGTGAATTACGGACCATTATACAGATGATAAGTCTTTTTCTTAAAGATCAACTACCCCTGTGCTGATTTTACTTGCCAACCAAAACAAAGCCAGATGAGAAAAACCACTCCGTTGCTGCCTTTCATACTTGTGACCTTGTTGTTTTTTATGTGGGGCATGGCAAATAATATGACCGATACATTGCTGGCCGCTTTTAAAAGGATTATGAGCATGACTGACTTCCAGACATCCTGGATACAGATTGCTTTTTACGGGTCATACTTCTGTCTTGCATTACCGGCAGCCATATTTATCAAGAGGTTTACCTACAAAGCGGGAATTTTGCTTGGTCTTGGCATGTTCATAACCGGCGGATTGTTGTTTTATCCGGCAAGTATTACCATGAATTACGGCCATTTTCTCGGTGCCTTGTTTATACTGGCCGGCGGACTGTCTGTGCTGGAGACCACTGCCAATCCTTATATTATTGCAATGGGACCGGAAGAGACCGGTACCAGGAGACTCAATTTCGCTCAGTCTTTCAATCCCATTGGTTCTATTACGGGTGTTGTGATCAGTAAATTTTTTATTCTCTCACATCTGAATCACGCGGGAGCAGCTGACCGTGCCCTGATGAGCCACCAGGAGCTCAGCTTTATCCGTTCACAGGAGCTTAATGCCATGATGGGGCCTTATGTGGGGGTTGCCCTGTTTTTGTTTCTTATATGGCTGGTAATTGCTTTTACCGATATGCCTAAAGCTTCCGATACCGACACGGTAGTTGATGTAAAGGCAAGTCTGCGAAGGCTGTTAAAGAATTCAAAATATACAAGCGGTGTAGTTGCACAATTTTTTTATGTAGGGGCACAGATAGGAGTATGGTCTTTCACTATCAGGTATGTAATGCAGGAGCTGGGCACCAATGAGGAGCAATCTTCAACATATTATATTGCTGCCCTTGTGGTTTTTACTCTTCTTCGCTTTGTCTTTACCGGACTTATGAAGTATTTCAGTCCCCGCTATCTCCTTAGTATTTCAGCTGTTCTGGCCATCATTTGCACAATTGGGGTAATTACCCTTAGCGGTTATCCTGCGGTTATTGCGCTGGTGGCCATCTCGGCCTGCATGTCTCTTATGTTCCCGACCATATATGGAGTCTCTGTTCGTGGACTGGGTGATGATACCAAGATAGCGGCAAGCGGACTTATAATGGCAATTCTTGGAGGAGCGGTTCTGACTGCCTTGCAGGGACAGGTTTCAGATCTTACCGGTAGTATTAAGCTTGCCTACCTGGTTCCGGGGTTTTGTTTTCTGCTGATAGCGATTTATGGATATTTCGGAAGCTTCAACATTTTTAAAAGGGAGCCGGTAAGATCATGAAAGGGGTGATATTTACAACGACTTTACCTTATGTATTGCCGGGTAAGCTATATAGATGCATTTCCTGAAGTGGTAGGAAAATTAATGCCGCTATGTGACCTGGTACATGGATGATTCATGACAAATTATCTTTTTTGTAACGGACTCATTAAATAATCCTGAACATGCAAAAGTTATTATTTATTTCGATGGTCGGCCTGCTTACAGCTATTTTTTTAAATACTCCACTAGCAGCTCAATCAAACACTGAAACATCTGATTTTTGGCAGGAACCATGGGAAGGAGTCCCCGACCATTATCAAAATTGGAACTATCCCGATTTTACTTTTCCTGAGGATCTGGCCGCATGGGAAAAAGATCGAATTGAAGTAAGAGAAACAATACAAAAGCTATTGGGAGAAATTCCGCCTCGTCCTGAACATTTGAAGGTGAAAACTGTGCTTCGTGAAGAAAAAAATGGGTATATCCTGGAAAAATTCTTAATTGACAATGAAGTTGATTCCTGGATTCCTGGTTATTTAGCCATACCTACTAATGTAAAGGGTAAAGTTCCAGTTATTCTTGGGCTGCACGGCCACGGGAGCAGTAAGGATAATATTTTCGGATCGGACCCGGGTACTTCACAGGATGTTTTAGCATTATTTATTTCCAATGGATATGCTGTTATGGCTATTGATAGTTATTTTAACGGTGAACGGAGGGGCAGGGGACCTGCAGGGGATTTGGAAATGCAGGAAAGCAGGGCTGACCAGGAATCATCTTTGTTTAAGATAAATTTATGGTTTGGCCGTTCGCTCTGGGGAATGCAGCTCCGTGATGAACAGATTGCACTCGATTATCTTATGACCCGCTCTGAAATCGATACTGAAAGAATTGGTGTTGAAGGAATGAGCATGGGGAGTACCAGGGCATGGTGGCTTGCAGCTCTCGATGAGCGGATCAAAGTAGTGGTGGGAATAGCATGCTTCACAAGATACAAAGAATTAATAGAACAAAGGCAGCTGCGCGCTCACGGAATATATTATTTTGTTCCGGGTATGCTTAATCACTTTGATACCGAAGCTTTAATGGGTCTTATTGCTCCGAGACCATTTTTGGCACTTACCGGTGACCGTGATCATGGCTCTCCCCTAAGCGGCATAAGAGTTTTGGAAAAGAAGCTCAATACTGTCTATGACCTTTATAATAAAGTAGAAAACTTCAATAGCATAGTTTATGAAGATACTGGTCATGTCTTTACCGATGAAATGAAAATTGAAATGCTTAATTGGTTTGATAATCATCTAAAAAGTTACACAAAATTCAGCCAATGAACCTATTTAAGGGGCTAAGCGCCCTGGCATAGATTCCCAATACCAAATGTCTTACGTTGCCCTGTCTTCCGATGGCATTGAGTTTACCTCCCTGCCTGGATTATTATAATCACTTTACCAGTTTAAGGAAGTCCTGGTATGCCCTGTCCCATTCACGGGTCTCCTCAGGGTGATAATATTCGAGATCAAATGAGTTTTTTACAATACTGCGGATCTCTTCAAGCGAACTGACCTGTCCGCAGGCCATGGCCTGCATCAGGATATTGCCGGCAGCTGTACCCTCGGCAGGACCTGTAACTACTCTTTTGCCGGTCGCATTCGCAGTAAACCGGCAAAGCATTTTGTTGTGCGTGCCCCCGCCGATAATGTGTATGGTGTTTATCTGCCTTCCCGACACCTCCTGGAGCTGGTCGAGTACATACCTGTATTTCAGGGCAAGGCTTTCGAAAATTGCCCTTACATATGTGCCTCTTGAAAAGGGTTTTGCCTGGCCTGTATGGTTACAGTAGTCATCGATTTCATAAACCATGTCATGTGGATTAAAAAACTGTTCGCGGTCGGGGTCAATAAGCACCCGGAACGGTTCAGCCTTTCCGGCCTCATCAATGAGTGTGGGGTAATCGCAGCTGGTATCGGACTGCTTCCATTTTTTGCGGCACTGTTGAAGCAACCAAAGGCCCATAATATTTTTCAGGAATCTGAAACTTTTTCCGGCTCCACCCTCATTAGAAAAGTTGTAGCCGAACGTTTTTTCGTTCACAAGCGGAGACTCAAGCTCCAGCCCCATCAGCGACCACGTTCCCGAGCTTATATATGCCCAGTCGGCCCCTTCCGCAGGCACGGCTACTATAGCCGAGCCGGTATCGTGCGAACATACCGATGCCACTTCAACCTTTTTCAACCCGGAATGCCGGCAGCCATCATCACTTAGTCTCCCGATTACCTGGCCGGGTTCAATGATTTCGTTCATATAAGAAGCATCAAGTCCGACCGCCCTCAGTAGCTCATCTTCCCATTCACCTTTAAAAGGGTTATAAAGTTGTGAGGTGGTCGCGAAGCTGAATTCAGTCTTTTTCACGCCTGAAAGCAGGTAGTTCAGCAGGTCGGGAATGAACATCACCCTCTGACCGGCTTCAATGGCCAGGTCATTGCTGCGCCTCATTGCATGGAGGTGGTAGAGGCTGTTGAACGGTTGCATAGAGATACCGGTAAGCGAATAAATTCTTTCCGCGGGAATGATCCTGTGAAAGTCGTGCATAGCTTCAACCACCTGTGGATCGCGGTAGGCATAGGGTATACGCACTATGGTCCCGTCGGCAGCAAGCATACCGAAATCAACACCCCATGTGTCAACTGCCATGGAACGGGGCTTTATATTTTTTTCCCTGTAACAAATATTCAGGGCATTGATTATCTCTTCGTAAAATCTGTATATGTTCCAGTAGAGGTGACCGCCAAGGGGTATCATACCGGTGGTGAACCTGTATATTTCCTTCAGGACCAGTTTGCCTTTTTCAAGAGAGCCTGCAACAGCCCGGCTGCTCTCGGCGCCAAAGTCAAATGCAAGAAACGGGCCTTCTTTTTTTGTCATTGAAACAAGGTTTTCTGCAATGCCCTAAAATACAAAAAAAAGAGCCATTTGCAATAAAATGCAATTGGCTCCGGGTTCCAGTATCTGTTCAGAGGCAGAGCCCCGGAATATTACACAGAATTTATTGTTTCTGAACCGCAGGGCAGGATAATGCTATTCCTCTTCCATGTAAAGAAAACGTTTTATACTTTTTTTCGGGGTCTTTTCAAATTCTTCCGGGTATATTCGTATTTTCGACAGATTCATATATACAGGAAGTTCCTTGTTGAGATTCTTCCGGTGATTCTCCATAATAGCTTCCAGCTGTACCTCATCAATACCATCAGTTTTTGCTGTTTCATGATCGGGGTATACAAGGGCAACAAGACGTCCTTTACTTTCAATTACCACCGATTCAAGAATATAATTCATATTATTCAGTTTAGCCTCTATCTCTTCGGGGTAGATATTCTGCCCGGAGGGACCGAGCAGCATGCTTTTGCTTCGCCCTTTGATATAGACAAAATCATCCCTGTCTATTAAACCGAGGTCACCTGTATGCAGCCATCCGTCCTTATCCAGTACTTCGCTGGTAGCCTTCTCATTTTTATAATAACCCAGCATCACATTTTCTCCCCGCACCATTATCTCACCAACTTCATTGTAGGGATCGGAAGAATCGATCATTACCTCCATTCCATCTACAATTTTACCTGCTGAGCCAAGCCGGGTTTTATCCCAGCCGGCATAACTGATAAGAGGCCCGCACTCAGTCATTCCATATCCTATTGAGAAGGGAAATTTTATCTTGTTAAAGAAAATTTCAACATCTTTGTTCAGGGCGGCACCACCACATACAACCTCGTGAAAATTGCCTCCAAAAGCCTCAACAAGTTTGTTTTTGATCTTCTTGTAGATAAGCTTGTTGATTCCGGGAACCTTAAGCAGGAATTTCATGACAGGTTTTTCAAGAGTAGGCAGGAGCTGTTTCTTGTATATTTTTTCAATAATCAGCGGTACGGCAAGCACCAGTCTTGGTCTGATCTCCTTGAACGATCCAAGTATTACCTGCGGAGAAGGGGTTTTTGTAAGGAATGTGATATGGCATCCAAGGGTAAAAGGAAACAGGAATTCAAAGGCGCACCCATAGGAATGTGCAAGGGGAAGGAAGGATACAATGGAATCTCCCGGCTCAAGAGGCATATTGTTGTGGGCATAAACCACATTTGAGACAATGCTGTTGTGTGGCAGCATTACCCCTTTTGAAAAGCCGGTTGTTCCTGAAGTATAACTGATAACGGCAAGGTCTGAATTGGGTACCTCTTCCAGGTTGAAGTTTTCCGGGGTGAGGCCGTCAGGGTACTTTTCCGCAAAAAGCTGATCAATTGAAGACATTTTTTCCCTGAGGCCGGCATTGCCCTTGTCCGAAAGCAACGAAAAATCGTTTACAGAGAAGATAGCCATGAGGTTTGTCATCTCCTGCTCCTTTAATGTTTCAAGAATGCTATCCGCAACAAAAAGGACAATCGAATCAGAATGGTTGACAATGTGATGCACATCGTTTGGCCGGAAGTCCGGCAAAACCGGAACTATAACGGCACCATAAGATATGGTGGCAAGGTAAACAATTGTCCAGTGGGCAGAGTTTTTCCCCAGAAGGGCGATCTTGTCTCCTTTTTTAATACCGCCCTGTTCAAAGGCAATATGTATCCTGGCTATTCTGTGGGCTACATCGGAATATTTGTAGCTTGCTCCTTTGTAATCGGAAAAAGCTGTAATATCCCAGTTGTTATTGATACTTGTTTCAATAAACTGGATAAAATTTTCCTTCATCATAATTTTTAGAAGAGGTTGGTTTAGCCGTAAATGTAAAAAAAAAATACAATTTCACCATACAACCCTTAAAAACCTGCTGTTGGATTTAAATTATAGTTTGCAGTAATTTTACAGTCAATTGAAAAAAATTACTTAAATTGCCAAAAAAGCAGGTTTATGACAAAATAAGGGTCAGTAATTAAAGAATTTCATTGATAATAAGTTCCGGAAAATTAAAAAACAGACTAAGATGAAGCAGATAATTGTACCCCTGGATTTTTCTGATGAATCAATAAACGGCCTGGAACTGGCTGTTATGATCTCATCAAAAACAAAGGCCAGTATTCAAATGGTTTATGTTCAAAAGAAAAGTTCTGATTTTCCCCAGCCTTCACTTGAGGAGGAACAGCGTTTTGCCAAATCAAAATTCAGTGAATTACAGGCTAAATACGAACATAAGCTTCCTAAAGGCGTTGATCTGTCATATATTGTAAAACGTGGCAAAGTATATGATGAAATTGTTGAACAGGCAGAATCTTTTGAAGATTCGATTATCGTAGTATCCACACATGGAGCTTCCGGCTTTGAAGAATTCTTTATAGGCAGCAACACCCTAAAGATAATTACAGCCAGTGAACGGCCGGTTATTGCTATAAAGCATGGTGTTATTCCCAGGAGTTTCAGGAAAATAGTTTTGCCCATTGATTACAGCCGGGATACCAGGCAGAAAGTTCCCTATACAGCAAAGGTGGCAGGATATTTCGGGTCAGAAATACATGTAATGGGGGTTACAACCGGCAATGACCAGGAACTGCTGCAAAGGATTAAAACGTGGACTCACCAGGTTGGGGATTATCTCACCGAAAACGGGATAAAGTCTGTTGTAACCATGCATCGGGGAGAGAGTATTTCAGACATGACGGTTGACTATGTGAAGAATGAAAATATTGATCTTATTTCAATAATGACGGAACAGGGTACGGCACTTTCAAGTTTCGTTATAGGGAACAATGCACAGCAGTTGATCAGTAAATCTCCGGTTCCGATAATGTGTATAACGCCAAAGGACCTGCAGTTAAGGGCCGGTTTCAAGACTTACAGGGGAGTGCCCCCGGCATAGAAACATTTTTACATGGTTATTGGGGAAAAGCGGTTTCTGGATCAAGATCCCACTCAATCTCTATGTCCCAGTTGGATCGGGTGGCAATTTCTTCCCTGAAAAACATAACTCTTTCGGGTTGTATTCCTTTGAGATAGTTGCCGGTATCCCATTTGCCGTTATTGTTAATATCGAATATAGCCTTTAATCTGTAATTAGCAGGTTGCAGATAATCGAATATCACTTCATCGTCATGATCAATGTGAAATTCCCTGAATACTGCATCTTTTTCGTCAAGCAGCTGCAGTATGATTTGATTTTTTGCTCCGGTAAGATTTAAAATAATTCTGCTGTAATGATCCTCTTCCCGGGTATTGAATGTAAATTCAATACTGTCCGATTCGAGTCCGTAGATGTCTGTAAAAGCACCCGGCAGGGCTGTGAACTGATAATTTTGTCCCGGCAGCAAATCTGTTGTGAGATAATAATTCCTTATTCTCAGAGAATCCTGTATTAACTCAAAATTACGGGGGATCGCATTATTATCCTGCCCTGTTGTCAATTTTGTTTTTGCATCGTTAATTTCTGAAAGGGGCACGGGAAATGACAGTATAAGGTTTTTGTTGAGTTCCAGTGTTCCTTCTTCCTGAATGCCAAATGTTATGTCCATTGGCAGTTCAGTGTCTTCATCTGTTAATTGCCTGCGCGACCTTAAAGGGGGCGTATAGTTCATGTTAAGACTGTCATTTATGTATCTGAGTGAATCTGAAGGTCCTGTAGCCCAGTATGAAACGAGGAATTGCATATTGTCAAGATTTCTTGTTTCATTATCTGTTATCCAATATCTTACACTGTCATTCCGGGGATTCTTTTCAACCATTTTCCAGTTATCCGGAGGATCAAAATTAAGAGGCTCAATCGACCATTCCTTTTCAAGGGGGAGGTTGAAAATAAAAAGCAGCTCTCCCCTGCTGTTTCTTTCGTTTTGACTGATGTACTGCCTGCCTGTCTCCTCTGCGAAAAGAAAAAGAGTGTCGCCGGAATGAAAGCCAAATGCAAATTTTTGTTCAGAGGGCTTGTCTCCTTTTATATTTAACGTGTCGTTCAGTTCCGGCATCTCAAATTGTGCGGTATCACTTTCCTCCATCAGCCTTCTGTCAGGAGGGGTTCTGTCCGGATCAGATTCACCGGCCAGTGAATCTGCCGGGACGGGCAGATTATTATCCCGGCCTTCATGTAACAGATTATCAAGTGTGTCGGGTGAGTGAGGCAATTGTAACGGGCTTTCATATTTCAGGGTGTCGGGAAGGATATAATCTTTAAGAAATGCTATTTTCTCCTCCCCCGGCCTGTCATATAAATAATTATTGTTGATATCGGTAAGGGCGAAGACCTTAAAGGTGTCGGCTCTTAAATTGTTAAGCTGAAATCGTCCCTCTTCTCCTGTACGGTTTGCATAAAGTGGCATTTGACGGTAGGGAACAGAATCCTGCAGTATTTCATACAACATGACTACTACGCCCTCTACAGGTTGGTTATCGGCAGCATTCAGCACTATACCCGAATAAGAGAGAGAATCAATTATATCTCCGGTTGAAAATACAAATTCATAATTACTGAGGGCATTTCCCTCGTTAAGATCTACAATGGCTTCACCAAAGTTTAGTGTATATGTAGTGTTGGGTATTGGATCGGTTTTGATATCAATATACAGGTTTCTTCCTCTTGCCCTGAATTCAGGTCTTTCCTTTTGGGGCGGGGTAATAATAAATTGTTCGTTAATGTTGCGAAGCTGAATAAATTCATCAAATTCTATATATATTTCCGAACCTGTAAAACCCGTGGAAAAATTCGCAGGGGTGCTTCTTACGACCTCAGGTGGAATGGTGTCGCGCGGACCGCCGGTTGGTGGTACAATTTTGGCACAGCGCGGGAATAAAAATGAACCCAGGCCGGCAATCAGCAACAAGAGAATAAGGTATGGATTAAGTTTTTTCAAATTTGCGCAGTTGAAACAGGATGTAAATGTAAATAAATTATTTTCATCTTAAAGTCGCTCAAAAACTCACATTTTATGACATGCAAAATCGATGTGATCAATTTTTTTATACAAAAATATACACAGACGGATGAAAAAAAACATTAATTAACCAGACACAAAGCTTTATTGTTGCAATTCTTTTATAATTTTACCCCCCAAATAATACTATACCTATGATACCTCTCTATATAACATGGGATGTAGATCCTGAAATTTTCCGTATCGGTAATTTTGCCATTCGCTGGTACGGGTTATTGTTTGCTTC
The DNA here is from genome assembly GCA_046483315.1 of Bacteroidales bacterium. GTDB lineage: Bacteria > Bacteroidota > Bacteroidia > Bacteroidales > PUMT01 > PXAP01. The sequence goes on along the minus strand of JAWODJ010000098.1, from coordinate 19,426 downwards.
AGCCTTTTTTTTCGGTTATCTTGTTTTTTTGAAAATATTCAGGAAGGAAGGTATTTCCGTTGAATTGCTCGACAAGCTGACAATGTATATGGCCATTGGCACTATTATAGGAGCCAGATTGGGCCACTGCCTGTTTTATGAACCTTCTTATTACCTGAGCAATCCGGTTGAGATCCTGAAAATATGGAGAGGTGGTCTTGCCAGTCATGGAGCTGCAGTAGGCATACTGGTTGCACTTTACTATTATTCGAAAAGCATAAACCGGCCCTATTTATGGATACTGGACAGGATAGTTATTGTTGTGGCCCTCGCAGGGTTTTTTATACGTATGGGGAACCTGATGAATTCTGAAATCTATGGTATGGAAACAACTCTTCCCTGGGGATTTATATTTGTCAGGACGGGAGAAACTGTTCCCAAACACCCTACACAGATATATGAAGCGCTTTCATATCTTGCAATCTTTATTTTGCTGTTCGCCCTCTACCTGAAACAGGACAGTAAGCTGAAGCGAGGATATCTTTTCAGTATTTTTCTTGTCCTGCTTTTTGCTGTAAGGTTTTTTATAGAATTTATTAAAGAGGATCAGGTTGAATTTGAAACGGGAATGATGCTCAATATGGGACAATGGCTTAGCATACCATTTATTCTGGCCGGATTGGTATTGCTCTTCCGGTCATACAGGAAAAGCAATAGTCGGCCTGACAACTGACATGTGAAGAGATTCAAAACGGGGAGTTTATTCGGAACATAAAGACAGGTTAACAGAAGAAGATAATTTTGTTACACATTTACAGCAATTTTAATCATAGTTTAATCGGATGGACAAGGAGAAGAGAATACCTGACAGAAGCGAAAATATACCAAAGCATTCTTCCAGGAAACTGACAGGGATATTAATAGGGCTTACCGCCATACTTGTGGTTTTGATAGTTGTTCTTGGCTGGTTGTTGTATGACAGAAAACAGGAAGCCATAAAGCTCGAAGAGGTGACTGCTGAAAAGCTTGAACTTATCAGCCAGTTTGAAGAGCTTTCCTATGAATATGAGGTTCTAAGGACTGACAATGACAGTATGAATGCACAGCTTGAAGCACGACAGGAAGAGATTGAGGAATTGATATCAGAACTTAACCGTACCAGGATTCGCAATGCTGCTACAATAAATGAATACCGCAGTGAGCTGGGAACCCTGCGGGATGTGCTTAAGAGTTATATTGTACAGGTGGATTCCCTTAATCAGGCAAATATCAGGCTAAGGCAGGAAAATGTCCAGGTAAGGCAACAGGTTATGCAGGTTGAAACCCAGCTGCAGGAGGAAAGGCAGGTTAAAGAGGATCTGTCTGCCAGGGTTGAACTAGGATCCAGACTGGTAGCAGAGGATCTGGTTGCTTCTCCCATCAACCGCCGGGGACGTGAGATCAACAGAATCGGCCGTGTTGAACAGATACAGGTTTGTTTTACCCTGAAACGAAATGCCATTGCTGACCCCGGTATGAGGGAAGTGTATATCCGTATAAAACGCCCTGACCAGCTTGTACTGGCATCTTCTGCAGATAATATTATGATGGTGGATCAGGATCCGTTAGTGTATACTGCTTCCAGGGAGATCAATTATGAAAATGTGGATATTGACGCATGCATTTACTATACCGATGATGGCAGTCTCATCCCCGGGGAATATCAGGTAGAAGTTTATACGGATGGATACATGATCGGTTCCGGAGGCTTTTCTTTGCGATGACAGATACATTGAAAAAACGGTTACATTATTTTTAATTTCAAAATATTTTTATCGTATATTTGATATTTATATTCCGAAAAGAATAATTCTACTAAGTACTTAAATTTATTTTCTTATGAAGACTCAAATATTCCGTCATTTTTTCCCTGCCGGGTTAATTTTAATGCTTCTGGTTTCTTCCTGCGGTGGAAGGCAGGAGGGAGAGTCAAGAGTCATTACCGGCGATCAGGAAACCACTGAAATTACCTCCCGGACCGGAGAAGGCCTGGAAGAATATCCCATACCTACTGCCGTTGAAGTGGTTGAGCTGCTGCAGGATGCAGGAGCCCCATACATACTTGGTATTTCCAATCCGGTAAGTAATGTGGACAGGTACTTTACAGAAAAGAGTAAAGCTCTTAACCTGGGTGTATATGGGGCAGATCTCAGTTATGCAGGCACTTATGAGATGCAGCAGGATATAATGAAGTATCTCGGGGTTTGCAAGCAACTGATTGAGGAGCTTAATATATCGACTTCATTTAACCAGGGCTTTGTTCAGCGAGTTGAAAATAATCTGGAGAATAAAGATTCTTTAATAAATATTGTATCGGAGTCTTTTTATGATACATATATTTTTCTTACGGGGAATCACAGGGATGACCTGGCTTTACTTGTTATGACCGGAAGCTGGATTGAGGGGATGTATCTTACTGCGCAAATAGCTATAGGTGCGCGGGAGAACAGGGAAATTACGAATATTATCCTTCAGCAGGATGAACCACTGGAAAAGCTTTTGTCACTTCTTGATGAGCATGAAGATGACAGTTTGGTTTATTCGTTGTATCAGGATCTTAATGAAATTTTAGAATTTCTGGAAGATCAGGAATCCCCGATGGATGATGAGGCACTTGATTCCTTTAATGAAAAAATTGAGCTTCTCAGGACAGAAGTTATTGATTGATAATAAATATGTTTAATAGTCAAAGCTGGCATCAGGATTATTTGCCGGCTTTTTTTTTCAGCCTGTATTTACTGAAAACTAAAACAACAACAGAGTGAGTGAATCAATTTTAAATGCATTGATTCATTTGTTTGCACTTGTTGCAAATGTAAACGACAAAAGGGTTTCAGAACGAGGCCGTGCAATTGTTTTTTCTTACCTCAGTCAACACCTTGACGAATCATTGGCTTCTGATTACATTAAGCTTTTTGATGATTATTTTGATTTTTATTCACGGGAGTTCAGGGATTTGGATACTGAAGGTTCCGGCAGTTCGCTTTTGAAATTTCAGGTTACCAATATTTGCGGACAAATTAAAAGGGAGCTGCATCAGAATGACAGGATCATTGTTTTTTTGAGGTTGCTTGAGTTTGTAAACGAAGATGATGTTTTTTCTGATCCTGAAAGGGAGTTTATTCAAACAGTTGCTGAGAGTTTTAATATTGATCCTGATGAGGTAAAAGATGCAAAAGCTTTTATTCTTGGCGGCCGGCACAGGAGAATAAACCCCAAAAATCTTTTGATAATAAAGAAACCCAGGGAATCATCGGTTGATGAACTTGAAGGAGCATGGGTAGAAAGGCATAAGCCCAAAACTCAGAATCAGAAAAAGATTATAGAACGGGAATCCCTGGATGGTAAAATTGTAATACTCAGAATCCCGAGCACCGGAACTTTTGTGTTTCGTTATACCGGTAATGATGATCTCACTCTTGAAGGAAAACCGCTTGTCCGGAATAAGTTCTATATCTTGAGTCAGGGAGGGATTATCAGGGGTAAAAACATTGATCCTGTTTATTATTCGGATGTTTCGTCAGAATTTTTTAAAATTCCGGGTGGAATTAAGATCGTTTTGACGGCAGTTGGTATTGAATATCGTTACCCATTGAGTCAAAATGGTATACGCCCTTTCAGTTTCTCAGAGGAATCGGGGCAGCTTATTGGGATTATGGGAGTGAGCGGTTCCGGCAAGTCAACTCTTTTAAATGTTTTGAACGGTAAACTCAAACCCCGGAGGGGGAAGATATTTATAAACACGTATGATATTCATAAAGATGCTGAAAAAATAGAGGGTCAGATCGGGTATGTTCCACAGGATGACCTGCTTATAGAGGAGCTATCTGTTTACCAGAATCTTTACTATAATGCAAAACTATGTTTCGGAAACCTGAGGGAGGAGAGAATAGTTGAAATAATTGAAAAGGTGCTTGTTGATCTCGGACTGGATGATATCAGACACCTTAAGGTAGGCAACCCTCTGAACAAATTTATTAGCGGCGGGCAAAGAAAAAGACTCAATATAGGTCTGGAGTTGATGCGTGAACCCTCTGTACTTTTTATTGATGAGCCTACCTCCGGACTTTCTTCTCTCGATTCAGACATGGTAATGTCTTTGTTAAAGGAGCAGGCTGTTAAGGGTAAACTGGTTATTGCCAATATTCATCAGCCCTCCTCCGATAATTTCAAGCTTCTTGATAAACTCTGGATCATTGATAAGGGTGGTTACCCGATATATACGGGTAATCCGCTTGAAGCTCTTGTTTATTTCAGGACGCTGAGCGGTTATGTCAATCCAGGCCAAACGGAATGCAGATGCTGTGGCAATGTTGCCTCCGAAGATGTCCTCAAAATAATTGAAGCTAAAGAAGTAAGCCAATCAGGCCGCCATACACAGAAACGCAGGGTTCAGCCGGAGGTGTGGTACAAACATTATAATGAGAAAATTGCTCCCGGGAATAAGGAAAAACCAGCTAAGGACGTTTTGCCTCCCAACATGTTTTCCCTGCCGGGTATTGAAAAACAGTTTTTGATATTCAGTATCCGTAATTTTCTTTCGAAGATCAGTAACCGGCAGTACCTTCTGGTCAGTCTTATTGAAGCACCTTTGCTGGCATTAATACTTGGTTACTTTACAAAATACCTCCATGAGGGGCAATATATTTTTGCTGAAAATGTCAATCTGCCCTCTTTTTTATTTATGGCAGTGGTCGTATCGTTGTTTCTCGGACTTTCAGTGAGTGCCGAGGAAATAATCAAAGATCGAAAAATTCTTGAAAGAGAATCATTCCTGAACCTTAGCTGGTTCAGTTACCTTAACTCAAAACTGGGGTGGGTATTTTTTCTTTCAGCTGTTCAGATGATAACTTTTGTTCTCCTGGGAGCCCTGGTGCTTGAAATAAAGGGTATGGTTCTTAGTTACTGGCTTATACTCTTCAGTGCAGCCTGTTTTGCTAATATGCTTGGACTTACCATATCGTCAGCTTTTAATTCCGTTGTTACAATATATATACTTGTTCCATTTGTTTTGGTTCCCCAGTTATTACTGGGAGGGGTAGTGGTTAAATTTGATGATCTGCATGACAGTCTGACCGATAAAATTCATGTTCCGCTGGTTGGAGATCTTATGGCATCAAGATGGGCCTTTGAGGCTTTGGCGGTTGAACAGTTTGGTAATAACCGCTTTCAAAAACACTTTTTTCAGTATGAGCAGAAAAACAGTGAAGCTTCATTCAAGGCATCTTTTTTAATACCAAGACTTATTGGTAAAGCTGAACTAGCTGAAAGAAATATCAATTTGGTTATTGATAGAGAAGAGACCGAACAGAACCTGAATATATTATACAATGAAATTGATTACCTGCAAAGGCATTCCGGACTGATGCCATTTGAATATCTTGAAAGAATAAATATTGAAGAGTATGATGACATGGTGGCTTCAGAAACCATTGACTACCTGATATACCTTCGCCTCCATTACTCGAGTGTTGCCAGGGAGGCAGCAGCAGAAAGGGATAGAATTTACAGTGAGCTTGAAGAGCAAATGGGGAGCATGACTCTGCATAATTTTCGTCAGGATTATCATAATAAAGCCCTGGCAGATATAGCTCTGAACCGTCATGAAGTGAATGTAATCTATGAAACAGATGACCGGCTGGTTCAGAAAAAGGACCCTGGTTACCTTATTCCCGATTCGAATATCGGCAGGGCTCATTTTTATGCTCCTGTTAAGCAATTCAACAATGTTTATGTTGATACACTATGGTTTAATATTTCAGCTCTGTGGCTGATGAGCCTGATATTGTATGTTGCTGTTTTGTTGCATGTTCCAAGGAAAATCGTGTCGTTTTTTGAGAAAATAAGCTTTATTAAAAACAAGTAATGTAAGAAGTTACTTTAGTAACTGTTGAGGCGGCAGAAAACATATAATTCTCTATTTTGTATCTCTCATTAACGAAACTCCCCTGTAAGTGAGATCACCTGCAGGGGAGTTTTTGTACCCGGGGCCGGGATCGAACCGGCACGGTATTGCTACCACTGGTGTTTGAGACCAGCGCGTCTACCAATTCCGCCACCCGGGCAGTTTACAAGGAGATAACGGGAATGCGAATTTAATTATTTGTTTAGAAAGAAACAAAATTTTCTCCCGAAAGGCCTTTCCCTGCCTGTCTTTTTGAAAAAGGCGGTGAATGTGAAATTTTTAGGTTCTATTAAATCCGGAGATGGTAAATGATCAGCCGGTAGAGAAAAGAATACGTTTTTCTGCCAGTTTTTTTACAGCCGTAATAATCCCGGCTTCATCAAATCCGCATTCTGCATAAAGTTCAGGTAATGAACCCTGATCTGTGAATTTGTCGGGTATGCCGAGCCGAACCACTCTTGCACGGTAATCATTTTCAGCCATAAATTCCAGCACTGCTGAACCAAATCCTCCGCTTACAATACCATCTTCAACAGTAATTATCCTTGTGAATTTTTTGAAAACAGAATGCAGCAACTCTTCATCAAGAGGCTTAACAAACCGCATATCAAAATGAGCAATGCTTATATTTTCCTTTTCCAGTTTACCGGAGGCTGAAACTGCAAAGTTTCCTGCATGTCCGATGCTCAGAATAGCAAGATCAGTTCCGTCTCGAAGCTTTCTTCCCTTTCCTACGGGAATTTTTTTGAATGGTTTGCGCCAGTCCGTCATTACCCCTGTTCCCCTCGGGTATCTTATTGCAAATGGCCCCTTGTTTTTTAACTGTGCAGTGTACATCAGGTTACGCAGCTCTTCCTCATTCATAGGTGCGGATACAGTCATGTTGGGGATACATCGCATAAAGGCAAGATCGAAAAAGCCGTGGTGTGTTGCCCCGTCGTCACCCACCAGTCCGCCCCGGTCAATGCAGAATACAACATTCAGATTTTGGAGGGCAACATCATGAATTACCTGGTCGTAGGCCCTTTGAATGAACGAGGAGTATATATTGCAGAAGGGAACCATTCCCTTGACGGCAAGGCCGGCAGAAAATGTAACTGCATGTTGCTCTGCAATACCCACATCAAATGTGCGTTCCGGCATTTTTTTCATCATTATGTTCAGCGAGCAACCTGTTGGCATTGCAGGGGTGATTCCTACAATCTTATTGTTTTTCTCTGCAAGTTCCAGAATAGTGTGTCCGAATACATCCTGGTAACGTGGGGCTGCAGGTTTATCGGATTTAATTTTAAGCAGTTCGCCGGTGGTTTTATCAAAAAGCCCCGGAGCATGCCATATGGTCTGGTTCAGCTCTGCCTGCGGAAAACCTTTGCCTTTGACTGTCCTTACATGCAAAAGTTTTGGTCCGGGTATATTCTTCAGGTCTTTCAGGATGTGCGTGAGATAAATTACATCGTGCCCGTCTACAGGTCCGAAATACCTGAAATTCATCGACTCAAAAAGATTGCTGTGTTTTAAAAGTGCAGTCTTCAGTCCGTGTTCAATCTTTTGTGCAGCCTCTCTGGCATTCGGCCCAAGCTTACTGATCTTGCCCAGAAGATGCCACAATTCATCTTTTATCTTATTATATGTTTGAGAGGTGGTTATATCAAGAAGATATTCCTTTAGGGCACCAACGTTGGGATCAATGGCTATGTTATTGTCATTCAGAATTACCAGAAGGTTGGAATTCCTGATTCCCGCGTTATTTAGTCCCTCAAATGCCAGGCCCCCTGTCATTGAGCCATCTCCAATTACAGCCACAAAATGCCTGTCATTTTCCTTATTCAGTCCCGAGGCAATCGCCATGCCAAGTGCTGCAGAGATGGATGTGGAGGAATGACCTACTCCGAAACAGTCATGCGGACTTTCACTGAGTTTGGGAAAACCGCTTATACCCTTGTATTTTCTGTTGGTATGAAAATTTTTTTTGCGACCTGTGAGTATTTTGTGACCATAAGCCTGATGACCGACATCCCAGATTATTTTATCTTTTGGGGTGTTGAAAACATAGTGTAGTGCTATTGTAAGCTCCACCACGCCAAGGCTGGCACCGAAGTGACCTGGATTTGAAGAAACCACATCAATTATGAATTTCCTGAGGTCCCTGCTAACTTCCAGAAGTTCCCTGGGAGAAAATTTTTTAAGGTCTGCCGGATAATCAATCCTGTCCAGAAAATCATACTTAATATTTTTGTGGCTCATTTTTTATTTCAGGGTAAATATTATTCAAACCTAACAGTTTTTTGTAATATGACCAAACAGATATTATAAAATATGGATCTTTCAATATGACTGGTTCCTATAGACCCTGTATCATAAAAACAGCCGGAACACAGACCACGCATGCACTAACGAAATAATAACACTGAATTACCATAACTTTACCACGTAACATGCAAATTATTTTACTGCTTATCATAATTTGTACTGATCAATTAACGTTTTTAGAGACAACTTGTTCTATTACTTTTTATATTTACAGACGATCCTAAAAAAAAATAGCAGTATTTCTTAAAAAGTATTGAATTTTAATCACTAACCCTATATAATAATATTATGTCTCTTTTCAGATTATTAATTGCTGCTTTACTTCTGTCAATGGTTGCTGCCTGTGTTCCTGCCCGGCATTTCCAGGAAATGAGGGAAGACAAGATACGCTCTGAGCAGGAACGCGATTCACTCCTTATTGAAAATAAAAGGATGGACGTAAAAATAACTGAACTGGAAGCCCGGATAGATATTATGGATAAGGGAATTAAGGAGCTTATAAATGACAGTACTGACAGGGCCATGGAGTTACGAAATACCAGATCCGAACTTGAAAGAGTGAAGCGTCAGTTAAGTGATTTGCAGGATACACATGAGGTTATTTTAAAGGGCAGTGCCAGGGAAACTACCCGGATATTACAGCAGCTTCAGTCGACCCAGGAAGATCTTATGGCGCGGGAAGACCGGCTCAGGGAGATGGAGAAGGAAATAAATGAAAAAGAGGAGACTCTCAGGAAAATGGCACTGGATCTTGATAAAAGAAATGCCCGCCTGATGGAGCTGGAAAATATTCTTGCCCGTCAGGACTCAGTGGTGAATGTTCTCCATGATAAAATATCCTCGGCGTTACATGGTTTTCAGGGGGAGGGACTGACAGTGCATGAAAAGAACGGCAAGGTTTATGTTTCTCTTGAGGAACAATTGCTGTTTCAGACCGGGAGTACTGTTGTTGATCCCGGTGGTGTCAGTGCATTGCTGGAGCTGGCGGAGGTTCTCGAAGATAATCCCGATATCAATGTAATGATTGAAGGACACACCGACGATGTACCTGTTATTCCGGGGGCAAGGATGTTTGACAATTGGGATTTGAGCGTGCTAAGGGCCACTTCAATTGTACGCATATTACTTGAGGAAACGAATATTGATCCACAAAGGTTTGTAGTTGCAGGCAGGGGCGAACATATGCCGGTTGATCATGCAGATACACCCGAAGCAAGGCGCAAAAACCGTCGTACGGAAATAATACTCACGCCAAAACTTGATGAACTTTTCCGTATTCTTGAAGCAAATTAAGTCTCGTTTACAGGATAAACGGTATATTTATATCATTAAAGCTGTAATGATAAGCTGACTTTCCCGATGCAGTCTATGATTATTGTGTACCTGATTTGAAACGGGGTTTTTACACCTTATTTCAGAAGCGTCTGCCAATAATCAGAACATCATCAAGCTGTTCGTAATCTTCACCCATCCATTCAAGAAATGTCTTTTCAAGAACGGATTTCTGGTCCTTCATATCCCGGGAGTGAATTTCAAGCAGCAAAAGTTTCAGGTTTTTAGACATGAATTTTTTTCCCCTTTCTCCACCGAACTGATCGGCAAAACCGTCGGAGAAGATATATACCACATCGCCTTTATTAATTTTTATTTCATGGTTACTGTATCTTCTGTCAGTCAGAGAGTGTCCGATTGCAAATTTATCGGCTTTGTATTCGGTCAATTCACCGTTTCTGATAAGGTACAATGAATTATAAGCTCCGGCATATTCAAGTATACCCCTGTCATTGTCATATGAAACAAGAGACATATCCATACCATCCTTTACATCTTCTCTCACTTCAATATTCTGGTGAAGGGTCATGTATACTTCCTCATTAAGTTTATCAAGAATATTTCCCGGTTGTTTAATGTCCATCTCCCTGACTATCTTATTCAGGCCATTGTGACCTATTATTGACATGAAAGCACCCGGCACGCCGTGTCCTGTACAGTCAACCGCCGCCATCAGGTCGTGCCCGTTAAGTTGCATTATCCAGTAGAAATCGCCGCTCACTATATCCTTGGGTCTGAAAAAAACAAAACTGTTTCGGATTATGTCTTCTCCGGGAAGTATGGCATCCTGAAGTCTTTTGGCATAATTAATACTGTCGGTAATATCCTTGTTTTTCATGGCCAGGAGGATGTTCTTTTCTGATATTTCATGTGTTCTTTCGGCCACCTTTTCTTCAAGTATGCGTTTTTCTTTTACCAGGTTTCTCTCCCTGATTTTTATATAAACAAATATTATGATTAAACCGGCAATAATAAAGGAGCTGATACCCCACCAGCTGGCATACCATGGCGGGTGTATCCGGAAACTCAGAGTTACAGGATCGGTATTCCATACATCCTGGCTGTTTGAAGCCATTACCCTGAATTCATAACGACCCGGAGAGAGACCAGGATATATGGCAGTTGTCTCTTTCGTTGCCGGCCGCCAGTCAGGATCGGCACCATCAAGCATTACCCTGAATTTTACCGCATCGGGATTGGTAAGACTTATGCTGTTATAATCAAAAATTATTGAGTTTTCTTTGTACCCAAGCTGCAGGTCATCCCTGATCTCTCTTTCAACATAGTTTACCCTTAACCCTGTAAGATGAGTGAGAGGTTCGGTTAATTCATCCTTTTGAACGGAAGGATCGTAAACCATCACGCCCTCAACTGTTCCAAACCAGAGTTTATTCTCCTGATCCCTGAAACCGGCATTTCTGTTTGCCTCTATTCCTGTAAAACCGTTTCTTCGTGTATAGGTATATATCTTCTTTTCGTTACTGTTATACCTGTTAAGTCCCCTGCTTGACCCTATGTATATATTGTCATTATCGGAGATAATAAGGCTTATGTAATTTCCGAGAAGACCATCCGACTCATCAAGTTTCATCAGGACACTGTCGCCGTCTGTAACAATTACACCCTGCGACTCTGTGCCTATCCAAATATTCCCATCAGCATCTTCTGTAATGCAGATGGGTGTGAACATCTCTTCCAGAGCAACCGGTTTTGCTACCATATTATCAGTTATGGTTGCCACTCCCTGTCCTGATGATCCGACCCACAATACTCCCCGGGAATCATAATAAAGTGATGATATATCGTTGCCTGCAAGGCCCAGTCCCTGGGTAAAAATACCATTTTCGCCTGTGTCAATATTATACCAGGAAACATATGAATTTGTACCTATCCACAGTATGTTGTTCCGGTCAATTTCCAGTGCTGTGGGGTTTGGAGAACCACCGGGAAGAAGCTCCCTGGCAACAAAATCAAATTTATAGTCGTAAAACCTCCCTGTTTCTGTTTCATACATCCCAATCCCTGCAAGGTCGGTGCTTATCCAGATATTGTTGTTATGGTCTTCTCTTATAAATCTAACTCTGTCGAGGGAAAAACCATTAAAGCTTTCCAGGTTTGTAAATGCTTCAGCATCTGAAAGAGCGGGATCAAAAAGCGATATCCCTCCCTGGGTGCCGATCCAGTATTTGCCGGAACTGTCCTGAAAAATTTCCCAAACCTGTTCATCAATCAGTCCGTCACCGGTCTGGTAAGATATAATGTGTTCACCCTTGAAAATATCAAGTCCGTTTTCGTTGGTCCCTACAAGTATATTTCCTTCCTCATCTTCAATTATGGTTCGGATGAAGTTGTCATTTAATCCATTGGAAACATTGAATGTTTTCAGCTTGCTGTCTCTGATCCTTGTTATGCCGCCACCCCATGTACCCACCCAGATATTGCCCCTGCTGTCCTCGGTTATGTAGCTTATCATATTGTGAGCTAGTCCGTCCCGTGCATCATAAATTATAAATTCATCGGTATCTTTTCTGTATTCATATAATCCGCCGTTATGCGTGCCAAACCACATAGTATTGCGGCTATCTTCAAACATATAAATTATACTGAAATAGTTTGAAAGTTTTTCAGGCCGGTATGGTTTAAAAGTGTTCTGCTCTTCATCATATACACTCACTCCCATATTGGTAATAAAATAGAGAGTGCCGTCATTACCTTTAAATGAATTGCTGATTACCGGACTTATACTTCCTCCGATGTATTGCTCGAACTCAAAATCAGCCGGACTTTCGAACGGATTACTGATCCTTACAATTCCCGACCCATATGAGGTGATCCATATTTCTCCCTGTTCGGTTTCGATAAAAGAAGTAATATCCCGCTGCAACTCGTTTCTGCTAATTGCCGGGATTTCAAATTTTTTTCCGTCAAAGATTGACAGACGGCCGTCATTATGTCCTATCCATATATTTCCTTTGCTGTCCTGCATTATAGTTCGTGCACTCCCCGAAGACAACCCGTCGGCAACGGAGTAATTGTTAAAGGTATTACCGTCAAATACGGAAACTCCTGCTGCAGTGGCTATCCATATATATCCCCTGTCATCCTGCATCAGGTCATATACCTTTGACTGTGCGAGACCGTCAACAACACCGTAATTATCGAAAAAATATGTTTGTGCCAGTGCAGTGCCGGCAGGGAATAGTGCTAAACAAATAAAAAAGACCAGTATCCGGCAAACGGAACTGGCCCTTTTATTTTTATAAAGTATAGTTGGCATATTGTTTAACAATGTGTTACTAATTCATGTCTTTTTGTGTTACACAGTAACATGGTGATTCATGGTAATAGAAATCAGTATCTCTTATGTGTAAATAGTTATAGATTTTTGTTTATTCCCTGGCCACAAAGAAGAATGTGCCTCCCTCATCTTCCATCCCTGCGATCTTACCGAAACGCGGTCTTGCCTGGTTGCTTCGTGAGGCAGCAATGGTTACCTGGGTGACTATGTTTTCGATCGGCAGGCATGGATTATTGTTATTGGCCAGGGCACTGGCAAAAGTACTGGTAAAAGCAGAATTATCTGTTGCAAATTCGTAACCCGATGAAGTGAGTACCTGTGATGACCTTGAGGGGCCTGCAAACAGTTCACTGCAACTCCTGTTGGTCGGTATTGAACGCATAGCCTGGTAAAAGGTAGGACCGGATTCACATGCATCAGTAACCACAAGGGTGTTATTTACCGATTCAGAATATGCTTTCAGTGAAGCACGGAGGGTGTTGATGTTGTAATAGGTGAATTCATCATCCAGTGTCGCATCTACAGGTATCCAGTAGCCAATGTTATTGATAAATTTACCATGTCCTGCATACCATACCATGATAGCGTTTACCTGGTTTTCAACTACAAGGTTACGAAGTTCCCGGGCAAAGAAATCCTCCATTTCCTGTTTGGTCATATTTTTCATATGGATAATTCTGTCAATAATATAACCCTGCAGGGAATTTTTCATAAGTTCTATGTCGGTTGTCGGACCGGTGAGACTGGCAAAAGAAGTGTATTCAGAATTCTCAATAAAGACCACCCATGTTTTTCCCATTGGATTTTCTTCCTGCTGTGCATAAAGAAGTGGCGAAAAACATAAAACAATCAGGAATAATTTAACTTTTCTCATCTGGATATAATTTTTTGGTCAACGGTTCAATAATCAGGATGCTTTCACTTTTGCAAATCCGAAAAAAACAGGTTAAAATCTATATTAACTATCCGGGAGTGATTATTTGGAAAAAAGTTACTCCAGCCGTGGAAGTTAACACATAAAATCTGACTGCAACTCTCTATAAACCAAAAATAAAATAAAAAGATAATGATTGCAAACTTAATCCTCTGAAAATTTAAAACCAGAAATTTTCACTGTCATTCCAGGGGTGGCAGGATCCGGTATATTACCTGCAGAAGACTATTGCCAATCATTGTTTCCTGCAAATATTTACCCGTTATCCGGGGTGATCTGATACCTTCCTTAAACAGAGTGGTTCCTGTAAAGATCCTTGCCTCATCCCAAAGACCTTTTTCTATAAACCTGGTAAGGGTATATGCACCGCCTTCTATGATTAATGACTGTATGTTATTCCTGTAAAGTATTTCCAGCATCTGAAGCTCCGGGTCGTCATCAAAATTTATAGTGGCATATCTTGTTTTCACTGTATTTGCATGATTAGCAGTCGCAGCAATTGGCTCCGAAACTTTTTCTGTCTCTGTGGAGGTTTGTTTCCCTGTAAAAACCAGTGTTTCCTGGCTTTTATCAAAAACATGATAATGGTTCCCAAGTTTCAGCTTACGGTCAATTATCACCCTCAGGGGGTCTTTCCCTGACCACTCCCTTACATTCAATCTCGGATTGTCCTTCAGCACAGTATTTGTTCCAGCCATTATTGCCTGCTCTTCTGACCTCCATTTGTGTACCAGTGTGCGCGCAATAGGGGAGGTTATCCAGTTGGGACCTATTGGGGTTCCGGCCGGCCTTTCCAGGTCAATGAACCCATCGGCTGACCGGGCCCATTTCAAAATGATATATGGCCGTTTACAGAGGTGCCAGGTGAAAAACCGCTTGTTTAGGTCCCTGCATTCTGATTCTTTTACTCCCACCAGTACTTCTGTACCTTTTTCCTTAAGCAGGCTTATGCCTTTTCCGGCCACCAGTTTATTTGGGTCAGGGGTACCAATAACAACTTTCGGGATTTTTTTATTAATAATTAAATTGACGCAGGGTGGTGTTTTACCGAAATGGGAACAAGGTTCAAGATTCACATAAAGAGTTGAATTTTGCAGTAATTCCTGTTTTGATACACTGTTTATGGCACTGGGTTCTGCATGAGCCTTTCCAAAGGCCTGGTGAAACCCTTCACCGATGATAGAATTGTTATGCACCAGAACGGAGCCGACCATGGGATTGGGAGCCACCTGTCCCTGCCCCTGAAGGGCAAGGTCAAAGCATCGACACATAAATTTCTCATGTTCGGTATGGCAGTGCATTGATTTTTTTTATTTGTTTGTATGATTGTTTGCCGGAAATTATTAATCTTTGACTAATGGACCGGGAAAATCCTGCTACTGTAAATGATGCCATAAA
This sequence comes from Bacteroidales bacterium, assembly GCA_046483315.1. Lineage (GTDB taxonomy): Bacteria > Bacteroidota > Bacteroidia > Bacteroidales > PUMT01 > PXAP01. The sequence goes on along the minus strand of JAWODJ010000098.1, from coordinate 4,231 downwards.
TCTGATAAAAAATGAACTTAAGGATATTTATCCTGCCAGGGAGATCAGGGGATTCTCAGAGTTGATTTTTGATCATCTTCTGAATTATTCCCCGACCGATATACTTATCAGCAATAATACAAAATTATCTGATACCGAGTTCTTACAAATAAAAGAGATAATTAACCAGTTACACCATCATAAACCCATTCAGTATATTTTAGGTGAAGCGTGGTTCTATGGTCTGAGATTACAAGTATCGGCCGATGTTCTCATACCGCGGCAGGAAACTGAAGAGCTTGTAAAATGGGTTATCAGTGATGCCGGTACTGATCCTCTCAGAGTGCTTGATATAGGCACCGGAAGTGGATGCATTGCCATTGCACTGGCGTTGAACCTGCCACTTTCAAATATCATTGCTACCGATATCTCAGAAAAAGCAGTTCAGCTTGCCGAAAAAAATGCAGTTGAGTCAGGGGCAGAAATAAGATTTATTGCGGAAGATATTTTTGCCCCGGTAATTGTAAAATCAGAAAAATATGATATTATTGTAAGTAATCCCCCTTATGTAACTGAGTCGGAGAAACGGCTGGTTGATAAAAATGTGCTGCATTATGAACCTTTGGCTGCATTATTTGTTCCTGACAGCCAAGCACTTATTTATTATGAGGCAATTACTGCCCTGGCCCGTGAGGTTCTTAATCCGGGAGGAAGAATTTTTTTTGAGATCAATGAGAACAAGCGTGATGAAATGGATCAGTTACTTAAGAGGCAGATGTTTTCTGAAATTGAGATAAAAAAAGACATTAACGGCAAATTCCGGATGGCAAAAGCTGTTTTGAGGGCGTAGGATTTATCCATATTTACCGGATTATTGCCAGCGATAAAGATTTTGCCCTCAATGCTTTTCAGTAAAGGGATATTTTGCGATGGCACTATTTTGTAGTATATATTTAAAAAAAAATGCATTCAAAAAAAATTATTAATCAATCTGAGGCACTTGAAAAGGCCCGTAAACTTTGTGCTACTGAGGAACGATGCCGCTATGATGTCAGAAAAAAACTTTTTGACTGGGGTGTCAGTTCGGGAGATACTGAAAGAATAATAAATCAGCTTGCAGCTGACAAGTTTCTGGATGAATGGAGGTTTGCCAGGATGTTTGCCGGAGGTAAGTTCCGGAACAACAAATGGGGTAAAATAAAGATCTCCTATGAACTTTTAAGGAAAAATATTGCAAAAAATGTTATTGAAGATGCTCTCAGGAGAATAGATGAAAATGAGTATGCTGAGGTTCTCAGGAAAGAGCTGATAAAAAAGAGAAAATCCATATCTGCAGATGATGACTGGCAATTAAAGGCCAAATTACATCGTTATGCAAGCAGTAAAGGTTATGAGAATGATTTGATAAATGAAATACTTGAAGATGTTATCGCTTTAAGTAATACATAACAGTCTTGACTATTTATAAACAATACCACTAAATATGATAAACCCGGAAAATATAAAAGATCTTGTAAGGCGCACTGATGCGCTGAGGAGGCATCTTTGACATTGATCGTAAACTTGTTCAGATAGAAGAAGAAGAGGAAAAAACCCGGGATCCCGCATTCTGGGATGATCCGAAAAAAGCTGAAAAGCAGCTTAAGGCGATATCTTCTTTAAAGAGCTGGACAGACAGTTATGAGAGAGTAAGGAATTCTGTTGAGGAACTGGAGGTTATATACGAGTACTTTCGTGAGGATGAGGCCACGGAAAAAGATGTTGATGATCAATACAAAAAGGCTGTTTCACTTACGGAGGATCTGGAGTTTCGCAATATGCTCAGCAGGGAAGAGGATTTTCTCGGTGCAATTTTAAAGATCAATGCCGGAGCAGGTGGAACTGAAAGCCTTGACTGGGCCGGTATGTTAATGCGAATGTACCTGCGGTGGGGTGAAAAGAACGGGTATAGTGTAAAACAACTTGATTTTCAGGATGGTGAAGAAGCCGGCATCAAAACCGTAACGCTTGAGTTTACAGGCGACTTTGCCTATGGCTATCTAAAAAGTGAATCAGGTGTACATCGGCTGGTAAGGCTTTCTCCGTTTGATGCAAACCACAAGCGCCATACATCATTTGCATCGGTATTTGTATCGCCCGTGGTTGACGACAATATTGAAATAGTTGTCAATCCTGCCGATATAACCTGGGAAACCTACAGGGCAAGCGGGGCAGGGGGACAAAATGTGAATAAGGTGGAAACCGCTGTACGCCTGAGGCATCATCCATCCGGCATTGTGGTTGAGAACCAGGAGGCCCGTTCGCAAATGAAGAATAAGGAAAATGCAATGAAGATCCTAAAATCCCACCTTTACGAGATTGAACTGGAAAACCGCCGTAAGGCTCAGGAGGAAATAGAGAGCGGAAAGAAGAAAATAGAGTGGGGATCGCAGATAAGGAATTATGTTCTTCATCCCTATAAGCTTGTTAAGGATGTAAGGACAAATTATGAGACATCAAATGTTCAGGATGTGCTCGACGGTGAACTGGGTGATTTTATAAAAGCATATCTTATGGAGTTTGGCTCACAATAGGATAATCATAACAGGCAGCTGTTTTCAGGAAAAGTTCTTCGGGATACAGACTCCGGAACGATTAATCCGGGAGATACCAAAACCAAAACCTATATAACTATGTCCTCAACAGTTTTCAGATTTCAAAAACAATTTCCCACCGGCGAAGACCGGACTGACTATTATCTACTTGATAAGGAGTATGTCTCTTCTGCAAAATTTAAAGGACGGGATATTCTTGTTGTTGACAGCGAGGGACTTACAAAGACAGCCCGTGCTGCAATGCTCGATTGTTCCTTTATGCTTCGTACCTCCCACATAAAACAGATGGCTGCAATCCTTGAAGATCAGGAGGCAAGTGAGAATGATAAATATGTTGCACTTACCATGCTCAGAAATGCCGAAATATCTGCAAGGGGAGTTCTGCCTTTTTGCCAGGATACCGGCACAGCAACAATTATAGCCAAAAAGGGACAACAGGTATGGACCGGCGGAGATGATGAAGAGGCACTGGCAAAAGGTGTTTACAAAACCTATACCGAAGAGAATCTAAGGTATTCGCAGACTATTCCGCTTGATATGTACACCGAGAAAAATTCCGGCACCAATCTTCCGGCACAGATCGATATTTACGCCACCGAAGGAGATGAATACAGTTTTTTGTTTGTGGCCAAAGGAGGAGGATCGGCAAATAAGACCAGCCTGTTCCAGGAGACCAAGGCACTGCTTAACCCCGCCAGGATGGAAAATTTCCTTGTAGAAAAGCTTCGTTCACTTGGCACTGCGGCATGTCCGCCCTATCATGTTGCATTTGTTATAGGCGGTACTTCTGCCGAAGCATGTATGAAGACGGTTAAACTGGCATCGGCCAGATACCTGGATGATCTTCCCCGGAAGGGCAATGAAGGCGGACAGGCTTTCAGGGATGTTGAGCTTGAGGAGAAAATACTCAGGGCTTCGCAGAAGCTTGGAACAGGGGCCCAGTTCGGAGGGAAATATTTTGCTCTTGATGTCCGGGTCATCAGACTTCCCAGGCACGGTGCATCCTGTCCGGTTGGGATGGGTGTTTCGTGTGCGGCGGACAGGAATATAAAGGCTAAGATCAACAGGGAGGGTATCTGGCTGGAAAAGCTTGAGAAAGATCCCGGGCGGTTTATTCCCGATGAATACAGGAAAGCTGATCGGAGTGGTGCCGTAGAAGTTGATCTTAACAGGCCAATGAAGGAGATCCTCGGGGAACTTTCCGGTCATCCTGTAGGTACCCGTCTTTCCCTTTCGGGGACGATAATAGTGGGCCGCGAGCCCATGATGTTTGAATTCCTCTCCGCAAAGGCCGTGCCGTTTGAGTTTCGTTTCGCCCGCAATCAGAAGCGAAGTATCCCTTGGCGTTACGCGCTGCACATCGAGTAGGAACTGCTGCATCGCCGGACTCTGAAATCCGAGAGACAGGGTTCGCTGTCACGAAACCGTTCGAACCGTCGGCACGTTGGCCCCTGTCCCGCCGCGACAATGCGTAGTAACATCTGCCCCTTTGCCTCCCCAAAATGCCCCACCAGAGCCCTCAACTCCGATTCCATTGTACTCCAATTGGCTGCCGCAGCAATAGCCCGCAATGTTTCACCCGATGTGGTTTGTGTCTCCTGACCAAACCACACCGTCCAAACGCGGGCCGACCTTATGTGTGGGGTCTTCTGTGTGTG
>JAWODJ010000026.1:0-79870 GCA_046483315.1 Bacteroidales bacterium | reverse complement strand
CTGGCTCTGGTGCATGCCCTGGCTCTTTGTAAGCAGCGGAATATTCCCTTGCCCATATACACCGACAGTATGACTGCCCTGGCATGGATCAGAAATAAGAAAGCCAAAACCACGCTGAAAGAAGAACCCGCCAATGAAAAACTTTTCGATTACATCGACCGGGCCGAAAAATGGCTGAAAAACAATACCTGGAATAACAAAATATTGAAGTGGGATACCGAAAACTGGGGAGAAATTCCGGCGGATTTTGGCAGAAAATAAAAACGCTGCAACCATATGATCGCAGCGTTTTGTCTTTTTGATAACGTGGTACCACCCGGAATCGAACCAGGGACACACGGATTTTCAGTCCGTTGCTCTACCAACTGAGCTATGGTACCTTAAATTAAGGACTGCAAAGCTATCAAAAAAAAACCTTTTTCAAAATGATTTTATAACCTATTTATCATTTTTTATGTAAACTTATACCACGAAAAATATATTTGTTCGTTCCAGGTTTTATATTTTTGCGCTCCATGACATTCCAAACTCATACATTCAATAACGGCATCAGGATTATCCATCATCAGGTACCCTCAAAGGTTGCTCATTGTGGCTTACTTATTAATGCGGGTTCAAGAAATGAAAATGCCTCGGAACATGGCATTGCCCATTTCATAGAACACCTGATCTTCAAAGGAACAAAAAAAAGAAAAGCACATCATATTTTAAGCAGGCTGGAAACAGTTGGAGGCGAAATCAATGCATATACAGGGAAAGAGGAGACATGCATATACTCTTCATTTATGAGGGAAGATTTTGAACGTTCACTCGAACTGATATCCGATATGGCATTTCATTCCATATTTCCCGAAAAAGAACTTTCAAGGGAAAAGCTGGTTATTATTGATGAGATCATTTCATACAGGGACAACCCGTCTGAACAGATATTTGATGATTTCGAGGAGCTGGTTTTCAAGAATGATCCCATTGGCCGGAACATCCTGGGCACCCCGAAAAATTTGAAAAAATTTACCAGGGACGATATTTTGAATTTCATGCACAAGAACTACAAAACCGACCGCATGGTATTCAGTTCGGTAGGCAATATAGATTTCAATACGGTGATTAAATATGCCTCAAAGCATCTTGCTTCTGTACCCCCAAACACAACACCCGGCAAAAATAACGGACTGGTCAGTTATCAGCCGGTTAAGAAAACGGTTAGAAAAAGGACCCACCAGGCACACTGCATAACAGGAAACCTGGCGTTTGACCTTTATGATCGGCGCAGGATGTCTATGATCCTGCTTAACAATATTCTTGGCGGACCGGGTATGATTGCAAAACTAAACCTGGCTCTTAGAGAAAAATCGGGTTACGCTTATAATGTTGAATCACACTTTACCGCTTACTCAAATACAGGGATATTTACGGTATATTTCGGCACAGACAGGGAGAACATTGACAAATGCCGTCTGCTGGTTTACAGGGAATTTGCTGCACTGCGGAATAAACGCCTCAGCACCATGCAATTAAAAAGAGTAAAAAGACAATTAACAGGTCAACTCACAATTGGCTGGGAAAACAAGGAGAGTCTTATGCTGGCAATCGGCAAGAGTTACCTGCTTTTTAACAGGGTAGACACTATGGAAGATGTATATAATAAGATAGAGGAGATAACTTCTGATGATCTGATGGAAGTCGCAAATATTGTTTTGGATCCCGGTTCACTCTCAGAACTTTTGTATTTTTAGCTTCAAATTGCAGAAATATTAAAATATACCGATGGATTCCAATCAGGAAAAAGATAAATACATCCTTGAACACTGTACGGGAGAAGATCCCCTCCTTGCCGAACTCAACAGACAAACCTGTCTCAGGGTTTTAAATCCCAGAATGTTATCGGGGCACTACCAGGGAAAGATACTTGAAATGATCAGCATTATGATTGGTCCGGACCGGATACTGGAAATCGGTACTTTCACCGGATATTCTGCCATCTGCATGGCGAAGGGACTAAAACGATGCGGCCGGCTTCATACAATAGACATAAACGACGAGATAAAAGATTTTGCAAAAGAGTACATATCCAGATCAGGCATGGAAGAAAAGATAGTTATGCACACCGGCAATGCCCTGGAAATAATACCCTCTCTTTGCGGCCCTTTTGACCTGGTTTTTATTGACGGAGAAAAATCAGAATACAAAGAATATTACCGCCTGGCATTCCCAAAAGTCAGGAGCGGTGGTTTTATAATAGCAGACAATGTTTTATGGGAAGGAAAGGTCTACAAAACCGGTTACAATAATGATGAATATACCGGATATATTAAGGAGTTTAACAAAATGATTCAACAGGACAACAATGTTGAGAACCTGCTTCTGCCTGTCCGTGACGGATTGATGATTATCAGGAAAAAATAGTTCAGATTCTATTATGAGTAATAATTAAAACTTTTTTTTGTTTTATTTGTTAATAGTATTGTTTATACATTCCCATTACTGTCAGGATATTCTTTTTTTTAATAAGAATCTGTTGTTAATGGTTTTATAACAGATCCATATATAATTATTCACATAGTAATGTATAATATACCAGAAGAACCAGTCAACAAATAATACAAATTATGGCCAGTTACTCCATAAAGGATCTTGAAGAGCTGTCAGGAATAAAAGCACATACGATAAGGATATGGGAAAAAAGATATGGTATAGTAAATCCTGAACGTACAGATACAAATATAAGGCTTTACAGTGATGAAGATCTTAAGAAACTTCTAAATATTTCAATTCTTAACAGTCATGGTATAAAGATATCGCACTTGTCAAAGCTAAGCCAGGATGAACTTAAAGAGAAAGTCATTCACATATCAAGTGAAACTCACAACCCGGATATACAGATAGAAAACCTGGTAATTGCAATGCTCGATCTTGATGAATGGAAATTTGATAAGATACTTTCAGACTCAATTATCAGAATAGGATTTGAAGAGACACTTGTCCGGGTAATGCATCCCTTCTTTGAAAAAATTGGTTTGTTCTGGCAAACCGGTTCTATCAATCCTGCCCAGGAACATTTCGTATCCAACCTGATGCGGCAAAAACTTATTGTTGCTATTGACGGTCAGTCCCCCGTAACAAGATCAAACCCGGTTAATTTTATTTTATTCCTTCACGAAAATGAACTTCATGAGCTGGGCCTGCTTTTCTATTCATACCTTCTGAAGAAAAACGGAATAAAAGTCATATATCTGGGGCAGGCTGTTCCATTTGAAGATCTGAAAAAGATCATCCAGATACAGAAAGCACAATATTTCCTTACCTCATTTACAACAGGAATAGCAGAAAAAGCCCTGCAGGAATACCTGCAGAAACTAGCCGGAGCTTTCCCCGGACAAACAATTTTCGTTACGGGTTATCAGACTGCTAAAATTAACAGGGATTTACCATCCAATCTTTTTAAGATTGAATCTGTAAAACACTTCCAGGAAATTCTGAGTACAATTTAATCCTTTTTTTGTTCACCTCCTGAAAGAATCGATTCCGGAAATACTTTATAAATTTCCGCACAGGGATTTACCTGGTATTGCTCCCCTCATATTTTAATAACTCCCTGACAATCCAACCCAAAAATCATTTTTTGTTTATCTTTATGCCTTTTTGATTAATCATTTTGTTATTTTTAATCATTCTACATAACTATTTAGCAGTTATTTACAGGTTATTTAACATTTATTTAGACTTTTTCTTTATTAAATATTTGTTTTTAGTTTATTTTCTTTTTACTTTTGTTAAACAATTATAACATTAAAACTAAACAAACATGACTGCAATAGAATTCAATCATCAACTGGTTACATTAGAGAAAAATCTGGAAAGATTCGCATACAGCTTAACTTCCAACCAGGAAGACGCCCGTGACCTTGTTCAGGAAACGTTTCTTAAAGCATTAACATATCGTGAGCAGTTTACCGATCAGTCAAATCTCAAGGCATGGACATTCACTATTTTGAAAAACACTTTCATAAATAATTACAGAAAGACGGTAAAGCAAAATACAGCATTTGATAACACCAAAGATCTTTACTTCCTTAACAAGGCTGAAGAATCTGCTTCATCCAAACCAGATTCACAAATCTCACTTGATGAAATAACCAGGAAAGTGAGTGATCTTGAAGATGAATTCAGGATTCCTTTTGAAATGCACACATCAGGCTATAAATACAAGGAAATTGCTGAAGAGATGAATCTGAATATCGGTACAGTAAAAAGCAGAATCTTCTTCTCAAGGAAAAAACTTATGAAAGCTCTTGAAGAATACGAACCGGGGCAATCATGAAACACCCGTGATAATCACACATAAGATCATGATTATCAAAGTGTTTTACCTGTGACCGGTTTTCCATGCTATATCATAAACTTTTAGCATCATTATTAAGATTTGAAATTCGCTGTATTATACTTTAGAATACCCTGACCAATGCCGGACAGGGTATTTTTTTTGAAAAAAAAGCCGGGATTTACTTACAAAGATCAATATGCTATTGTTAAGGACGGGTATTGCCTTCAACCGGTTCAATCCTGAGAAGATGAATAAGAGAATCTCCATTGCTCCGTTTAAGCAGAAAATAAATCCTGAAATTACCTTTGTTGGTTTCAAGATTCCCGATTGCATAACGGGATGACTCTTTCCCTCCCTGATGAAGTACTTCAAATTTAACCGGTTTATTTACCGAAAAGAAATTTCTCAGAATGAGTTCGGCCTGAGATTTGCTGTAAACATCTTCGTTATCAAGAATAACCAGTTCAATATTGATATTGAAATGCCGGGCAAGATCCCTGGAATTACCTTTATTTAGGGATTCTGCTATTCCTCTGGGAATATCAAGGGAAACAGTGGCCCCTGTTAAAGCAAAGCAAAAGAATGTGTACAACAAATAAATCACCAGACGGTTCTTAATATACATCTCGAATTAAATTTATTGATTAACATACATCAGTATCTAATAAACACATAATTACATTGTAAATATACAATGGCAACAATAAAGCTTGTTTATATTTGTATATTTCAGCACCTGATAGAAGAATAAACTAATTTTTTACAACAAAAAACAAGCCAATTATTTAATATATCAGGCTGAATGAAAAAACTAATGCAATATACGGAAAGGAAGTTTGATTATTCAGGAAAATATCCAAAAAAGTGGCATAAATGAAGATAAAGCTTTTATTTACCGGTAAAACTGAGGAATCTTATCTTAAGGAGGGTATCGATATTTATACACAAAGAGTAAAACGGTATATCCCCCTTGAGGTAAAAATTATTGAAGAATTCGCTAAAAAGCAAGGTTCGCCGGCGCGCAGGACTAAAACCAGGAAAACCGGAAGGATAATTTCAGGTATCGATAAATCATCATTTCTGGTCCTTCTTGATGAAAAAGGAAAAAGCTTTAGTTCCCCGGAATTTGCAGGATTTTTAGAAAAAAAGATTATCATGGGATATAAGGAGATTATTTTTGTCACGGGAGGGGCATATGGTTTTCCTGAAGAACTTTACTCCAGGGCAAACAGGATAATATCTCTTTCAGAGATGACCTTCACACACCAGATGGTGCGATTGATTCTGGTTGAGCAGCTTTACAGAGCCATGACAATTATAAATGGAGAACCTTATCATCACTAACATTCAAAAAAACAGTTATCTGAGTGTGATCTGCCATAAAATCAAACCGCTATTTTAAAAGGATAAAAGACAATGACAAAAGCTCATAAAACATTGTACAATTACCGTCTTCTTATTCTCGCGTTTATTGCAGGTGCAGCAGCTTTAATCCTGGAAAGGAATATCATTACTCTTGACTCAAAAAGCATCAGCACCATCCATTTTCAATCAGTTCTTGATAATAAATATCAAAAAGCAAATGAAAGTCTTGAGCAGATTGCAGACATAATAAAAAAAGAAGGACTGGATGTTTTTAAAAACAGCTATGCAGAACAATATTATGATCTTTACGATGAATACGGCATAGTAATTATTGCATATGATAACCAGGATGTTAAATTCTGGAACAGTAATATACTGCCACTCCAGACAGACGATACCCTGCCGGATTGGGAAGAAAATATGATCAACCCCGGTAACGGGTGGTTTGCGGTTACACAAATGAAAGCCGGCGACTCCCTGAACCTTTTCGGTCTTATACTGATAAAACATGATTATGTTTTCGAAAACGAATTCCTTACCAATGATTTTCATCCCGACTTTAAGCTTTTTGCAGAAGCAGAGCTGGGATTCGACCGTGAAAAAACCAACATAATAAAAGACCCTGACGGGAACTTTCTTTTTTGCCTGATTGAACCTTATCCTCCGGTTTACAGCAGGACATTCTCTTTGCTCTCATGTATTATGTATTCACTGGGAATACTTATTCTGCTGATTTTCCTGTATAAAAGCTTTTACATTTTAAGATTCAAATCGATTTATGGCATGAACCTTTGGTTTCTGGCTGTAATCACCTTACTAATAATATCAAGATACATGATGCTGGAAACAGGTTTCCCACAAATCCTGAAAGATTATTCCCTGTTTCAGCCTCATCATTATGCTAAATCTTCAATTTTCCCATCCCTGGGAGATTTTCTTATTAATTCTGTTTTAATACTCTTCATTGCTATCTGCTTCTCTGTCCATTTCAGATTATTCGACAGCGGGAACAATCCCTGCAAGACAAAATGCATTTTATGGGTATTGGTTATGAACCTTTCACTTGTTGCCTTCATGCTTTTTTTCCATTATATGTTCGCCGGTCTTGTTCATGACTCAAACATCCAGCTCGAAGTTTATAATTTCTTTTATCTGAATCAGTTCAGCTTTGTTGCCTACCTTATTCTTGCAATACTTCTGGCCTCTCTGGTGCTTATCACCGACAGGGTAGTATTCCTGTCGTCGATGCTGGTAGAGCTGAAAAGTTTCATCCTTATCTTCCTGGCTTCGTTTATTTCAGGAATTCTTATTTTCAATGCACTGGAAATCCCGGTAAATATTTATGCACTTATATTTTTTATTGCTTTGACGGGCAGTATTACCATTATAAGGTTTTTTAATTACAGATATAAATACTCGTTGCAGGTATTTCTGGTTCTTTTGATTTCAATATTTTCCCTTGCTTTTATTACCAACAAAAGCAGGGAAAAAGAAAAAAATATCAGGCAGTTGCTTGTCGTAAACCTGGCAAATGAACGCGATCAGATTGCCGAATTCCTTCTTGAAGATATTGATACCAACCTTGAGAATGACAGTACCGTTCTCACCATGCTTGAATCTCCGTACCACGATGATCATGAATTATTTGATTACCTGGAAAGCAACTATTTCAATGGCTATTTCAGGAAATATGAATTACAGGTTGCCTCCTGCGGGCATGATTTTGATCTTTTACTGGAGGATGTGAATGAACTTGTCGATTGCTATTCCTTCTTCTATGACATGGCAGAAAATTACGGAATACCTGTTTCATCCAATTCAAGCTTCTATTTCCTGGATAACCTTAATGGCAGAATCAGCTACCTTGGAACAATTGTTTATGAATACAGCGAATATCCTTATGAAAAAACACTGTTCATATCTCTCGACAGCAAACTGCTTAATGATCAGCTTGGCTACCCGGAGCTGCTTCTGGAAGGTAAGTTTGGCAGCAATATGGCCATGATACAGTACTCACATGCAAAATATAACAATGGCCAGCTTATAACCCGTTCGGGATCTTATTCTTATCCGCTAATCCTGGAGCCTGACGAAGAGTCATCTGACAAAGAGTTCTATTTTATGGAAAAAGAGGGATATGAACACCTCATTTATCAGATTGACGAAGAAAATGTTATTGTACTAAGCAAACCTGAAACAACAGTAATCGATTTACTTACATCATTTACATACAGTTTTGCATTTTTTTTCCTTCTCTACAGTTTAGCGCTTCTGATATGCAAATATCCGGTAAGTATCAAAAGATGGAGAATTGACTTCAAGAACAAAATCAAATTTTCCATGATAGGTGTACTTCTTCTGTCACTTATTATAATCGGTGCCGGGACTGTTTACTATAATATAAGGCAGTTTGAAAACAAACAGTATGAGAGTATCAGTGAAAAAATTCAGTCTGTTCTGGTGGAGCTTGAATACAGGCTGGGACTGGAAAACGAATTGACACCGGAAATGAGCTATTATATAACAGGCCTGCTGATACAGTTTTCCAACGTATTCTATACAGATATAAATTTATATGACCTGGAAGGAAATCTTTACGCTTCATCCAGACCTGAGGTATTCGAGCTGGGCCTTATCGGAGAACAGATGGATCCTGAGGCATACTCGGAAATGCTGCTGAAAAACAATTCAAGGTTTGTTCACAATGAATCTATAAGCGATCTTTCCTATCTTTCGGCCTATGTACCTTTTACCAATGCTGATAATAAGATCCTGGCCTATCTTAATCTGCCATATTTTACACGACAATCTATCCTTAAAAAAGAGATCTACACCGTTGTAGTTGCAGTGGCAAATATTTATGCTATTCTTATCCTGATAACCATCCTCCTGGCAATAATAGTATCTAACACTATAACAAAACCCCTTCAGCTTATTCAGAAAAAGCTTCGCGAACTATCAATCGGAAAGTCAAATGAGCAGATAGATTACGAAAGTGATGACGAAATAGGAAGTCTCATAAAGGAATACAACAGGATGGTGATGGAACTGGAAAACAGTGCCGGACTTCTTGCCCGTTCTGAACGTGAAAGTGCCTGGAGAGAAATGGCCAAACAGATTGCTCACGAGATAAAAAATCCCCTGACCCCTATGAAATTAAGTGTCCAGCATCTGCAGAGATCATGGGATGATAAAGTTGAAAACTGGGACGAATTGCTGAGAAAAACCACCCGTAACCTGGTCGAACAAATAGACCACCTTTCATCAATTGCCACAGCTTTTTCTCATTTCGCCAAACTTCCCGGAGCAAACAGGGGAAAAGTCGATATAGTTAATACGATAACAAATATCGCCACTCTGTTTTCAAATACTGAAAACACAGAAATAATAGTCCGGTTAAACGGGACAGGAAAACTAAATGTCATATCTGACAAGATACAGCTTAACCGTGTATTTATTAATCTTTTAAAAAACGCAATTCAGTCAGTCCCGAAAAACAAAAAAGGGATCATAACAATCGAGCTGATTAAGGAACAAGAAACGGCACTTGTAAAAATTACTGATAACGGACAAGGTATCCCGGCAGAGATAAGGGATAAGATGTTTACTCCGAACTTTACATCGAAATCGGGAGGAACAGGACTTGGCCTAGCAATAGTAAAAAATATAATCGAACAATCGGGTGGTGAAGTCGGGTATACCAGTGAGTATATGAAAGGAAGCTGTTTCTTTTTCAGGCTTCCGTATGCACCTGATAATGAACATAGCAGTTAGCCGGATGGCATAGCCGTAAAAGTACCGGCCTTTATTGATAATCCGTAGGGTGAATAAAATCTGAAATCATTAATCCTTTGTTTATAAAAATAGTTTCACTCATCTGTATCATTTATTCTAGTAATTACTATATTTGTTTATTACAGCCGGATTTATCCTTAAATTTCTCCTCGGCTGCATCCTGAATAATTGTTCAAATAATAATTGTGTTCAAATATATCTTTAAGTACGGGGTAATTTTTGCTGAAACAGCGGATGGACAGAAGTTCATGCATGTCTCATTAATTTCCCTTCTTTTACTTTTTTATTTAGCTGACCTGCAATCTCAAACTGAAATATCAGGTGTTATCAATTCCTATTCTGCGGTTGATTCAATTATAGGCAACCAGTCTGTTATAGTAAGAAACCCTTCACATTTCCAGTCCGGCGATACAGTACTGCTGATACAGATGAAAGGACTCAGCGTAATCACTGTAGATACTCCAACGGAATATGGGAGACAGCAGGATATAAATAAATCAGGGAATTATGAATTTCTCCTGGTGGACCGGATCGATAATGACACTGTCAGGTTTACGCGGGAACTTATTAAAGAATATGATGCATTTGAAACAGCACAGCTGGTAAAGGTTAAAGGTTATGAATCAGCCAGGATCACCAATACACTCGAAGCAATGGCCTGGGATGGCGAAAAAGGAGGAGTACTGGCAATAATCGTTACCAACACCCTCATCATGGAAGCAAATATTGACGTGTCAGCCAGAGGATTCAAAGGTGGTGATCCTGTACCGCGAAGTGATGAAGCATGTGCCGCCTCTGATCCGGATACTTATGAAAACTTCTCTTTCCCGGCAGGCTCAGATAAAGCCGGGAAAAAGGGAGAAAGCCCGGCTACCTATTACCTGGATGAAGATGAAAACAGATTTCCTCTTGGTAATGACTTCACAAATGGCTGGGGCAGAATAGCTACCGGAGGTGGTGGCGGGAACGGTAAATTTGCAGGAGGAGGAGGAGGCTCCAATTTCGATGTTGGTGGTTTCGGCGGAAACGAATCAGCTGAATGCCCTGACTTTAAGGTTGATGGTCTGGAAATAGGTGGAATTCGTGGTTCCAGCCTCATTGATCAGCTTTTCGATGCTGAAGGAAACTTTACTGACCGTTTTTATCTTGGTGGCGGAGGAGGTGGTTCGACAGAATACGGGGAAAGAACAGCCTCATCAGGAGGCAGTGGAGGTGGTGTTGTGATAATAATTGCAAACTACATAGATAATACCGGTGACTTCGGGATTTATGCAGACGGCAAATCTGTTACACAGGTTGCCACTGCAGGAGCCGGGGGTGGCGGAGGAGGCGGTATGGTAGTTGCTTCGATAGATAACTATATTGCCAGCCTCGATATGTATGCGCGCGGTGGCAAAGGCGGCGACGTCGATCATGAAACAATGGCCGGTCCGGGAGGAGGAGGAGGAGGAGGAGCAATTATCCACTCGGGAGCCACCCTGCCGGCAGAAGTGACACCTTACATTCTGCCCGGTGCCAGTGGCACCAACCTGCAACAAAATGATCCTTACGGATCTTCTATCGGTTCTCCCGGCGGAGTTATAGAGAACCTTGAAGTAACTCTTAATGGAATACTTTTTAACGGCATTTTAACTGAAAAACATACTATCTGCGAAGATACTTCTCCCGGCATAATAGAAGGTACCCGGCCAAGGGGTGGAGAAACACCCTATTTGTATGAATGGTACAGAAAAACGGATGGCACGGAATGGTTAAAAATTGATGGTGCTGAAGATATGGATTATCAGCCGGAACCTCTGGTGGAAACAACCAGTTATCTGAGAGTTGTCAAGGATCAGGATTTCCCCCAGGTGATAGACTCGAGTAATTATCTTACCATAACCGTTCAGCCAAAAATTATTGGCAACATCATTTCTGAAGAACAGACAATATGTGAAGGTGAAACACCGGTGGATATTGAGGGAGACCCTCTTACTGAGGGAGGAACGGGTGTTTTTGAATACCAGTGGAATAAATATACTGAAGCTGATCAGCAGTGGCTGGAAGCGGACAATGAAAATGACCAGTTGAACTATACTCCTCCTGCCCTTTATGATTCAACCTTTTATGTACGTATTGCATTTTCGGGAGCATGTATTGACACATCAAACATTGTCCCGGTCAATGTCCACCCGGCCATAATTAATAATACTCTGGATGATGACCAGACTATCTGCCATGGTGACACTCCAGCACCTGTTTCAGCTCCGCAGCAGGTGACAGGCGGATTGGGAGAGGGGTCATATGTCTATATATGGGAATCATCAACAAATAGTGAGTGGAACACCGTTGATGACAGCGGAAATAATGCCTCTTACCCACCCGGATCGTTAACCGCTGATACCCGTTACAGAAGAATAGTTGAATCAGGAAATTGCCGTGATATCAGTCCGCCCCAGATTATTAATGTTTTACCACTTATCTCCGATAACTCAATATCAGAAGACCAGACTATCTGCTTTCAGGGTACACCTGAACTTTTCACCGGGTCAGAGCCTGCGGGAGGAGACGGCAGTTACACTTTCCGGTGGGAGTCCGCCACCGAAAACGCTTCCTGGGCGACTGCAGAAGGCGAAACCAATAACAGCGATTATCTCCCGCCCGCCCTTTCAGACACAACCTATTTCAGAAGGATAGTTTACAGCGGAAGCAATGATGCCTGCAAAGACACAAGTAATACAGTAAGTGTCGATTTTCATCCCTTTTCATATGCTGACCTCATTGAAACAACCGATACCATATGTGCAGGAGAACAATCGGAATTAAGCTTTACCCTCAGTGGTGAAAATCCATGGACACTTGTTTTTTCTGACGGGAATGAGGATTTTACCATTAATGAAATCGAAACCGGATCGTTCATTTCCCCGGTAAGCCCCGGTACATCAGATTCTGCAACATATTCCTATCACATTGTCTCTTTGACAGACAAATTTGGTTGTACTTCCATTGATGAGCATCTGACAGGTTCTGCCACGGTGAGGGTCTACGCTTATCCCGAACCTGATGCGGGATCAGGCGGTGAAGTTTGCGGACCGGTATTTGATCTGAATGCCACTCCAGGTTTTGGGCGTGGACTTTGGGAAATATCTTCGGCTACGGCCCAGTTCAGTCCTGATGCTGCCAGTCCGGATGCAGCTGTGACAGTCGACGAATACGGAACTCATGAATTTGTATGGACTGAAACCAACTGGCAATGCGCTTCCGGCAACTCGATATCAGTAACTTTCTATGAGCAGCCGGTTGATGTTTTCGCCGGAGAGGATCAAAAACTGCACTACATCTTCGAAACACATATGGAAGCAGAAATTCCTGAAGATATGATTTCTTCAGCCAATGGAATGTGGGAGCTGCTGGAAGGAACCGGAAACATTGTTTTTCCGGAAGATCCCGGCACCCTTGTTACAGATTTGAGCTTTGGAGAAAATATTTTTGTATGGACCATATACAATGGCGTTTGTGAACCGGCATCAGACCAGATCACAGTATTAATAGAAGATCTGGATACGCCAACTGGTTTTTCACCTAATAACAGCGGACTTAATGACAGATTTATAATAAAAGGACTCGAAAATTCATCTGTTAACGAGCTGACGATTTTCAACCGGCAGGGCAATGTGGTATACAGGGCTGTTAATTATAAGAATGACTGGGAAGGCAGAAACCAGAACGGGGTGCCTCTGCCGGAAGATACTTATTATTATATTTTGAATGTTGATAACCAGCACTCATACAAGGGGTTTATAGTACTTAAACGTTAAGACCGAGGATTTGAAAAAATTATTGATAATAATATTACTGTCCCAGTTAGCTTTTAAAGCCGGTTCACAGCATCTGTTCCCGGTATACAGCCAGTACATGTTGAACGGACTTGCCCTGAACCCGGCTTATTCGGGAAGTCGTGATGTTTTCAACATAACACTTGGTTACAGGAATCAGTGGGTAGGGTTTGACGGTGCCCCGGTATCACAAACGCTTAGTGCACACTCTCCCATGAGAAATGAAAATATTGCCCTCGGTCTTTTCCTGCACAACGAACAAATTGATGTAAGAAATAATACCAGCCTTTACCTTAACTATGCTTACAGGCTGACAATTGGTAACGGACGTCTTGCAATGGGACTAAAGGCAGGGGCAATAATGAGAAATGCAGACTGGACCAGTATTTCTCTGCATGATCCCGGCGATGAAGTTTTCAGTGATCCTGCCACCCAGGAATTCCTGCCTAATTTTGGTTTTGGCCTGTACTATTATACAAACAGCTATTTTCTGGGTGCATCCATACCCTTCTTTTTAAGTGACAGCACCAGGAACGCCAGGGCAGTTTCATATCATGATATGAGAAATTACAATTATCTTTTGAGCGGAGGTTTGGTAATTGGCAAAGGAGGGTTTAAAGTCAAGCCTAGTTTCCTTGTCAAATATAAAGAAAAAAATCCCTTGCAGGTTGATGCAAACCTCTCGTTTATTTTCAGCGACCTGATATGGGTGGGGGCCTCATACAGACTGGAAAATACGGTGGTGGGACTGGTTAAGGTGCAGCTGAGTGATCAGCTCAGGATTGGATATACTTACGATTACTCAATCGGACCTTTAAGTAATTATAATAACGGCTCACATGAGATAGTTCTCATATATGACTTCAGATACAGGGTAAATGCTGTTAATCCGCGATATTTCTGATAATGATGATGACAAGATTTATATTCATACTGGCAATAGCATTTATGACTGCTCATGAAGGATCTTCACAGCAAAATAATTTTTATGAAATAAGCAGACTTCCTTTTACCACCGATCAGTTCGATGAGTTTGCCCCTGCCTACTACAGGCAGGGACTTGTATTTACTACCAATCGCAGGAGGAATTTCGTAATATCAAGAATGACAGAGGAAGGAGAGAACCTTTTTAATATTTATTATGCAGTCCGGCAGGATACAAATAAATGGAGAAATCCTCATCTGCTAGACAAAAGCCTCAGAAGCAAATACCATGACGGGCCTGTAAGTTTCTCGCCTGACGGATCCCGTATTTTCTTTACAAGAAATATTCCCTCAGAAGGAAGTGATGCATTTAACCTGGGAATCTTTATGGCCGAATATTCCGGCGGGAACTGGGTCAATATTACACCCTTCCCTTACAATAGCAATAATTTTAACGTTATACACCCGGGCATAAGTGCCGACGGCACCACCCTGTATTTTGCCAGTGATATGCCGGGTGGTTACGGCGGGATGGATATCTATTATTCAACTTTCCAGAACCAGGTATGGTCATCGCCGGTTAATATTGGAGAAGTTATTAACTCATCAAATGATGAAGTATTTCCATATATGCATCCCGGTGGCAGACTTTATTTTTCTTCAGGTAATGAAACCAATGGCAGGCTTGACCTTTTTTACAGTTCCAGAAGAAATGACAACTGGCAGTCTCCTGTCAGGCTACCCGAACCTTTCAACTCGGAGGCAGATGATTTTGGATTTATAGCCGACCGGGACATAATAACAGGATACTTTTCATCCAACAGGGATGGCACAGACAATATATACACCTTTGCATCAACTTTTCCTGTTTTCACCGATTGTGACAGTATCCGCGAACCGGACCTTTGTTATGTCTTTTATGAAGAGACCGGAGGCACTATCGACACCACCACCCTCTATTTTGAATGGGATATGGGTGACGGTACCAGGATTCGGGGACTGGAGGCTGAACATTGTTTTGAAGATATTGGAAGCTATTTCATCCGTCTCGATGTAATTGATATTGTAACCGGCGAAGTTGCCTATAACCAGGCTAACTATAATTTCAGAATAGAAAAACCTGAACAACCCTTTATAACCTCCGCCGATACCTGCTTTGTTGATCAGCAGATCATGCTCGACGGCACGGAATCCTATCTCAGGAATTTTGAAATTGAAGAGTATTACTGGGAACTTGGCGATGGAACAAAAACAACTGGAGAAACCATCTATCATACATATACCGATCCCGGCGTTTATGAGGTCCGGATGGGAGTTATATCAGATCCTGATTCTCCCTTCGGAGAGCAAAGATCATGTGTATATAAGAATATTATTGTGCTGCAAAACACACCCTGATAAACAAATCCCCAATAAAAGGCATAATCTTTGCTTATACCATTTCAATTAACAGGATATTTTCTATTTTTAAAAAAATTATGCGGGCACCTGTTTTACCACAAACCCAAAGAAGATTCTTCAGCCTTTTATTAAAAAAAAGGAAACTGTTTTATGCTTTTGGCCGTATAAGTAGAAATCCGTTTATCAATAACACCTTATGCCATACCTGGGTGACGGATAAAATAAAGCTGGTATTATGAAAGACTATTTTATATGTGTTTTATTTATTTATCTGTTTTCTATTTTTAACAGTTATTCACAACCGGTTCCGGCCCAGGATGAGAATATTCCCTACCTTGTCACCTTTAGTCCGCATGCAGGTACTTCCTGGGGTGATGATGATTTCAGCCAGGCTTTCTTTTTCCTCGTGCCGGAAGATCATACTGACCCTGTTTATATAAGAGTTTATGACCCCGATACAGGTGGTGCCGTTGATGAGATAAACGGCTACTGGGATTCAGAAACAAATTTTTCTGTTTATGGGGGCGAAGGTGCACATTCTGATCCTGATGCCAGAGAGGTTCAGCCTGAAGGAAATTATCGCAGCGGAAATCTTCTGGCCTCAGAAACCTTTGGCAATGATGCCGAATGGGACAGGAAATGGTACACATTCGGTCCCTTCAATCCGGCCGAGGGTGAGTTCCAGGAGCAATTTGGCGGTTATGTGTTCAAGATAATTGCAGAGGGAGTGGCAGGAGATGATGGTAATCTTTACAGTTATTTTCTCAGCACCGCTCCCGGCCGGAACACCCCCATAGAAGGCGCCAATGCTTTTGCTTATGAATATACCTTCAGGATGTGGGATGATCCGGACCAGGTATCGCATATTTACCCGTATATTGATGAACAGACAATATCAGTAAGAATATCTAATTTTGACTGGGATGATGACGGCATCATCAGACTCGTTTCGGTCGCCAGGCAGGGACAATTGCTTACGGTTTCGGGTGATGATGAATGGAAACATGACGAATTTAAAATAGTTGAAGAAGAACTAAATACATCTCTAGATATACAATTCCATAAACGGAAGAGTCCTGTTGTGCGCAACAACAATGTGGTGATAAATATCCGCAACCAGTATGACCAGACACTCCCTTTCTATGTGATTCCTATTGGTGGTGTGCCTCAGTATAAATACAGTATCGGAGTCAGGCCCAGAGGCAATTAACAAATTCAAAACTTACCTTGAAAATGCCAGATCATTTCCCTGAAAAAAAAATAATAAGTATTGCCGTTATTTCCTTGATTTTTTTTGTTTCTGTACAGTCACAGGAGTACCAGTTTCGTAACTTTGGCATAGAAGAGGGAATACCGCACAGGTATGTTTATACCATAAACCAGGATCAGTCAGGCTATTTGTGGATTGGTACAACAACAGATCTTGCCCGCTTCAATGGTTTTGAGTTTGAATCCAATCCCACCAACGATTCGCTGCCGGCAGATTTCGTAATTACAAGTTTTAAAGACTCAAGGAACAGGATTTGGTTCGGGCACAACAACGGAAGTGTCTCGGTAATGGAGAACAACAGGATCAGAATTATTGATAACAAAGGAATACAGACAAAAATAACAGGAATAACCGAAGATAAGGAAGGAAACATATTAATTGCATCGCAGCAGCACGGACTGCTGATTGCAGATAATAATATGAATACACTGCTTTACCGGGACAGTTTTCACTCCACCCCTATCACTTCTATGGCGCTGGCAGGAGACAACGAATTACTGATCGGTACTTTCGAGGGCTTGTACAGTTACAGTTATGCTCCCGGCGAAGAACCCGGGAGACAACACCTTATATCTGATATTCCTGCCACCACCATAGAAAACGTCACTGCCTTTAATGAAAAGGGGATATTTGTGGGAACAAGGGACAGGGGGCTTTTCCATCTTGAGAGAGGGCCGGGAGGCCTTTACAGTTCAACAGATACCGGCTCCCGGTTCGGATACGGATATACCAATGTACAATCGGTTTTTATCGATGACAGGGAAAATTTATGGGTCAGCACCTGGGGAGAAGGCGTATACAGAATAGGTAATTTTTTCAACCAGGACAGCAATCCGGAATTAAAATCATACTCCGTGAATAACGGATTGACATCAGATCATGTTTACGAGGTGTTTCAGGACTCTGAAGGCAATTACTGGTTTGCCACCTTTAACGGACTCTCTATGCTCAGCGATGAAACATTCAGCTTTTACAGATCATTCGATGAACCTTTTGGGAACAATGTCCTTTCAGTCCACTCAGATGAGGAGCATATATGGCTTGGAGGAGAAAGCGGGTTGCTGAGAATACCAAAAAACAACAACGGCAGCACAATGTTTTATGGTACGCAGCGGGGACTGCCTTTTGATGCGGTCACTGCAATTACATCCTGCCATGAAAATAATATCTGGATAGGAACCGCCGGAAACGGGATTTACCGCCTGGATAGTGATGACCAGAAGATAACTGAATTTCATGTTTCGGCAAACTCCCTTGAAAATACCATTAATGACCTTGCATGTAATAAAGGTATCCTTCGTGCGGCTACGAGTAACGGCGTTCTGGAATTTAACCTGATAATGGGAGAAATGAACCGATACAGCACCAATGAGGGGTTACCCCATAATTCCATAAGAAGCATATACCTTGATAATGAAGGTATCAGCTGGATCGCAACAAGGAGTAACAGGCTTTTAGATGCAGAAAACAAAAATGTAAAAAGGATAGCAGGGATTGAACTTGATTTTGTATCTATTGCACAGGATAATAAAGGCAGGATGTGGACAGCAACAAATGGTAACGGGATAATCAAAATAACCAATGATACAATAGTACAGATTACCACAGATGAAGGCCTGCATTCAAATTATTGCTACAGCCTGATCACCGGGGCACAGGGCGATATCTGGGTGGGACACCGATTGGGCATAAGCAGGGTAGATCCCGATTCATATTTTGTTCGCACCTATGGAACTGAAAATGCTATCAGGGGTGATGTTAATTTTAATGCCACCCATAAAACATCAGACGGGGTTCTGCTTTTTGGGACCACCGGGGGACTGGTATCTTATGACCCTTCCGTGGAAAGAACCGGAGCTGAACCTCCGCTTCTGAATATTACATCGATCGAAATATCTGATGAAGATTATGAAGCCACTGATGAGATCTCATTACCCTACGGCAGCTACAAGCTTAGGATAGAATTTATTGGGCTGAGTTATTCCGAACCGGAGAAAGTGCAATATCAATACAAGCTTGAAGGATATGACCTTGACTGGTCTGATCCTTCCGGGCAAAGATTTGCGTATTATCCAAGACTTGATGACGGAAATTTTGAATTCCTTCTGCGCGCCGTCAATGCAGAGGGTTTATCCACAGGAGAACAATTAATGATTTCAGTAAGAATAGATAAGCCTATTTGGAAAAAATGGTATTTCTTCCTTTCCGTGGCAGCCATTGTCGGGCTCCTGTTGTTTCTGATCATTAAAATCAGGGAAAGAAACCTGCGCGTTGAAAAAGAAAGGATAGAAAAAGAACTCGCCATAAGAACAAGGGAAGTACTGGAACAAAAATCTGAAATAGAACATAAAAACAAGGATATAACCGACAGCATCAATTATGCCCAGAGAATTCAGGCCAGCATTCTCCCGCCAATTACCAAGATCGAGGAGAATTTCAGAGAATCATTTGTCTTTTATAAGCCACGGGATATTGTAAGTGGTGACTTCTACTGGTTTGACATAGTTAATGAAAATAAATTTCTGATTGTATGTGCTGATTCAACAGGTCATGGAGTACCCGGTGCTTTTATGTCAATGATAGGGACAACACTTATCAAGGATATTTGCATGCGTCCGGATGTAAATTCACCCTCGGATGTCCTTTTAACACTCGACAGGGAAATAACAAGCACACTAAACCAGAATATCGACCCCACCGGAAAATCAACAGACGGCATGGACATAACCGTTTGTGAGTTTGATATAAAAAGTCGCTATTTACGCTTTGCATCGGCAATGCGCCCGATAATGATGCTGCACAAGGGAGAACTTTCATATATCAGAGGCAGCCGTAATTCAATAGGAGGTTATTATACCGAACAAAAAGAATTTGAAAATAAAGGATACCAGCTGCAACCCGGAGACATTATATACCTTTTCTCAGATGGTTATCCGGATCAGTTTGGAGGCCCACTGGGAAAAAAATACAAAATGGTACGCCTTAAAAACCTTCTTGCCGATATTTGTGATAAAACGATGAAAGAGCAATATGAACACGTGCGAAATAACTTTAATTTGTGGAAAGGTGACCAGGAACAGGTAGACGATGTGTTATTCATGGGTATTAAGGTTTAGACCTTTTAAACCGCGATTATAACTGACTTTAAGGATTTGACAGACTGATCAGAAACGTAACCGGAAACAGGATTTATTTTTTCCTGAAAAAAAGCTGTACAGGAACTCCCCCGAAATTGAAATTTTCCCTTAACCGGTTCTCCAGGTACCTCTTATACGGATCTTTAATATATTGAGGGAGGTTGCAAAAAAAAGCAAATGCAGGCACAGCCAAAGGTAGTTGTGTTACATAATTTATTTTGACATGCTTACCTTTAACAGCCGGGGGATGAAACTGATCGACCGCTTTTCTGAGAATCTCATTCAGCTTTGAAGTGGGTATCCTTTGTTTGCGTCTTTGAAATACCTCAACAGCAGTCTGTAGTGTTTTATGAATGCGCTGCCTGGTAAGTGCTGAGGTAAAGATAACAGGCACATCTTCGAAAGGTGAAATACGTTCTTTAATGACCCTGGTAAAATCCTTTACTGAGGCGGTGCTCTTATCGATAAGATCCCATTTGTTTACCAGTATCACTATCCCTTTTTTATTCCTTACAATCAAATTAAAAATATTAACATCCTGTGTTTCCATACCACGAACGGCATCAAGCATCAACAGGCAGACATCAGAATTTTCTATCGCCCTTACCGAGCGCATGATTGAATAAAACTCTATATTTTCCATCGATTTACCCCTTTTCCGCAAGCCTGCCGTATCAATAAGCAAAAACTCATGCCCAAACTTATTATAACGGGAATAAATTGCATCCCTTGTAGTGCCGGCAACAGGAGTTACAATATTTCTATCCTCCCCAAGCAGTGCATTGGTAAGAGATGATTTGCCCGCATTGGGCCTGCCCACTATTGCAAATTTCGGAATATCATCAAATATCACCTGATCTGCAGAGATGGAGAAATCTTTTACAAGTGTATCCAGCAATTCTCCCGTACCTGAACCGTTAATCGCAGAAACCGGGTATATCTCACCGAGGCCGAGACCATAGAAAACACTGGCATCGTAATATCTCAGGGAATTATCAACCTTATTGACAACTACCATGGCCTTCTTCCTGCTTTTTCTCAATAAAGAGGCTATAGATTCATCAAGATCCGTTATACCGCTCATGACATCTACAACAAAAAGAACAGAATCTGCCTCCTCCATGGCAAGCAATACCTGCTTACGAATTTCATCCTCATAAACATCTTCCGAATTGGTTATGTATCCTCCTGTATCTATAAGAGAAAATACCTTCCCGTTCCAGTCCGATTTACCATAATGACGATCCCGTGTAACTCCTGATACTTCATCAACAATAGCTTTCCTCCCACCGCATAAGCGATTAAAAAGAGTCGACTTACCCACATTGGGCCTTCCTACTATTGCCACTATATTGCTCATAATATTCAGCTAACAGTTAATACAAAGTAATTTTCAATTCCAACCGGACAATTACTCATCGCTGATTCTTAATTTTTGTATCCGAATCTTTTAAGTTGATAATCCTTTGTACGCCAATCTTTGTTTACCTTTACAAACAACTCCAGAAATACTTTCCTGCAAAAAAATTCCTCCATGTCCAGCCTGGCTGCCGTTCCGGTCTTTTTCAGAGCAGCCCCTCCGCTGCCGATAATAATGCCCTTCTGGGTATCACGCGCAACATGAATGACAGCCCTTATACGAAGGATCTTGTCACTTTCGGCAAACTCTTCAATTTCAATCTCCGTTGAATAAGGTATCTCCTTCTGGTAGTTAAGGAATACTTTTTCACGTATTATTTCAGATGCAAAAAACCTCTCTGATTTGTCGGTAAGGGTATCTTTGGGATAATAAGGCGGTGATTCGGGCAGTAGATCCAGAATCTTTCCAAAAACAGTGTCCAGATTGAATTTTTCCCTGGCTGAAACAGGTATAACAATAGCAGAAGGAAGTATCTCTTTCCACCGGGCCACCAGTTCCTCAAGTTTTTCCTGAGAGCTGAGATCTATCTTATTGATCAGCAACAGGACCGGAATCCCGATTTTATTTATTTTATCAGTATAATCACGGTTTTTCAACGGTTCCTCCTGAATATCGGTTACATACAGAATAATATCAGCGTCGGTAACAGCTTTATTTACAAAATTCATCATCGATTCATGGAGCTTATAGTTTGGTTTGATAATCCCGGGCGTATCCGAGTAAACTACCTGGAAATCTTCACCGTTTACCATTCCCATTATTCGATGCCGTGTGGTTTGTGCCTTGGATGTTATTATTGAGAGGTTCTCCCCCACCAGTGCATTCATAATTGTTGATTTTCCGACATTCGGATTTCCCACGATATTAACAAAACCGGATTTGTGTGCCATTTGGTCAGGCTATTTTAATTATCTGAAAATATTCATCTTAAGCCTGTTTACTTCCTTCTCACTAAGGAAACGCCACTTCCCTCTTGGAAGGTTCTTTTTTGTCAGGCCGGCAAAAAACACCCTGTCGAGTTTTACCACCTTGTAATCAAGATATTTAAATATCCGCCTGATAATACGGTTTTTGCCCGAATGCAGCTGAATTCCCACCTGGGATTTATCAGACTCATCGACCCAGCTGATCTGGTCAACCTGAACAGGTCCGTCTTCAAGTTCAAGGCCGCCGGCAATCTTTTCCATATCTGCACGCTCAAAAGGCCTGTCAAGTCCCACCTGATATATCTTAACCACCTTATGTGAGGGATGGGTAAGCTTTTTAGTCAGTTCACCATCATTGGTAAACAGTAACAGGCCTGTAGTATGACGATCCAGTCTGCCGACCGGGTAAATCCTCTCCCTGCAACTGTCCCTGACAAGTTCCATAACAGTCCTCTTTGCATACGGATCATCCACTGTAGAGATAAAATCCCTGGGCTTATTTAGCAGAAGATAAATCTTTTTCTCAGGATTGAGCTTTTTTCCCTTGAACCTGACCACATCAGAATAAGTAACCTTTGTGCCAACCTCCTTTACAACCTTGTCGTTTACCTTTACATGGCCTGCAACAATATAATCATCAGCCTCTCTGCGTGAACAGATGCCTGAATTAGCAATATATCTGTTAAGCCTTATCTCTTTAGGCTTATAAGCCGCAAAAGGTTGTTTCCCGGTATCCCTGCTGCTTTTTATAAATGCTCCCCTCTTTTCATCGGAGACCTGCTTTTTGCCGGCACCGGGTTTTTTATTCCTGAACTTTTCAAAAGGATGTTCCTTTTCGGACTTTCTTTTACCACCTGGTTTACCTGTTTTCCTGTCCTGCATGTTATAATGATTGATATATATGGAGGCGGGTTTCTCGTCAACATTTTATGATGCAAAGGTAATATATTTAGTGCCATAAAGGGTATGCTCCCGGTATTTAAAACTTCATCCGGTTTTATAAGGTAAAATTTTGCTGATACGAAAGCCATGAAGACTGTATAGTAACATTAACAAAGTTTTTTTATATAATTGCCGGTATATTCAATCAATTGATATAACTTCGTTTTCCATAAAATAATTTTCAAAAACGTTCCAATGACTCTTATCAAATCCATTTCAGGCATCAGGGGCACAATAGGTGATAAACCCGGTGAAGGTCTTACCCCTGTTGATATTGTTAAATTTACCTCTGCTTTTGCAGTTTGGGTTAAAAAGCAACAAAATAAAGAAAAATACAGGGTGGTCACAGGCAGGGATGCCAGGGTTTCCGGAGCTATGGTGAATCATCTGGTATGCGGCACCCTGATGGGGATGGGCATAGATGTGACTGATCTGGGACCGGCATCTACCCCTACCGTCGAAATGGCAGTTCAGTTTGATAAAGCTGACGGGGGGATAATTCTTACGGCAAGTCATAATCCCGCACAGTGGAACGCACTGAAACTGCTTGACAACAAGGGAGAGTTCCTGTCCGCCAAAGATGGAGAAAAACTTCTCGGCATCGCAGACGAAGGATATTTTAGCTATGCAGAAACTCACAATCTGGGTAAATACAGAACCAACAGGGATTTTGCAGGAAAACACATTGAAGCTGTACTGCGACTACCTCTTGTCAATATTGATGCAATAAGAAAATGCGAATTCAGGATAGCAATTGATTGTGTAAATTCAGTAGGAGGTATTATTTTGCCCGAACTTCTAAAAGCCCTGGGGGTAAAGGATATAATCAAGGTATATTGCACTCCTGACGGTAATTTCCCACACAATCCCGAACCTTTGCCGGAAAACCTCAAAGAGCTTGCCGGAATTGTAAAAAACAGGAAAGCAGATGTTGGATTTGCGGTTGATCCGGATGTTGACAGACTGGCAATAATAAATGAAGACGGAAGTATGTTCGGAGAGGAATACACCCTCGTGGCAGTTGCCGATTATGTTCTTAAGAACAAGCCGGGGAATACAGTTTCAAACCTCTCATCTACGATGGCCCTTAAAGAGATCACTGAATCCCACGGCGGCAGATATTCCGCCTCAGCCGTCGGGGAAGTTAATGTTACAGCCGAAATGAAGCGAACCGGGGCAGTTATAGGCGGTGAGGGTAACGGGGGTATTATCTGCCCTGATCTGCATTATGGCCGTGATGCTCTTGCAGGAATAGCCCTCTTTCTCACACATCTTGCAAATGAAGACAAAAAATGCAGTGAACTCAGAAAGAAATATCCATCTTACCATTTATCCAAGAACAAGATCCAGCTTACTGAAAATACTGATATTGATTCGGTGCTGCAACATATCAGGAAGCAATATACCGGTTACCCGGTTAATGAAACTGACGGGATAAAAATAGAATTTCCCGATGGATGGGTACATCTCAGAAAATCAAATACGGAACCAGTAATAAGAATTTATTCAGAAGGTACTGACAGGGAAAAAGCTGAAAGCCTTTCTGATATGATAATGAAACAGATCGCCGGTATTAACAGCGGCAACTAATCTGGCGAAGTATTTATGTGTATATTATGTTTCGCAGATAAATCATATGCAGTCTTTTAAGCCCGGAGAATGCCCATGCTTTTCAAATAGCCTTTTGTGAGTTTCAGTTTATGAGGATTTCTCATAACAATTAATAAATTTAATGCCTCTTCATTAAACCTTTCGTCTTACTACCCATCAAATTTACAATAGTGAAAATCCCGTGGCACCTGGTCTCATAAAACACGGGTTTACTTTAAACAGCATATATAAAATATAATTTCCCGGCACATTGATTTATTAAATCATAACCATGAATGGAGTAGAAAACAGTTCTCTTCTTTCTAAAGATAATGGGCAGAAAAACATGCTGAAAGAACCATTATGCTTAAGGTTAAAAAAAGTTAAGCCTGAACTTTCAGGTGCTTTTTTTTGTTTCTTTGCAGCAGTAAAGGTATCCCGGAAGGGACATGAATTAAGAGTTAAAAAAAACTAAATAGTTAATTAACAAGTAATGAAGCGAAATATAATTGTTACATCAGCGGTGACAGGCATACTTATAGCGGCCATAATTATTTATGCCCTGGCGGGTGAAAAGGAAAATACAGCCATGCTTGAAGTCCCGGTAATGAAGGGTAAATTTGAGGTTCTGGTTACTGTTACCGGCGAACTTCAGGCAGAACGTTCGGAGCAGATAATGGGCCCCCAGGAATTAAGAAGCAGGAATCTGCGGATAGGCAATATCCGTATTCAGGATCTAATACCCGAAGGTACGGTGGTAGATTCGGGTGATTATGTGGCATTGCTCGACCGTTCCGAATCAGACAATACGCTTAAAGATATGGAGGATGCTCTTGAAAGGGCAGAAGCACAATATACAAGGACTCAACTCGATACAACCATCACCCTGAGTAATCTGCGTGATGAACTAATAAACCTGCAATATACGGTGGAAGAGAGAAGGCTCACCCTGGAACAGTCAAAATTTGAGCCTCCTGCCACGATCAGGCAGGCAGAGATCAGTCTTGACAGGGCAGAAAGAGGTCTCGAACAGGCTAAACAGAATTACCAGCTCAGGATACAACAAGCCAACGAAGATATGAATGAGGCTGCCATAAACCTGGCCCAGCAAAGGCGGAGGTACCAGGAGATGCTTAATGTGCTTGATAAATTTACAATACGGGCACCAAAATCAGGTATGGTGATCTATCACAGGGAATGGAGCGGTGCAAGAAGAACAGTCGGCTCAAATATCAGTCCCTGGGACCTGACCGTTGCCACGCTTCCTGATCTGTCATCAATGCTTTCAAGGACATACGTCAATGAAATTGACGTTAGTAAAATCAAAGCCGGCCAGAAAGTGCGGGTGGGCGTTGATGCCTTCCCCGAAAGGCAATATACGGGAGAGATCACTCAGGTAGCAAATGTCGGGGAACAGATGCAAAATACAGATGCGAAAGTTTTCGAAGTTCTTATCAGAATAAATGAGTATGACCCTATTCTGCGCCCGGCAATGACCACAAGCAATGTGATAGTAACGGAGACCTATGAGGATGTTCTTTATGTTCCGCTGGAAGCCATCAATCTGACAGACAGCATACCATGTGTATTTAAAAAATCCGGCACAAAACAGGTGGTAGTGCTGGGAGGGTCCAATGACAACCACGTAATAGTTGAACACGGACTGGAAGAGAACGACCGGGTTTATCTTACCGTTCCGGAAAACCCTGATAAGTTCAGGATGGCAGGTGAAGAACTTATTGCCATAATTGAAGAAAAAAAACAGCAGGAGATAGCTGATGAGCAGGCAAGAAGGGAAGAAGAAGAAAGGGTTCTGAGAGAACGTGAGGAAAGAACGAGACAAATGCGTTCCGGTGCCGGTCCGGGAGCTGGTGCCGGTGAGTTGCAGATGACAAGACCCGGAAACTGAAAAAATAAAAGATGAGAAAATATTTTCATGATGTTGTGATTGCCATGGAATCTATCCTGGCAAATAAACTGAAATCTGTTCTTACAGCGCTGGGTATTATTTTCGGAGTTGCATCTGTTATAAGCATGCTGGCTATAGGAAATGGTGCCCAGCAGGAAATACTTGAACAGATCAAGATGGTTGGGGTAAATAATATTCTTATTTCTCCCATAGTGCAGGAAACAGAAGATTCAGGCGAAGAAAACGGAAACGGAAACGGGCAGAGAGAAAGGGGTAAATTCAGCAGAGGTCTCAGCCTTCTCGATGCTGAGGCCATACGGACAACCATACCGTCAGTTGTAAGCATTAGTCCGGAAATAGCCCTTAACTCTCACGCTGTTTACGGAGGGAAAAGAGAAGCCGCCAAACTAATCGGCGTTTCGACCGACTATTTTGACCTGTTTAACCTTCCACTTGAGTCAGGAACAGTATTCAATGAACATCAGCAGGAAAACGGTTTGGCGGTTTGTGTCATAGGTGCGAACATTAAATCAAGGTTCTTCCCCGATGTTAATCCCGTCGGCAAATATATCAAGTTCGGTCATGTATGGTTGCAGGTTATAGGAGTAATTGAAAGAAGTAACGTCTCTGTTTCAGCATTTGAAAATGTTGGAATAAATGTATATAACGATAACATTTATATTCCGGTAAAGACCATGCTTATGAGATACCAGAACCGCGGAATTCTGAGAAGTGAATCTGCAGGATCGGGGGTAAGTGTTGGAGGAGGAAGAGGATTTATGATGATAAGGAATATGATAAGCACAAATCCGGGTCAGAATACATCATCGAACTACCACCAGCTGGATAAGATTGTTGTCCAGGTTGATGAAACCGAAAAACTTTCACCTACCGCCGAACTTATTGGCCGCATGCTGCTAAGAAGACATTCTGAAGTAAAGGATTTTGAGGTTACGGTACCCGAACTTCTGCTCAAACAACAGCAGCGTACAAGGGAGATATTCAACATAGTGCTTGGGGCAATCGCAAGTATCTCTTTGATTGTCGGTGGTATAGGCATAATGAACATTATGTTCGCGTCGGTAATGGAGAGAATCAAGGAGATAGGGACACGGCAGGCAATAGGTGCCACAAGGATAGATATTATAGTGCAATTCCTTTCTGAGGCCGTACTGATAAGTATATCAGGGGGATTGATTGGTGTAGTACTTGGCATTATTCTTTCAAATATGATAACCCATTTTGCAGATATATCAACTATTGTTTCATTTTCATCTGTTCTGATAGCCTTTTTTGTTTCGGCCTCGGTAGGTGTGATATTTGGATATTGGCCTGCCAAGAGAGCAGCAGAAAAAGATCCTATTGAATCACTGCGCTATGAGTAACTCCCGGCAGTCTGCAAAGCAACTTAATTATTAACCTATAAATTTTCCTGCTTCAAATGCAAAAATACATTTTGAACATATCTGGCCTGATAATGATCTTTCTTTTAACAAACATACCTTTTGTTAACAGTCAGAATGGTCAGCGTACTATGAACCTGACACTTGAAGAGGTCATTGAAATAGCCAAAGAACAATCACCACAGGCTATCCTTGCGCAGCACAGATACAGGGCAAGCTACTGGCAACACCGTACCTACAGGGCAGAATTTTTACCTAACCTCAACCTGAGGGGTACACTGCCCGATTTTAACCGCTCTATAACAAGCTATACATTGCCGGACGGGACAGACCAGTTTATTGAGAGGAATATTATCAACTCCCTTGCCAGTCTGTCGCTAAACCAGAATATCGGACTGACCGGCGGGCAAATATTTCTGTCTTCCGAACTCCAGAGGGTTGACAACCTTGACATAGACAGTGCTTCATACAGGACAACACCCGTAAATATAGGCTTCCGGCAATCCCTCTCAGGTTACAATGCCTATCGCTGGCAGCGCAAAATAGAACCGCTCCGTTTTGAAGAAGCGAAAAGAAGCTATGTCAGTTCCATTGAAAACGTAGCTCTAAGGGCTGTCAATCTTTTTTTCGATCTTGCTCTGGCCCAGGTCAACCTGGAAATAGCCCAGCTTAATTATTCCAATACAGATACCCTTTACCGCATTGCCCAGGGGCGTTACAACATCGGAACAATCCCGGAAAACCAGTTGCTGCAAATGGAACTCAGCTTTCTTAATGCCGGTACAGCACTTAACGAAGCCATCCTTGATCTGGAAGTGCGCAAATTCCGGTTACGTTCATTTCTTGGTTACAATGAAACGGTTGATATTGAATTGATTATTGATTCTGAAATACCGGTTTTCAAACCAGATTTGGGTAAAGCTCTGAATGAAGCCCTTAACAATAATCCCGAAATTCTTCAGTTTGAACGACAACTGATTGAAGCGGACAGGGATGTGGCCAGAGCCCGTTCGGAAAGAGGATTTAATGCGGATCTCTTTGCTGTTTACGGTCTGACAAGCAGCAGTCCCGAATTTACAGATGCATATCAGGACCCACAGGTATCGCAAAGATTACAGATTGGTCTCGAGATACCCTTAATCGATTGGGGCCTGGGGCGGGGCAGGTACAGGATGGCACAGTCCAGCCAGGAGGTTGTTCGCACCCAGGTTGAGCAATCCAGAATAGATTTCGAGCAAAATGTCTATCTGGAGGTGATGCAGTTCATAATGCAATATGATCAGCTGGATATAGCATTGAAAGCCGACACAATTGCTCAGAAAAGATTTGATGTCACCCGGGAAAGATTTCTGATAGGAAGGATAGATGTGCGTGATCTGAATGATGCCATCAGGGAACAGGATGTTGCCAGAAGGGGATTCATATCGGCACTCAGGAACTACTGGCAATACTATTATAATCTCCGGCGACTCACTTTGTATGATTTTGAAAGGGATATAAAGCTGACTGAAGATTTTGACGACCTGATTCTCTAAACCCTCCTTCCCCGTTAGTCTGTCGTTTCTTTTGTGTTATCAACAAAAGAAAAACACCACACTGTTTCAAATAACTTTCCTGCACAGGAAAGTTACCGGTTGTTTTTTATTAACTTGTGTTTTATTTTTTGAACTAAACCGGATTATTACTGTTAAGCATATAAAACATGAAACATGAAACGAACCCTGAGCAATAATACTTTATAATATAACTTATGAAAATAACGGTTATCGGTGCCGGAAATGTCGGTGCCACATGTGCAAATGTTATAGCACATAAAGCTTTGGCTAACCAGATAGTGCTGGTTGATGTTAAACCTGGGCTTGCCGAAGGCAAGGCGCTGGATATGTGGCAAACAGCTCCTGTTAATATTTTTGACACCAGGATCACAGGAGTTACCAACGACTATCTGGCAACAAAAGGCTCGGAGATAATAGTAATTACCTCAGGTGTGCCAAGAAAGCCCGGGATGAGCCGCGATGACCTTATTGCCACCAATGCAAAGATTGTAAAAGAAGTAACCGAAAAGGCGATTAAGTACTCACCCGATGCAATTATCATAGTAGTCTCCAACCCCCTTGATGTAATGACCTACGCTGCATACCTTGCAGCAAACAAACATCACAGTAAAGTATTCGGCATGGCCGGAATACTTGACGCGGCAAGATACAAATCATTTATTGCAGAAACTCTCAATACCTCACCCCGCGATGTACAGGCACTTCTGCTTGGAGGTCACGGCGACACAATGGTTCCTCTGCCACGGTATACATCTGTCTCAGGAATCCCTGTTTCACAAATGCTTGATCAGGATGAAGTTGACAGGATCGTTCAGAAAACCAGGCAAGGTGGCGGCGACCTTGTTAAGCTTATAGGTACATCTGCCTGGTACGCTCCGGGTGCAGCTGTAGCACTTATGGTTGAGGCAATCGTTCATGACCAGCACCGTATTTTCTCAATCTGTGCATATGTTAACGGAGAATACGGTATCAGAGATATTTATCTTGGTGTCCCTGTCAAGCTTGGCAGAACAGGTGTTGAAGAGGTCATAGAGATAGAACTGGATAAAGATGAAAAGCAACTCCTTTATGATTCTGCCTGTTCAGTCCGCCAATTAAAGAAGACACTGGACGACATGAAACTTTTCTGATATTTCAGGTGCAGGCAGAGACTATGAGCGTACCACCGGATCAGCTGTCGTTGTCATAACGGCAGGAATGCCGGGAAAACCGGGTCTGAAACACAGCAAAAAAACTCCCTCCTGAAATATAAAAACAATTCTAAAGTTTTAGGCTTAAGGCATATTATGATTATCATTAATCCTCGAATTTTACAAAAAAAAATGATATATTTGCGCCACAAATCTGGAGCTGACAAATAATCATAATCTATAAATCAAATAAGAAATGCAGAACAAAGGAGCAGTAAAACTGCTGGCAATTGCTTTGGCGCTGGTAAGTTTTTACCAGCTAACTTTTACATATGTCACACGTAAAGTCGAAAAAGATGCAGCCGTTTATGCACAGGGAGATCCGGTAAAAGAAGAAGC
Source organism: Bacteroidales bacterium (assembly GCA_046483315.1). Classification (GTDB taxonomy): domain Bacteria; phylum Bacteroidota; class Bacteroidia; order Bacteroidales; family PUMT01; genus PXAP01. The sequence goes on along the minus strand of JAWODJ010000026.1, from coordinate 48,564 downwards.
TTACCTGGATTCAATGATGAGAGAGGTTGTATATAATTTTCTTGGAATACGCCAGTTTACATACAGAGACGCTAAAGAAAGGGAAATAAACCTCGGACTTGATCTGAGGGGTGGGATGAACGTAACTCTTGAAGTATCCTCGTATGAAATAATCAGGGCTCTCTCCAATTACAGCAGCGACCCTACCTTTGTGAAAGCACTTGACCTTGCACGTGAATACCAGAGAACCAGTAATGAAGATTTCATTACACTATTCGGCAGGGCCTTTGAAACGGTTGATCCAAATGCCCGACTGGCAGCTATTTTCAGTACAGTGGAACTACGGGACAGGATCAGTTACAACTCAACCAATCAGGAAGTACTCAGCGTGGTCAGGGATGAAGTAGAAAAGGCAATCGACAATTCCTTTAATATTCTTCGTAGCCGTATCGACCGTTTTGGAGTTTCCCAGCCAAATATTCAGAAACTTGAAACGCATGGACGTATCCTCGTTGAACTTCCGGGAATAAAAGAGCCCGAAAGAGTAAGGTCTCTGCTCCAGGGTACAGCCAACCTGGAATTTTGGGAAACATACGAAAACCAGGATATATATCCTTTCCTTGTTGAGGCAAACGAACGCATTAAAGAGATAGAAGAGGCACAAAGGGCATTGACTCCTGATGAACAAACCGAAATAACAACAGCCCCCGGGCCAGGGACTGAAGACGAGCTGCTCCCTGCCGATGAACCTGGCACGCAGGAAGAGTCATTGCTTGATCTGCTTGACAGGGATACTACTGAGCTGGACGAAGATATGGCTCCGGAACAAATGCTCGCTGAATTTCCCTTATTCAGCATATTGAACCCAAGTGTGGGTCCGGATGGTCAGCTTATGGGAGGTTCCGTAATTGGTGTGGCTGAATACCGCGATACAGCCAGGGTAAATGAATACCTTAACATACCCCAGGTTCGTCAGTTGTTCCCGCGTGATCTCCGGTTTTTCTGGGGAGTTAAACCGCCGCGATATGATGATACAGAATCCTTTTATGAGCTTCATGCAATAAAAGTTACAAGCCGTGACGGCCAGCCCCCGCTGGATGGGGATGTTATTACAGATGCAAGGGTGGAATTCGGACAGACGCAGGCCAGTGCCGAAGTAACCATGGCAATGAATGCCGAAGGAGCCAGGATATGGGCAAGGCTTACCAAAGAAAATATTGGCAGGGCCATAGCAATTGTCCTGGACGACTATGTCTATTCCGCACCAAGGGTAGACCAGGAAATAACAGGTGGCAGATCGCAGATTACCGGTGACTTCTCCATTACCGAAGCCCAGGACCTCTCCAACGTTCTCAGATCAGGTGCACTGCCTGCACCGGCAAGAATTATACAGGAAGCCATTGTCGGACCATCGCTCGGCCAGGAAGCTATCAATGCCGGCATGAGTTCCTTTTTGATAGCCTTTTTGGTAGTTCTCCTTTACATGATTATATATTACAGCAGGAAAGCAGGCCTGGTAGCAGACATAGCACTTGTGGTGAACCTTTTCTTCATTATGGGGGTGCTTGCCTCACTGGGGGCAACACTTACACTTCCCGGTATTGCCGGTATCGTTCTGACAATAGGTATGTCGGTCGATGCCAATGTACTGATATTTGAACGGATCAGGGAAGAGATTAGTGCAGGTAAAGGTTTGCGTCTGGCTGTATCAGACGGCTACAAGAATGCCTATTCTGCAATAATTGATGCAAACGTGACGACACTGCTCACTGGTATTATCCTCTATATTTTCGGAACAGGTCCGATACAGGGTTTCGCAACAACACTGGTAATAGGTATATGTACCTCCCTGTTTTCGGCCATTTTCATAACAAGGTTGATCTTTCTCTGGTTCCTTGACAGGAATAAAACACTCTCCTTTGCAACCAGGATTACCGAGAATGCTTTTAAGAATATTCATATAAAATTTATTGAAAAGCGTAAGATCTTTTATGTTATCTCAGGGGTAATAATTGCCATTGGAATTGTCTCTTTGTTTACCAGGGGATTAAGCCAGGGAATAGATTTTACCGGGGGAAGAACATACATTGTACGTTTTGATGAAAATGTAAACACAGCAGAGATACAGAGTTCACTCTTCGAAGTCTACGGGGAAGGAACCTCGGTCATCACCTTTGGAGGGGATGATCAGATAAGGGTATCCACCAACTACAGGATTGAAGAAGCTGATCCTGAGGTTGACCAGGAAATAGAGGAGCTGCTGTTTGAAGGGCTGCAGCCATTCCTGGGTGAGGACGTGTCATTCGATCAGTTTATGAGCGAATACCGACAGAGATCAGAAAAAGTCGGCCCTGCAATTGCCCATGACATAAAGGTGCAGGCCGTATGGGCAATTTTCTTTGCCCTTGCCATCATGTTCCTTTATATGTTTATCAGGTTCAAGAACTGGCAATTCGGACTTGGTGCTGTTACGGCAGTGGGCCATGATGTATTGATTGTTCTTGGTATATTCTCGCTCGCCTATGGAATACTTCCTTTCTCACTGGAGATAGACCAGGCATTCATTGCTGCCATACTTACTGTTGTAGGATACTCCATAAACGATACTGTGGTAGTGTTCGACCGGATCCGTGAATATTTCAAGCTCTACCCAAAACGGGAACGAACCGAAGTGTACAACCTGGCACTTAACAGCACGCTCAGCCGTACTTTCAGCACCTCCCTGAGCACCTTCTTTGTGCTTCTGGCAATATTCCTTTTCGGCGGAGAAGTGATCCGGGGATTTATCTTTGCTTTATTAATTGGAGTTATTATTGGTACCTATTCATCTTTGTTTATTGCAACACCTGTAGTTTTTGATTCAATCGGAAGACTTAAAAAAATTAAAAAAGGCAAATAAAAACCAAATGATGACAGCCATACTGTTTATAAGCGGATCGGAAGTATTCATTGTCCTTATTGTAGTGCTTCTGCTTTTTGGATCCAAGAAGATACCTGAGCTGGCCAAAGGGCTTGGCAAAGGAATGAAAGAATTCAAAAGGGCCACCGAAGACATAAAAAAAGAGCTGAATGAGAGCACTTCCGGAATTCGCGAAAGCGCAAATGAGATCCGGAAAGACATAACCGAGGTCAAAGAGAAAATTGAAGACACATCGGAGATCCGCGAAAACACAAATGAGATCCGGAAAGATATTGATGAGGTGAAGGAAAAGATTGAAGATCGGCCGGAGATTAGTGAAAATAAAGATGAAGTGAATCAGGGCAAGAGCCAGGTGAAAGACAAAACTGAAGGCAAACCGGAAAATCGCAGAAATTCAGATAAAATAAATAAAGACACGGGCCAGGTGAAAGAAAAAACCGAAGGCAAACCGGAAAATCGCAGAAATCCGGATAAAACAAACAAAGACACGGGCCAGGTGAAAGCAAGAACTGAAACCAAATCGAAGGTTCGCAAAAAATCTGAGAAGGTCCCTGATAAGGACAAAGACCAGGTAAATAATAATTGATTTTCCCCTTAAGGTCTAATTATACCTTTACACTGGTTTCATAAAGGACATCATATGGATTATTTCTTCCTGATCCTGGGTTTTATTATATTGCTAATCAGCGGAGACTTGCTGGTAAAAAGCGGGGTAGCACTTTCAAGTCATTTCCGCATTTCCACACTTGTCATTGGAGTTACGGTTATATCGCTGGGTACTTCTGCACCCGAGCTGGTAGTAAGTATCAGTGCAGCCATGAAAAACCACCCCGATATTGCCATCGGTAATGTATTGGGCTCCAATATTTCCAATATTGCCCTTGTTCTTGGCCTTACGGCAATAATCATAAAAATTCCTGTAAGTAAAACATCTGTCCGGTTTGACTATCCGTATATGATGCTTGCCAGTTTTCTTTTTTACCTGTTCGCTGTAAACGGGAGACTTTCATTTGTTGAAGGATTCATCTTCTTTATATTACTGTTGGGATTCATTGTATGGTCGGTCAGGCAATCCAGGCTGGAATTATCACGTATCATGCATATATTTGACAAAGCCCGCTATTCTTTACCGGTATCGATACTTCTGTTGATTGTTTCATCCGCCGGCCTTTATTTTGGCGCCACCTGGCTTGTTGACGGAGCTGAATCAATTGCAATCCGATTCGGTGTTAGTGAAAGAGTCATCTCAGTCACCATAATTGCCTTTGGAACCAGCGTACCTGAGCTGGCCACCTCTTTAACGGCAGCATTTAAAAAACAGCTCGACATATCGATTGGAAACATTATTGGTTCAAACATATTCAATATTCTCGGCATCCTTGGTGTCACCAGCATGATCAAAAGCATACCTGTAAGCTTTGAAATGAGATTTGACATACACTGGATGCTGGCATTATCATTATTATTGCTGGTATTCATGTTGCCCTACGGCAAAGCCTTTCTAAACCGCTGGAAAGGCTCCGTACTATTGCTGATTTATATTATGTATCTTTTAATTGTATTCGGAACATTCAGCCCGGCCTGAAAAACATATTTTTAAAGCAATTTCAATGATAAAGGCAGAAAAGATAAGCAAGTCATTCGGACAACTTCAGGTTTTGAAAGATATCGACCTTTTCGTGAACAAAGCAGAAGTTATCTCAATAGTAGGTGCCAGCGGTGCCGGAAAAACCACTTTCCTGCAGATCCTTGGCACACTGAGCAAACCTGATAAAGGGAAAGTGACAATCAATAAAACTGATTACAGGTCGCTGACAGACAGGCAGCTGGCGGGCTTCAGGAATAGAAACATCGGCTTTGTATTTCAGTTCCATCATCTTTTGCCTGAGTTTACGGCATTCGAAAACGTCTGCATGCCCGCGTATATTGCAAAAATACCCGCCGGTGAAGCTGAAGAAAAAGCAAAGGAGATCCTTGGTTTCATGAAACTCAACAGCCGTATGGATCACAAACCAAAGGAGCTGTCGGGAGGAGAACAGCAGAGGGTGGCTGTTGCAAGAGCCCTGATCAATGAACCCGCCGTACTGCTTGCCGATGAACCATCAGGAAATCTTGATTCCACAAATAAAAATGAACTGCACAACCTGTTTTTTTCACTCAGAAAAAAGTTCAACCAGACAATAGTTATTGTGACACACGACCTTCAGCTTGCAGAAATGGCCGACAGGTGCCTGACAATGCATGACGGAAAAATTGTGGATGAAAAACGCAGATAAAGATCGGTAAAACCATATACTCCGCATATGTCAGGTATACCGGAAAACATGCTTAAAGATTTTCTTGAAGAAAAATACCGGCAGTATAATTGTCCTGGTTTTATTGAATCAGATCCGGTAAGTATCCCCCATATGTTTTCAAATGAGCCGGATATTGAGATATCGGCTTTTTTATCGGCTATTATTGCGTGGGGACAGCGAAAAACTATCATAAAGAATGCCCGCCTTATGATGGATCTGATGGATAATTCCCCCTCAGAATTTATCATGCAGGCCACTATACCTGATATTGAAGCTATCAGGAATTTCAAACACCGGACATTCAACGGAGAAGACCTGGCATATTTCCTGCGGTCACTTCAGAATATATACCGGAATCATGGAGGCCTTAGAAATGTTTTTGAGTCACTATACCTTAAAGAGAGATCTGTCTTTCATTCCATCTGCAGATTCAGGGATCTTTTCCTCTCTGTTTCCCAACCCGGAAGAACGACCAGGCATATATCAAATCCTGCTGCAGGCTCATCAGCCAAAAGAATAAACATGTTCCTGAGATGGATGGTCAGAAAAGACAAAAACAGTGTGGATTTTGGAATATGGAACAGAATAAGAACAGATGACCTTCGTATACCCCTGGATGTTCATACAGGTAATGTTTCCAGGAAACTGGGACTTCTGCAGCGCAGGCAGGATGACTGGAAGGCCGTGGAAGAACTCACAGGGAAATTACGGACATTCGATAAAAAGGATCCGGTGAAATATGATTTTGCCCTGTTCGGACTGGGTGTATTTGAGAAGTTCTAATGTAATGTCAAAAGATTGTTCTCATTTCAAACAGATCAGTATTTAACATGATAAATGCGCTATGAAGGCAGGCACCGATGGAGTGCCTCCCGGAGAATGGACCAGTGTTCAGGGCGCCAACAGAATAGCCGATACAGCGACTGTCAGCGGATTGATTGCCCTGATGCCGGCTGGCTCAGAAAAACATAAGAATTTTGTAAACGGTATGATTCTAATCATTAATTTGATAATTAAATCTGCTTATTTTCGTCAAATCATACAACACTGGTAAGAACCCTTCTTAAAGTTGCAGATATGCATAAAGTACTGATACTGGGGGCAGGAATGGTAGTTAAACCAATTGTCACCTATCTTCTGAATAATAAGATAAAAGTTACCGTAGCAACACGCACCAGGTCAAAGGCTGAAGCTATGATTGGAAATCATCCCAATGGAAAAGCTATAGCATGGACTGCAGACAATGAGGCCGGACTGGATAAAATGGTTGCTGATAATGACCTGACAGTCAGTCTCCTTCCATGGGCAAATCACCCGCTTGTTGCCAGGTACTGCCTCAGGCACAAAAAAAATATGGTAACCACCTCCTACGTTAAACCAGAAATGCAGGCCCTTGACAAACAGGCCAGGGAGGCAGGGATCATGATCCTTAATGAACTCGGACTTGATCCCGGCATTGACCATATGTCTGCCATGCGAATAATTGACAATGTTCATGGGAAAAACGGGAAAATAGAAGGATTTTACTCTATTTGCGGTGCTTTGCCTGCAAAAGGGGCAGACGATAACCCTTTTAAATATAAATTCTCTTGGAGTCCGAAGGGTGTTATTATGGCCGGCAACAACAGCGGCCGGTTTCTCAGGAATGGAAAAATTGTTACTGTTCCGACTGAAGAGCTTTTTAAAAACCCTCTTAAAGTCGACTTTCCCGGTACAGGAATTCTGGAGGTATACCCCAACCGCGATTCTCTTCCCTATATTGAGCTCTATGGAATACCGGAAACTCAAACCATGGTAAGAGGGACATTTCGTCATCCCGGCTGGTGTGAAATCATGCATGCCATGAAACGGCTCAGACTCATCTCGGATGAAAAAAAGGATTTTACAGGTAAAACTTATTCGGAGATGACAGCAATGATGGCCGGTGTGGATAACTCATCTGATATCAAGGATAAGGTAGCCTCACGCCTCAATATTAAACCTGACTCACTTCCGGTAAATGCCATGGAGTGGTTGGGACTTTTTGATGACAGGTCCATGAACCGGGGAACTGATTCTGTTTTTGAGGTAGTTTCCGATCTGATGATAGATAAAATGATGCTTGGAGAAGAAGAAACCGACATGGTTGCCATGCAGCATATTTTCCTTGCGTCCTGGCCCAACGGCAAAAAAGAGGTAATTAAATCAACCATGCTCGATTACGGAACGCCTGCCACCGGTACTTCAGTAGCACGTACCGTCGCCCTGCCTGCAGCCATCGGGGTTGAGATGATACTGAACAACAAAATAAAGGCCAAAGGAGTACATATCCCGGTTATCCCGGAAATCTACAACCCTGTTCTCAACAGGCTTGGAGAAATGGGCATCAGCATGTCAGAGGAATTCGGACTTCCTGAAAGTGAATTCATAACTCCGGCTTCCTGAAGCAGATCACCGTCAGGAAGTTTTTTTGAACAGGCGGTAAAAAGGAAACCTATTTCTTAATAATGTTTTTCACAATGACCTGCCGCCCTGCCAGGATCCTCAGAAGATAAATACCGGAGGGCCAGCTGACCGGGGACACACTGGTAATATATACCACATCAGATTTCTGCTGCACGGATGAGTGAATCACCTTACCGGAAATTTCAATAAACTCAATTAACAGCGGACCGATATATGAATGTGAGAATTCAATATTGAGCAGATTGTCAACCGGATTGGGATATATTAAAAGAGTTTCTTCCGGCAGGTATGTCTCATTTACACTTACAACCAGCTTCTCAGAAAACCGGTTACATTTATCATCGGCAAGCAGCACCCTGATCTCCCCTGTGTAATCTCCTCCTCTGTCAAGTGTCCTGCCGGTTTCACCCGGAATGGGAAAACCATCATTATACCACTGGTAAGATGGTGCTGTCTGGGTTGAGACGTACTTATTCAATTCGGTGTTAATAAATATCTCATTTTCTGCAAGAGTATTCTCAATTATGGTTATCTCTCTTCTGAGACTGGTAAAATCATCGGGATTGGATATTGTTAGAATTATATCATATTCACCGGGATAGCTGTATGTATAAACAGGGTTCCGGGACACAGAAGTATCGCCAGGCACGGTATTGTCACCGAAATCCCAGAACCAGCTTGTTATATCTCCTTCACTCCTGTCAATAAAATTTGTTAATGAATGTACACATGGGTATTTAACATCAAAGCCGGCAAAAAGTATATCTTCACAAGGCCCTGTTTTCCATCCTGATGTATTACCGGTGAGTAAGCTGTTTTCTCCGGCTGAATAAACCGCTGCACCGTCGGCTTCCACATTGTATATATCCATGTAGTCAAAACACAGTTTAATGTAATCAGGATATATAATTTTAGCGGACTCTGCTGAAAGTGAGTGCAGCATTACAATACTGTCAGACGAGGACTCAACCTCAAATCCGGAAACAGCCTGTACACTACCGCCATCCAGCCAGGTTTCCGAGCCTTTTTCAAGGATCAGCCGGGAGACCAGGTTACTTCCAAGTAAATGGAGAACCGAACTGTTAACAAGTCTCCCGATATCATTGTCTCCCACCATGGTGAATGTTCCACTTATTATTTCAACCCCGGCCAGTTTGATGTTTTCTGCCCTGAATATAGCCATGCTCTCCTTTTCGGTTAAATTTACGATTACCCTGAGTTCCTCAGATTCAACCCGGAGGTTTTCACCTGTCAAATCAAAATTCGTAAAAAGATAGAGATCCGATCCTGACAGATCAACAAACTTGGATTCTTCACCTTCAACAGTAAAACTCCCGGTATAAATGTCTTTGAAGGAGAGAAGAACATCTCCGGCTTTTAAAACCAGGCTTTCCACTTTTAAATTACTTACCAGCTCCCACTCACCATCTTCATTGTCAAACACAAACCGTAATGCATCGCCCATATTGTTACCGGTATTAATTTTCCCCGATAAACCCCTGAAAATAAAACTTCCTCTGTCATTCACGCCAAAGATTCCTCCCGAAAGAGTAAAATCGGCATAGACTGATATGTCGTACCCGTTAAAGGCAATCCCGTTGCCCTCTTTTGCCAGCCATGAAAAGGACCGGCAATCTGCATCTGATCCAAGACTCAGCATATGGGAAGGATCTGAAAAGGAGTTTTCGTCTATCACCACATTAATATCACTGTCGGGTAAAATATCTGCAGGTTCTCCACCTGATGATAAAGACCAGCCGAAAGGATCATTCCAGTCACCATCTCCGCCTATCCAGTACAAGCTTGTCTGACCCGGAGGCTGGCCTAACGAAGAAGAAAAAACAAGAGAGAAATCCTGGCTCCCTGCTGCAAGATCATTCTTATGACTTACTGTAACAGTGTATTTCCTGGGTTCAGGATTTTCTATAAGTATCTTTTCCACATTGTCCCTGAAGTTATCGCCCTTTTCAGCAGGATCGCCGGGTTCATCAGGATTAAGTATCCATGGATAATAAATATTCCCCGCCTCATCAGTGATCCTTATATCAAGGTCATTTACAAGCATCAAATCGGGGGGATTTATCGAATCGGCCGGAGGAGGTGTTCCCGGCAAATCAGTCCATGACAATGTAGCGGTTATATCGGATACACCGTCAGAATAGATCTCAAATTCGTACACTTCACCCTCATCAAGGCTTAACTCCTTTACAAAAACCGATATACCATCGTCACTGGAAATCAGATCTGCTGCTGCAGCGGTATTCAGCATACCCCATCCAAAGCTGTAATCAGGCCCCCTGCTCTTCCCGGCATCATAAGCCGTGTGTATCACCAGACCTTTAAGCGACGCGGAACGCATATAATGACCATTAAGGTTATGAAAATGTTCCTGGAGCAGGATCAAAGATCCGGAAACAACAGGAGCAGCCATTGATGTGCCGCTTGATGTACCATACCCGTCATCAGGAAGCGTGGAAAAAAGACCTTGTCCCGGAGCCACAATGTCGGGTTTTACACGGCCGTCATCAGACGGTCCCCAGCTGCTGAATGATGTCATTTTTACATCGGAGGCGTCATTATATCCGGCTGAAATTTTATTTACAGCACCTACTGCAAGTACATTCTTGGCAATTGCTTCCGGACCTATGCAGTCATAAGGCCCGTTAGGTTCCCTGGTGCCGTCTCCATCGCCCGTACGGGAATTACCGGCAGACCAGACCATCAGTAAACCGGGAGCATTATAAGCAATCTCATCAAGGGAACGGCTGTGAAACGTGTTATAAAAACCAAAACGGTAATCCTCATCTGCATCAGGATCACCATTCCATTCCCACTCTCCGTCTTCCCTGGTCCATCCAAGTTTAATGCCGTAGGAATGATTTGTAATCAACATTCCATCTGCTGCCTCTTTAGCAATATCAGACTTGTAATTATTCCAGTCATAGCTTATTATATCTGCCCCGAAAGCCATTCCCCTGGCATCGGAGTTCACACCCTCCGCGGCAATAGTTCCTGTAACATGTGTGGCATGATCATCAGGTTCATCATAAGAGTCTTTTGAGGTAATTCTCTGATAAAATTCCTGGTGAGCTGTATCAGCAATTCCGGCATCCCATACCCCTGCCCTGTAATTACTCCCGGTCAGGTTGAGTCCCAGTTCCCCTTCAGGATGCAGCCTGTGAGTCGAAACAGTGAACGCAGCCACGGCATTGAAAGTGGTATGATAAACCGGTAACCCGTTTTTATCAATGTACTGAAGTTCCATAACCCTGCCATCATCAAGCTTTCTTTTTACAGGTATCTGGTGCATGACCGCATATTCCAGAGCTTCATTTTTGCGCTGCTCATATTCTGTTTTATGTTGCCTGGAAATTATCTGAAGTCTTTCTTCTGAAGCGGAAGAAACAGCAAAGCCCTTCTGCGAAACTCCGGTAAACGAGATGCTGAAAAACAGTAAAAGTGTTATTATAATGCGGGTCATTATTAATTTTTAAAGGAAAGCTCCACTGTAAAATAAATAACATATTATTTACCTGAAGTGTTCATTCAGGAGGGCCTTTCCTGACAAACTCCCTCTCAACAAAAAATCCCGGTATCCGGTATTCTACCCTCAATGTATCATCTTCCAGTCTTACAATTTTCCATATTACTTCAGATCGCTTGTCAATATAATCAATTGTAAGTGTCTTTTTCTCCGGGTCAATGCTCCATGCAGCCTCATCCGGAGTTCCTCCGGAAGGTATCGATATTGACTGGACAAACCGGCCATCATTATGAAACACCCATTCCACCTCTATCTCTTCCGGCTCATCATGTCCGTTTACCTTATATTCCACCATCTCCCACGAGCCGGTAATTTGTTTTTCAGGACTTACACAAGATAAGCAGAAAAAAAACAACACAGGAATCATTGCGCCACTGATAATGCACCGGTAAATTATTTTACCAGGCATAAAAAATCTGCAGTTCAAATTATCTTCATCCACAGGAGATTTTTTTATGTTATAATGCAAAACCATAAACAATAATTATATTGTATATGCCAGTAAAAATTATTCCCTGCAGATAACCATTATTCTGAATCCCACCATACAGGTGTGGTTATTTCAACATCTGGCGGTACATTCTCCTGATTATACATATATTCACTCTCCGGGTATGGTAACCTTCGGGGTATGAGATCATTTGTGGTGTTTCCGGTTGCAGGCTCCAGCCGGGGATACCCCGTTCTCCTCCAGTCGTTCCATATTTCAGCCTGCAAAAACAATGCTGTATATTTGGATCTTATTATTTTTTCAATCGTAAGTCCGTCAACCGCTTTGTGCTGATCAAACCATTCCTCTACAAATACTTCATTTTCAACAAGAGAAGACTGCAGGCCATCATTAAAGGCCTCAACAGCTTCAGAAAGCATGTTATTCTCAAGATATATCTCAGCTTCAATGAACTTCTGTTCAGTGAAGGAGGCAAGGACAACAGGTGATCCGGAAGATATAAATTCAGCAGATATCAAACCGGCATCCTGATTGCCTTCTCCTGCCGCAGATCCTTCAATGATACCCGAATCTGAAGCTTTGAAATAAACATTCAGCCGTGGATCACCGGCTGCTTTCATATCATTCACAAGATGGAGTCCCGCACCGGCAGACCCGGGATGTATTAACAGATACTGATAGAGGGGATGAGAAAAATCTTCAAATCCGGAGAAATTAACTTCAAGCTTATCAGATCCCTGCCGGAACATTCTATTTTCAATTAACTGAGTAAGTCCTGCATACCCGGTTCTCCCGGACAGGTGAAGGCTGTAACGCAATTTCAGGAATCCGGCCAGCCTGATCCATTTGTCATGATCCCCGCCAAAAAACATATCCTGACCTGAGGGAAACTCCTGGTTCCCGTATGAGGTCATATCATCAATTCCGTCTTCAAGAAGTGAGAATATCCGGTTATACAGCTCTTCCTGTGTGTCATATGAAGGTCTGAGACTGATATCATCTGTAAAAAAACTTTCAGAGAACGGAACGTCACCCCATGCCGATGTAACCAGGCCAAGCGAATGAGCCATCATGATCCTGGCCATACCCCGTGCCTTGTAATAACCGGCAGAAGATGAATATTCAATAATGGTGTTTATACTTGATAAAACATTCAGGTAAAAGGCGTTCCATGATTTATCTGTATGTTCTGGCCTGATATCATATCTGTCAATATCCATCAGTGCACCATCAATCCCTGCAACCTGCTGCATAAAAACTGACGGGTACAGGGCATACTCCCCTCCCGCCGTCATGGCAAGTGCCGGCTGTGCCTGTTCAAGCAATGTCCCGATCACCTCAACAGGGTTTTCTGCCGGGTCATCATCCTCCAGTCCGCCGCATGACACCAGAAGTAACATTATGACCAGCACAGATATTCGCATACAATAATTATCAGGTGAATTATCACATCACATTTACCACTCAGGAAAATTCAAAAAAAATTAGGGAGCGTAAGTACACCCCCTAACCTTTTATAAGTGCTATTATTAATTCTTTTCAGGTATATCAGCCGGTACCACAGACTTCTTATTACCATCCTTTGTCAGTACCGTTGTAAACTCTCCTGCACTTGCAGCACCATCAGCATAGAACACTTCATATGTAAGTGTGATAGTTTTGGTGTCGGGGTCAAAAGTTCCTTCACCTTCCATGCGGTATACATCAGGGTAGTCTGTCTCTCCGATCTTCTGATTGGGAATGGTAACCACATCTCCGCAACTGAATTCCATTATGGCAATGCCGCCTCCACTTGTCCAGTTCTCACCCCAGGCAAAGTTTACAAAACCTGCCAGTCCTTCCCATGCCAATTGGTTCAGATTATTTGTGGTTGATGCAGTAAGTACAGGGTCATGTGCACCACTGGTTCCTGTCCATTCACCAGCCAATGCATCCATATCATAGGGGCAGAAAGGATCAAGAACAATGTCACGTGTAAATACCGGGCTTGTCTTCCCGCCCATAGTAGTTTCAGTTACCGAGATTGTTGCTAAATCTTCAACTGATGATTGGTCAAAAGTAATATAAGCAATGCTGGAATATTCATCATCCAGAACTATTGTAGCAGATCCGCCAAGCAAAGTGGTAACTGACCATTCAAATGTTGAACCTCCCCTGTGGGGAACATGATATCTGTACGGGAATTCAGTAAGTCCGTGTGCGGGAACCGGACTCGGTCCGTTAAGGCTCATGATTATGGGTTCTATTGCGCCGTAATCGTAATCATCTTTCTCTTCGCATGATCCGAGCAGGACAGCAAACCCAATCATTATAAGACTCAATATTTTGATTGATTTTATTTTCATAGCTATATAATTAAATTATTTTTTCCGTTAACTGATCGGATCTTAAAAATGGTAATAGGGCTTGATCCAGTCACCGCCATCAGATGTGTTTACACCGTCGGCATTGTTGTATCCGCCAAAGGTATAAACTTCCATCCCCAGTGCCTCGAGCTCCCTTCCCGGTACCGGGAAGTGCAGTGGTGTTCCCTGCTGAAGCTGATCGGTCCTTCTCATGTCATGAAAATGGATCATCCATCCGCAATGGAAAAGTTCGGTATACCTCTCATAGAAAATGGCATCAAGCACATCCTGCTCATTATGTTCTACATTGGGCAGGTTACCCCTGCTTTTGCGCGGATTTCCACCGTTGTTCAATATTGCAGCAGCTCCTGCAACATTACCAGTGCGCACCAGTGCCTCGGCTTTCATAAGCTCATTGTCATAAACTCTAAGCTCGAACAGTGGTCCGCGACTCTCACCCATATTATATCCCTCATCACTTGTTGAGGCAGGATAGTCATAACGGCTGTGACGGTAATGAGTAAAGTGCCATCCCCCCCTTTCGGGACGGAAATCATTACTTGCCAGGAACTGATAATCTACAGTAAACCTCTCATCTTCCGATACGGACTCTCCGGGTTCTAATCCCGAATGTATCTGTGGCGGATCACCTGCCAGACCCAGCTCATTTGTGGGATAACGAACGGGAGCATCAGGGTCAAGAAGGTTGACAACTCTCATATCAACCCTGCCCCAGCCTGGCTGACGCAGGTACTTGATGTTGAGATCCCACCATGTTCCGCCGTCCCATGGCAGACCGTCACCCACCGGTGCAAAATCAACGGTAAGTCCGTTATTGGCAAAAGCAAGAACATCTGTCCAGTCGTACTTGTCGGTCCAGCCCAGGTTGTCATTCTGGGACTTGTTCCTGGCTCCCAGCGCAAGGAACCGGGCGGCATATGAATTTGCCAGCTCCTTGATGAAAGTCTGATTAACAGCAATCCCCGGCAGTGCACCGCCACCCCATTCAAAGGTACTATTACTGCTCACCTCGATGGCCCTTTCCAGGTCTTCTATCCCCGCCTCAATAACCACATTCCAGGGTAAAAACTCAAGTGCAGTAAGGTCACTGTCATGCAGGGGAACCTGGGCCTGGTCAAATACCATTCCCAGCTGCCCCAGTGCCAGTCCGCGCAACAAATAGGAAGAGGCAATTATCATATTGTTGTCTGCACCACCCGGTCCTATCTGCATATCCTCCTCGAATATAGCAAACAGGGCATCGTTAACCTGCGAAATAAGGGCATACATATCGTACCAGGGGCTCTCGGTCATAGCTGATTCACCATAGGCGGGGTCGTTGTTCCACGCAATTCTTGGCTCTTCAGACATATCCTGCCAGGCAAAGTTACCCCAGCTTACGCTGGTCTGGTCGGCTGCCACCTGGGCGGTCATCCCGACATTATAAACTTTTATGCCTGTCCAGTAAGCATAAAAAGCATCCTGCACAACACCCCGGACATCATCCGGTGAAGAAAGCACATCAGCCATATTGGGCTGATTCAGATTTTCAACCTCCAGTTTCTCACAGCCTGTATGCAATGAAAAAACCAGGAGTATGGTTAAAATACCGGTAATATTTAAGTATTTTTTCATATTATTAATATTTCGTATTTGGTTCATTTAGAAATTCAGTTCAACCGAAAAGGTTAAAGTACGGTAATTCGGATAGTTGAACATATCAATATAATAATTGGTTGAATTTGACTGTCCGTAATCAACCTGCGAAACCTCCGGATCCCAGCCCGAATAATTTGTAAGAGTGTACAGGTTTCTGCCAATAATGCCCAATTTGACACCTCCCAGGAAGTTGAGTCCCATATTGGCAAGAGCAGGCCTTTGCAGTGTATAGAAAAGGGAAAGCTCACGAAGCTTCAGGAAGGTGCCGTCTTCAACAAAGTAAGAGTTAGGCTCGTTTACCCTGTAAAAAGTCTGATAATAAGTGGCAACCTTCTTCTCGTTTGCAGGCTTCCCTGCCTGGTCAAACTCGCCGTGACGTTCGTCACGGAATAACCACTGTTTCGTCTGGTTATATACATCTCCTCCCTGTTTCCAGTGCCACAGCATATTGAGCGAGAAATTGCTGAAGTTGAATGAATTCAGCCATGACAGGTTGAAATCGGGATTCATATCGGCAATTTTATCAAATGAGTCTTCGCCCTCTTCATCCAGCAGCCTTATGGCAGCTTCATTTATGGTGCCTTCGGTTCCCTTTACGATTACGTAACCGTCGGCATTAACAACATAATCATCTATTGACGCCCCTGCCGGCAGCTGTTTTTCCATCTCTGCCAGGGTCCTGACCCAGTCGCCTCCGTACATGGTGCCGAACACCTCTCCCTCACGGATATAGAATACCTGCAGATCATTGATTGTGGGACCTACCCTGAAAGGAGCGGCATCCAGGCGGGTAACCTCCTGGGTGATCTTATCAAAGTTGAAGTTCATCCTCCAGCTCAGGTTTTCGGTATTGAACGGAACTATACCAAGTGTTGCCTCAATTGCCGTTGCCGAAATATCGGCAGCATTCTGCCACTGGTAACTAAAGCCTGTTGCCGCAGGAAGCGGCACATTAAGAAATGCCCCCTCTGTTATAATATCTGCATAGGTCACCTCCAGGTCAAACATCCCGAAAAGTTCCATGTTCAATCCCAGTTCCAGCTCTTTTGTCTCACTGGGCCTCAGGGCAGTGTTACCTATAGTTGATTTTGACACGAAGCCCTGGGATATTGAATAGGTTTCATACTGGTAGCTGAAACCCGGGCGCTGTCCTGAGGTACCGTAAGCGGCACGGATCCTGAACTCATCTATACCGGGAACCTGCAGATCTTCCGATATCCTGTATGCAGCGGAAAACCTGTAGTAAGGATTCCACCTGTGTTCTTCCCCGAAAAGGGATGAGCCGTCCATCCGGAAAAGCCCGGATACAATGTAACGGTCAAGGTAATCCATATCAAGTATGGCAAAATAGTTCCTTGACCTGATATTGACCTCACTGGAACTGACGGTCTTGTCGCCGGAGATTGCATTCAGCGTGTTAATTCTTGATACTGAAAGATCTGCGGCATTGACAGAGAAAAACTTGGAATTGTACCCTTCGTACATGTAACTCAGTTTACCTTTAACTATAAGATCGCCTATGGCCCTGTTAATGTTGGCAGTAAAGCTGTTTGTCTGGCTCAGCACTTCCGAGGAGGACTTGTATATTCCTCCCAGGGTCTCCTGCTGAGAGGTAAAAAAGCCCTTGGGCCTGAACCTCTCATTCAGGGTGTTAAGGCGCTCCAGACTGTATGCAGCATTGAAAGTCAGCCAGTCCGTCGCAAAATAGTTCCCCTGGAAGCTCTGCTGCAAAATCTTTCTCTCCAGGTTCCTGTCCTGGTAATAAAGTGCATGCAGCGGGTTTCCGTTATCAGTCTGAAAGTGGTTGGGATGAATTCTGTACTTCTCCAGCAACGTTCCCTCCGGTGCATCCAGATCAAGATTAGTATCGGGTTCAAAAAACAGCATGTCAAAGAATGCAGAACCCTGTCCTCCGCCCCATCCGCTTGTAAAGCGTCCGTCAGCGACATCGATAACATTCTGGGAAACAAAGGTACTGGATGAAAGTGAAAGGTTATCACCGAACCAGTGGTCGGCATTAAGCCTCCAGTTCTGTCTTGATGACCCTTCAGTTCCCCAAACTATGCCTGAATTATTTGTGTTCTCAAAGGATGTAAATATGGCAGTCTGTCCTGTATTGTGAGCTACCCCTGCATAATTGGTGAAATATGTGCCATCCTGGAAAATCCTGTCCTGATGATCATAATAAACAGCGAAAGGGTTATCGGCATAGCCATCAAATTCTACCCTTTTATTACCGGCAATTTCAGTATTTCTTCCACCCTCATAACCTTCGGGATATGTCACACCCTGATACTTGGTGAACTTATTGTAACTCTGCCAGTCGTCTGCCAGTTCATAGGGATGACTCTCGGCAAGATCGATCTTGCTGGGAAGCTCGGAAAACCCGATTTCATTTCTTACGCGGACAGAGGTGGTTCCTTCCCTTGCCACATTACCCCTTTTACTGGTAATGTTTATAACACCTGCACCTGCACGTGAACCGTACAGAGCCGATGCAGCGGCACCTTTTACCACCTCGATGCTTTCAATATCATCCATGTTGACATCGGCAAGGTTTCCTTCCATCATTACCCCGTCAATAATGATAAGGGGGTTGGAATCGCCAAGAAGATTGGTTGATCCCCTTAACCTGATATTGGCGGCCTGGCCGGGGTTTCCGCTGGACTGTACCACGGTGACACCGGAAAGCCTGCCCTGAAGTGCCGTGGAGGCGGAAGTGGAGGGCAAAGCTTCAAGTTGTTCTGTCCCCACCCTGTCGACGGTGACACTCAGCTTACGCCGTGGCGTTGCCCCGGCAACACCGGTAATTACAACCTCTTCAACACGAAGCAGGTCCGGCATTAATTCAACATCGATCTCGGTCCTGCCGTCAATGGGGATCTCCCTGGTCTGCAGGCCGACAAATGAAAACACGAGAACCTCATCCAGTGATGGTACCTGGAGTGAATAGTTCCCGTCAAAATCAGTTACGGTTCCTATCGTTGTACCTTGCACAACGACCGATGCGCCCGGTATGCCCAGGCCATCCTCGGAAGAAGTAACCTGTCCGGTTACGGTTCTTTCCTGTGCCCATGCGGCAGATGCCAGCATGAACAAAAAAATAAAACTCAAAGAAACAATTTTCCTCATGGGTGAATTTTTAGGTTAACAAAAAATTTTCCTCAAACAGTGTAAAAAAGATTAGCAGTAGATCTTTCTTACAAAGGCATTACTCAATTGACTGATCACAAATTTATAAGATTTTTTCTTAACAATGAAGTATATATGTCTATTTTTTGCAACTTAAATGCATCAATCCGAAAATAGAGCTAAAGATAAAATTTTAATATTACATATAGTGCAGACATTTACCAGCTGTAATGATTCTGAATTTACTCTTAAAAATCGTATTTTAGCAAACCGGGTTCATTTGCCGGATACCACCGGTGGATAGCTTATAAAGCTGTAATTTAACATCTTAAACATTTGGGAGATAAAGCAAAATATACCGAAACCCCTTTGATGAAGCAGTACAGCAACATCAAGGCAAAGCATCCCGATGCCATCCTGCTTTTCAGGGTAGGCGACTTTTATGAAACTTTCGGTGAAGATGCCGTCAAAACCTCAGGAATACTAGGAATAACACTTACACGCAGGGCCAATGGTGCTGCCAGCTATGTTGAGCTGGCAGGGTTTCCCCACCATGCAATAGAAAATTACCTGCCAAAACTTGTAAGGGCGGGACAGAGAGTTGCCATCTGTGAACAGCTTGAAGACCCTAAACTGGCAAAAAAAATTGTAAGACGCGGTATCACTGAACTCGTTACCCCCGGGGTTGCCTATAATGAAAATGTTCTTGAGCATAAAAAGAACAATTTTCTTGCCTGTGTATATATCGAAAAGAGCGTTGCAGGAGTGGCATTCCTGGATGTTTCCACCGGGGAGTTTCTTGTTGCCCAGGGAAGTCATGAATATATTGACAAGCTGCTTAACGGTTTCGAGCCCAGGGAGGTGCTCTTTGAAAAAGGAATGCAGGAGGCATTTACCGCCTCATTCGGTACAAAGTTCTACACCTACAAGCTTGACGAATGGGCCTTCCACAAGGAGACATCATATGAAAAGCTTCTCAACCATTTTAAAACCTCCTCTCTAAAAGGCTTCGGGATTGATTCACTGGACATTGGAATAACCGCTGCCGGTGCCGTATTACATTATCTTGAACTTACCCGCCATGATAAGCTGAGCCATATCACTTCCGTATCGCGTATAGAAGAGGATAATTATGTCTGGCTTGACAAGTTCACGATCAGGAACCTTGAGTTGTACTACTCCTATAATGAAGGAGCCAGAACCCTGCTTTCGGTAATGGACAGAACCCTCTCTCCCATGGGAGGCAGAATGCTGAAGCGATGGATGAACCTTCCCCTTAAAAACCCTGCCCGGATTAATGATCGCCTTAACACGGTCGAGTTTCTGCTTGAAAACAGGGAAGAAACTGAAAAGCTGGCATCGGAAATAAGACAGACCGGCGATCTTGAGAGGCTGGCATCAAAAATATCGGTAGGAAGAATTAATCCGCGGGAACTTGTTCAGCTTAAAACAGCCCTTGAATGTGCCGGAAAGATAAAAAAGATCTGCATGGATTCAGGCCAGGGTTCACTTATCGATATTGCCGGGGGCCTGAAATCCTGTAACAATTTGCGCGACAGGATTGCCGCCGGAATAAAGGAAGATCCTCCAACAGCCGTTCAGAAAGGCAATGTGATTTCTGAAGGAGTTTCAGCCGAACTGGATGAATTGCGCAGCATCCTTTACTCCGGTAAAGATTATCTTATTCAGTTGCAGCAAAAGGAAAGCGAGAAGACAGGGATACCCTCGTTGAAAATAAGTTTTAATAATGTTTTCGGGTATTATATTGAAGTCAGAAACACCCATAAGGACAAGGTGCCCGGAGAATGGATCAGGAAGCAGACACTTGTCAGTGCCGAGAGATATATTACCGGCGAGCTGAAAGAGTATGAAGAGAAGATACTGGGTGCCGGGGAAAAAATCCTGAGACTGGAGACAGATCTCTTTGCAGCGCTGGTTGAAAGTGCGGCAGTCCATATTCCTGATATACAGCTCAACGCCGCATTGATTGCACATATTGACTGCCTTCTGTCCTTTGTCACCCTTTCGGCCGAAAACAACTACTGCAAGCCGGTCCTGGACGAAAGCCACGTCATTGACATTAAGCAGGGCAGACACCCTGTAATTGAAAAGACCCTTGCACCGGGAGAGGAATATATAGCAAATGATGTTTACCTCGACAGTGAAAATCAACAGATAATGATTATCACCGGCCCGAATATGTCAGGAAAATCGGCGCTGCTGCGGCAGACTGCACTTATTGTGCTGATGGCACAGATGGGATGCTTTGTTCCTGCCGGTTCAGCACAGATAGGAATTGTGGATAAAATATTTACCCGTGTGGGGGCATCGGATAATATCTCCCTGGGAGAATCTACATTCATGGTCGAAATGAATGAAGCTGCCAGCATCCTGAACAATCTCTCGTCACGCAGCCTTATCCTGCTGGATGAAATTGGAAGGGGTACCAGCACCTATGACGGTATTTCCATCGCCTGGGCAATGGCAGAGTTTATTCATGAATTTCCACGTGGTAAGGCGAGAACACTATTTGCGACCCATTATCATGAACTTAATGAGATGGAGCATTCATTCAGCCGGATAAAAAACTATAACGTATCGGTAAAAGAGACAGACAACAAGGTTATATTTCTGCGAAAGCTTGTACCAGGCGGCAGCGAACACAGCTTTGGCATCCATGTGGCCCGTATGGCAGGTATGCCAAAGAGCGTAGTGAAAAGGGCCGGTGACATACTAAAGGAGATGGAAAGATCGCAGAGCAGCCATTCACTGGCCAAACCGGTGTCATCACTGGCAGAACACAGAGAGGGTTTTCAGCTCAGCATCTTTCAGATGGATGATCCCGTGCTGAAACAGATCCGGGATGAGATAATCAACCTGGACATAGATAACCTGACCCCGGTAGAGGCATTGAATAAACTCAACGAGATAAAAAAAATAACAGGGCTTAAATCCGATTAAATAAGGCCGGTTTTTTTGAAAAAAAGAAAAATGAATTAACTTTGTATCACCAATCGCGAAAATAGCTCAGTTGGTAGAGCACGACCTTGCCAAGGTCGGGGTCGCGGGTTCGAGTCCCGTTTTTCGCTCAAAATCCCGGAGACACCTCCGGGATTCTCGTCTCATTGTTGCCCGGGTGGTGGAATTGGTAGACACGCAGGACTTAAAATCCTGTGGCCATTGCGGCCGTGCGGGTTCAATTCCCGCTCCGGGTACACGCCCCCTGCAACATAAAGCTTGCAGGGGGTTTTTTGGATAATTTTGGATTGTTTGACAAAGTACCTTAAACCATGCAAAACGATATTTCCAGGATACGAAAAGAATACTCTCTGAAGGACCTTTCAAAAACCTCGGTACATCATGATCCTTTTGACCAGTTCAGAAAATGGCTCGATGAGGCTATTGCCGCAGAGGTAAATGAACCGACTGCCATGACACTGGCCACTGCCACCATCAACGGCTATCCTTCCGCAAGGATTGTCCTGCTGAAAGATTTTACTGAAAAAGGATTTATATTCTTTACAAATTATGAAAGCAAAAAAGGAATACAATTGAATGAGAATCCACGGGCTGCCCTGGTTTTTTTCTGGCCGGAACTGCAGAGACAGGTCCGTTTGGAGGGAACTGCCGTAAAGGTGCCTGCCGGTGAATCGGACAGATATTTTGATTCCCGACCTGAAGGCAGCCGCATAGGAGCATGGGCTTCAAGGCAAAGCAGCGTTATTTCCTCCAGGGCAGGGTTACAGAAAGAGGTGATGAAAATATCAGGCAGGTTCAGAAACAAAAGCATACCCCGCCCCTCCTACTGGGGAGGCTACAGCCTCTCACCGGTTCTCGCCGAATTCTGGCAGGGCAGGCCCGACCGCCTGCACGACAGGATACAATATAAACTGCAGGGTTCCCGATGGATTATCAGCAGGCTTTCTCCATAGCAATCTTACTCCAGGAATTCAGGGGATTCATTAAAAACATCCGGCACTATTAAACCTTTTATCAAATTATCATCTAAAGGGTGAATTGATAATTTAACCTGATAAAATTTTATTTATGCATCTCAGACTGATATTTGCCCTCCTGGCCATCCCGATGCTGGCAACTGCTCAGCAGGGTTCACGGCAACAGGGGCGACAGGCCGGCACACAGCAGGAAGTGATGGTTTCCGGCAAGGTGAGTGATGCGGATGACGGAATACCCCTTGCCGGTGCGCATGTTTCATTTATTCACTTCAGGGATACCACCAGGACATTTCATACAACAACAGGCAGGGAGGGTGAATTCTCGATAAAGGTTCAGCGGGGGCGTTATGCCCTGAAAATAAGTTTTGTCGGGTATCAGTCACTTGTGATGGAAGGAGATGAGTCCGTCAGGGCTGTTTCGGAGATAAACGATCTCGGAGAATTGTTTATGAAGGAGGGAGCATACCTGGAGGAGGTGGAAGTATCCGGCTACCGGTCCGCCGCCAGGCTCAGGGGCGACACCCTTGATTTCGATGCACAGGCCTTTAAGGTCAGTCCCGACGCCAGCGCAGAGGACCTTGTGAGGAGGATGCCGGGCATCACGGTTGAAGAAGACAGGGTTACGGCACAGGGTGAAGATGTAAGGAGGGTACTGGTTGACGGAAGGGAGTTTTTTGGCGATGACCCCTCCATTGCGCTCAGGAACCTTCCGGCCGAAGTGGTTGAGAGGATAGAGGTATACGACCGCATGAGCGACCAGTCGGAGTTAACAGGTTTTGATGACGGACAAAGAAGCAAAACAATAAATATTGTAACCCGCCTTGACACCCGGAGCGGACAGTTCGGGAGACTCTATTCGGGGTACGGAGGCGATGAAAGGTACCAGATCGGAATAGCCACAAATATCTTTATGAATGACAGCCGGATATCAATTATAGGCATGAGCAACAACATCAATGAGCAAAACTTTTCACGTGAGGATATTATCAGCCTCTCGGCAGGAGCGATAAGAGGCGGACGTGGCGGGGGAATGGGCGGAGGCATGGGACGTGCAGCCCGGCAAGGTGGCAGCCCTGCCGGAGGTACTGCAGGTCATGTTTCTGATTTCAGGGTGTCGTCACAGTACGGAGACAATACAACACATTCAATGGGACTAAATTACAGCGACACCTGGCTTAACAATAACCTGAATCTTACGGGAAGCTATTTTTTCAATATATCGGAAAATATAACCGACCAGTTTACCGACAGGGAGTATTTTATTGATGAGAATGACAGCCAGTATTATGTTGAAGATAGTGAATCGGCCAGCAGGAACGACAATCACAGGATGAATCTCAGGATGACATATAATATCGATGATAAAAACTCAATTATATTCACCCCCAGGCTTACACTGCAGAGCAATACATCGGACAGCTACCTGAATGCAATGAATCTGCTGGAGGGCAACAACCTGCTGAGCGTATCTGAAACAGGCTACGACTCAGACCTTGGTGGATATAATTACGGAAGTTCTTTGATTTACAGATACCGTTTTGAAAAGACAGGCCGCACAATTTCAACAAATATTAGTGCCAATTTCAACAATAACGAAAATCTTTATTATCTGGATGCACTCAGTGACTATTTTGCAGGAGAGGGTGATCCGTCAAGCGGGGAAGAAGCTCTAAGTGATTACCTCAACCAGAGATCAGACTCGGAAACCATAAACAATACACTATCAACTAATATTTCATACACCGAACCAATGGGAGAAAGCGGTATGCTCCAGGTAAGCTATAACATTTCCCGCGCTGCCAACGAGACTGACAGGGTGACAAACAGCTGGGATCCGGTTACAGAGTCCTACCGGGAATTTGAAGCTGAGCTGTCAAACAGGTTAAGCAGCGATTACCTTACGCAGAGGGGTGCACTGGGATACCTTCTTCGAGGTGAAAAATTCAATCTCACCATGGAACTGGGATACCAGCATGCATTGCTGACTGCCGATCAGGAGTTCCCCTACGAATTCGACCTGAAAAGGGATTTTCAGAATATTCTGCCCAGGGCCATGCTGACCTATAATATTGAAACGGGCAAAAGTCTGCGGTTCAATTACAGGACAAGCACCAATCCTCCTTCTGTAACTCAGCTTCAGGAGGTTGTGGATAACTCAAACCCGGTATTGCTTTCATCAGGTAATCCGGACCTGGATCACAGTTACAGCCACTTCTTCATGACACGTTACAATGCTGTCAACACCGAAAAATCGACAAATTTCATGGCATTCCTTTTCGGGAATATTTCAGATGATTATATCGGTAACTCGACAATTATTGCGCGCCGTGACACTATACTTACAAATGGTTACCTGCTCAAAAAGGGCTCGCAGTTATCACGGCCGGTCAACCTTGACGGCTTTGCCAATATCCGGTCAAACCTGATCTACGGGTTCCCCGTAAGGGCTATTAAGAGTAACCTGAATCTGAGCGGCGGACTGGCCTGGGTGCGCACTCCGGGCCTGATAAATTCGCAAACCAATACGGCCAATACCTACACCGCCTCGGGAGGACTGATCCTCTCGAGCAATATCGGCCCTGACGTGGACTTTTCATTATCATACAATGCCAGTTACAACATGGTTGAGAACACCCTTCAGCCACAGCTTGATAACAATTATTTCCAGCAAACCAGCGGTACACGCTTCAGCTTCATTTTCCTTGAAAACTGGGTGTTCAGGAGCGATGTGAGTCACCTTATGTACAGGGGACTGGGTGATGATTTCAACCAGGATTATTTTTTGTGGAATATGAATCTCGGCAGGAAGCTCTTCAGAAACAATCTCGGCGAAATAACAATAAGCGTATTTGATCTTCTTGATCAGAACCGGAATATTGTAAGGAATGTATCCGACTCCTTCGTGGAGGATCTGCGCACCAACCAGCTTACCAGGTTCTTCATGCTTACATTTACATACAACCTCAGGAATTTCAACATGAGGGAAACCTGAAGTCAGAACTTAATCCACTTCTCTGAACTTTTTGCTGATTCTACAACCTTCTCAATAAACCGCATACCTCTTACCCCGTCATGAACAGTCGGGAAATCAAGATATGCCGGGTCAACGGGCAGGTTAGCATTCCTCTGGTTTATGGCATGGGCCATATTTTTGTATATATTGGCAAAGGCCTCTATATATCCTTCGGGATGCCCCCCGGGAACACGGAGATTCCATTTGGTTATTTCAGAGAGATTGCCGTGGTTGACGCCCGCCCTCAATATCTGAACAGGTTCATCAAGCATTTTGAGCAGGAGGGTATTGGGATCATGCTGCCTCCACTCCATTCCCCCTTTCTCTCCGTAAATACGAATAGTCAGATTGTTCTCCTCACCTGCAGCTATCTGGGTAGCCCACAACACGCCGCGGGCTCCGCCCTCAAAACGCAGTAAAACAGAGGCGTCGTCATCAAGGGCACGGCCGGGGACAAATGAATTTATATCGGCGCACAATTCAGATATTTGCAATCCTGTTATATACTCAGCAAGATTTTCAGCATGCACCCCTATATCTCCAAGACATCCGCCCGGACCGTTATACTCGGGTCTGGAACGCCATGCTGCCTGCTGATTACCGGTCTTTTCCAGGGGAGTGGACAACCAGCCCTGGGGATATTCCACTACTATCTTCCGGATGGTGCCAAGTTTGTTCCTTGAAATAAGGTATTTAGCCTCCTTAACCATGGGGTAACCGGTGTAGGTATGGGTAAGGGCAAACAAAAGACCTGTCGTGTCAACTTTTTCAGCAAGTTTAACTGCTTCATCATGAGAGATTGTTACAGGTTTTTCACAAACCACATGAAACCCTTTTTCAAGAGCGGCCATTGAAACAGGAAAATGAAGATGGTTGGGAGTGGTAATGGCCACCATATCCATTCGTTGCTCCGATGAAAGCCTGTTCTCTTTTTCGAGCATCTCCTCCCATGTGCCATATGCACGTTCAGGGGAAACATGATAGATACCTGCAGCATCTTTGGATCTCTGCGGATCGGCATCAAAAGCACCGCATACCAGCTCAATATGTCCGTCCATCATGGCAGCGCGAAAATGGACCGGCCCTATAAAAGATCCGGGGCCTCCGCCTACAAGTCCCATTTTGATTTTTTTACTCATTTTCTGTTTTTTTTTAGTTAATATTATTAATACCTGCTTAATGACAAAAGGATACAAATTAAATCGTCCAAAAATAAACTGGTTTAATCAACAACGATTTGCGGGCTGTTCCGATATCCGGTTTTTTTGCCTTGTTGCAAAAACCTGTAAATACACCAATGACCGTCGCAATTTAAAAAACCATGTTATAATTGCCAAATTTATTGTCATGGCGGACAAAACACCGGCAGGTGTCAGAAAGTTTGACAAAATATGTTTAAAAAATTGCCGCTGGTAATCAGCAGGTTATTAAAATAATTAAAATACTGTATAACATAAAAATAGTATTTATTTCAGATAATTATTGATCCGGTTGAGATAAATTAGTATTTTGGCAGAATGTTTGGTAAATATAGTATCGGCACATGCCTTTTGCTTAATCAGGTAAAAACTTAACTACTGATCCGAATATTTACAAAACCACTTAAAACCTGCTTTTATTACTAACTTAAAAACCATAAAAAATGGATAAAAGAATTTCAAGAAGAAAGTTTATCGGCAATTCTGCCCTTGCAGCTGCCGGTTTCACCATCCTCCCGAGCAATGTTGTAAGCGGACTTGGCTATAAGGCTCCCAGTGACAAGCTCAATATTGCAGGCGTTGGGGTAGGTGGCCGCGGGGCAGCCGTCCTGAGGCCAATGGAAAGTGAAAATATTATTGGCCTGTGCGATGTTGACTGGAGGTATAGCAAAAATGTTTTTGACCGCTACCCGAATGCGAAAAAGTACTGGGACTACCGCAAGATGTTCGATGAGATGGGAAATGATATTGATGCAGTAGTTGTGGCTACTTCAGACCACACTCATGCCATTGTTGCAGCCGATGCAATGACCATGGGCAAGCATGTATATGTGGAGAAGCCGCTTACCCATACCGTTTATGAATCTCGTCTGCTTACGAACCTGGCGAAGAAACACAGGATAGCCACCCAAATGGGCAACCAGGGCTCGTCAGGTGAAGGTGTTAATCTTATCCGCGAGTGGATAGCAAACGGTGAGATAGGCGAAGTGACAAGGGTCGACTCATTTACCGACAGGCCGATTTGGCCCCAGGGACTCAATATCCCTCCGGCACAACCCTTGCCTGAAACAATAGACTGGGATCTTTTTATCGGTCCTGCTCCCATGCGTCCGTACAATGAGATTTACACCCCGTGGAACTTCCGTGGATGGTGGGATTTCGGAACAGGAGCTCTTGGTGATATGGCATGTCATATTCTTCATCCGGTATTCATGGGACTTGAACTGGGATACCCGATTGCTGTTCAGGGCAGTTCAACGCTTCTGCTGACTGATTCTGCCCCTGTTGCGCAAAAGGTCAAGCTTGTATATCCCGAAAGGAGGCCCGGCAGCAACATGAAAATCAATCTTCCCGAAGTTGTGGTTAACTGGTATGACGGAGGTATCCGTCCGGAAATGCCTGAAGGATGGCCGGCAGGAAGAGATATGAATGATGCCGGTGGTGGCATTATATTCTATGGGACCAAAGATATTCTGGTAGCAGGTTGCTATGGTGTTAACCCATGGTTAATGTCAGGACGTGTTCCCGACGCGCCAAAATTTGTTCGCAGGGTTCCGACCGACCATTACATGGATTGGGTACGTGCATGTAAGGAAAGTCCGGATAACAGGGTTGAAACTGCCTCAGCCTTCCACGAGGCAGGGCCGTTTAACGAGATGGTTGTTATGGGTGTTCTTGCAGTTCGCCTCCAGGCACTCAATAAAGAACTTGAGTGGGACGGAGAGAATATGAGGTTCACAAATATCAGCGGTGATGAAACGATCCGCACCGTTATTGAGGACGGGTTCAAAATTGAAGATGGTCATCCAACCTTTGCCAAAACATGGACTGACCCGGTTAATGCCCGGCAATTTGCTGCAGACCTGATAAGAAGGCCTTACAGGGATGGCTGGAATCTGCCTGCTATGCCCTGACCATCCGGACAGGCATTGATATAAACGACTGTCTGCAGGCTCGCAGGCCTGCAGGCAGTCGTTACTTTACAAAAGGCATTGATCTGATCAGTTGCTATTACTAACACCAAAATCAATTTAACAATGAAAACAGGACATTTATTTGTTTTTACCGGTTTTGTCATAATCCTGGCACTATCTTACTCTTGTGGCCCTGCAGCAGAGCGTAGTGCCGACGTTGATGAAGCTGTACCGAACACACTTTCAGAGGAAGAAAAAGAGGAAGGCTTTGTTCTTATGTTTGACGGAGAGACAACTACCGGTTGGCGCTCCTATAACGGAGATGCTTTCCCCGAATCGGGATGGACAGTGGAAGACGGCGCACTGAAATGCATAGGAGCAGGAACAGGTGAAGCCGGCGGTCAGGGTGGTGATATAATATATGACGGGCTTTTCAAGGATTTCCATCTTAAGATCGACTGGAAAATTTCAGAGGGAGGTAACAGTGGTATATTCTATCTTGGCCGCGAAATAGAAGGCAGGCCGATATGGCACACCGCTCCCGAATTCCAGATACTGGATAATGCCCGGCACCCCGATTCCGACAGAGGTGTTGACGGAAACCGCAAAGCAGCTTCCCTGTATGATATTATACCTGCTGATCCGCAAAATACAAGGCCTGCAGGAGAATGGAACACTGCCGAGATAATTGTTTACCGCGGCTCTGTATTCCACCGTCAGAACGGGGAAGATGTGCTTGAATATCATCTCGGCACTCCTGAATGGGAAGAGATGGTTGAAGAGAGCAAGTTTGACGTTGAACTCTTCGGCAAATATATCGAAGGTGTGATCGGACTCCAGGATCACGGAGATGATGTATGGTTCAGAAGTATTAAGATCAAGGAATACTAGAAGATAATTATTCCCGTTTTATTTTAATAAGTAAAATTTAAACAGATAACTTTAAATCCGGCCTCACAGTTTACTAAAAATCCCCTGAGAATTCAGGGGATTTTTTATTTTCCGAAAAACGGATACAGGTATATAAAGCTGAAAAAGAGCCGCTGACAAAAACCACCGGCAACTTGTCAGTCAATCAGTAAAGAAACCGCTACATGCAGTGAATATGTTGTACAACAAGTAAGCTGATGGTTAGGGCTTTTATCAGCGAAGGCTCCTGAGTCTTTCTTCGAGTGCAGTAATCTTGCGTTCTGCGTCAGCCTTTTTGGTAATTTCGTTTTGAACCACCTTCTCCGGGGCATTATTAACAAAGCGTTCATTTTTTAGCTTTCTCATTACCGAGGAAAGGAAACCTTTTGCATATTCCAGCTCTTTATTGATCCTGTCAATTTCAGACTCAATATCCAGCCTGTCCTCCATGGGAATAAAGAATTCTGTCGTTTTTACCATGAATGAAACAGCATTGTCGGGCTTTCTCCCGGTTTCGTTTATCGCAGAAAGATTGCATAACTTCACAATTACCTCACCGAAGGGTGGAAGACCTGATTCTCCGTTGTTCATGACAAAAAGTTCCAGTGACTCTTTCCATGATATATTTTTTTCGGTTCTGACGGTACGTATGGAACTTACAATCTCCATGACATTGGTAAAATCTGCCAGCAATTTCTTCTCAACTTTCCCTCCGGCAGGCATTTGCGAAACAGTGATACTTTCTCCATCACCCCTCACTTCCAGGCTTTGCCACACTTCTTCGGTAATAAAAGGCATTATTGGATGAAGAAGCCTCAGCAAAGAGTCAAAAAATCCTGTTGTGGCCCTGTAAGTTGACATATCAAGCGGTTTACCGTAACCTGGCTTGATAATTTCCAGGTACCATGATGAAAAGTCATTCCAGAATAACTTGTAAATAAGCATCAACACCTCCGATAATTTATAACGCTCATAAAGCTTATCAAGACGCACAATCGATTCGTTTAGCTTCGCCTCAAACCATTTTATTGCAGAAGCAGAGTGCTCAGGCTGTTCAATGCTGCCGGAGACATTCCAGCTATTAACAAGTCTGAAGGCATTCCATATCTTGTTTGAAAAGTTCCTGCCCTGTTCTGTAAGGGATTCATCAAAAAGCAGGTCGCCGCCGGCGGGTGAACAAAGCAGCATCCCTACCCTTACACCGTCTGCCCCGTATTTACTTATCAGTTCCAGGGGTTCGGGAGAGTTGCCGAGCGACTTGGACATCTTCCTTCCCAGATGGTCGCGGACAATACCTGTAAGGTAAACATTTTTGAAAGGTTTCTCGCCGGGGTACTCATAACCGGCCATTATCATCCTTGCTACCCAGAAAAAAAGTATCTCGGGTGCGGTGACCAGGTCATCAGTCGGATAATAATACCTGTAATTACTGTTACCGGGATCCCTTATTCCGTCAAAAACGGCAATCGGCCAGAGCCATGATGAAAACCAGGTGTCCAGTACATCTTCTTCCTGACGAAGATCTGATATTTTTAACCGGCTGTTTCCTGTCTTTTCCCTGGCAAGTTCCAGGGCTTCATCTTCAGTCTTCGCCACAACAAAATCATTACTGCCGCCGATATACCAGGCGGGTATCCGGTGCCCCCACCATAGCTGCCTGGAGATACACCAGTCCTTTATATTTTCCATCCAGTGCCTGTAGGTGTTTCTGAATTTCGCAGGGTGGAACCGGATATTATTATTAAGTACATTGTCAAGCGCCGGACCTGCCATCTCCTGCATCCGGCAAAACCACTGCATGGAAAGCCTGGGCTCTATGGCAGCATCTGTTCTTTCGGAAAAGCCAACCTTGTTGACATAATCCTCCACCTTTACCATGTAACCCTCATCGGTAAGTTTCTTCACAACTGCATCCCTTGCCCCGAACCTGTCCATGCCTGTAAATATTTCCGCTTTCTCGTTCAGCGTACCATCATCGTTAAAAATATCTATCACCCTGAGATTATGCCGCATACCGATTTCATAGTCATTTATATCATGGGCAGGGGTGATCTTGAGCGCACCCGTACCAAATTCCATATCCACATAATCATCTTTTATAAGCGGTACGATACGGTTTACCATTGGTATGACAACATTTTTACCGTGCAGGTGACGGAACCTGGTGTCATCAGGATTGACGCTGACTGCCGTGTCGCCAAGTATGGTTTCGGGCCTGGTGGTGGCAATTGTAACCCACTGTTCTTCTCCTTCTACCCGGTATCTGACATAATATAATTTTGAATTCAGTTCTTTATATATCACCTCCTCATCAGAAACAGCTGTTTTTGCCTCGGGATCCCAGTTTACCATCCTCACTCCCCTGTATATTAACCCTTTTCTGTACAGGTCAATAAAGACATCAATTACGCTTTCAGAATATCCCCTGTCCATAGTGAAGGCGGTCCGTTCCCAGTCACACGAAGCCCCGAGTTTTTTAAGCTGGTCAAGGATTATTCCTCCGTGCTTCTCCTTCCACTCCCATGCATGTTTGAGAAACTCTTCCCGCGAAAGCTTTGATTTATCAATTCCTTCGGCTTTCAGTTTGGCAACGACCCTTGCCTCTGTTGCAATTGAAGCATGATCCGTACCTGGAACCCAGCATGCATTCCGGCCCTTCATTCTTGCCCTTCTTACAAGGATATCCTGGATGGTGTTATTGAGCATGTGCCCCATATGAAGGACACCGGTAACATTTGGCGGGGGTATGACAATTGTATAGGGTTCCCTTTCATCGGGAACAGAGTGAAAAAAATCATTCTTCAGCCAGTACTGATACCACTTTTCTTCTGTATGTGCAGGATTGTACTTTGAGGGTATTTCCATACGGATAAAATATTGATGTTTAAAGCTTATATGCTGATGAGATAAATGCAAAGCTTGCCGGTCCGTCGCCGGAAATCCGGATATTAAAACAGGCTAAATTAATCAATTCCGCTATAAAATATGCTGGCTGTTCAAAATTATAAAAGATATCATAAAAACAATCGGGTAAAGCTGTGAGAGTAATTAAATGCCTGTTATACCTGCAATCAGAAACTGAAGTGTAATAAATACCAACAATTATCATTCTTTTTTTGAAGAGGAAAGGCTATTTTTGTTTTATCTGTTGGATACGAATTAAACAGGTTAATCAGATTAATATTCAATTAATTATGTTACGCAGGTAATTCATGTTCAGTTTTTCAAACATATGAATCACCCATGTTGTTTATACATGCATTTTAATGTTACGAAGTAACAGGGGTTATTCCTGCCAGAAAAAACCATTGGTAATTACTTAAATATAAATAATATGCCTGAGATTTCAGAAAAAGGCAAAATGATGCCGGCGTCACCAATCCGGAAACTTGTTCCTTTTGCAGAGGAAGCAAAACGGCTTGGCAGAAAAATATATCACCTGAATATAGGACAACCTGACATTCCAACTCCACAGGTTGCCATGGACGCAATCCGTAACAACCGGCTCAATGTTATTGAATACAGCCACTCTGCAGGTAATGAATCATACCGGCTTAAATTGTCACAATATTATCAGAAACTTGACATCGATGTTGATATTACCAGCATGATTGTTACGACCGGAGGTTCAGAGGCAATTTTATTTGCTCTAATGTCCTGCCTGAACCCGGGTGACGAAGTGATAGTGCCCGAACCATTTTACGCAAACTACAATGGGTTTGCCATTGCAGCGGGAGTAAAAATAATCCCTGTAACATCTTCAATTGATACAGGTTTTGCACTGCCACCCATTAAAGAATTTGAAGAACTGATAACCTCACGAACCAGGGGAGTAATTATATGCAACCCGAACAATCCGACAGGATATCTGTACTCAAAAG
Source organism: Bacteroidales bacterium (assembly GCA_046483315.1). Classification (GTDB taxonomy): domain Bacteria; phylum Bacteroidota; class Bacteroidia; order Bacteroidales; family PUMT01; genus PXAP01. The sequence continues at coordinate 14,921 of JAWODJ010000026.1, read as the reverse complement.
AGGAGATGGAGCAACTGGGAGAACTTATCATAAAACATGACCTGTACCTTTTTTCAGATGAGGTATACCGCGAATTCTGCTATGACGGCAATACACATTTCTCGGCAATGCATATCAGGGGTGCCGAACAGAACGTTATACTGATCGATTCAATCTCCAAGCGCTATTCTGCCTGTGGTGTGAGAATCGGTGTACTTGTAACAAAAAATACTGAAGTAATATCCACGGCCCTCAAATTTGCACAGGCAAGGCTGAGTCCGCCTGCTTTGGGACAAATTGTTGGTGAAGCTGCAATTGATACCCCTGATGAATATTTTGAACAGGTTCACCAGGAGTATATTGAGAGGCGTAACCTGATGGTAGAAATGCTCAACCGGATTGATGGTGTGTTCTGTCCCTTACCAAAAGGCGCTTTTTATACTACAGTGCGTCTTCCGGTTGATGACACTGACATGTTTTCGCAGTGGCTGCTCAGCGATTTTCATTATAATAATGAGACAGTAATGCTGGCACCTGCATCGGGCTTCTATTCAAGTCCCGGACTTGGAAAGGATGAGGTCAGAATTGCATATGTGCTGAACAGCGGTGAGCTGAAGAAAGCTATTATATGTCTTGAGAAAGCACTGAAAACTTATCCGGGCCTCAAAAGGTAATATTAAACAGGTGCAATGATAAGGGAAAAACAGATTATTGACTTTGTATTCGTTATTTATACCTTTGTGACACTCTCTGCAGATTCCGATAAAATATCTGATAACGTAACAAATGTTTAATTATAAAAACCTGAAAAATGAAAGAAAAAAGTATTGAACTTCTTAACAAGGCAGTCGCCGATGAACTAAGCGCTGTTCATCAGTATATGTATTTTCATTTTCATTGTGACGACCAGGGATTTGACCTTCTGGCAAACCTTTTTAAACGCATCTCGATTGAAGAGATGGTGCATGTGGAAAGGCTGGCTGAAAGAATTCTGTTCCTCGGCGGAGATGTGGAGATGAAACTTTCACAGGAGGTGAAGCCCGTAAAGGATGTCAGGGAGATGCTTAACATGGCAGCTGAAATGGAAGAATCGGCAACCGTTGATTATAATAACTGGGCTAATGAATGTTCAAAAAACGCAGATTCAGTTTCCAAAAAACTTTTTGAAGATCTTGTCGGAGATGAAGAAATGCACCAGGATCAATATGAAGATGAGATGGATAATCTCAAAAAATACGGAGATAATTATCTTGCCCTGCAATCGATAGAAAGAAGCAAGAATATATCAGGGACAAAAGCCGCCGAATAAAAGGGAATAACATATAATCCAGGCCTTTAGCAAATCTAAAACCGGGCAACTGATCTGGAAAATTACAGTCTGCCCGGTTTTCATGTTTACCTGAGTTGCAAATTATGCTTTAAGGTTTTAAATTTGAGTATATCTTTAAGCCGAATACCATGAGAACACAACTTGTTTTACTTGCATTGGTAACCATATTTCATTTTTCCTGCCGGGAAAAATCTCGTGAAAGTTTTGTAATGAGTGTTGACGGACCGGTTCCCGTGGCAGAGATTGGGCAGACCCTTACGCATGAGCATGTTCTGGTGGACTGGATAGGGGCCGACAGTACCGGTTATCACCGCTGGGAGAGAGATTCCGTAATATTGAGGGTATTGCCCTACCTGCAGGATATAAGGCAACTGGGAGTAAAATCTTTTGTTGACTGTTCGCCATCCCGGCTTGGAAGGGACCCGCTGCTTCTCAGGGAACTTTCTGAAAAGTCAGATCTTAATATTCTCACCAACACAGGATACTATGGTGCTGTAAATAATCGTTTTATACCCGAGCATGCATGGGAGGAGAGTGCCCGGAAACTTGCAGACCGGTGGATTGACGAATATGAAAATGGGATAGACGGAAGCCAGGTAAGGCCCGGTTTCATTAAAATAGGTGTCAGGGAGGATACCCTGCTCTCTGATCTTCACAAAAAACTGGTCAGGGCAGCTGCCTTAACGCATAAAAGCACAGGCCTCGTCATTAAATCCCATACAGGTGGAGATATTCCCGCTTTTGATCAGTTAAATGTCCTTAAGGAGGAGGGTGTCTCTCCTGAAGCCTTTATATGGACCCATGCCCAGGCAGGCAGCCTTGAAAAACAGGTTGAGGCTGCAATGGCAGGCGCATGGATCTCTCTTGACGGTGTTAATATCTCATCACCAGGTTCCGATGAAGGTAACAAAGACTGGTACGTTGGCAGACTGGCGGAGTTGAAGGAAAGGGAACTTCTTGACCGGGTCCTTATATCACACGATGCCGGCTGGTATGATGCAGGAGAACCCGGAGGCGGCGATTACAGGGATTATGGAGATATACACAGGCACCTTATACCCGAATTAATTGAAAATGGTTTCACCCAAACCGACATTGATCAGCTGATCATTAAAAATCCAGCAAGAGCCTTTGCTGTAAAAATAAGGCTCCTGGAATAAACTCATCATACAGAAGGTAAGTCAGCATATTGTCAATAACCACCTGTACCGGCCTGACCCGGAACGGAAAGCAGTAAAAAAGATATCTGTCGGACAGAAGGCCTGTTTCAGGCTGTACACCGGGATAAACTTTTTTCCGGCTTTAATAAAACAAAATGCATAAATCTGTTCACTTCATCCGGGTTTATTCAAAGTCGGGGTAAAGAAGATATTTTCTCCTGATATTTTTAAACCCGGCTACATCATCGTCCCATGACCTCATTATGGCAGAAACACCCATGCCTCTTTCAATCATTGACTGAATATCCTCATTGCCCACAAGCCGGGTAAAATAATTATTAAAAAACTCCATATCTTCGGGCATATTCCTGTAAGCAAAAAGAAGCCACTCAAGGTACAGCTCCTTCCTTTCAATAACAAATCTCTCCTCAAAATCCCTGAGGTCAACACCATAACAAAGCTCACCATCGTGAAGAGGGTTCCTGGCACCTTCCCTGCCGGCAGGGGTGTAGGAAAATGCAGTATCCGGGAATTGAGGGTGGCCAAATACCATAAACGGGAAATCGGTTCCCCTGCCCACATTCATTATCGTTCCTTCAAACAGGCACAGGGAGGGATAAAGGTATACTGAAAGCTGGGTTCGCAGGTTGGGTGAAGGATTTACAGGCAGACGGTAAAGGGTGTTATGATCATAACCTTCACACAGCACATAATGCAGGTCAACCTCAATGTCTCCTTCAAGCCAGCCTTCTCCGCTGATCATCCGCGCATATTCGGCTACAGTCATTCCATGAACAATCGGGACAGGGTGCATTCCGACAAAAGATCTGTGCTTCATGTCAATAACCGGTCCGTCAACGTAATACCCGTTAGGATTCGGGCGGTCAAGAACCAGGAAGGATATCCCGTTCTCTGCACAGGCTTCCATAATATAATGCATAGTTGAAATATAAGTGTAAAATCTTGCACCTACATCCTGAATATCATAAACAATAATATCCAGGCCCTCAAGATCTTCATCGGCCGGTTTTAATCTCTGACCGTAAAGTGAGACCAGGGGAAGTCCCGTTTTTTCATCAACTGAAGTGGTTATCCTTTCACCGGCATCTGCCGTGCCACGAAATCCGTGTTCCGGTGTAAAAATCCGTTTAATATCGACCCCTAATGAAAGCAGGCTGTCGACAAGATGAGTTTCTCCGATAACGGAAGTGTGGTTGGCAACAACCCCTACCTGAAGCGACTGAAGCATCGGAAGGTATTGTTCCATTCTTTCCGCACCTGTAATAACTTCTCCGTAACGGGGCACACTCGCTGTCAAAACGGGAAACAAGATCAGTAAACCGGCTAAAGCCAAAAAATTCTTTTTTAACATACCTTTAAACAATGTGATTTGCACATAATATTAATTAAAAACCTTTTTTTAAATAAACAAATCGGGCAGGGAGAAATACCTGTCGCCCCTGTCATAACAGAAAGTTAATATACGTGCACCTTTTTCAGCATCTTTTAAAAGCCTGCCAACTGCGGCAAGAGATGCACCCGATGATATGCCTGTCAGCAGGCCTTCCTGTTTTGCTGCCTTAACAGTATATTCATAAGCTTCTTCCTTATTAACCTGTATAACTCCCTCAAGAACTGACCTGTCAAGGACTGAGGGCACAAATCCGGCCCCTATTCCCTGTATAGGATGCGGTCCGGGTTTGCCTCCTCCAAGTACTGGTGAGAGGGAGGGCTCTACCGCGAATATCTTCAGTGAGGGAAAAGACTTCTTTAAAATTTGCCCCACCCCTGTAATATGTCCGCCCGTTCCAACACCTGTGACCATATAATCGAACCCGCCGGGAAAGTCATTAATAATCTCGGCAGCTGTGGCTTTTCTGTGGATTTCAGGGTTGGATGGATTATCAAATTGCATGGGTATCCATGAACCGGGTATCTGCCCGGCCAGTTCTTCCGCCCTTGCGATGGCACCTTTCATTCCATACTCTCTTGGTGTAAGTTCAAATTCCGCACCATAGGCAGCCATTACCCGTCTTCTTTCAACTGACATGGAATCAGGCATAACAAGTATCAATCTGTACTTTTTTACAGCGGCCACAACTGCCAGACCTATGCCCGTATTCCCTGATGTAGGCTCAATAATGGTTCCGCCAGGTTTCAGCAATCTCTTTTTTTCAGCTTCTTCTGTCATTGAAAGAGCAATCCTGTCTTTAATACTGCCCCCGGGATTGCTGTTTTCAAGCTTCATCCATATATTGTAATCATTACCGAATAAACTGTTAATCCTGATATGTGGTGTGTTCCCTATAAGCTGTAATACATTCTCTGCCTTCATAAATCATTGTTTAAATGGAAAAATCGACATACTCATCCTTGTTTTTATTGTCACGGATCTTAACCGTACTGGTATGGTAAACCAGTGAATGAGAAGGAACGCTTTCTGTCAGCCATACATTCCCTCCTATTACCGAATCATGACCAATCACCGTCTCTCCTCCCAGTACTGTACTACCAGCGTATATGATCACATTGTCCTGGATTGTGGGATGCCGTTTTCTTGAAGCCATGGATTTTTTAACTATCAGGGCACCCAGGGTAACACCCTGATATATTTTAACATTATTGCCAATGGTTGTAGTCTCACCTATTACGACCCCCGTGCCGTGATCGATAAAAAAGCTTTTCCCAATTGTGGCACCCGGATGTATATCTATTCCTGTCTTCCCGTGTGCATGTTCTGCCATGATCCTGGGTAGCAGCGGCACACCCTGTCTGAATAACTGATTGGCAAAACGATATACGGCAATAGCATAAAAACCCGGATATGCACAGATTACCTCCTGCAGATTGGCTACTGCCGGGTCAAAATTGTATATTGCATCGGCATCTTTTATCAATAGCCCGTAAACATCGGGAAGCACATTGAAAAATATTCCGGTCTGCTCCTCAGAACTACCTTCAAGACGCTCTTCAAGGCAACTCATAAGCTTCTCCAAAAGTAACCGTGACTCCTTGAATTTTATCCGGTATTGCTCCTGACTATCGCAACGGTTGTTAGGGAAAAGCAACTGTATGAGCTTATCCGTAAAATTTTGAGTTTCTTCTATATTCGGTAAAAAATCATTGATTGATCTGTGCTTGATGAACAGTTCGTCTATAAAAGGATCCAGATTATTCATTTATTAATCAGTTTAACCATTTAAAAAACTAACGGAAAGCTATACCTGGACAGAATCCGTCAGTAATAATCTTTAATTAACCCGGCATTAAAGTACCCGTTGTTACCTGCAAAGATAATAAAAACATTATTCAGGTGATTATATCAGATACCCGCTAACAATAAAGCAAATGAAGCATCATCCGGATAGTCACACCCAGGGGATATTTGGTTCAGTCAAAATATATATTAAATTCGCAAGGGAATTTTGATTCCTGGCGGACAATTATGAACATTGAGCTCCATATAGCAAAAAGGCTTTTACGCGGCGAAGAAAGGAAAAAAAGTATTTCCGGCCCTATAGTTACCATAGCCATTGCCGGTATTGCCATAGGGCTGGCAGTTATGATAATTTCAGCCTCAATAGTTACAGGTTTTAAAAGGGAGATACGCAACAAGGTAATTGGATTTGGATCACATATTCAGATCATAAATTTTGACTCTAATATCTCATATGAAACATCACCCGTAAACACAGACCAGGATTTTCTTGATGACCTGATGAATATTCCTGAGATACGCCACATTCAAACATTTGCCACCAAACCTGGAATTATAAGGACACGTGAAGATATCCAGGGAGTAGTTCTCAAGGGCATAAACGATAGTTTCGACTGGTCATTTTTTGACCGTAACATGGTGGAAGGTACCAGGATCAGTATTACCGATAGCCTGACAAGCAATGAAGCCGTTATCTCCAGGTCAGTTGCTGCTTTGCTGAAACTTAACATTGACGATGATTTTGCCATGTATTTTGTGCAGGATCCGCCTCGGGCAAGAAGATTCAGGGTATCAGGGATTTTTGAAACCGGGCTTGAAGAACTTGACAGGCTTTTTGTACTTGTTGACATAAGGCATATACAGCGGTTGAATGACTGGAATGAAAATCAGGTATCGGGGTTTGAGATTTTGCTACACGATTATGAAAATCTCGATAAGGTAAGTATGCAGGTTGATGAACTGGCCGGAGATATATTTACAAAAGATCTGTCACGGCTACGTGTGATAAACATAAGCGATAAATATCCGCAGTTTTTTGACTGGCTGGAACTTCTCGATATGAATGTATGGGTTATTCTTTCCCTGATGGTTATTGTTGCCGGTTTCAATATGGTGTCAGGATTGCTAATCCTTATTCTGGAGCGAACCAGTATGATCGGGATACTAAAGGCTATGGGAATGGAAAATGCACGGCTCAGGAAAATTTTTCTGTATCAGTCCGCTTTCCTGATAGCCAAAGGTCTGTTCTGGGGAAATCTGATTGGTATCGGAATTTCTCTCTTTCAACATTATACGGGGCTTATAAAGCTTGACCAGGCATCATATTTCATTGCAACGGTACCGGTAAATCTGAGGCTGTCTCATCTTCTCCTGCTTAATACAGGAACAATGCTTATCACGGTTGCAATGCTCGTTATACCTTCATATATAATAGGCAGAATCAGTCCGGTAAAAACTATCCGTTTCGATTAGGACCGTCAGATCCTGCCGGCCGAAAAATAATAAAGCATTATCTTCGTGCACTGAATAAATATTATTTTTTTACATGATCCCTAACTTTATAAGGAATCTGAAAGGTAACCTGCAGAAAAAACTCCCGGGAAGGATGTCACAATACAAAATGGCACCTTTTACACACAATGAATATGCTGCTTCCATGGATACCGGCACAGCCGGTGTACTTGTGCTTCTTTTTCCCCGAAAGGGTGATCTTTTTACACTTCTTATTAAACGGACTGAATACCCGGGCCCTCATAGCGGACAAATAAGCCTGCCGGGAGGAAAATCTGATAAAACTGATAAATCACAAATTGAAACCGCCTTAAGGGAAGCAAGGGAAGAAACCGGGATTGAACCGGAAAATATAACCGTGCTGGGCACCCTGACACCGCTCTATATACCGGTAAGCAACCTTGAAGTATTGCCGGTAGTAGGCTACACAGAACTGCAACCTGAATTCAGAATAAACAAAAGTGAAGTGGAATATCTGATCCATGTCCCCCTGCAACATCTGATCAGGAAAAACACGGCTACTGAAAAACCATTGAAGGTAAGGGGTAAATCAATACATGCCCCCGGATACCTCGTTGAAAATGAATATGTGTGGGGAGCCACTGCAATGATATTATCTGAATTTATTGAAATAGCTATAAAGTCCTGTGCTACCCGTCAGTAACGATATTCATGTAATGCTCATAGCGATTCAGTATCTCACCAACATACCTGTATGGCTCCTCTCCCCTGGCATATCCATGGCGTACAACAGGGTCTAGAAAGTATTCAGGGTCAGACTTGTTCAGTATATAATAATCCACATTGTCGCTCCACCTGTCAGGATCCTTTCCGTATTTTCTGGCCAGGGCTCTTGCATCAAGCACATGCCCGAGTCCCACATTATAGGATGCCAGAATAAACTTTATCCGTTCTTCCCTATCATCAATACGATCCTTTAGTGTTTCATCCAGCCATGCAATATAACGAGCGCCTGCCCTTATATTCTCCTCCGGATCTGATATATTCCTGACGCCATACCTTCTGGCCGTACCAGGCATCAGCTGCATCAGACCCTGTGCACCTGCCCAGCTCCGGGCATCATGCCTGAACCGGGATTCCTGGTATATCATTGAAGCCATCAAACGCCAGTCCCAGTCAATCTCTTCACTGTATTTTTTTATCAGGTCATCATAAGGAGATATCATACCACTGGTAAGCACGTAGAAATCGCTCTGAACGATCCTTGCAGAACGCTGATTACGAAAATATTTGGCATACAGGAGACGATATTCAATGGTTGATTTAAAATTTTCAAGCCAGCTGTTTATTGAATCTCGAAGATGATGATCCCCTTTTCTGACAGCCCATGCAAGATTTTGCTGGAAGCTTATGGCAGTTCCTATATCAATATTATCGTAATACGTCTGATTTACCATTGCAATATTCTCATCACTCACAGTATAATCAATCTCTCCTTCAGCAACCATTGTTATCAGCTGTTCCGCAACCAGCTTCTCCTCCACTATTATGATAGTGTCCCCTATTTCCTCCATCAGGTTTCTGAGCCTTGAAGCATAGGCAGAATTACTCTGAACATGCACTGTTTTGCCTCCAAGTTCAATCGGGCTCCTTATCATATGTGTATCAAGCTCCCGGCTGGTCATATAGTGCCAGTCCTCAGGTTTCTTCTGTATCAGCACCTGCCGTGTCTGACCATGTGGTTCAGTAAAATCTATGATCCTGCTTCTTTCACGGGTAACGGTCAGGCTAACGGCAATAAGATCGCATTCCCTGTTGATCAGGCAATCAAAACTACTTTCGAGATCATTATTTACAACTACTTCAAGATCCAAATCAAGATTTTCGGCCAATAGATTTAACAGTTCGTACTGATATCCCATGGGTTCACCCCGGTAAACGAAATAATTGATAGAGTTGTAATCTGTAACCGCAGTTATCCGGCCTCTTTCCTTATAATGGGGGATTGAAACCTCTTCCTGTTTTTTTGTGGTTTCGCCACAAGAAAGAATTAAAACAGATATTATAGAAAGAAATATCCGGGAGGTGTATCTAATAATGTGAAAAGAACATTCCATGAATATATCATGGATTTGAGATAACGGATATGAATTGCCTGCAAAATTCAATTTTACAATATTGGTTTATTTCCCGGAATATACTCAGATTTTCACCCTTTCGTAACCAAAAAAGTTTAAACGAATATACAATATTTTTTAATTTGGGAAAATCATAATTTGCCGGAGTAAAAAGAGTCAGTTATAAAATGACCAGGAGAATCCCAGCTTGAACATCTGCCGGTTTCTTGGATAATGAAGTACGGAGAAATATTCAGGCTCTGTAAATCCGGCATTCAGATGCTCCCCTTTAAAAAAAATACGAGCCCTTTTATGCTTAATATTGATGAATACATCAAGAAAGGGATAATTACCCATTAAGCTTTCATTCTGAAGATGAAACACTGAAATTGCAGGCTGATAGGCATAGCCCTGGTATTCTGTGTTAAAATACACATCAAAACCAATCTGCAGGGTCATAATATCCCGGATTAACCTCTGTTCATACCAGGTGGACTGGTAAACAGAGAGTTCAGGAAGCGGCAGGATATCATTATTGCCGGAATACTGATATTCAATAATATTCCTGAAATGAAATCTCCATAACTGAAACTCTTTGTCAAATGAAAAACCAATAACGGGAAAAACTTCACCATGCTGACGCGGATATGCAACAGAGTCAAAATATATGTAATTATTTAAAAGAATAAAATCTGCAGAAACTTCAAGTTTCCTTTGAGGCATCTTTAACGAAACTATTGCGGTACTCTCCCCTGTCCGCCTGAATTCATTATCCCATGAAAAATGATTTGAAGAAAAGGACTCCATGAACATGGAGGGAGTAGATTCTTTTTGTCTGATTCCTGATTTCAGTTGTGAGCGGTTCTTACCCTCAAAGAGATTTAAGCTGATCCCGGCATGCAGGTCATATTCGCCGGTTCTGCGACCATGGAAAAAGAAACTGCCCTCACCCCATATCCCGAATACTTCTCCAATGCTCCCCCTGGCAACAGCAACTATTGCATTACTGGAATATTTTTTCTCATTCCTGAACCGTATGGTAGTATCAGCCGGTTCAGCCGGAAAATAATCTGCATGCCCGGGAGCAGCAAAATGAAATACAGTATCAGGTAATATGTTATAACTTCCTTTAAGTAACTCATTTTTTATACCTGTCCTGGCAATGAAATTCACCTTTCCCCTTTTGAACTCAGGCAACTGAATTATCAGCGTGTTGGTGAGGCTGCGGTAAAAAACTGAATCATAAGTCTGAGAATTGTCTATGATAACTTCAGGATAAAAGCCTGACACAGGGTTATTATCCTGATATGTTCGTTTATACTGGTCATAATGCAAAACATGGTACAGCTTAAAGCGTTGCAGCCATGAAGGTTCTGAATCGGGCAGGGTATCATTAACAGCATACATAAAAGGTTGCAGGGATTGTGAAACAAAGACACTGTTATTCCGTACCCCGTTCCTTGCTCCCTGAAGACGAACCGCATGGTCTTCAGTTTCAAAATTCTCGTTATACAGACTTTCTTCATCAACCAGGCCGCCATTTTCAAAAACCCGGGCAGAATTGAGATTTAAACTGGCATGTAACTGATAATTATCCAGTTCATAACTTGAAAACAATGATATAGCATTTGTTATAGCCTCCTGATTCTGGTACTGCCCCTCGGAATTTATATTAAAATACCGGAAGCCGAGGTTAAAATCAGGATTTACATTCTGGGTATGCAGAATATCAAGCATTTTTTCATTCTTGTCCGTTGGTCCCCCGGTTGAGAAACTGACCAGTGAGAAGGGCCTTTTGGTATTATAATATTTCGTTTCGCGGGGACGCTGCAGATAAACCAGAAAAGGATTTATGAAAAAGAAGTCTGAACAGAACCTTCTGTCTGAAAATATATTGGACATTGCAGCAAGTCCCGCGTTACCAAGATAAGATGATGATATGCTATGCCTGAAAACAGGATTGTGAATCTGAAAGGAGCTGATAGTGGTATCTATTTCGGCGTTAACCTTTTCAGTGAACAAATCATTTAAACGCCATGAATATATAATCTCACTATTATCGGGTTCTTCGGCCGATAACTCAATAAACAGAAATAAAAACAAAGGTGTCAGAAATATTTTACAGAATGATATGTCCATGTAACCTTTAAAAGGTGATCCAAAATTCATCCAAATGTACATAAAATTTTTTCTGCGTAAAATTACACACAGACGCATTAAAAGATTTTATGGGAAAGCGCAGCGGTTCCGACTGTAAGTCAAAATTTTGTAACTTTTTTAAAACAAAATTTTGGCTTTTTTACAGGAGCAATGTAAATGAAATTTTTTTCATTAAAAATTAGCTATGAACGAATGAAAAAAATTCATGTTCATTTGTAGGTTATTGGCGGAGTTATAGTAAAAAAAATCCCGGATCACCTGCTTCAGGGTCCGGGATTGTTTTATAAAAGAAAGGCAACGACCTACTCTCCCGCTTTCGCAGTACCATCGGCGCTAATGGGCTTAACTTCTCTGTTCGGAATGGGAAGAGGTGGAACCCCACTGCTATAGTCACCTTAAATCATCAGCGTAAACCATTTTTTACGCTACAATAAGATTGACATGCCAAATGTCTGAATAATCAAGTAGCAGCACACACCTAAGAAAGTTACCGGGTAATTAGTACTGCTCGGCTTTGACATTACTGCCTTTACACCTGCAGCCTATCAACGTCATAGTCTTTAACGACCCTTCATGGAAATCTCATCTCGAGGTGAGCTTCGCGCTTAGATGCTTTCAGCGCTTATCTCTTCCGAACTTAGCTACTCTGCGGTGCAGCTGGCGCCACAACAGATCCACCAGAGGTTCGTCCGACCCGGTCCTCTCGTACTAAGGTCAGCTCCTCTCAAATTTCCTGCGCCCACAACAGATAGGGACCGAACTGTCTCACGACGTTCTGAACCCAGCTCGCGTGCCACTTTAATCGGCGAACAGCCGAACCCTTGGGACCTTCTCCAGCCCCAGGATGTGACGAGCCGACATCGAGGTGCCAAACCGCTCCGTCGATATGAGCTCTTGGGAGCGATCAGCCTGTTATCCCCGGCGTACCTTTTATCCTTTGAGCGATGGCCCTTCCATGCGGAACCACCGGATCACTATGCTCTACTTTCGTACCTGATCGACTTGTAGGTCTCACAGTCAAGCACCCTTGTGCCATTGCACTCTGCGCATGGTTACCATTCATGCTGAGGGTACCTTTAGAAGCCTCCGTTACTCTTTTGGAGGCGACCACCCCAGTCAAACTACCCACCAAACACTGTCTTCCCTTACAGGAATTAGATTCCGGGCAAGCAAAGGGTGGTATTTCAAGGTTGACTCCACGACTCCTGGCGAAGCCGCTTCATAGTCTCCCACCTATCCTACACATCACTTACCCAAAACCAATGTTAAGTTGCAGTAAAGGTGCACGGGGTCTTTCCGTCCCGTTGCGGGTATCCGGCATCTTCACCGGAATTACAATTTCACCGAGCTCATGGCTGAGACAGTGCCCAGATCGTTACACCATTCGTGCAGGTCGGAACTTACCCGACAAGGAATTTCGCTACCTTAGGACCGTTATAGTTACGGCCGCCGTTTACCGGGGCTTCAATTCAATGCTTCGCCCGAAGACTAACATCTCCTCTTAACCTTCCGGCACCGGGCAGGTGTCAGGCCTTATACTTCATCTTTCGATTTTGCAAAGCCTTGTGTTTTTGATAAACAGTCGCCTGGGCCATTTCTCTGCGGCCACGGTTACCCGTGGCGTCCTTTCTCCCGAAGTTACAGGACAATTTTGCCTAGTTCCTTAGCCATGAATCACTCGAGCACCTCAGGATTCTCTCCTTGACTACCTGTGTCGGTTTGCGGTACGGGTACCTGATACCTGATGCTTAGAGGGTTTTCTCGGAAATATGATTACGGCCATTATCCGATTGTCCGAAGACGCTCGGTACTATCAGGTTCGACATCCTGAAGCTATTAACCCCAGAATATATCTACACCCTTCAACGTACTATTCCGTCAGTACGCAGACCTGTCACTCTTTCGTCACCCCTTCGCAGTATCAGCTAGTACAGGAATATTAACCTGTTGTCCATCGACTTCTCCTTTCGGATACGCCTTAGGTCCCGACTAACCCTGATCCGATTAGCGTTGATCAGGAAACCTTAGTCTATCGGTGGGCGGGTTTCTCACCCGCCTTATCGTTACTTATGCCTACATTTTCTTTTCCAGACGCTCCAGCAAACCTCACAGTTCACCTTCAACGCAGACTGGAATGCTCCCCTACCAAATCGTGAAAATTGCCTTACGGCGATTTTCACAAATTCCATTGCTTCGGTAATATGCTTATGCCCGTTTATTATCCACGCACAACCGCTCGACTAGTGAGCTGTTACGCACTCTTTAAATGAATGGCTGCTTCCAAGCCAACATCCTAGCTGTCTAAGCAGTCGCACAACGTTAAATCAACTTAGCATATATTTGGGGACCTTAGCAGATGGTCTGGGTTCTTTCCCTCTCGGCGCCGGACCTTAGCACCCAACGCCTCACTCCCGTGAAACATGTCATAGCATTCGGAGTTTGTCAGGGGTTGATAGGCGGTGAAGCCCTCTAGCCCTATCAGTAGCTCTACCTCTATGACACTCGTACACGAGGCTGCACCTAAATGCATTTCGGGGAGTACGAGATATTTCTCAGTTTGATTAGCCTTTCACCCCTACCCACAGCTCATCCAAAGACTTTTCAACGTCTACTGGTTCGGTCCTCCATTCCGTGTTACCGGAACTTCAACCTGGCCATGGGTAGATCACAAAGTTTCGCGTCTACCCCCACTAACTATATCGCCCTGTTCAGACTCGCTTTCGCTTCGGCTCCGGATCTCTGATCCTTAACCTCGCTAGTGAGGAGTAACTCGTAGGCTCATTATGCAAAAGGCACGCAGTCACCCCACAAAAGCAGGGCTCCTACAGCTTGTAAGCGTATGGTTTCAGGGTCTCTTTCACTCTCCTGTTCGGAGTACTTTTCACCTTTCCCTCACGGTACTAGTTCACTATCGGTCTCTCAGGAGTATTTAGCCTTACCAGATGGTCCTGGCAGTTTCACGCAAGATTTCTCGTGCCCCGCGCTACTCAGGATACTACCAGGCTTTACGTTTGGTACGTGTACGGGACTGTCACCCCCTGTGGTCCACCTTTCCAGATGATTCTACTTAAAACGTATCGCCTTTATGTAGTCCTACAACCCCATGATTGCCGAAACAACCATGGTTTGGGCTATTCCCCGTTCGCTCGCCACTACTTGGGGAATCACTATTGTTTTCTTCTCCTGCAGGTACTTAGATGTTTCAGTTCCCTGCGTTCGCCTTCCGCTTACACGGAATATCCCGCCTTCAACGGGATGGGTTGCCCCATTCGGAAATCCCCGGATTAAAAGTTATTTGCACCTACCCGGAGCTTATCGCAGCTTATCACGTCCTTCTTCGCCTCTGAGAGCCTAGGCATCCACCATACGCCCTTATTACTTTCTTAAATATTATTTTACTACTACTACATTACTCTTTCATTCAGCATGTCAAAGAACTTTTGCACAATTTACGTGCATCGTACAAAATAACGGAGTCGAACCGT
>JAWODJ010000088.1:0-7276 GCA_046483315.1 Bacteroidales bacterium | reverse complement strand
TTTTATTTTGTAAACCGGTAATTCTTTAATCAAGGACTCCCTGCTTTAAAACCGAATAATTGACGGTGATTACTAATATTCTTATTTTTGTTTAAGCAAGATGGAATGTTATATGATATATCTTCAGAACTTTACCTTTTATTGATATAATTATGGAAAAGGAAAAAGAAAACAACAATAAAAAATGGCATGCCCTGTCCGTTGATGAGGTAATAGAAATAATTCAAACCAACCCTGATGAAGGTCTTTCAGATGACGAGGTAAAAAAGAGGCTTGAGAAATACGGCCGGAATGAAATTCCCAAAGGCAAAAAGCGCAGCACTTTCCAGCGGTTGCTGGCACAGTTCCAGAATACCCTGATCTATGTCCTTCTGGTGGCTGCTCTGATAACAGCTCTCATTGAGCATTGGATTGATATGTGGGTAATTCTGGCCGTCGTAATTATAAACGCTGTAATAGGATTTATCCAGGAAGGGAGAGCTGAAAAAGCACTGGAAGACCTGCAGGATATGCTGTCGCTTGATGCGACAGTGATCAGAAAGGGAGAAAAAATGAACATCGACGCTGAAGAACTTGTGCCAGGTGATGTAGTGCTTATGAAATCAGGGAATAAGATACCGGCTGATGTACGAATCATAAAATCCAGGAACTTCTCAGTCGAGGAATCCCCCCTTACGGGCGAGTCGGAGGCTGTTGAAAAAAATACTGATCCCGTGGAGGAGGATGCAGTTATTGGAGACCGGGCTTCAATGGGTTTTTCAAGCACGATGGTCACCTATGGCAATGCCAGGGGAGTTGTTGTTAAGACAGGAACAGAAACTGAAATAGGAAAGATAAATAAAATGATGTCGGAGGTGGAAGAGCTCACTACACCTTTGCTTCAGAAAATCCAGGAGTTCAGCAAATGGCTTTCTGTAGGTATTCTTGGCATTGCTGCCATTTTCTTTGCGTTTGGTTTTTTCGTACAGGAGTATGAACTGTATGAAATGTTTTTGATAGTTATTTCACTGGTGGTTGCAGCCATACCTTCGGGATTACCTGCCGTAATTACCATTGCCCTGGCAGTTGCCGTCCGTAAGATGGCCGGCCGGAATGCTATAATCCGGCGGCTTCCTTCTGTGGAAACTCTTGGTGCGGTAAATGTAATATATTCTGACAAAACCGGCACCCTCACCCGGAATGAGATGACTGCCAAAACAATTATTACGGCGGATAAGGAATATACTGTGGAGGGAACCGGATATGTACCGGAAGGCAAAATACTTGAAGAAGATGAGGATATCGGGAAAAATTTCGATAAAGTGCTAAAACGTCTGTTTCAGGCATCGCGGGTTTGTAATAATTCAGAGGTATACAAAGATGAAGAAGGAAACTGGAAACTTTCCGGCACTCCTACCGAAGGAGCCTTACTTACCCTGAGTTACAAAGCCGGGTTCAAAGATTTTAAACCCAACCGTATTGATTCCATTCCTTTTGAGTCGGATCATAAATATATGGCGACTCTCAACAAGATAAACGGAGGTAAATGTATATTTGTTTCCGGGGCACCGGAAAGGCTGCTGAAGATGAGCCATAAACAATATACCAGGGATGGCGAAAAAGATATAGACACTGAATACTGGGAGAAGAAAATGGAACAGGTAGCTGCTAAAGGACAAAGATTGCTGGCAGTTGCTTTTCAGAAAGCCGATGATGACAAGGATATGCTTGAAATGGAGGATGCGGAAAAGGATAACATCTTTATTGGAATAATCGGAATAATTGATCCACCCAGGCAGGAAGCTGTCGATTCAGTTAAGGAATGCAAGGAAGCGGGCATCATGGTAAAAATGATCACCGGTGATCATGTGATTACAGCAAAAGCTATTGGAAAAGAGATTGGCATCGGCGACGGGGAGAAAGCTCTGTCCGGGAAAGAGCTGGAAGAGATGGACGATGAAAAACTAAGGGAAGCTGTGGATGAATATGACGTATATGCCCGTGCCAGTCCCGAACATAAACTCAGACTGGTAGAAGCATCACAAAAAAAAGACTGGCTTTGTGCAATGACGGGCGACGGGGTGAATGATGCACCTGCCCTGAAGAAGGCAAATATTGGTATTGCCATGGGCATAAAGGGGACTGAAGTATCCAAGGAAGCTTCTGAGATGGTTCTGGCCGATGATAATTTTGCCTCCATTGTTAATGCCGTGGAAGAGGGGCGGACGGTATTCGACAATATACGTAAGGCATTGCTGTTTGTATTGCCGACCAATGGAGCTGAATCCCTGGTTCTTATTGCCGCCATTTTACTTGGTATGATAATGCCAATCACGCCGGTACAGATTTTATGGGTAAATATGGTAACCGCCGTCACCCTGGCAATGGCTATAGCCTTTGAACCAATGGAAGAAGATGTGATGTTACGTACACCCCGCAAGCAGGATGAATCCTTACTCAGCAAAATGTTTATATGGAGAATAGTATTTGTGTCTTTTCTGGTAGCCGGGGCCACCTTTTTCACTTTCGAATATTTGCGCGAGATTGGCAGAGAAATGAATGAGGCCAGGACAATCGCGGTCAATACCCTTGTTGCAGGACAGATGTTTTATCTGCTTAACTGCAGGAAGATCAAGACCCCGGCATTGGGGAAAGGATTTTTCAATAACAGGTCTATCCTTTTTGCATTCATTGCACTAATACTTTTCCAGTTATTTTTTGTGTATGTTCCCTTCATGAATGCTGCTTTTGGTACTTCACCGGTCGAAGCAACATTATGGTTGTACCCCCTGGCAGCAGGATTATTAGTATTCATTACCGTTGAACTGGAAAAATTTATTGTTGCTAAAATAAGGGGAAGGAGGGAGTAAGTGAAAATGGATACCCTACCGGATAATGGTAACATGTCCTGAAAGGGGTGGCTGACCGTTATTACGGAATATGACATAAAAGTAAGAATCCATAGGGAGATCATTTCCGTTGGAGGTTCCATCCCATGGCTCCGGGTATCCTTCCATGGAGCGGTAAACCAGCTCACCTGCACGGTTATAAACTTCAACTACTGCAAAAGGATATAATTCGCCCAGTGTACCAGCTACCCTGCTGCCAATTACCCAGTAATCATTATGGCCGTCATCATTTGGTGTAAAGGCATTGGGTATTCTTATGCAAAGTTCGTTGACACTGCTTACCATTATAGTATCCGTCAACACACAATTATTAAAATCTTCAATGGTAACCGAATAAACCCCTTCGCCTATGTTGTAAATATTCTCAGATGTTTGTCCGCCTGACCATGAAAAAATATAGGGGAAGGTACCCCCCGTTACATTAAGCTCTATTGATCCGTCTTCCAGTTCATCGCAATATGGTTCGGAAACTACCGGATCAGTTTGTAGCTTTTCGGGTTGTCCGACCGTTATCAGAGTGTCAAGGATGCAGTTATTAATGTCTGATACCCTGATAAAATGTTCTCCTGCACTTAAACCAGTTGCATGTGGAGAAGCCTGACCGTCTTCCCAGTTATAATATAAGTTTCCGGCACCACCATTGACATCAAGCATGATTTGTCCGTCACTGTAGCCAAAGCAACTGACATCATCCACTTCATAATCCATTGTTATTTCATCAGGTTCAGTTATTACCACAGTGGCTTCCGAGGGGCAGTTGACAGCATCAAGAACATGAACGTGATATTCACCTGCCGGAACATTGACAAGATCTTTTTCTGTTGAACCATTAGACCACTGAAAATCGAATGGTGGAAATTCTCCTATTATATTCAATTCAACAATAGCATCTGAAGCGCCGAAGCAGGATACCCCAAAACCATTATAATCGGTTGTAACTACAGGGGTGACTATGAAAGGAGGCAATGCTCCCACTTCCACCTGCATGTCGGCTGTACATCCGTTTGCATCGGTAACCCAAAGAGTGTACAATCCGCCTCTCATATTCTCCGGATTGGGACTGCTATTGTCTTCCAGTACATATCCTTCCGGAGCCTCCCAGAAATATGTATAAGGAGGTGTACCTCCGGTAACAGTTGTTGTTGCACTTCCGTCATCATTTATATCGCATGTTGCATCGGTAACGTCAATCTCAATAATAATTGAATCCGGCTGTTCTACCTTCAGTATGTTTAGTGGATCATATCCTTCTGCTGAACTGTACTGACAACCTTTCCCGTCGGTTATTACCACTGTATACTGTCCGGCAATGAGGTTACTTTGGTTTTGTACTGTATTGTCTTCAAAAACAAATCCTTCCGGTCCGCTCCATTCAAAGCTGTAAGGAGGTCCGCCGCCTGCCCTCACTGTGGTAATTCGTAATTCGCCGTCTGAGCCACCGTAACAGGAAACATCGTCACGTGAGAAATTGACAGCGATAGCTTCAGGATTTGACAGCCTGATAGACTGGGAAGCGGTACAGTTGTTTAAATCTGTTACCCTGACAGTGTAGCGTCCGAATGCTATATGGCCAATTACCGGTTCATCCGACACGTAATCATCAGGCCCTGTCCATTGTATATCAAATGGCCCTGAACCTATTGCCGGTTGAACGGTAAGTTCGCCGGTATAGGAACCGTGGCATTCCACATCCTGGCTGATGAATACGGAGTCTATGGGAACAGGATTTACTCTTATTACAACATCTGTTGGGGTTCCCGGTGCACAGCCTGTTGATAAAGCCATTGGGGTTACCCTGTAAGTAACAAACTGGGTTCTGTTAGTATGATTTTCAAGAGTCTGTGCAATTTTTACACCCTGGGACATATTATTGATTTCCGGCGTAAAGCCTGTTACATCACCGGGTTCTCCTGTAGCTGTTGCCACATAATCAAAGGTTATAACACCATCGAGTACTGAAGTCGGTGAGGTAAGCTCAAATTCTATGAGAGAATTGGTACATATGGTATCCCTGTCGTTTAACAGAGATGAGGTTACTATTGGTGTCGGATTGAGGTAAATTGAAAATGAAAAGTCTCCTCCCTCACTGCAGTACCCGGTTCCCGGACCTCGTTGATCCCTTATTTGTGCCTTGAAATGGTAATTTATTATCTGAACTTCGTTACTCAGGTTCTGCAGGTTATTAACCAGGTTAATCCGCTCATAGTCACCATCGGCTTGTACACCGGCCACCTGCCCGCTTTCATAGGTAGTTGTTAAGGTGTAGATCTTATCTCCTATAACTGTTCCGTTCAGATCTTCAATTTCAAAAGTGATTTCACTAAGGTCACAGTAGATGGTATCGGCAATGCTGACCGAGATCAGGGGGGTTGGGTTGACAGAGATAATGATTGTCGTGTCGGTGCCGTCATCACAATACCCTGAACCCGGTCCGGCCGGATCCTTTATTCGCGACCTGAAGCGGTATGTTACTTCCTGAACTTCGTTTGTCCGGTTAACAAGGAAGTTGCTGATATCCGTTCCGGAAGCATATTCACCTGAAGCCTGAACACCGGTAACATTTCCTCCGGCATTTGTTGTAGTCAGTTCATATACTTTGGAACCAAGTACATTACCAAGAAGGTCATCTACAGTTATGGTAATTGTTGTTGAGTCACATACAATAGTTTCATCGGTTTCAGCCCACAAAACGGGAGTGGGGTTGACAGCTATCACTACAGTTACGGTTTCACCGTCAGCACATCCGATCTCAAGTGCCCTTGGAGTTATAAGGTAAGTAACATACTGTACTTCATTTGTTGTATTGGTTAACTGATCTTCAATCCTGTATCCGTCTGTGAGGTTTGATCCGGAAGCAGCAAATCCTGTAACTCCGCCGGAACCTCCGGTTGCGGTGGCGGTATAATCAAATGTGACAACTCCTCGGGTCAATACATTGGGAGTTTCAAGCAGAATATCCGTTATTCCTTCATTGCAGAGGATTTCTTCGGAAGGAGTGGCTGCAACAACAGGCTCAGGGTTAATATCAATATTGATTATTCCTGTTGGAATTCCCGGGCATATTCTTGTACCATCATCCAGAACTATATAGGGTGTAAATCTGTACTGGACTGTTCGGTATATTACGCCGTAATTATTAAGCTGGTCGGTAAATGCAGCCGCGCCTTCAGCAGTAAGTCCTGGTACTGTTACAGTCTGGTCATCACCTCCGTATTCTCCCGTAATATCTTCGGGGTACACAATTTCCACATCATATCTCCATTCAGCCCCTGTGCTTACAGCTATATTTAAGGTAGATATATCAAATACCGCGATCCCGTCAAAGCAGAGCTCATCCTCCTGGGGCGATACATCTATAACCGGTTGCGGGTTGATCTCTATGTCAACCGGGAAAGAAACACCCGGGCAAACTGTTGTACCATCAGAGAGCAGGATATGGGGGGTGAAGATATACTCAACAGTGCGGACAATATCACCCGAGTTTGTAAGATCATCGGTAAATGCAGCAGCGCCTTCGGCTGTAAGATTAGTCAGTGTAACTACATTGCCTGCCGTTCCATGGGTACCGTCAACATCATCGGGGTAGGTAATCTGCACATCGTATCTCCACTGAGCTCCGGCGCTGACAGGGTTGTTAACAGTTGATATATCAAAGTCCGCTATCCCGTCAAAGCAGAGTTCATCCTCCTGGGGTGCAACTGATATAACGGGTTGGGGATTTATCTCAATTGGTATAACTGCAGAGGGCACTCCCGGGCAGACTGTTGTACCGTTAGAGAGCAGGATATGGGGGGTGAAGATATACTCAATAGTGCGGACAATATCCCCCGAGTTTGTAAGATCGTCGGTAAATGCAGCCACGCCTTCGGCTGTAAGGTTCTCAAGAGTAACTACATTGCCTGCCGTTCCGTGTGTACCGTCAACATCATCGGGGTAGGTTACCTGCACATCGTATCTCCACTGTGCTCCGGCGCTGACAGGGTTGTTAACAGTTGATATATCAAAGTCCGCTATCCCGTCAAAGCAGAGCTCATCCTCCTGGGGTGCAACCGAGATAACAGGCTGTGGGTTAATTTCAATTGGTATAACTGCAGATGGCACACCCGGGCAAATGGTTGTACCGTTAGAGAGCAGGATATGGGGGGTGAAGATATACTCAACAGTGCGGACAATATCACCCGAGTTTGTAAGATCATCGGTAAATGCAGCAGCGCCTTCGGCTGTAAGATTAGTCAGTGTAACTACATTGCCTGCCGTTGCAGGATGGAGCGCATGACGAACCTGCCGACCGCCGAGGTGACGGAGGGGCTCGCGATGGCGGCCGACGACCTGTTCGAGGTCCGGTCAGGCGTCACCTTCCCCGGTGCGTACGCGCTGATGGCGACCGC
>JAWODJ010000068.1:0-15296 GCA_046483315.1 Bacteroidales bacterium | reverse complement strand
AGCTTAAATAAGGATATCCGTCATTCCTGCCGTTACCGATGTTCCATATGCCTTCAGGCCCGAGTCCTTTAAAATCCCACCCTGCTTCACTAAAGACAGGGAATTCCTGCATCTCTGCAGTTGTTTTTCCCTCGCCCCCGGCACTGCTTCCCTGGCCTGATGTATCAGTGTTCCAGAAGCTGTTATTTGTCCGGGAATTATACTGGTTTCCAACCAGTCCGCCCACGCTCCATGATCCGCTCACACTGCCGGTACTGTAGCTGTTATTTACAGACGCCTGATAATTCCTTCCGATCAATCCGCCTACATGTCCGGAGGTGGAACTGACATCTGCAGTGCTGTAACTGTTGCTGATTTCACCATAATAGTTATACCCTGCAAGCCCGCCGGTATAATTACCGGTGCTTGTTACACTGCCGGTGGAATAGCTTGTTTTGATAACAGTATTATTATACCCCACCAGTCCGCCGGTATAGCTACTTGTCCCCGTAACATTTCCCGAGCTGTAACTTCTGGTTATTGTACCATAATTCCTGCCTGTGATGCCTCCTACGTAGTCACTATTTCCCGTAACATCGCCGGTGCTGTAACAATTATCGACATCTGAATTATGACTTATATAGCCTATCAGACCGCCAACATAATTACCGGCTGCCGTGACGTCTGCCGTACTGTGACTTTCGTTGACAGAAGAATAGTGACTATGCCCCGCCAGTCCGCCAACATATTCTCCGTTACCACTCACGTTTCCGGAGGTATAACTGCCGCTTATGGCAGAGTAACTGATATACCCTGCCAGACCCCCGACATATGTAGATCCGGTAATATCAGTATTGGTAAGACCCAGGTTAAGGATAGATGCCCCTGACTGAGTATAACCGAAAAGGCCCTGGTAATGATTATCCGGCCTGTTAATGTACAGGCCATTAATTGTATAGCCTCCGCCATCATAGCTGCCGGTAAACCTTGTTGAGTTATTCCCGATCGGCATCCATCCCTTTCCGCTGTTCCATGCAGAGGTTTGCGATGCATCGATATCGGCAGTCTGCAGATAATGTTTATTCCATCGTGAATTGTCCAGGGTAATCCAGTAAAGATCAGCCAGCGATGAAATTTTATAGGGATCTTCCTGTGTTCCTGAACCTTCAGGTGTTGCACAGGTCATAAAACTAATTTCACTGCCATAACTAATTCCTTCGCTGTTTATGGCAAATGCTCTGACGTAATATGTGACATTGCCCGACAGGCCGGGTATTTCTGAGGTGAATGATCCGGGCGCAGTTACCGAACCCAGAAAAATTTTATTATCATCCAGGGAAGGATTGCCTGTGGCATTCCAGCAAATACCATGTTCATGAGCAACAGGGTTACCCGGAATGGTAACAGTTCCGTGTACCGTGGCCGTGATAAGGGTGACACCGGTAACCTCATCAGTAGTTACA
The DNA here is from genome assembly GCA_046483315.1 of Bacteroidales bacterium. Taxonomy (GTDB): domain Bacteria; phylum Bacteroidota; class Bacteroidia; order Bacteroidales; family PUMT01; genus PXAP01. Next base: position 13,854 of record JAWODJ010000068.1, on the reverse strand, counting down.
AATGGAGGGAAGGGATCAGTAATACCCGTATCATCCGGGTATTGCCAGTCAAGATACGGGTATCCGTCATTCCTGCTGTTACCGATGTTCCATATACCCTCCACATCCTGTGTCTTAAAAAACCATCCGGCCCCGATAAAAGTTAAAAAATCTTTCATCTCATCTGTGGTCTTGCCTGCACCACCGGCACTGGTTGCCTGACCCGATGTTTCAGTGTCCCAGAAGCTGTTATTTGTCTGGGAAAACGACTGGTATCCAACCAGTCCGCCCACATCCCATGATCCGCTCACACTGCCGGTACTGTAGCTGTTATTTACAGACGCCTGATAATTACTTCCGATCAATCCGCCCACCTGTCCGGAGGTGGAACTGACATCTGCAGTGCTGTAACTGTTGCTGATTTCGCCGTAATAGTTCCTTCCTGCAATCCCACCGGTAGAATTACCGGTGCTTGTTACACTGCCGGTGGAATAGCTGGTTTTGATAACAGAATTATTATACCCCACCAGTCCGCCGGTATAGCTATTTGACCCCGCAACATTTCCCGAGCTGTAACTTCTGGTTATTGTACTATAATTCCTGCCTGTAATACCCCCTACGTAGTGACTATTTCCCGTAACATCGCCGGTGCTGTAACAATTATCCACATCTGAATTATGACTTATATAGCCTATCAGACCACCCGCATAATAGTTGGTTGCCGTGATGTCTGCCGTGCTGTGACTTTCGCTGACAGGAGAATAGTAACTATACCCCGCCAGTCCGCCAACATAATTGTAGCCGCCCGTAGTTGCCGAGCTGTAACTGTTATTTATCCCTGAATAATAATAAAGATATCCCACCAGTCCGCCCACATACTGATAACCTTCAATGTTTCCGGTTCCAAAGCAGTTTTCTACAGTTGATCTGTATGTGTATCCTGCTATACTTCCCACGTAATTATTACCAGTGACCTCAACACTGGTCATGCCAAGGTTCAGAACACTGGCGTTCAAGATGAATCCGAACAGGCCCTGGTAGTTCGTTCCCGGCCGGTTTATGTATAAACCATCGATAGAATAGCCGTTTCCGTTGTATTGACCGTAAAAACGGGTTGAGCTGTTGCCTATAGGCATCCAGCCCTCTCCGCCATTCCATGTTGAGGTTTCAGAGGCATCAATATCGGCAGTCTGGAGAAAGTGTTTATTCCATGCCGATGTGTTTTGTGCGATCCACACCAGATTTTCAAGACTGGAAATCTGGTACGGGTCACTTTCGGTTCCGTTTCCAACGACAGGAGCTACTGACGTTTGGGAAAAAGAACTAAGAAAAGAAACCGAAAGGATAATTAGTAGGGTAAATAGTTTTTTCATACAGATTCAGATTTTAATAATTTTATCAGGATAAGTTATTATTAGTAATATTTGATACGGTTGGTAAGTCAGAATAATTTAAAAATGTAACAGTGAAATCAATTATTTATTGATTTTCAATTACAAACACTTAAAAAGAATCCGATTTTCCGACAGACAAGTTAATCAGAAATTTCAAAAAATAAAAAACCCTGATACTTTTATTTATCAAATCTTTGATGAAGCGCCAGTTTTAAGTGACAATCTTCAAAAAATACCATCTGTATGTAATCACTCAATAGATAAAAGGTAAAACCCCATAAACATCTCTCAGGGAATTTCTGAAATAATATTGTCTAAAGGTGCCGCAACCGGAAGGTACAAAACGGATTTTCCTTTAAACCCGGAGAAAAAAACTTCATGATTTCTTCAGCCCTCCTATTGTACCGGATGATCTATTCAAACAGATCCATGCAATCAACCTTTAACATTTCATCTATGACGTTTACGATTTCTCAGAATATTTCCAATAAATGCCGGCTAATATTTACCAATATAATGGACAATTAAATTGTTAATAACTAATTGCTTATAAAATTCAATATAAGATTTTTCATATATCGGATTCACATTATAATAATATTGGAAATTCACGGTTTTAGTTTCAAAACTTTTTGTTGTTACTTTAAACATTCTTATGAAGGAAATGGTTATAGTATTGCTGGCTGTGATAAATATACTTTTCTGAAGCCGGTCTGGTGAAGAAAACCAATTATAATTGACTAAATATTTTATAGATTAATATGGACAGGGACTTAATACTACAAAGTACATTTAAAAAAATTGATGATTATATCACAAGCAATAATACCGACCCCGGGAAAGTAATCAAATTTAAATCACCTGCTGAACTAACTGATATTATTGATTTTAAAATTCATGATACAGGTGTGGCGGAAGATGAGTTTATATCATTGATTGACAAATACCTTGAATATTCCGTTCGCACAGGCAATATGCAGTTTTTCAGTCAGTTATATTCCGGATTCAATTTCCCTGCATTTATAGGTGATGTTCTGACTACATTAACGAATACATCGATGGCCACTTATGAGATTGCTCCTGTGGCAACCGTTATTGAAAAGGAGATGATAGGTCTGATGAGCAGTTTTGCAGGATACAAAGATGGAGAGGGTATATTTGTCAGTGGCGGCAGCAATGCAAATCTTATCGCCATGTTATCCGCCCGAAATCAGATCTTTAAGGAAGGCCGGGCTAAAGGTTATGACAGTAATTTGAAATTAAAAGCCTTTGTCAGTGAAAATGCTCATTATTCTTTTGAGATTGCTGCAGGTTTAATCGGTACTGGCACAAAAAGCGTGGTTAAGATCAGGACAGACACCAACGGAAAGATGATTCCGGAGGAACTGGAAAATGAAATTAAAAGGACCCTGGTTAGAGGAGAAACACCTTTTTTTGTTGCTGCAACCTGCGGTACTACAATGTCCGGTTCATTTGATCCGCTTGTTGAAATATCTGACATATGTAAAAGATATGATGTATGGTTTCATGCTGACGGATCCCTGGGTGGTTCTCTATTGCTGAGTGATAAATACAGGTATCTTATGGATGGTTTGGAAAGAACTGATTCTTTTGCCTGGAACCCGCACAAATTAATGAACATCCCACTGGTATGTTCAATGATTCTTATTAAAAAAAGAGGAATACTTAATCAGAATGTCTCGGATATCAATAAAGATTATATTTTTCATGATCTTGACGGGATTGAAGACCTGGGAGAAAAATCACTTCAATGTGGCCGTAAAGTTGATGCCGTGAAACTGTGGTTTGCCATGAAATACTATGGTATTAAAGGGTACAGACAAAGGATCGATAATATTTTTGAACTGGCTGCTTACGCGGAAGAAATTGTAAACAGTCATCCAAATCTTGAACTTCTTATTTCACGGCAGTCCTTTACAGTATGTTTTCGCTATGTATCTGACAACGTTTCCGATCTGAATGATTTAAATCTTAAAATCAGGGAACATCTTCGAAAATCCGGCAAATCTGTAGTAAACTTTGGTTTTATAGATAATGTTTTGACTATTAGGCTTGTTACTGTAAATGGTGAACTAAAAAGGTCGGATATAGATCTCTTTTTTGAAAATTTCCTGATGGTTTCCCAAAGAGTTTATAAGATATATGAGATTTCAGCATAATCCGCAATACAGTGGTTTTGCAGTTGCTCTCGCCTGGCCTGAGACATATTGCAAACAGGCAGGTTCATGGTATGATCTGATTACAGGTATGCTTGGAATAAGCAAAAATCACCATTATAAGGCAGGACACGCAGCACTTTTACTAGTTAATAAGAGCGATGGTAAATGCCATTATTTTGATTTCGGTCGTTATCATGCCCCTTACAAACATGGACGTGTAAGAAACGCATTAACTGATAAAGGATTAACTGTCAAAACGGAGGCCAAGATATCGCATGATGGTGTCATGATCGAAAATTTTAAGGATATTATAACTGAATTACAGCATAATCCTGAATGCCATGGCGATGGCAAAATCTTTGCATCTTACTGCATGATAGATTTTAATAAAGCCTATGAGAAAGCAATTAGTCTTCAGGATTTAAGTCCATTGCCATACGGACCTTTCATTTACAATGGTACCAATTGCTCACGATTTGTATGTAGCTGTATACTGGCCGGTAATCCTGACCTTAAATCCAGGTTGGGCCTGAAGTACCTGGTACCACTCACACCTACACCTCTGAGTAATGTAAATGCATTGAAAAACAGAGTTATAATTCGTGATTTACGTACAAACGATCATTCAAATCACCTCAAGTTAAATGGCAGAGTAATGCTCAATTCCACACTGCCTGAATATCATAAACCGGCCAATGTACCTGTAAATGCTAAATGGTTGAGTGGTGAAGGTGCCGGTTCATGGTTTGCGATAGAGAAGAAGGCTGATAATTACCTGATACGCCGTTTCGGACCGGATGGCATGCTGGAATGCGAAGATTTGTTCCTTATAATAAATAAAGAACTTCTGGATCTAACCAAATCGTTTCGCTTAGATCATCTCAGCCATTGTAAAAAGGTTAAAATTATTCAGGAAGGTAAAGAAATTAACTTGCTGAATATCCGTTTCTGTCAATCATAGTCATCCAATTCTCTTTTCTGGTCTGCTGTTAATTATTGCCCGGCAGGAGACATCATTATACATATTGCCAATAACTTGCACAATTATAATGAAAGGTCTTTATTTCTAAACCTCTTTACTCCTTCATTTCCTGGCGACCCCTCCGGAATTAGTTCGCTACGCCAGAAATGCGGCGAGCTCACGACCCGCTCATGATCCCTCCGGGCCTTACTGCAAATTCAAAACCCCTGTAAAAAACAAAGTTCCGCAATTATGCGGAACTAAATACCTTGCGACCCCGGAGGGATTCAAACCCCCAACCTCCTGATCCGTAGTCAGGTGCTCTATTCAGTTAAGCTACGGAGTCCTGTAAGGCTGCAAATATAATCAATTTTATCCTATATATCCAAAAGATAGCTGCAGAAACCCGAACAGGTGGGCATCCGGAGATTTCATTGATACCTGCAGTAAACACCGGCCACAGAGAGGCTATTTCTCCTGCGGCCTGTAAAACCACATCTTCCCCGATTCCACCGTATCAAGGTCAAATTTACTAATCCCAACAGTGCGGCCGGAGAACCCTGTATTCTGATGCGCCAGTTCATAAACTCCCCTGTCAATAACCCGGTAAACTATTGCCGTGTGCTGTCCCATAGTTTCAGTGTATATGGTGTCCCCTTCACGGTAACGAACCTTTACATTTCTGAACTGAATAATATCACCGGGAAATATCTCTCTTCTTTTCGGGTTAACCTCCCTTCCGAATTTAAACTGCCCGTCCCATCCGGCATCAGCGCGGTTAAGTGCCTGGTATGCCAGGTCCCAGCATTCTCCCCTGTCAACCTGCTCACCAATAACAGTTTCAACATATTCAATGATTGTCCTGTTCAATGGAGGAAGGTCATCCTGGGCTGCCAAAGGGTGTATCACACAGAGGCCTGCAAACAGGAAAAATATGGCAAATTTAAATTCTCTCATGATAGAATATATTAAACTAAAACTATTTTAACGGCCGGGGATAGAATTTATTTTGCACTCCGTTAAAAAGCCGGTTTCCGGTTTCAATCCTGTTTCTTCTTCGCTGCATAATACTTACAGTACTGACTGATCCCGCATTCCCCGCATTTGGGTTTCCTGGCAACACATACATACCGGCCATGCAGTATAAGCCAGTGATGGGTCCGGGAGATCATCTCCCGGGGTATGTGTTTTATCAGCTGCATCTCAGCGGCCAGGGGTGTTCTGGCATTATTTACCAGCCCTATCCTCGCCGAAACCCTGTAAACATGAGTATCGACAGCCATGGCAGGCATATTGTAAATAACCGAGGCAACCACATTGGCAGTCTTCCTTCCAACCCCGGGCAACTTCTGCAAAAGGCCGGTATCGGCCGGAACCTCCCCGCCAAACTCAGTTATCAGCATCCTGGCCATACCAACAAGGTATTTTGACTTATTGTTTGGATAGGAACAGCTTCTTACTATCCTGAAAACCTCCTCCACCCCGGCATTAGCAAGCGAATAAGCATCAGGAAATCTTTCAAAAAAAACAGGTGTGATCATATTGACTCTTTTGTCGGTGCACTGTGCCGACAAAATAACAGCGACCAACAGTTCATAAGGATCCGCATACCTAAGCTCCGTCTCCGGAACGGGCTGTTTTTCCTGAAAATACTCCAGTACCTTTTTATATCTTTCTTCCCGCCTCATTAACTGAAATCAATGTTTCCCGGCCATAAAGATAGATCATTTTTTATTGATTACTTTTGCATTCCAAAACAGTATCACCTATGACACCCTTGCTTCAGGCCGAAAATTTAAGCAAATCGTACGGCAGCCTCACCATATTCACAAATATCTCCCTTGTAATAAATGAAAATGAGAAGGTGGCCCTTGTAGCAAGGAATGGTGAGGGAAAAACCACTCTTCTTAATATCCTTTCGGGGAAAGATACGGCCGATAGCGGTGAGGTAACGGTGAAAAAGGATCTGAAAATCGGATATCTTGAACAGGAACCGGTTCTTGACGATAATCTCACGGTCATTGACCAGGTCTTTTCTTCATCCGGAGAGGTCATAAAAACCATTCGTGAATATGAGGAGGCAATAACCAGTGGAGACAAAAAACTTATTGACTCCCTGACATCCCGGATGGATGCTTTGCAGGCATGGGACCGTGAAACTTTGGCCAAGCAGATACTTACCGAACTGAATATTACTGAATTTAATAAGCAAACCGGACAGCTTTCCGGCGGACAACGAAAGCGTGTGGCACTGGCTGGTGTACTGATAGAAGAGCCGGAAATGCTCATACTTGATGAACCCACCAACCACCTGGACCTGGACATGACCGAATGGCTTGAAAATTACCTTAAAAGGTCAAACCTTACCATACTGATGGTGACGCACGACAGGTATTTTCTCGACAGGATATGCAGCCGCATCATTGAAATGGATAACAGCAATATCTACAGTTATTCAGGTAACTATTCATACTATGTTGAAAAACGTGCCGGGCGGCTTGAAAACATACAGTCCGCTACCGATAAGGCCCGCAACCTGATGAGAAAAGAGCTTGAATGGATGCAAAGGATGCCTAAAGCACGTACAACCAAATCCAAATCACGCATCGATGCTTTTTATGATCTTAAAGATAAGGCCGCGGGAACTCAGGATGCAGGAAGCATAAAAATCAAAGCCGGCAGCAGGCGCCTTGGAAACAAGATACTGGAGCTGCGGCACATTAGTAAAAGTTTCGGCACTGAAAGGATAATCAGGGATTTCTCCTACACCTTCAGCCGGTTTGAGAAAGTGGGGATAATAGGGAAAAACGGGACCGGGAAATCCACTTTTCTCAATATTGTTACCGGGACACTCAAGTCTGATACAGGCACGGTCGATGCCGGAGAGACAGTCCGATTCGGATATTTCCGCCAGGAGGGGATAAGCTTTGATGAGGGGCAAAGGGTGATTGATGCCGTAAGGGATATTGCCGAGGTGGTAAAGATGAGTGACGGCTCAGCTCTCTCCTCCTCCCAGTTCCTCAGCCATTTCCTTTTCCCGCCGCAAAGACAGCACGACTACATCGGCAAGCTGAGCGGAGGTGAAAAAAGAAGGCTATACCTGGTCACCGTGCTGATGAGAAATCCTAATTTCCTGATCATGGATGAACCTACCAATGACCTTGATATTGAAACTCTGAATGTTTTGGAGGACTATCTTGCTACAGCGGGAATTTGCCTCCTGGTGGTTTCGCACGACAGGTTTTTCCTTGATAAGATATCAGAACATATTTTTGTTTTCGAGGGAGGCGGGATTATAAGGGATTTTCCGGGAAACTACACACGATACAGGGATCACATCCGTAAACAGGAAAAGGAAGATGCCAGGCGGTTGTCTTCAAAAAAAACATCTGCCAGAGAATTTGCAGGAAAGGGAAAAGAACAACCGGCGGCTGCATCATCTAAAAAGAAGCAAAAGCTCAGCTTTAATGAAAAACAGGAACTGGAGAAGCTTGAAAAGGATATTGAACTGCTTGAACAGGAGAAAGCTTCACTTGAAGAGGCTCTTTCAGGGGGGGAACTTTCAGGCGAACAACTACAGGAATACTCAAGAAAGCACGCAGAAGTTTCCGGCAGACTGGATATTAAGTCGGACCGCTGGCTTGAACTGAGCGAAAGGATCTAGCCCGTTCCAGACCCCCCCAAAAAAAAACTTGTAATAGTGAAGCCCGGCTTCTGTTTTGTTGTATCTTTATTTTGATTTCTTTTCAATCCGCACCCTGCTGTCATTTACGATTAGTGCATTGAGGATAATAACCAACACATTGATATACTATAAAAAATGAATGTTATCAGGTATAGCTGCATAAAGTTTGCAGCCATAATCACTTTTATTTTAGGGCCGATTTGCGGTTGCAACGACAAACCTCCGGACGATGACACGTTGCAGTTCACGCATGACAGCCCACGGCCTGAATGCGGGTTCAGTGCCGATCCTGACCGTATTGCATATTATCCGGAGCCGGTGGTTGTTTCGGCTAACTGGGCTGACCCGTTAATGCTCACGGCACCGTTGACCGACCAGTGTCCCAACGATGCAGTAGAGATCAGCCGTGACGGCAGGACGATATACTTCTTCTGGTCACCCACAGTGGGCGGCACCAATGAGGAGTTGCTGCACATTCACACAGGCACATACTATGCTGAAAGGGTTGGAGATGATCCGGGCGTTTTTTCCAACCCCCGGTTCTTTGACCTGCAAAAGGGAGCAGAAAGTGGTTCTGTGGACGGCAGGGTTAGCTTGACTCCTGATGGCGCCTATGTTTATTTCCATTCCACACGGGCCGATAACCTCGGTTATCAGCATTCGCCACCTGAAGATGACTACCTCGACATCTATATGGCACCCATCATCGACGGTGAACCGGATCATGCAGTGAACCTGGGAGAGCCGGTAAACTCAATTTACCTCGACGGTGAACATGCCCTCAGCCCGGATGGGTCGAAGTTGTTCATTACTTCCACACGGCCGGGGGGACACGGGGGTGCAGACATATGGATATCGACCAAAGAAGAGGGAGTATGGTCAGTGCCGGTAAATCCAGATGCACCGATAAATTCGGAAAGCTGGGAGGGTCAACCAGGGTTCGCTGCCGGTGATCCGAACACAATGTACTTTGTTTCCAGGCGTGACGGTCCTTCAAGCATTTACCGTTCTACTCTGAACGGGTCAACCTGGAGTGAGCCCGAAATGGTGATTACCGGCTATGTTGGTGAACCATCTCTGGTTGCCGACGGCAGCATCATGTACTTTGTTCATGTGCTGGTGGACGACGATGGTGTATTCGGCTCCAATATATGGTATGTACGACGCAAGGAACAATAATTGACCGGAAGAGATCTCAGTTTTGTTATAAACTTTATGATCAGGTGCTTATTTTATGCGCCTTCCGACAAACAGATCGGTCCAGACCAACTGACCATTTTCCCGTACACCTCTTCTGACAAAATCAAAACCACCTTCCCAGGCAAGGAGTGAACCGTTTTCCTCATGTTCAAATACTTCCCTGTTATTACCAGGTTCAATCATCCGGTACCTTACTGCATCTTCCCTTTCTGCCGTCCCACCAGTCCGGGAGTAAAATGTTTAACACTCAGTATCATTCCGCGTTCAGTGCGCTTAATGGTTAGCAGTTCGAAAAGGATTGTCCGGTCATCTCTGATAAAGCGGATCATTCCCATAATTGCATTGCCTTCCGGCCTGCCCGAGAAGGCCTCATAGTTCCTGTCACCTCAGAATATGTTGAATATCGAAGTGCCCGCTCCCGCACACCGGTGTAACGAAAACGTACAAGAACGAAAAACTCCCATGCCGGCAATAAAAAGCTTTGGCTGCTGTTTGCCAGACATATACCTTCTATGGCACGATTTTCTATTAGAGGTTCTAAAAAATTGCTTTGATAATGCATTTTAAATAACCTTAAATTGAAACTGAAATGGATCAAATAAAACGACCCCGGCTTCTGCCGTACCTTGGGAGATTTACACTGCTCCACCTGGTTACCTATTTTGCAATCGGATTCGTATTTCTGGCATTCCAGTCCGCTTTGCCCGAATCCGGGCGGATCGCAATCGATTTCTATGAATCGTTCCGTCCCCTGGGATTTATGACAATTGCCGGACAGATATTGCGCGGTCTCGCCTTTGCCCTGGTGTTTTATCCTTTTTACAATGTCCTGTTTGAAAACCCGCACGGCCGGCTGATCCTTTTCGGAGCCCTCTGGGGTGTCGCACTTTTCGGCTCGGTCGAGCCACAGCCCGGCTCGATCGAGGGTATCATATACACCACCATCTCATTCACAGAACACCTGTACGTGCTGATAGCAGTTGCAGTGCAGATGCTGCTGTTTGTATGGCTTTTCTTTAAATGGGAAACGCTTTCGCGGAAGAGAACGGGCACGGTTCCCCACAGCAGCCCGGAAAACATGAAAACAGAGGAAGGTCATGGGAGCTTTCAGTCACCGGCTTACATGCCGGAAAAGCTCAGGGGTTATACCACCCGGTTCCTTGTTGTGCACCTGCTTACCTACTGGGTCATCGGCAGCATCTTTTATGAGATCTCGGGTTATGCCGATGCACTGGAAGAGATGGAAATATTTGAAATGTGGCGGCCGCTGGAAAATATTCCGGCGGTACTGCTTGTATTTTTCGGACAAATCTTCAGGGGAACCATGCTTGCCCTGCTGCTTGCACCCTTTTACGGCAGCTACATCTTTAAAAAGAGAGGTTGGCTGCTGCTGTTCCTGCTGATGTTCGGACTGACTGCACTGGGATCCCCCTTGTTTTTAAATGAATTCATATTATTTGAAGGGAATTTATTTGAGTTCCTGAAAGATCTTGTTATCGGCATCCCCGAGATCATGACCCAGATGCTGGTCTTTTCTCTTATCTTTTTCTGGTGGCAGAAAAAAGCAGAAAGGAATAAAAATGAACAATAAACTATCCAAAAATAAATAACCAGAAAACAAATGAAGACCCCTGTCATCAGCAAGGCGGTAATTATAGGCCTTATCATAACTGCACTGTTTTTTCCGCGAAAGCTTATTCACAGGAATTGACCCGGACCTTCTGCGGAAGGGTGCTGGTGTTGGATATTGCTCTCGAAGAACAGGTTTATACTATAAATGACGTGACGGTTCGGCCCGATATCAGGAAAGACCAGGCAATAAACGAGATGCCCGTGGTAAGCGCCCGGACGTTTACCATTGACGAGACCGGGCGCTATGCAGGAAGCCTGGGAGACCCGTCACATTTGGCATCCAATTATGCCGGGGTGACCTCGGTATCCGATCAGCGAAACGATATGGTCATAAGGGGAAATTCGCCACACGGACTGATTTGGAGGCTTGAAGGTATTGGGATACTACATCGTTCTTCCTTCAAAATCAAAACTTAGCTGGGTATATATTTCTGCAATTTCAACCAAAGCTGCTTTTAATGTTGCCTTTTCGATGTTGGTTAATTCATCAGTCCGGAGCGAATTATCAGGATTTTCATTGGAGAGGATCTTTGCTATCTGTAAACGAAACCTGAGAAACATCAAATATTCATAGGCCTTTACAATCTCCTCCAGGAACGATTTGTTTATATTCTCCCTGTCAATAATGCTTTTAAGTCTGGAAACAGTATTTGTTTCATTAACATTATTTTTCAATGCATAAACACGGGCAAAGCCAACAACAGGCAACATTGCCTTTTTCAAATCTATGGTCTTATGTTTTTCAAAAGATGTTACCACCTTTGAACGATGCACAGATTTAGCGAGGTGAGCAAAAAAAACTGCTTTTGCATCAATAATTTTTATTATCTCAGTTTTTAATTCATCCACAAGCGATTTATCTCCATAAACAAAACGCAGGTCAAAAAATATTGAAGTATCAAGGATGCTTTCAGGATCACTGTTCTCAACCCATTCCCTGAAATATTCTTTCCATTTTGATACAGGTTGGCACCACCTGGGATTATTTGCCATCACTTCACCTATGCAATACTCGTATCCGATATCACTCAACCAGCTGGTTATCTTCTCAGAAAGCTGAAGAAAATATTCATTCACCTCTTCAGAATATTTACCTTGGTAAATAATAGCATTATCCTGATCAGTTTTCAGGGTCTGTTCTTCCCTTCCTTCGCTGCCTAATGAGATAAATGCAAATTTAACAGGGGGTGGACCTGTTTTTTCAATTGCAAGTTCAATTACCCGTTTTGTAATGGCATCAGAAAAGGCTGCTGAAATCTGGGCAATATTCCGGGAATGAGAATCGGTACTGATCAATAATGTCAAAATGCCGGGCAACTTGTCGTACAGGGATTGAAGCTGGCTGACCAACTCTGCCCTTTCTATCTTTTTAACCAATAAGAATGGTGCGTTTTGCTGAGTTGCCAGAAGATCTTTTTTAGATATAAACCCGGTTATTTTCGATTGACCATTCTTTACTGCGAGGTAATCTTCATCTTCCTTATCCAATAACAGCAATGCCTCAAAAAGCAAAATATTTTCGTTCACATAGATAACCGGGGATTTCATCATGCTGAAAACAGAAGTGTCATGATCTTTTTTTCCTGATATTACTTCAGTAATAAAAGCGTTATGATCAAGCAAACCAACAATCTCTTTTCTGTTTCTTGTAACAAAAAGCAATTCCGTTTGCTTTCTGATCATCATATCAGCGGCCTCGCGAATAGTAAGATCCATATCAATATACTCCGGCTGACGAAGTAAAAGATTTACAGGAGAATTCATAATTAACAGCGATGTCCTTAACTCTTCCTCGAGCATCTGTTCGGATTTATGCCTGATCAATTGCCTTGTTACCTCTTTTATGATAAAGATAAAGCCGCTTTCATTATTAATCTCCATATTGGATATTGTGAGAACAACCTCTACTTTTCTGCCATCAGCGGTAAGAAGTATGGCTTCTACATTCCTGCTTTCATTAATGTTTCCGGTCAGATTTTCGATGGACTCATTCTGCAGGGTAAACAATTCATCCATTCTTTTACTCAATAGCTCCTCTTCGGTATATCCTGTCTGTTTCAGGATCGGCTGGTTAAAATAGATCAATTTACCCTCCAGCCACATCATGGTACTTTCGGTAGAAGCCTCCACGAGCATCTTATACTTTAACCGTGATTGTTTAAGTTTTTTTTCAGCATCAATACGCCTGCGCTCAATAATCAGACTCTGCCGGGTTATATAAATAACTATTACAGCTATTAAAATAACAAACAGCAGAGTTATGCGAACAAGCCTTCCTCTGATTACTTTAATCTCCTCCTTTACATCCTCAAGATAGATACCTGTACCCACTATCCAGTTCCAGGGTTCAAATCCCTTTACATATGAAAGTTTGGGAACAATCCGTGTACTGTCATCTTTCCATTGCCACCAGTAATCAATATATCCGTCGCCGCTATCCTTAACTTTATCTACTGCTTCAGCAAATAACCTGGTTCCGTTCGGATCGGTATAGCCGGAAATATTCCTGCCGTTCAATTCAGTGCGGTAAGGATGCATGATCATTTCAGGGATCATGTTGGTGATCCAGAAATAATCCTTCCCATCATCACCATAACGAATGAATTTTATCCGGTTAATGGCCATCTCTTTGGCCTGTTCTTCAGTCAGATTCCCCCTGTATGTTTCCTTGTGATATTCATCAATAACACTCCATGCAGAATTGGTCAACTCTCTTATCATCTCTTTCTTGCGATCCATAAACCCTTTCTCAACCATTGGAATAAAAATAAAAGAGAATGAGATAACAAAAATCACGATAACCAAAATGGCCGGCACTATTAT
>JAWODJ010000100.1:0-29381 GCA_046483315.1 Bacteroidales bacterium | reverse complement strand
CGGTTTTTGTAAACCGTCATGCTGGAAAATCACAGGTAGCTGTAAAAATTAGATATTGAACGTTTCCAGGGTTTTAGTGTAATCCGAAAGTATTATTTTTTAATAATCAGTAATTATCGAACTGAAGATATTGGCTTTGGTATGAATCTGGCACATATTTATTATATACCAGGAAGAGAATTGCAACCAGTGATTTTTATATAAAGATATCAGGGTTGCACAACCGGCTTATAATTAGCTTATCAAGTATTAAAAATATAATTTATGAATAATAATATTGATAAAGTATTGGTTACCAGGGCTGTTATTTCAAAAATTAAAGAAGAAAGTGATTCTGCTCAGATTAAGGCCAGGGATCTGAAAGAATATGATACTCCTTCAGCAGTTATTACAGATCAAAAAGATGATGGATTTAATCCCGATATAGTTGTTTACGATAATGATGTTATTAACCTGTATGAAATTGAGCTTGATGAGGATACTGATAAAGATAAGTGGAAGGTTTTATCTTTATATGCAAATAAACACGGGGGTCATTTATACCTCGTGGTACCGGATAATATCAGAGATGAAGTAAAAAAAGAACTGAAGATGGCAAAGATCAATGCCGGGCTAATCTATTTTAAGGTTGAATAATTATTCTCTCTGAACTCTCTCCATAAAGATGTTTCAGAAAAACAGGCATATTTATCTGTGGAATTTTATTACTTTTACAGTTAACAAGCCTCATTAATAACAGGCCGTAAATAAATATATTTTTTATGCCTGAGAAAAGGTCTATTTTAGTCATCGATGATGACACCTATATCTGCAACATTCTGAAAAAGTATTTAGAACAGAACGGATATGCAGTTAAGACTGCTTACTCGGGAAATTTTGCAAAAAAGATTATAGATACGCAAGAGTTTGATCTGGTACTTTGTGATTACCGTCTGCCGGATCAGGATGGTTCGGTAATACTTAATTATGTTAAAGCAAGGAAACATTCTACACCCGTTATAATTATGACGGCCTATGCTGAAATAAGCAAAGCGGTTGAACTTATTAAATCGGGGGCTTATGATTATATAACCAAGCCAATGCAACATGAAGAGCTGCTGAAATTAATTATCAACGTCCTGGACGGCAAAAAAGAGAATGTCACCCGAACCTCATTTGCAGAAGATTTTATAATTGGCACCAATTCCACAGTAAATGAGATCATGCAGCATGTAGAAGTTGTTGCTCCCACTGATATGACAGTTATGATTGAAGGGGAGACAGGCTCAGGCAAGGAGTATATTGCCCGGGCTATTCATTATGCCAGTAAGCGCAGCAAGAATCCTTTTATTGCAGTTGATTGTGGTGCAATTCCCAGGGAACTGGCCAACAGTGTTTTGTTTGGACATATAAAGGGATCTTTTACCGGTGCTGTTACTGACAAAACCGGTTATTTTCAGGAAGCAAAGGGAGGAACTCTTTTTTTGGATGAGGTGGGTAATCTTCCGCATGAAAATCAGGTTAAGATTTTGCGGGCCCTCCAGGAGAAATCTGTAACCCGCATTGGCGAGAACAAACCAAAGAAGGTAGATGTAAGGTTAATAGCAGCAGCTAATGATAGTCTTATGGAAAAGGTTAAGGCCGGTGAATTCAGGGAGGACCTTTACCACAGGCTTAATGGATTCAGAATAAATATTCCTCCTCTGAGACAGCGCAGGGAAGATATTATGATCTTTGCCGATCATTTTATCAGGCAGGCCAATATGGCATTCAACAGGAATGTCACAAAAGTGGATGATTCGGTCAGAGAATTGCTGAAAAACTATTACTGGCATGGTAATATCCGTGAACTGCAGAATGTAATCAAACGGGTAGTATTATTATCACGCAGTGAGGTAATTACCCCTGAGTTATTACCTGAGGAGATCAGATTCAGCTCTTCAAAGGAAAGTCCTCAAACAGAATTTAAAAATATCATTAACCGGAATATTACTGACCTGAAATCAGCAACATTGGTTACAGAAAAAGAAATGATACAGAATGCTTTGGAAAAGACTAAAAACAACAAATCCAAAGCTGCCCGGCTTCTCAATATAGATCGAAAAACTCTTTATAATAAAATAAAATTATACGATCTCGAGTTTTGACCCGTCTTTTTTTGTCAGATCTTCTTTTATAAGTTCTTTGTTTATATATCCGTTATTCAGTGCATGCCTTGCTGCATCGATAGTATCCTCTATCTGAAGATAGTAAGTTTCTGCTTTTTCCAGGCTGGAATTCAGTTGTTCAATATTTTCATAAAAGACTTTTGATCCTATTTTTCTGATATATATGGTTTCTATTCTTCCCGGGAATTCATGAGCTAACCGGGTGTATATCTGAGGATCGTTTTGTCCGCTGTCGCCGATCAGAATAAATTTTTGATCCTTATAAAACTCCAGCAAGAATTTAATTTTTTCGTATTTATGCTGATGGTTACCCTGACCTGATTTCCAGAACTTATAAATACTGTTTTCTAACTTTCTCAACATAAATACTCCTTTCGGGATCTTGTTATGATAAAAAAAGTCTTCCAGAAGATCATAAAGATTCCATTCGCTGCTTGAAACATAAAAAAACGGGTAGAAAGAATTTTTATCCTTCCCTTTTTCAAGTGCAACGTAAAATGATTCAACGCCTTTAAACGGTAACCGGGTTAATGCATTCTTTAGAAGCATTAATCTTAACTTCTTTATTGTCTGTGTTGAATGCGAGATAATAACAGTATCGTCAATGTCTGAAACGATAATACGTTTTTCTTCAGGAGAAACTATTCTTACCTCACCGGTAGCTGTCACTTCAGGCTGAAATTCCATTATTTCGTCAAGTAACCTGAAGCTGAAAGTATGCCAGCGTTTTGACAATTTTGTATCAGAAATCTCATCCACATTAAAATGAAATGAAAAAAAACCGTTTTCATCTGTTTTAGTAATTTGTGACATTCCCATAAACTCAGCCTGGATCCTTACGTCCGGTATCTCATCACCTGAAAATCGTTTTATCATTGCCATGATATTCTGCCCTATATTATGACTGTCGGTCGGTTTTGCCAGACCCTTATCTTCAATTACCATACCCGTTATATAGATATCTGAATTGTTGCCAAATCCCCTGTAAGGCAGTATCTTAGGTATTCCAAGCCATCCTGCTTTTTGTTTCAGGAATATTTTTATTCTTTTAAAAGGTTTTCTTATGCCTTTGAAAACCGGCTTAAAAATTTTCATCCTAATAAAACAGGTTAATCAAATTAATAATATATGAATTACATATTACAGATAATTCATATTCAGTATATTTAACATATAATTGTCACATCTTTTTATGAAAATTTTGTCACAGGCAATTCAATAAAAAGGTTACATTTTTTATATCAGTCGATAATGTGGAACATAAATTGTACCATTATTTAATTATTGCTTACATCAATAAGCACTTCAATTTAATTATAATTTTCTGAAAAAGGATTTAAGATATTTATGGTAAGAAAAATATTATTTATAGTTAATCCGGCATCTGAAACAATTGATAATAAGAACCTGGAATCTATGATATCCGGATTTGCTGAAAAATACACATTTAAATGGAAAGTTTATTATACTGAAAAGACCCGTATTGAAGAAAATATCAGGGAAAACATCCGGGAATATAATCCCAATACTGTTGTGGCGGCAGGTGGAGACGGTACCGTAAACCTGGTCGCGTCACAGATTATCGGAAGTGATATTGATCTGGGAATAATACCGGCAGGTTCTGCAAACGGTCTTGCTTATAATTTAAACATTCCGGCTGATTTTGAAGGAGCATTGAAAATTGTTTTGACCGCCGATGCAAAACCAATTGATGTAGTACAATTGAATAATGAGAATTACAGTTTACACCTTAGTGATGTAGGCATCAATGCCAGAATCGTAAAACGTTTTGAAAAAGAAGGTTCAAAAGGACTTTTGGGTTATGGCAAACAGATGTTTAAAGAACTTTTTTCAAAAAGGAGTGATTTTTCCTTTACTATTGATATTTCGGGAAATGTCAGCAGGTATACGGCAGAAATGCTTGTGATAGCTAATGCAAGATGTTTTGGCACCGGTGCTATTATAAATCCGGCCGGGCAACTTGATGACGGAGAATTTGAAATTATAATAATCCGGCCCTATCCCTGGTGGATATTGTTTTATTTATTCAGAATGTTTTTATTCGGCAAACTTGAAAAACTGGAATATATTCAATTAATCAAAGCCGGTAAAGCCGAGATTAATTTTGATAATCCCCATGACCTGCAAACTGACGGAGAAATAATAAGTGGAGTTAAAGAATTGAAAATTAGTGTCATATCATCTGCTCTGAAAATCCGGCATGAACAGGACCAGAATAAATGATGTTACCAGTTAAGGAAGTTAAAAGCTGCAATCATATAACATCCGCAAAAATTGACCGGAATATTGTAACCGGCATTCTACATTTTGTTGCCCCGGTACTACAATTATATTTAATAGTATCTTTATTTATTTTGATATTTTAATATTCAACAGCTTGTATAATAGTGCTTTGGTGCTGGAATATTTATTTAAATATTATTATGGCATGACTTTTTCTGCATATCTTAACAATCTGTTAATTAAATATTACTGCCATGACACTATTTGAAATTATCTTTACACTTATTGCAGCAGTTTTAATTGGTATTCTTTTTTATCATATTTTCAGGTACTCCGGTCCCTGGGGAAGTTTGTGGACTTTTCTTCTGATATTAATTATTGCCGGTTTGGCGGGCGCTGCATGGATTGAGCCTGTTGGCCCGGTTTACAGGGAGGTTGCCTGGATTCCAATTTTATTTGTTATTATTGTTTTTGCAGTTTTTTTGGCTGCTGTAACTCCACCAAACAGTCGCAGAGGGATAGAAGCCGCTCAGGAAGATTCGGCAGTGCCGCGTGATGAGGTTCCTTTTATTGCTTTAAGTGGTCTTTTCTGGTTTCTCTTCATTCTACTCCTGGTTGCTGCTGTTTGGGGGATTTTAAGATAATTGGGATTTATCGAATTTTTGACTCTTTTGATCTGTCTGCTGTTAAGATACCTGTCTTATCAGAAGATGATCCACCAAGTACCGGAATACTAACTGTTTTAATAATTTAAAAATCAGAAATTATGGCTATTAAGAAAGTATGGATAGAAGAAGGTTGTACAGCCTGTGAGGCTTGTGTTGATATATGTCCCGAGGTATTTGATCTGCCTGACGATACAGCCATTGTAAAAGAAGGGGTTAGCTTTGATGATTACGAAGATAAAATAAAAGAGGCTGCGGAAGAATGCCCGGTGGAAGTTATTAAATACGAATAGGGATAACAGTGAAAGTGTTTCTTTTTAAAAGCCGGGGATTTGGTTTTCTATTCTTCGGACTCTATTTCAATGGATAATTGCTCAACCACATCATTGTATTTTTCGAGCAACTCTTTCCTGTTCTGAGCTCCCAGGAAAATATTTGCCATTACATAGCTGTAACTGTCAATGTGATGTTCAGCCAGGTCATTCAGATCCATACCTTCTTTAACGTTTAGCAAAATTTCAAAACCCGGGTATTTTTGTTTAAGGTCATTTATTATTTTATCCGAAGGGGAATTTTTGACTGTGCCGGGCTTAAATGATCTGAGCATAAAATGAGCAGCCTTTTTGAAATCACCTTGTTTTTCAGGTTCTTCAGGCTGTCTGTTCAGCGCCAGTCTAAGCATGATTCTATGGTGAGATATCCCGTGGACTTTTTCAAACATATCTGCATGTGATTGCGAAATCCTGGGATTAATTTCCAGCAGATTAATTTCGTCAGTTTTTTCATTATAAAAGTATTCAATATTAAAGGCTGAATTATTCAAACCAATCTGTTTGATTACTTTTTTTGACAATCCTGCAATCCTCTCCTGCACTTCGTTTTTAAGTGCCGAGGGATATTCATATCGAGAAAAAGAAGAAGTTTTGCCTTCAAGGATGGAATCAACAATCCCGTATACTTCCACCTCATTATTTATAGCATATCCTTCAGCAGTACACTGGTGACCTTTTATCACGGTTTCCGCAAACATCTTTTCTTTCATTTCCGATATCTCAGGTGACACATTGTATTTATGAAAAATATCGGTAAAAGGTTCTACCATGAGGTCAATGTGCTCCAGTGCTTCTGCCATACATTCATTAAACTGCTTTTTATCCCCGATCCTGTATGCAAGGAAAGATCCGTATGATTTTATGGGTTTTATCCAGAACGGTGTTTCAAAACCGATTTTATCGAATGCATTGTCATCGTATATGTCAAATACCTTAAACTTTGGTATGTTTTCAGGTATTGCCTTACTTTGCTCAATGCGGCTCCAGTACTTATGCTCGCATTTCATGACGTTTTTAAGCGACGGCCCCGGAAGGTCATATTCTTCCGCAATAATCGGGACCAGTACGGAGCCGGGAAAGTCAAACCAGGTTACCACTGCATCAATACGACCTGCTTTATTTATTCTTTTATGGGCTGTTTCTAAAAGACCGGGAACAGAGAATTTTTTCACTTCACGCATTTCATCGAGTTTTATAGCGGGTAAAAACTCACATTCTTCTGATTCAGGCAGATGGCTTAATTTCTCAAGATTGAAATCATCCAGTCCTATTACGAAAATTTTCTTTTTTTTAATCATTCCTGTTGTTTAATGTATGACAAATATTTATACCATGTCTCTGGGAATATTCTCATCGTATGCCCTGCTAAATACTCTCACATCACCATGGTATGCATCCAGGGTTGCCCTGATAATAAAGTGAGTTCTGCTGGAAGTTAATACGGTTTTGGTGATTGTTTTTATATTCCAGCCCTGACGCCTGAATTCCCTGACGCTTTTAACCTCTCCTCTTACAGTATCGTATTTATTATTGCTGTAGTAATATTTTTCGGAAGCATCTTTTCTTAAAACCGTATTTATATGGTTAATACGGTACTGAGCGTCGTGATTTTCAATTTTCAGTAACACCTCGTTGGTGGCAAGGTTACGTTGAACGATCCATTCCCTTTTTTCCGGAACCATTAGGGTTGTGTCAAGTTCCTCAAGCTTACCGGGCTTTTCCAGTGCTTTTTTGGATGTATCCCTTTTACCAACAGTTCTTTTTGGAAGTACCAGCCTGCTTTCAGACGGATATATGGTAAGCATTGACGGCTCAGGCGACGGCCATGACAAAGGCCAGTAAGAAGTGGATATGGAAATCCTCAGCTGGTTCCCGGCCGGAAAATTTTGCGCTATATAGTTCATGGGAACAGTAACATCATAGGTTTTCCCGGGAATAAGTTCGTCAGGTTCTTCATTGCTTTCCCGGTGCGTGAGGTTTAGCAAACCGAATGTAACCCTTGTGGCTCTTCCATCAGGACCTATATCGGAAATCCTGGCAGCCACCATTGCCACTCTTTTATTTGACTTTATCCTGAGTTTCAGATAAGGCTTACCCAGTATTTCATAATCGTTTTTCAGTACAGGGCTGTCAAATACCAGGGCACCTCCATCTTCTTCTCTCTGGTCACTCGGAAGATCGGTTGATTCCGAATATGAACACCATTTTCCTGCAAATAATCCTACATTCAGAGGACTTTGAATGCTCACCGTCTCATCTGCGTTAACAGGCCGGTTGTTTTGGAAGCCGATACTCAGATTGTCGAGAGGATATTCATCATCTTCAATGTTTTCAGATGGCCAGGACCTTTCATCAAGCCATCTGCCGGGTCGGTCGGATGACAGGGGAGATACCGAGTCAAGCATATATACATAGAGCATTGGTTCATCTTTAACTCCGTTATCAATACCCTTTAACCACTGGTCCCACCATCTAACCGCTTCCCTGAGAAAATCCATTGCAGGTCCCGGTCCTCCCAAATGCGGGTATTTGTGTCCGTATGCACCTACTATACCCTTACGGGGAACATCAAGATTTTCCAAAAGCCTGAACACAGTATTGGAATATCCGTCAGCCCATCCGCTGACAGTCATCACAGGGCACTTAACAGCGTTGTAGTTTTCACATATTGAACCGTGTTTCCAGTAATCATCCCGACGCTGGTGCTCCAGCCAGTTTTTCAGCCATAACCCGCTTCCTTCCAGCCTGTCAAGCCACATTGATTTCCATTTTTTCCCAACCACCGCGGGATCCGGGGGACAGCTGGTGTGTGCGAACATAACCGATGCCCAGGAAAGATTATCGGACAAAAGACATCCACCCATGTAATGTACGTCATCAGCGTAGCGGTCGTCTGTTGAAGCCACAGTTATAACAGCCTTTAATTCCGGAGGTTGAAGTGCTGCAATCTGCAGACCGTTAAAGCCTCCCCATGATATACCCATCATTCCTACATTTCCGTCACACCAGGGTTGCGATGCGATCCATTTAATTACTTCCACACCATCATTAAGCTCCTGCTGAAGGTATTCATCGCGGAGAATCCCTTCAGAATCACCGCTTCCCCTTATATCAACGCGTATCCCTGCGTAGCCGCTGCGTGCAAAATAGCTGTGGATTTTATGGTCATTAATGGCTGTCAAATCCCTTTTCCTGTATGGGATATACTCCAGTATTGCCGGGACAGGCATCCGACCGGCATCTGGAGGCAGCCAGATCTTTGCTGCCAGCCTGGCCCCGTCACTCATAAGAATCCATTCGTTCTCAATTACTTTTATATCGGTCATATCTAAATATTCAGAATATTAGTCTGAACGGTAATTATTCTTTTAACCTTAATAAAGCAGGAATACAGGTCAGGTATTAACCGTTATCAGGTATTACCACAGTGAACTTAATAACGATCTGAAGAGTAACCTCTTTTGGAATTGATAATTGAAAATATTCCATATGCTATAACATAAATCCCAATCAAAATAACAATTACCCTGGTACTTTCGAAAGGATTTAAAATGATGACAATACCAATAATTACTGACAATATACCTGTGAGTATGTGGAAAGGTTTCAATATAGCAGGCAGCATTAGTCCGAAATATGAAATGATAAAAACCAATCCAATCACCATCGCCCATACCCCCATAATAACAACAAAAAAAGCTGCGGCAATCTGCGGCATTGCCAGGATAATGATGCCGATCAGAATTCCAATTATTCCTTCTGTAAGCATTAATTGCCAGTTTGGAAGTATTTTTCTTGACCTGATGGCACTGATCGTTAAAAGAATACCCCCCAGTAAAATTGTGAAAGCGAAATAAAAGGCAAGTCCTATTATAGTTATCCCCGGAAATATAAGCGCAACACTTCCGAAAATTATTGCCAGAATGCCATTTCCGTATGATAATATCCAGTTTTTGAAACTTTCAGGTACCATAATATTAAATTTTCAGATTATTTTTTTATGGTTATTCAATAATCATAAACAGCTAGTGTGATAACTCCGTTGAAAAAAGCATCTCTCTGACATCCTTATATGAACCGCTTTTTTCCTGCAATACAATGCCCATTGCCTCTACCATATAATTGGCAGCATAGATCGGATCGGGAATATTCCCTTTGTTTTGAACACCTCTGATCTTTCCGGAAACCTTATATTTCTTATTATTACCCGGGATAAAGCTTTCCCCGGTAGTTGTGTCGTCAGTCATTCCAGGGTCAATTGCTGAAAAGTGAGTTTGAGGAATCTCCCGGGCATATAATCTCATTAATGTATTTAGAGCCGATTTTGAAATTGCATAAGCATTCCAACCCCTGGCACTACTTACAAGGACCTCTGTTGAAATAGCTACCACCTGGTATATCTCAGATGTACTATCAAGTAGGGCATTAATAATAATTTTGTTCGCTAACACATTAATATTCATTGCGTCAATAATCTGGTTAACCGTGGTATTCCTTATTTCCTGTTTTACCGGAAAAGTGTCGGCATTTAAAACAACAAGGTCGAATATTTTTACGTGACCTAAAAAGTCCTTGAGCTTTTTATCCAGGTTATCAATTTTTTGGACATCATGTTTCAGGTGATTATAATTAACATATTTTTCCAACTGATCATTATGTCTTTTACTGATTCCATAGACTTGTGATCCGGTATTCAGGTATTCCATAGCCAGAGCGTGCCCGAAAACTGAACCGGTATCTGTTAATAGGATTGTCATATTATATTTTGTTTTAGTTGGGTAATTTTTTTTGTGTTTTTCAGGTCAAACTTGTTTTTAGGAACTGTGCATTAACTGCAACTGCAACAGTGCTAAGACTCATTAATATTGCCCCCAGTGCGGGGTTTATCATTATACCTGCCCAGAAAAGGGCTCCCGCGCCTAACGGAATAGCAATAACATTATATGCGGTTGCATATACCAGATTCTGGATCATTTTTTTGTGGGTGGCTTTACCAAATGCGATTATTTTCGTTACATGCAAAGGATCGCTCTCCACCAGCACTATATCGGCAGTTTCAGCCGCCACATCAGTCCCTGATCCAATAGCAATCCCCACATTTGCCTGTGCCAGTGCCGGTGCATCATTTACCCCGTCGCCCACCATAGCCACAAACAAGCCTTCTTTTTGCAGCTCCCTGATTTTATCCTGTTTTTTATCCGGCATTACTCCGGCAAAAAAACCTTTCAGATTTAGTTCTTCAGCTATGTTCCGGGTAACCGTTTCATTGTCCCCGGTTAAAATATAGCAGTCAATACCCATTTTATTCAATTGCTTTACAGCTTCCTTTGAAGATTCACGCAGGGCATCCTTTAAGGTAATATACCCTGCAGGTTTATCATCAATCAGGATATAAACCAGGGTTTCTGTTTTTTCCGGTTCTACAGGCTTTTCAACCGCAATTTTATTTTTTTCCAGGTAACCAGGACTCACGATCATGACCTGTTGTCCCTTTATTCTACCTTTAATACCTTCACCGGTAAGATTTTCCACTTCTGAGGCATCGGGAATTTCAACATTTTCCTCACTGGCCTTTGTTACAATGCCGTTGGCGATCGGGTGTTCTGATTCCCTCTCAACTGCAGCAGCATAGGCAAGAATATTGGCGTTATCTTTATTTCCGTTCAGGCTGTCATACCGGGAAACTCCGTACCTGCCCATTGTCAATGTACCGGTTTTATCAAAGACCACAACATCAATTTTGCGCGAATTCTCGAAACTGGTGCGGTTGCGTATCAGCAAGCCATTATTGGCAGATACTGAGGTGGATATTGCAACTACCAGGGGGATGGCCAGTCCCAGGGCATGAGGACAGGCTATAACCATGACTGTAACCATACGGGTAAGGGCGAAGTTGAAGTCTTCTCCAGCTAAAAGCCAAACAGCAAGAGTGATAGTTCCGGATGCAAGAGCTATTATGGTGAGCCAGAATGCTGCTTTATCACCAAGATTCTGTGTTCTGGATTTCGCTTTTCCTGCCTTTTGCACCATATCAATAACCCTGGAGATGTAAGAATTTTCACCGGAATTTTTTACTTTTATCTTGAGGGACCCTTTGCCATTTACTGCTCCTGCTACAACTTCATCATCCTTGTTTTTCACAACTGGTTTTGATTCGCCTGTCAGGACAGACTCATCAACCGATGATGAGCCTTCATAGACTATACCATCGGCCGGGATCTTTTCTCCGGGTTTGATCAACAGTTTATCTCCCTCTTTGATCTTATTTGCAGGAGTATTTTCTATACCTGATTCTGTTATAAGGTTAGCTGTATCGGGCATAAGTTCCATAAGCTTATCGAGTGAGCCTGAAGCCTTCATCACTGACTTCATTTCCATCCAGTGTCCGCCAAGCATAATTACAATCAACGTGGAAAGTTCCCAGAAGAACGGCTCGCCCTCCAAACCAAAAACTATTGCAGAACTATATATATAGGCAACAGTTATGGCCAGCGAAATGAGTGTCATCATACCTGGCCTTTTTTTGCCCGTTTCCTCAATAAATCCTTTCAGGAATGGCCAGCCACAATAAAAATAGAGTAATGAAGCCAGGAAAAAAACAATATATTCACTGCCGGCAAATACCAGTTCATATCCAAACCATTGCTGTATGGTACTGCTCAGGAGTAAAACCGGGATAGTCAGAAATATTGATATCCAGAACCTTCTTTTAAAATCCTCAGCCATTTGTTTGTGATGGTCACCATGGTTATGATTGCTCTTATGGTCACCATGGTTATGATTGCTCTTATGGTCACCATGGTTATGGTTGCTCTTATTGCTGTCATGATTTTTGTGTTCCCCAGGATTGCCGGGATTATGTTCATGGTTGTAACTATGTTCGCTGTAATCGTGATTCTGATGATCACGATATACTCCTTGCTTATGAAGCTGATGTGATGAGGTATTTTCTTTTTTCCGGGAATTCATTTTTTGATTTTTTGTTTATTTTTATTGATTACCGGACTGCTGCAACTGACCCATTTCCTGCAGTGTCTCTTCCAGCTCGTATAAAGCTTGTGAAGCCATATCAAAATCTTTTGTACCGGTATACCTGATATAATTTTCAAATGCCTGACCTGCAAGTTGAATCAGTTGTTCCATTCCCACTATCCCTGGTGTTGCAGGTTCAACATCAGGTTCCTCAAACAAGCCCCGCAAGGCGTCTTGAAAAGATTCAGCATAACATAATTAGGTTCCACCGGCTGCTTATTGCCATAATATTTTAAGTATTTTGTGGTTATTTTATAGATACAAATCAGGTTAATAAATTTTATAATCAAAGAATTATAATATACAGATAATTCATGTTCATTGCTTCAAACATATTGAACCCCCATGGTTTGTTAATGTTATCTTGTCTGCCAAAGGCTTATGGAGGTTTCCTTTTTAAAAAGGAATATCAGGTTAACATTAATAGTTTTAGAAATGTCAAATACAGTGCCACAACTTAATGTTGTGAAAGTAAAAGACACATTAACAGACGTTTATGATTCAATGGGAAGAAAGATAAAAATACAATGTGTAAATAATCAACAATATATATTTAATTTTATCAAGTTTATTGGTATGGCATAGATTTGAGTGGATAAATATGAACAATTCATAGAACCAATTGTATTAAATTTGATGTATATTATTTCTTATAAATTTTAAAACAGGAGGTTAATTATGAAAAAATCATTTATAAACAGGACAGGGATACTATTTTCCGTTTTTGGTGTATTAGTATTTTTTTTAGTTACAGGATGCCAGAACAGTCAGAGCAGTGAAGAATCTGAAACAATAATGACAGATCTGGAGGATATGGGAAAAAGTCCCTGGGTGCTTGATATAGAAGAGGCTACTGTTTCCAATTCCAGTTATCGGTTAGCAAGATGGTCAGGGGAATATATGCAGATGGTTTTGATGTCCCTTAAACCCGGAGAGATCATAGATCAGGAGCTGCATGGAGATATCGATCAATTCATCAGGATTGAGGAGGGGGAAGCTCGTGTTCTGATGGGTAAAACAAAAGAAAATCTCTCTTTCGACAAAAATGTTTCCCATGACTGGGCAATATTTATTCCTGCCGGATACTGGCACGAGGTAAGGAATACGGGGGATATTGATCTGAAATTATACACCATTTATGCACCAGGCGAGCATGCATCAGGAATCCACCATGAAACTTATGATGAAGCTGCAGAGTATCATCATGATCATGACCATGACCATGACCATGATCATGACCACTGATAAATAATATTGTGTTTTGCTGAATATTATTGCTGCCGTTCTATTCGGTGCTTTATTAGCTTTTATAATAAGATAGATTGACAGATATCTGAAGATTGAGGGTGAAGGGCAGTGGGTTGCTATTATTTTTGGTTTAATTATCTTTTGTGTTGCCGAGATATACATTAAGGAAATCAGGCGAAATTAAAAATTATAAACCAGGGGAATAACAATTATCAATAACTATTCAATGCCTGCTTACTGTTTGTCTGTGAGTTTTACACTGCAATTACCCGGACATTAAGAGTGAACTCAACTCCTGCTTTTTTAGATCAACACCTATTGTAACTACTTATCTCACACAGTAATTATTATTTTACCGGACACTCTAATTCAATTATACTCCGGCCTGGTATGTCAGGTTCCTGGAGCTATAATATGAGTCAATGAATCCTTATATCGTGTAATAAATCTACAGTCTTACCGGGGATTATTTTCGAAAACTTTTTTGTGCGCACATTATCAGCTATTTATAAGAAGAATTGACGGAGGGATAAAATGGCATGATATTTTATGCTCTAATGGCACGTACAGGTTGAAAGATCAGGACTATAATTCAACAAACCATATTAATTATCGGGTTACCTGTTTTTAAAATAATCATAGAATAATTAAAAAACCAAATGAGATGAAAAACATGTTTTTTAATAATGACTTTTTATTTACCAGAGCGGCTATCATAATTATTATTTTGGCGTTTGCTGCAACAAATAATTTTGCCGGAACCAGGGTAAAAGATTTCTCATGCCATCAATCCTGGCAGAACAGTTTTAACGGAATTCAGGATAATGATAATACCGATTTTACCTATGCTGCTGAAAAAACTATTTACGGGGTAGTACATGTCAAGACTCTAAGGGAAAGGGAAAAAAGGGAAATCCGTAATCCCTTCGAATTCTTTTTTGGCCCCCGGGAAAGAGATGAAGATCCGGAACCTGAAGTCGCTTTCGGATCGGGGGTTATTGTTAGTGAAAATGGTTATATTGTAACCAATGCCCATGTTATCAAGGGTGCTGATGATATTGAGGTTACTTTGAATGATCAGCAAACCTTTAATGCGGAATTGCTGGGCTCGGATCCCAATACGGACATTGCTGTCATAAAAATAGATGCCAAAAATCTTCCTTATATAAGTTTCGGAAGTTCTAAAAATTTGCGAATAGGAGAGTGGGTACTGGCTGTAGGTAATCCTTTTGGATTAACCTCGTCTGTTACGGCAGGTATAATAAGTGCTAAAGAGAGAACTTTGGGTGTTTTGCGTGAAGGTGACATGCCTGTGGAATCTTTTCTCCAGACAGATGCTGCAGTCAATGTTGGTAACAGTGGCGGTGCCCTGGTTAACCTTAAGGGAGAACTGGTGGGCATTCCTACCCTGATAATTTCTCCTACGCGCACCCATATAGGGACTGCCTTTGCTGTACCCTCTTCCATTGTTGAGAAGATAAAAGATGATATAATAGAATACGGGGAGGTAAGAAGAGGTGTTTTAGGTATATCTATTATGGAGGTGACTTCAGAACTGGCTTCTGAAAAAGGCATTGAACAGATTGCCGGTATATATGTAGAATCTGTTATGGATGGCAGTGCAGCTGATAAGGCAGGAATTCAAAGTGGTGATGTTATCATGAGAATTGACGGGGAGACCATTAACAGTACAGGTGAATTGCAGCAGGAGATCAGCAGTAACCAGCCTGGCGACAGAGTAGAAATTTCAATAAAAAGAGATGGCAGGACAATAGAGCTGACGGCAAATTTGATGAGTATGGAAGAGCAACGTGAACTGGTTAAGCAACAGGAAGAGACTTTGCTGGGAGCAACTCTTAAAATGGTACCTGAAGAATTAAAAGAAGAACTTAATTTGCCGGGAGGGGTGCAGGTAACAGATCTGGAATCAGGAGAGCTACAGGCAGTTGGCATGAAAGAAGGATTTATCATAGTTAGTGTTAATAATCAAATAGTCAGTGAACCATCCCATATTGTTAGACTGCTGGAAGACTATTCAGGGAATGTTTATATTGAAGGTGTATATCCTGATGGTACCGGATCAGTTTATGCCTTTAGTCTTTGATAGACATGATACCGGCTTTAACGGGTTGTTGTATTATTTGCCGCAGGGGATGCAGATAATAGATATTTATCATAATAAAATTTTTAAATAGTGTTTCTGAATTATTAAAAAAGACAGTTATGGAAAATTTTAAAGAAAAACGCCTGGAGAGAGAAGTAAAAGCACAAAAAACTACCAGTATTGTAATAGCAGTTATTCTTCTTTTATCAATAGTGGGAAATGTCTTTCTGGTTGTTCGCAACAGTACAATCAACAATGAGAAGGAAGAACTTGTTAAAGAAAAAAACCTTGTAGAGGAAGATAAGATTCTTGCCGAAGAGTCAAACGCACAACTCAAAGCTGAAATTGAAATCCTCAACGAACAATTAGAGGAACTCGAAGAAGCAGCTGCAGACCTTAAAGTGGAAATCCAGGCCCGTGATGCCAGGATATCCAGACTGCGTCGGGAGACTTTTGAAATGGACGATTTACGCAGACAGATTGCTGAACTGGAAAAGATTGAGCAGGAGTATGAAAAGATAGAAGATGAAAAGAACAATCTGCTAGCAGAATTAGAGGAGCTTAATAATCAATTACTCCGGCAGGAAGAAGAAAATAAAAATCTGAATGAAAGGATTATGGAAGCAACCTATTTAAGGGCATATAATATTTGTGTAAACAATTTCAGGGACAGATGGATCTGCAGACCGGTATATATGGATGTTGCCGGGAGGGTCGATCGTACTTCCATAAGCTTTGAGATAAATGATAATTTGTTTGTTGAACCGGGTGAAAAGAATATTCATATGGTTATGACAGGTCCCGATGGTAGTATCATTGAGCCATCAACCGGCACATTTACTATTGAAGATACGGGAGAAACCAGTGAATATACCGAACATGAGCAAATTAAGTACAACAATGAATCGGTGACTTTAAGTTTTGACATTGAGCATACTGTCAGTCTCGAGCCTGGAAGCTATATGATTCAGGTTTACATAGATGGTAAAGAATCGGGGGCAAAAGAATTTAGCCTTGAATAAAACAGGTTAATTAAATTAATAATCAGCTAATTATGTTTGGCAGGTAATACAAAGTCAGCGTTTCAGGTCCTATGGATTTTAAGATTATTCAAAAATCGTATAATACAGAAGAGAATAAACATAATAGATGGGATTATTTTTTAACTAATCAAATTACCAATAGCACTTTCAAGTGAAGAAAACCGGAAGTTATATCCTGCCTCCCTGATCCTGGCTGATGATACCCGGCTTCCTTTTAAAAGTATATCTGCCATTTCCCCGTATAAGGCTTTCATGACAAACGCCGGAACTTTAGGCGCCCAGAATGGCATTTTCTGAACCCTGGCAATAGTTTTCATAAAATCTTTATTGGTAATGTGATCAGGTGCCACTGCATTGTAGGCACCGTCCATCTTACTATCTTCGATAGCCTTGATATAGATATTGCACAAATCGTCAATGTGTATCCAGGGGAGATATTGCCTGCCGCTGCCAACAGGAGAACCTATCCCTAATCTTACTGGTAACTGCATTTTTGACAGCGCACCTCCTTTACCGGAGAGGACTACACCTGTTCTTATGATTACGGTTCTAATTCCCGGTTTTTTAAACCTGAATGCTGATTCTTCCCATTTCCTGCAGGTTATCCCCAGGAAATCATTTGCAGCAGGAGGGTCATCTTCGGTAAATATTTTATCCGAGGTTACAGTTCCATAATAATGGACTGCTGATGCGGAAATAAATGCTTTGAGTATGTTGCCGGATTTTTTTATTTGACTATAAAGGAAATCAGCTGTCTTAACCCTGCTGTCAACAATCACCTTTTTTCTTTCTTTCTTCCAGTTTTTTTCAGATATATTGGCTCCGGCAAGATGAATAATATAATCAGCTGTTTCAATGGCTCCATTTTCAATTTCATTTTTTTCCGGATTCCATAAATAAGTTTGTATATCAGTATCGTGGTTTTTATGCCTGCTTAAAACAGCCACACTATACTCTTTTTGTTTTAGCTTCCTGCCCAACTCTTTACCAATAAGCCCTGTTCCTCCGGTGATCAATATTTTCATCCGTGCAACGAAAATTATTTAAAAATGAATTTTACTCATTATCATCAAATATAAAAAAAAATCTGTTAATTTCTCTTTAGCAATTCTTTAAGCTCTTTCCATGATCGGGTATTGATAATATCGTCTTTTTCAAGCCAACCTCTTCTTGCCTGTGCAACTCCGTATTTCATATATTCAAGATTATCCAGTGAGTGTGCATCGGTTGAAACAGCCAGTTTTAAACCTGTTTCTTTGGCCTGCCTTATATAATTATCGCTAAGGTCGAGACGGTCAGGATTGCTGTTGATTTCCAAAAAACAACCTTTATCTCTGGCCTCTTTCATTATTTTATCCATATCTATGTCATAACCACTTCTCTTGCCAATCATGCGACCCGTTGGATGGGCCAGTATATTGAAATACGGGTTCTCCATTGCTTTCAGAATTCTCTTGGTTTGCTTACTTCTGGACAGGTTCATGTTATAGTGAACAGCACATACAACCAAATCAAGTTCTTTGAGAATTTCATCAGAAAGGTCGAGCGATCCGTCTTCAAGAATATCCACTTCTACTGATTTTAAAATTTTCAGGGTTTTAATTTTCCTGTTTAATTTATCAATTTCATCTATTTGATATGCAAGCCTTTTTTCATCAAGCCCATTGGCCATGGAGACTTTTTTTGAATGGTCTGTTATGGCAAAATATTCATATCCTTTATTCTCTGCTGCTTTTACCATTTCTTCAAGCGAATATTTACCATCTGTCTCATTGGTATGAGATTGCAGGTCTCCCCTGATCTGGTCAGGTGTGATCAATTCAGGAAGTTGATTATTCTTTGCAGCTTCTATCTCGCCGTTATCTTCTCTGATCTCAGGTTCAATAAAGAGCAGTCCCAGCTTTTTATACATTTCCTTTTCAGATTTTCCGGCCAGTCGTTTTTTATTTTTAAAAATCCCGTATTCGTTAACTTTATAACTTTTCTCCTGTCCTTCTTTTCTTAACGCAATACTATGGGCTTTGGATCCTGTAAAATATAGCAATGCAGCTCCATATGATTCTTTATTAAAGATCCTCATGTCCACCTGGAGACCTGTTCGTAGTTTTACCGACGATCTGGATTCTCCTTTGGCAAGTATCCTTTCCACTTCCTCATAATTTACAAAGTAGTCCATTGCCATATCGGGATCTTTACTTATTCCAAGAATATCAATATCTCCCACTGTCTCTTTTTTTCTTCTGTAGCTTCCCGCTATGGTAATATCTTTAATATTTTTTTTGAGATATTTCACCATAGGCTTAATCATTTCACCCGCTTCATGAAGTTTAAATCTTTTTGACCCTCCTTTTTCAGAATATTCTTCTATCTCTTTAAGGATATTCTCACTGGTTTTTTTCCCAAATCCTTCCAGTTTTTCAATTTCTCCTTCCTTTGCAGCTTTTTCCAGGTCTTTTATTGATTGGATGTTTAATTTCTCATTTAATATTTTTGTTCTTTGCGGACCCATCTGTTCGAGTTTCATAATATCAACCAGGGATTCCGGGATTTCCTTTTTAAGTTCATCCAGTTGCGAGATTCTTCCGGTATTGGCAATTTCCTCAATCTTTTCGGCAATACTTTCTCCTATGCCGGGAAGAGATTTTATCTTTTTTTTGCCACCTTTTATTTGTGTAATATTTTCTGTTAAACCTGATATGGTTCTTGCCGCATTGCGATATGACCTGATCCTGAACTGATTTTCTCCCTTAATGTCTAACAGATCGGCTATCTCATTAAGTATTTTAGCTATTTCTTTATTGTGTACCGGCATGAGTATTATTTTTTATTTGACAGATCATGCAGTAACAGCCAGTTTTGCAATGTATTTTAATTTTTGCTGATTACCAGCAGGAATACCTCTCTGTTACTGTAATAATTATATGTCTTAATCTGTTCATATTAGGTTTTTAAAACTAAAATTTGTTAAATTAAAAGCTCCATATCCGTTCCAAAAACCGCTTTTTTGCAAAAAATAATCTTTACAAAATCTACCTGACACAGAAGGCCTTTTCTTCCAGGATGATTAAAGCCTTTTTATTTATATAATTTAATAATAATGACTAATTTATTGTGTGTAAATATTGACCGGATGTGACAAAATTCTACAGATTTTTTAATAAAGAAATTTTATCTGTTCAGCTGTATAAACAAATACTCCGGATAACTTGCAATTGAGTTCCAGTTAAAGGTTCATAATCAATTACAGGCACAGATATTGATGATACATGGAGTGAGAAACTTAATATCCGGATAATTGCCTTGTCACATAATAATTAATGATTATTAACTATGTTTGATATAAATGAATTTTCAGTATTGCTGCATGTTATAATTGCCTCAGTTTTGTCAGGGCTGATTGGTTATGAAAGGGGAAAAGTTGATAAGCCGGCAGGTATTCGCACCAACATGCTGGTTGGAGGCGCCGTCGCACTGCTTGTAGAACTTGGCGGGATTATTGTTTTACATTTCAGGATGCTTGGCCTGGCCGAATTTATTTCCACTGATCCCACACGTATTATTCAGGCTATTATTATCGGTATAAGTTTTATAGGAGCAGGTATGGTCCTCCAGATTGAGCAAGACGGAAAGATTAAATATCTTACTTCAGCAGCTACCATTCTGTTTTCATCCGGTATAGGAATATCTGTGGCATTAAGGCAATATATTCTTTCAATTGGAATCACCTTATTTATTCTTTTTATCAATTATATCCTTGGGCTTTCAAAAAAGACCGTGGATTAAAAAATAATGGTGAATAGTAGAAAATTTTACAACTATTCAATTTAAAACATGGCATTACAGGTGCATTCCTGCATTTTCAGAATCTGAATATCGCATTCATCAGGGAGACAGGCTCAGGCATTTCATCAGGATCTGAGAGATATACCCTGCCATTATTAAGAATTGTATGGATTGCAGACATATTCAATAAACATGAGCTTTGTATACTATTCTTATCCCGGCTGAATATTTTATTACTTTTGTAATCAAATATACCCCACATTTCTTCCCTGTTCTTTATAAAAAGAGTATCGACACGTTTGTTGATGGCGGCGGGAATAATCTCATCTTCTTTGTATGATGCCCTCTGGTCAGAAAGAGCTTGTTCGAAACTTTGTGCTTTTTCTTTTTTATGGAGATTAAAGTATCCTTCCAATAATGTTTTGGCTTTTTCATGAAGCAATACCGGATCTTCATGTTCGGGGTTACCTGGTATGAAATCTTCCTGTAAATATTTATAAGCGTTTGCCTCTCTGTAAATAGGTGTCAGGTAATCAACCGTTGCCAAAACCAATGGAATATTTTTATCATGCAGTAACTTCATCATCCCGTCATTTACTGTCCTGAAAAATTTCAATATTTCCTGTTTTTTTTCCTCTTCGTTTGATCTCCCCTGACCATGAAACATAGACTGATTGAAACCGGTCTGTCCGGACCGGAACTGAAGACTCTTTTCCCTGTAATCGTAACCCACAACCTCCTCCAGTCTCTCGGGAAGAAGGTCTTCTATCTCCAGCTCATTGATCTGATGTGGATAACATTCATAAACTTTTATACTACCCAGGCTAAGTGCCAGCAAATAAAATTTGCCTTCATCATTTACATACGGAATAAGGGGTTTAATATAAAAATGATCAGCAACATAATTAAATGATTCAAACAGAACGGGCAATGTATAATAATCAAATGTGTTCCTGTTTCTGAAAACAGCAAGTCCGTCGGATTGATGCTTCCAGAATCCTGTATCGTCAATCAATTCATTTAGAGGCTCGAGAAGATCCTCTGTTTCATCTTTTGCAAGTCCGTGGTATTTAAGTTTATCTCTGACCTCCTTTACCTTGTTTTTGAATTTCTTTTGATCAGTCATCTCATTAACTTCCTGACCTGCACGATGGGTCGGGATAAAAATGCTTATGCAATCCGGTTCATTTACCCTGGCCAGCTCTTTAAGCTTTTCAATTGTTATATGATCCATAAATGTTATTTTTTACAGTATTTCTCTATTTCAAAGCCTTTTGTATCAGAAAGAATTCATTGATGCTTTCACTATCCAGTATTCCTTTAAAATCACTATCTTTTTTTACCGGCATGATATCGTATTTATTCTTGTGCATCTTCATAAAGACTTCAAATAAAGGTGTATCTATGTTTACAGATTCTATGTTTTCACTCATAACCTCTTTAACTGTTCCTTTTTTGCCATGGATATTTAATCCTTTAACAAGGTCATTTTTGGTAAGAATACCTGAATATTCTCCCCCGGATGTAACCACAAAACCGGGATTTGATATATGTACAAGTTTTTCTGCTGCAAGGCCAAGTGAATCATTCTCATCCAGTTCTTCATAATCAGTTTTTATAATATCCTTTGCAGTGTAATTGTTTAAAATATCACGGTATTTCATCATCTCATATTCGCCCCTGGCTCCCAAAAAAATAAAGAAACCTATAACAATAAGGAACGGATTAAGGAAAAAGCCTGCGAAAATGAATACTATTGCAAATATCTGTCCGATATCCTTTGCAATTCGCGTTGCTTTCATTCTGCTCATCTTTATTGCGAGAGCCGACCTGAAAAGACGACCGCCATCCATTGGAAATGCCGGTATCAGGTTGAAAGCAACAATAAAAAGGTTCGCAGCCAGCAGCATTACTACAAAATTGTCAGCCGTAATAACATCAAATTCCATTTGACTTGGGTCCGCAGAACTTCCAAAAGCAAGGTATATCCAAAGTATGCCGGCTATTACAATATTTACAAGCGGCCCGGCTGCTGAGACTATAAATTCATCTTTTGGCTTTTCGGGCATCTCAGTGATATTAGCCATGCCTCCAATCGGTAAAAGAGTAATGCTCTGAACTTTTCCTCCAAGCTTCATAGCAGTCAGAGAATGGCCGAACTCATGAAGGACAACACATACAAACAGAGTCAGTACGAATATTACATGCATTAATATCTGGATAAACTCCAGTCCGCGATTTAAGCTTATAAATACTATATAGGCTATCAACAATGAAAATGTCCAGTGTACCGACAATTTTATCCCGAAAGGTTTACCAAGGTTTAAGGAGAATCTGCTTTGCATATTATATAAATATTGTTTTATTAATGTTGGATGGAAAATTACAATAATGATAATGCCATACCAGCAATGGCATCTTTCAGATTAAAGGAATAATAATCCGGTTACTTTAAAGGTGTTTTAGAATCAGGATCAGTGCAAAAATACCTGATAATGCATCAATTGCCGGACAGACTTAACCTTCAAAACAGTAAAGACTCTTTTTTAAAAATGCATACAGAGAAATCAGTCCTGTTATTGGTACTTATTTTATTCAAGGAACAACATATTCTGTTTATCTGTTCATTGACGAAAAAATTCTTCCTGCATTTTTAAATGCATCTTCAAAAGAACGGATATCTGTATATATATTCTTTTCTATTTTGGTTATATTCTTTGTTTCTCCTCCTCCCGTTCTGTCCAGTTTAACATAATGCGAACGGATCTTATCTCTTATCTCTTCCAGCTTTTTTATAACCGATTTTGTTTTTTCTCTGGAAGCATCGGTTTTTTCATCTTTTATCCTGTCATTTAACTCAGCTATTCTTTTATTAATATCTTCAATTTCCTGATAAGTTCTTTTTAATAATTCTTCTTTTTCCATTTTACTGTGTTTTAGTATTGTTTAAAAACAGATCCAAGTTTAGAGAGTCCTTCCTTAAAAGAATCGAGGCTTGTATTAAATTCATCTTTTGCTTCTTCCCATTTTTCTTTTGAAGCACTGACAAGGGCCTTGTACTTTAATTCCAATTCAGCTTTTTTCAATCTAATTTCAGCCAGGTTTTTTTCCAGTTCAGCCTTTCCTTCTCCTTTTTTTTCATTTTTTTTTGATTCCAGTTCATCAATTTTGTTGAAAAGGTCATCAATACTCTTTTTTGCTTTTGCTTTATATTCTTCTCTGTCCATTTTAATATAATTTTAATTAATAATTATTTTATGGTTTGAATGTCTGATATTCAATATAGTTATTCATGATATACAAGAACCGGCAATTTAGCTGCTTTAATAACTTCCCTGGTTGCGCTTGATTTAAATATTTTCTCAAGAAATCCTTTGTTTTCTTTAAGTAAGACAATGAGAGTTGCATTATTATCAAGTGCAAAGCTATTTATATGCTCACCCATATCTTTATCATTGTCATCAATTATTGATGACACAGTAATATTCTTATAACCTGTTTCTTCCACTACCATATCACCATAGCCCAGTTCCATTGTTTTTTTTTGAAAATCTCCGGAATCAGTAATATGGAGAGCAATGATTTCCGGAGAAAACATGCCGGTCAGATTTATTAGTTCCTTTAAGGTTTTTATATCGGCTTCATTATAATCGGTGGCATAAACAATTTTTTTGAATGGATGATATTCCATTCCTGATGGTATAATCCAGCATGGAGAAGCGGTTTTTAAAACAAGATCAATATCGGGAGAATCTAAAATCCAGAAACCTCTCTCTTTCTTGTTTTCCACTATTATAATATCAGCCTTGTTTTCAGATATAAAAAGATTCACAATTTCCTGCATGCCTCCTGTTTCGCTGCTAAGATTGATCCGAACGTCAGATGTTATTTCATCTTTTAATTCCTCAATAATGGCTTCAAGTGTTTCAAGTGAATTTTTTCTGTCGGCCTCCATCAGTGATACATCAATGTCATTCTGAACAGGATAAACGGGCGAAACTCCGGTATCCGCATTCATCGTATATTTTGCAGGATCCTGTATGAAGAGCAGATGCAGCTTCATTTTAAAATCTTTCGACATTAATATTGAATACCTGATAAATTCTGTTGACTGTAAGGTTTCGTGAATAATTGCTAGTAATGTCTTCATTGATTTTATAATTTAATATTTACAATTATTAAAACAAAAGCTGTTCCGTTTATGAATTTTTATTTTACTAAACATAAGCCAAGTGATATCAAATGAGCACATTACATATATATCAGATTTTGTGTTCTCACCTTTTCAGGGACTTAGTTTTTTGAGCAGGTCAAAAACTGTGGAATTATACCTCATCTCCCGGCGTGAACCGGGGCATGTTATTGGCCGGGTTTACTTGAAACTGTTATTAATATATTAATTTAGCAAAAAAGTGTTTGAGAAAATGAGATAATATTTATGGAAAATTTTCTTCAACAGGAGTTTTTAAAGAAATTTTTTCTGGATAAATCAGGCTCTGTGCGTTTATCTGAATTTGCTGTGCAGTGCTTCGATGTTTTAGGACTTTTTGTGATTATGGTTAACCCCAATAATGAGATTATCTTTTTAAACAAAAGAGCTTCTGAAGTATTGGATATTCATTCTATTGACATGGTGGGCAGGGATTTTATTAATGCTCTTGTAACGGAGAAAGAGAGAAAGAGAATCAGGTCAAAATTAGATGAATTCTGTTCCAATAATAACAATAACACTCTGAATATTCTTTACTGCCTGAATACATTGAATGAAGAAGAACGGATCATTGATGCACAAAATCTCAAATTACTAGACGATAATAATTGTTTACTGGGTATTCTGATATCCGGCAAAGACATTACAGACTATAAAAAAAAGCAACAGGACCTGAGGCATGACCTTTATCTTTATCGTGCTATGTTAAATAATCTGCCTGAAATAAATGTTTTTCTGTTTGATAAGGAAATGCGGTTCATTATGGCAGAAGGAGTTGAAATGAAAAATGCAGGGTTTTCCACAGATGATTTTCTCGGAAAAAAAATTGTTGAAGTTTCGGTTCAAAAGATAAGAAAAATCTGGACTCCTTTATTTGATAATGCACTAAATGGGGTGGACGTTGAGTCAGCGTACAAGCTACATAATCTCTATTACGTGATAAGAGTTTCCCCGTTAAGGGAAAGTGACAATGAAATTTCAGGAGGAATGGCTGTTTTGAGAAACGTTACCGGTGAAAAGATGTCAAAAAAGATCCTTAAGAGAACAAAGGATGAAGCAGTCAGATCGGAAAAAGCAAAAAGCAGGTTTCTGGCTCGTGTCAGCCATGAAATCAGGACCCCGTTGAATGCAATAATGGGTTTTACGGAGCAACTTATGCAAACGAAATTATCGGTTAAACAGAGTGAATATGTCCGGATTATTGATGAATCCTCGGAGCTTTTACTCTCATTGGTAAATGATATACTTGTGCTTTCCAAGATTGAGGCTAATCAGGTTAGTTTGGAGAAAACCCCCTTCAGACTGGAAAATACTGTTAATTATGTATTCAAAGTTTTGGCAGCTAAAGCTGAAAAAAAGAAACTTGCATTTGATTACGAGATAGATGACAAGCTGAATATGGTGTTAAAGGGCGACGCATTCCGCCTGCAGCAGATTCTGATGAATATGCTTACCAATGCAATCAAATTTACCAATAAGGGCGCCGTAAAGCTTGGATGTTTCATTTATGATGAAACTCCTGAAAATGTTATCATAAAGTTCGATGTAAGTGATACCGGCATTGGCATTTCAAAAAAACATCTTAAGGCTGTATTCAAACAATATATTCGAAGTATTTCCGGTACCGGTAAAAAATATGAAGGGACAGGTTTAGGACTTGCTATATGCAAGAACCTTATAGAACTTCAGGGCGGTAGCCTTTCTGTGTCGAGTCAGCGGAATGTTGGTACAACTTTCAGTTTTACAATTCCCTATGCAAAAGGAAAAGATACAGAAATATTAACTTATGATCCTAATGTGATCGATCCGGGTAAACTGGAAGATGTAAAAATTCTGCTTGTTGATGATGACAGTGTAAATCTGTTTCTTGGAAAGACAATCCTTAAGAAGTTCAATTGTTCATTTGATGTTGCAAACAATGGGTCTGAATCAATAGATAAACTGAATACCGGGAAATATGACCTTATTTTGCTGGATATTCACATGCCTGACATTAGCGGAATAGAAGTTGCAAAATACCTGCGGAATGACAAACAGGACAATGAAATAAGGATTATTGCACTTACTGCCGCTGCTTTTAAAGATGATATAATAAAATACAGGGAGGCCGGCATTGATGATTTTTTAATAAAGCCTTTCAGAGAGAGTTCTCTTTATAATAAGATTTGTGAAGTGCTTCAAATAGGGAAGAGTACAGTGCCTGAGTCAAAAACTGAGGTTATTATAAAAGGAGAACATAGTCCGAAGCCATATAGCTTGCTGGAGATCAAAAAAATAGCAGATGATGATGAAGCATTTATAGATCAAACGATCAGAATATTTATTGAAAATTCGGAAGAAGCCGTCAGAAAATTTAAAAGTTTTCTCAAAGAAAAAAACTGGGAGCAGATCGGTGAAACAGCTCATAAATTACTCCCGTCTTATCGTCATCTTGAAGTGAATTCTGTTATTTCCAAATTAACGGAGATAAAGATCAGGACATTGGTTAATAAAGATTACGATGATGTTTCCAGTCTTGTCAGCGAAACTATTGGTGAAATAGAAAAAGTCATATTGAATTTGAGAGAGGAGATAAGTAACTGAAGAGTCAGCATCCTGTTAAATCTGTATACTTTTTCATTAGTTCAAGATATTTTACGGCATCGTTTACCAGTGCTTTGTTTTTCTTATCATCTTCAGTTTTGCTTGCACTGATAAGGGTGACTTTTGCCCGTACATTAGCCCTGTAACTTTTATAATAGGTAAATAGCTGGCGGGTATCTGCATTGTCTTTAAAATCTGTGTATTCAAGATATTTTTTGTAAAAAAGCTCACTGAAATTACTTTTGCCGAAATAATCAAGGTCAACGCACAGGAAAGCAATGTCATTCAGGACATCAATATGTCGGTATTCTTTATTAAACTCTATGCAGTCAAATATTACCGGGTCCTCATATACAAAGATGTTACGTGAATTCAGATCACCATGGCAATCCCTGTGAAATCCTTTTTTAATTCTGTTATTGAGAAAGTCTTCCCGGTCAGTGAGAAAACTTTTTGATTTATCGATACCCTGTTCAATCACACTGATCATTCTTATCATGCTTTTCTTTTTCAGGTTGGGGATAACGGACTTAATATCTTTGTATTTTTCCTGAAAACCGGCAGTATCAAATTTGTTTTTAATAACGTTTGCACTTTGATGGAACCGTGCTATTTTTTCGGCTAATTTTATTATATGCTTATCCGACACTTTATCTGTTTTCAGCATATTATCCATCTCTTTTTTATTGTCCATTCGTTTCATTTGAACAGCATAATCAATGATCGTGCTTTTTTCCCCGGACCGGGTTTTATTTAGCATATTCCCGGTAACAGGCAATACTGTCAGATACATATCAGGGGCAAGCCGTTGGTTGAGTTTAAGCTCCTCGTGACAATAATGCCTGCGTTTTTCCAGTGAAGAAAAATCCAGGAAAGAGTATTTTACCGGTCGTTTTATTTTGAAAGCGTAATGGTCTGTCAGGATAATCCATGAAATATGTGTCTCTTTCATCTCTGCCTGGTTTTGGGATCCCGGCAGACTGCCGCTGTTCATTAAATCAAATACCTGATCTTTATCCATGTGTTCAAAATTTGGATTTTACTTGTCAGATGGAACACCCCTGTTATATTGAGCTTCGGTTTATTTTACATATAACTAAATGTTTTTTTGGCATTGATAGTACGATGTAAAATACAGGCTTGTTCGTGTTTAAGATTATTAATGAGATTTATAGATATATTTTTTTGTCTTTATTATCATATCATTAATGGATTCCTTATCAGACCGTAAAACCAGGTGACTTTCAGTGAAAGGGTCAAATTCATTTTTTATTTTTCTGTATACTTCAAAATCTGCTTCACTATCTTTTCTTTTTTTTTCAATACGTTTCCTTATGGTTCGTTCTGAAGCTTTTATTTCAATAAAATATATTTCAATACTCTTTTTTCTGGCAATGCCGCAGAATGATTCCCTTCTTTTTTGTTTGTGAAAAGTACCGTCAACAATAACATCGAAGCCTTTATCCAGTTGCCCGGATACTTCTTCAACTAATTTATCATATACCTTTTGCTTTGATTCCTCATTGTAGACACCATTCAGGTTTAATTCACGCCTTATTATATCCGTATTGAAATATATTGCATCTATTTCTTTTTGAAGATGCCTGGCAAAATAAGATTTTCCTGAGCCTGGCAGACCGAAGATCATTATTATCATAATATGCAATGTTTCATTTCCGGTAGCCGAATATATTAATACCGGTTAAACTGGCTTTCTTACATTACTTGTCTGCACAAGGAACAATGGCCAGCTTAACCGGTATTAATATGTTATTGGTCAGCTATTCCAAACACTATTTTTCCTCAAGCAGAAAGGATATTTTGGCATTTACTGCATAAGAAACTATTTGGTTGTTCTCTACATTTGCATTCATGTGCTTTATGTAAACAGACTGAATGTTTTTAACAGTTTTAGAGGCTTTTGCCACAGCAGTTCTGGCTGCATCATCAAATCCTTTGTCAGATGCTGCTATTACTTCAATTACTTTTA
>JAWODJ010000097.1:0-5213 GCA_046483315.1 Bacteroidales bacterium | reverse complement strand
TTGCGACTGAAACCTTGCAACCTGATGGCAGGGGCTGCACACCGTTGTGTTCCCCGAAAGGGTTATGGAGATTATCATTTTATACAGGCAGTTACCCGAAATGCAACGGTTTGTTGCAGGCGGAGGTCGCTGCAGATGCTGAAGGTTATGCAGGTGCCACAGGTCTCACAGTTGCTGGATTAAGCGAGCTGCGGGATTGCCCGTTCATCCCCGCATCTTTTTCCTCATCCGTAAGCTCGGAGTAGTAGATGATTTTCCAGTTTCCGAAATAGTCCTCAACAAGTGCGCTGAGAGATTCAACCCAGTCGCCCGAGTTCATGTAGGTGATATTGTCATATCTGCTTATTACAGGTGTATGGATATGGCCGCAGATGACGCCGTCGCATCTCTTTACCCTGGCGATATTTACCAGCTCCTTTTCATATCTGGAGATGTAGGAAACGGCCGTCTTAACCTTATACTTGATTATTTTAGAAAGTGAGTGGTATGGCAGGCCTTTCCTGAGCCGCCGGTTGTTGTATACCTTGTTGAGCCAGAGAAGAAATGTATATCCTGTATCGCCAAGGTTGGCGAGCCACCTGAAATTTGTCGTGATGGTATCGAAAATATCGCCGTGGGTCACATAATACCTTTTGTTCCCGCTCTCAATAATATGGTC
This sequence comes from Bacteroidales bacterium, assembly GCA_046483315.1. GTDB lineage: Bacteria > Bacteroidota > Bacteroidia > Bacteroidales > PUMT01 > PXAP01. The sequence goes on along the minus strand of JAWODJ010000097.1, from coordinate 4,555 downwards.
CCTGAGGATCGAGATGTTTCCAAAGTGGAAAGGGGCAATATGATTGAGAAAATCATCATGGTTTCCGGTGATGTAGAGTATCCTTGTCTTCAGTGAGGATGACATTTCCATAACCGATTTTAGGAACCTGGTATGTCTTTTCCTCCATTTACCTGTTTGTTTCAGTTGCCATCCGTCTATAATATCTCCGTTGAGTATCAGGGTGTCACATGTATTGGTCCTCAAAAACCTCAGCACCTCTTTTGCCTTTGAATTTTTTGTACCCAGGTGCAGGTCTGATATTACGATCGTTTTATGATGGGCCTTTTTGAGCATCGGTTTTGTTTCCAAAGGAAGAATATATTTGTTACAGGTTAATTAATAAGATGTTATATTATCATTAAGAATAATTTTTGTTTTCTTATTGTTTGTTTAAAATTCAGTTAATCTGAATCGGGTTTATTTGTATGTGAAAAGTTCATTAGAGTTATACAGCAGTTTTTAGGGTTAATTTTAAGGTTAGTTTTTAGGTTTAGAAGGTTAGGTTAGAAACAGCACTTTTTTGAAAGGGGTATGGTAGGTTCCCCGGATGAAAAGGTGCTTTTCTTTTTGGGGCATTGCAATAACCTGGGCAGGTAAGCTTGAGATTCCGGAAACCTGACCGCCATCAGGGTTTAACGTGAATCAAAATTGCAGGTCACTTTGGGGTTAAACGAATCCCCGCACAACGACCAGGGGGGTGTTGGTGTCGCCGCTGCCAGATACCAGGTCGGCAAGGGAGGAGACAAGGTTTTCAATTTTCCTGGGCGTGGTGCCCTGTGCGCTGAAACCGTGTTTCTCCTGTTTTGCGGCGAACTTTCTGCTTTCCTCTCCGATGATGAGGGCGATCTCTTCCCTTGACCTGCCTTCATTATAGAGCTTCTGCATGAGGTACTTGGTCTTGACTCCGATGCGGTTACGGTTCTTTATTCCCTGCGTGCAGCCGAAACATGAAACGGGGTCGGCAAGCTCAAAAATTCCCGATTCAGGGTCCTTGTAGGCCCCGTCTCCGTAAATGATCACCTCAATATCCCTGCCGAACCGGGCCTTTACCATTTTTCTGATATCATCACAAACCTCGTCTGATCTTCTTGGCATCAGTTTGAGTTGCCCGTTGACCGGATCAAGGAGGTTTGACCCGAGTAGGCCAAATTCCGAATATGTTCCCTTTCGGGGATCGGAACAGATGTCCTGCAGGGTGATCACATTCTTATAACCTGTCTCCCTGATCGCTCCCAGCACATCATTTCTCTCGTGGACATTGCTGACTATAATGGCGTCGGGCTTTTTACCGGTCAGATGTCCGAATGAATTGGCAAGGAATATTTCAACATCACAACCCTGCTCTCTGACGATCGTTTCATAGTAGTCGATGTAGTCCATCCCGGTTTCAGGATGAAGCAATCTTTCCTCTGTCATCTCATCGAGGGTTATCACGTCATCAAAGCACTTGCCCATCCTTTTCAGTGTCTCTTTCGCAATGACCGGGTTGCCCTGCTCATCATCCGGAAACCTGAGCTGGATTATAACCTTTCCTGAGGGAACCACCCTGGCCATTGCCCTGAGCATCATTGAAAAGCGATTCCTGGAAAGGATCGGGTGGACCACTGCCAGTGTCGAATCATCCATCATGCCCAGTAATGTTTTTATTTCGTCAGAGACATTATCCAGCTTTACCACGTTATGCTGTGTTATTGCGACAACCGATTCGGTAACGCAGAGTATGTCGTTATCTCTGATTATTTCAGGGTTCTTTGTTATTGTTCCCTGTATAACTTCGATGATATTGTCGTCTGAGGTGATTATTCCCGTTTTTACCCCGAAGGCTACCACCCCGGTGTCTGTGTCAGGTAAATGCATGCCGGTAAACTCTTTGAATGATTGTAATTGGTTGTTATTGATGGTTTTCTGAATATTGATGCTTTAATGGTCCGGATTGTGGACCCGGTGCAAAATAGTGAAAAAGCCGGGTATTTTGGTCTCTTCGGAGAAAGAAAGAATTAACATTTTATCAAATTGATATCCGTTCGCTTCCCCGAAAGGGATAAGTTAAAACAGGCCGGGGGATTGCAGGCGGACCGGCAGTACAAATTTAAACGGAAACGAACTGACTAAAAGAACAGCCGGAGTGATGCCATGGCTGTCATGCCAAATAGTCAATTGTTCACCGGTTACACTGGAAGTATCTCCCCAGTTGCTTGGTGAACTCTCAGAGAAGCTTCCTGAAGACAAGGAAGTGACGGTTGGTGTTTCGGGAACTTCAGCCTTTGCACTGATGGTACTCAGCACCCTGGTGGAATTTGCAGTTTCTGTTACTGCCGGACTTCTGGATTGATTTCCAGATATTACTGGTACCGGCAAAGAGATCATTTTCAGGATTTTCGGTTTCCGGCAAATGGATCATCTTAAGGCCCGGGATTACTTCCGTTTCGATTCTTAGGTTCTCGATGCTATCTCCTCACCGGGGTGGTGGTTCTCCGGTATTTCCTTATGAGCGATAGCAGGTACCTTGAACGGAACTGGTTGCTTGCAAGTATCTGCTTTGCCGGCGGCAGTTTCAGGATAACCCCCAGCACCGCGGCCATGGCCCTGTGACTGTAAAGAACCTGGTTGTCGAAAAGCAGGTTCTGCAGCTTGCCCCGCTCGATTGCCATCAGCACTACCCGGTGGACCGAATTGACCGGGGTAATGACTTCCTCTTCCCGCCGCTTTAACCTTAGCGCATCTTCTTTGCAACCCCTCAGGCAGACCCCGCACCCTATACACTGTTCGGCGTCAAGCTTTGCCTTCATCTTTTTGGATTTATGCGGATCACCCGCGCTTACAAGCTGCATCGCCTCTATCGGACAAAGGGTGACGCATCTGCCGCAACCGGTGCATCTCTTTTCATCGATTCCGGGAATGAAGCCGGTGGTTGAAACAGGGTTTAGAAAACCGAACTTCCTGGCGGCGATAAGCGCCTCGCAGCAGCACCCGCAGCAGTTGCAGATGAACCCGACCCGCTCCTGCACGTTCTCACCAAACTGAACAAGATTTTTGCTGCGTGCAAGTTCAAGAAGGTCCAGCCCTTCGGCAACATCGACCTGCCTGGCTATTTTATGCCTGACAAGCGATTCTGCAGGTCTGTTGAATGTCATGCATATCTCCATGGGTGCATTGCAGTTGCGGCCCATATGCTCCATCTTATGCCTGCAGTAACATACGCCGATCCCGATCAAAGAAGCGGTCCTGATTACCTCTGAGGCTCTCTCGTAGCTCAGCACATGCAGGGCATTATCGTTCGGCAATACCTCCTCGTTGACAAATGCCCTTCCTAGCTGTGTATCGCCGTCCAGAAAAAGATTCTTTATAAAATCCTCTTCAACGTTGATGTACTGATAAAATAGCTCAGACAGGGCCTTCTGGTCAAGATCGTTCCTGTACCGCATAAGCGAAAACTCAAAAAAACCGGCCATGGGAGGGGGCAGTGAGTAAGTGATTTCGCCGTTCTGCTCGCAATCCAGAAGGATGCCCCTGTCGGCCAGGTCATTCAATATAACACGGGCATCTGCCTGTTGCATCTTCCAGATGCCGGCTGCTTTTTTACCGGTAAAGGGCTTGATGGGGAGAAGGGATACCAGTTCTGCCTCCCTTTCGGAGAATAGTACACGTAGGATCATGAACAGGTATTCGGTCGGTGGCGCACCCTGGGGAAACCTGTTGAGCCGGTCAGCCAGCCGGCTGTAGATGTTCGATTTTACTGTGTTGTGGTGTGCCATGGTGATCAGAATTGATGAAGAAAAGCCAGTAATTCTGAAAGCCAAGATAATGAATTTTGGCTTACGCTGTCATAAATGGCCGCAGATGACGCCGTCGCATTTTTTTTACCCTGGCAATATTTACCAGCTCCTTTTCATATCTGGAGATGTAGGAGACGGCCGTCTTAACCTTATTCTTGATAATTTTTGTTTTCTTATTGGTTGTTTAAAATTCAGTTAATCTGAATCGGGTTTATTTGTATGTGAAAAGTTCATTAGAGTTATACAGCAGTTTTTAGGGTTAATTTTAGGGTTAGTATTCAGGTTAGATGGTCAGGTTGTCAGCAACAGCACTTTTTTAATTTACAATTTTTCTAATCCCCTTCAGCACCTCCGGAGCCTTTAACATTGTCATTGTGTCGAGGTTGCAGTAGTTTAAAGGATATTATGGAGTATGCCAAATAAATAAACTGCTCCCTTTATAAATTTTTATTAACTTGTCTGTAATTTTCAAAATTCATTTCAGGATAAATGAATTTTGGCAACAATGAAAAGCTACCAATTAACCAAAAATTTTAGATATGAAAAACCTGGGACTTTTATTTATTACAGGATTATTGATTATGTCATGTAATCAGAATCATCAAAAGGACACTGACTCCATAAGAGAGAATCAACCTGTTGCTATTGAAGAATCAGTTAAGGATGGAGTATTTATCCATATAACGGAAAGTTATAATGACCCTCATAGAGTGTTGATGCCACTGAAAATGGCAAATATGATGGCAACGGATAAAGAT
>JAWODJ010000078.1:0-10676 GCA_046483315.1 Bacteroidales bacterium | reverse complement strand
CCATTGAGGCATTTAAAAAGTATAGTATCAAGCCTAAAGTGATAGTCAGGCCAGGGAACATTTTTACCAGCATTGGAGAGATTGCCGATGAGATAGATGCTGTGATGGTGGTTATGGGGACCCATGGAATGAAGGGGATGCAGAAGCTTACGGGTAGCTGGGCACTTAAAGTAATTGTCAGTTCAAAAGTGCCTTTTGTGGTTGTGCAATCTCCACCTGAAGATAACAAATTTGAAGATATTGTTTTACCCATTGATTTTAGGAGTGAAGATAAGGAGAAGGTCAACTGGCTTGTATATCTGTACAAACATTTTAGTTCCAGAATACACATAATTAAAACTTCAAAATCTGATAAGCGACTTCTAAAAGGTGTGAATGCCAATATAGCTTTTACAAGAAAGATCCTTGATCAAAAGCATGTTAAGTTTGATATTATTACATCTCCCGGTAAAAAAACCCTGGCAAAGGAAACTATTGATTATGCCATTAAGATTAATGCGGACCTTATAGTTATTATGACCACTAAAAATATTGGTTTTACAGATTATGTAATGGGTGCCGATGAGCAGTATATTATTGCCAACAGTGCAAAAATACCGGTCATGTGCATTAATCCGCGTATCGGACTTACTACCGGTGGTTTTGCTGCGATGGGGGGCTGATCTTTCCGGCATCAGGGCAATCCTTTTGTGAAAACAGGATAAAAGGTGCACTGAACAATTGATTAGATGGATATTATCCGGAATTGAATGCTATTAACAAGGATATATTATGTCCTTGTTTTTTTATGATTCAAAAATTCTGTTTATGGATCTTGTTTTTGCAACAAACAACCCCAATAAAATCAGAGAGATAAATAATCTTCTCGATGATAGTTTTAATTTGCTTGGTCTTGAAGATATTGGTTTTCAGGGTGAAATCCCGGAAACTAATCCCACTCTTGAAGAGAATGCCTCAGCCAAAGCTTTCTTTATATATGAAAAATTTTCGGTTGATTGTTTTGCCGATGATACCGGACTTGAGGTTGAGGCACTGAATAATCAGCCGGGCGTCTATTCTGCAAGATATGCAGAAATTGATGGCAGAAAAAAATTTAACAGCAGGAGGGAGCTGACTGAGGCAAATATTGAAAAATTGCTCAGCCTGCTAAAAGGCCGTAATAACAGAAAAGCCAGGTTTCGCACGGTCATTTCACTGGTAATAGGAGGAGAAGAGTTGCGCTTTGAGGGGATTGTCAGGGGGAAAATTATTGATGAAAAAAGGGGAGAGAGTGGATTTGGATATGACCCTGTGTTTATTGCTGAAGGGCAGAATCGCACTTTTGCGGAGATCAGCCTTGATGAAAAAAACAGGATCAGCCATCGCGCCATAGCTTTTCGTAAACTGGTTGATTATCTAAAAGGCATAAAATAAAAACTTTTGATGAAGCCCCTTTTAACGGCACTTGTTTTTTGGATTTTTTGTTATTGCCATATTTCTGCACAGGTTCCGGTGGGTGCCTGGCGCGACCATCTGTCTTATAACCGCGCCTCTCATGTTGCTGTAACAGGAAGCAGGGTTTATTGCGCAACCGGTGCAGGGATGATTGTTTATAACAAGGAGGATAACAGCCTGGAGAAATTTTCACGGGTACATGGATTATCCGATGTTGATATAAGATGCATAAAATGGTCTGATTTAAACGGGGCACTTATTGTGGGTTATGCAAATGGCAATCTTGATATATTGAGTGACAACAGAATAGTTAACCTTACTGATATTGTAAGAAGTTCCGTAACCGGGAGCAAAAGTATTAACAATATTATGGTTCTGGGTCACCAGGCGTATCTTTCCTGTAGCTTCGGCATTGTAGTGGTTAATATTGAGAAAAACGAAATTGAAGATACATATTTTTTAGGGGATGGTGGTACCAGACTGGCGGTTAATGACATGGCATTTGACGGCAAATATCTTTATGCAGCTACTCAGGCCGGTTTGTACAGGGCAGATATTAATTCACCCAATTTGCTTGATTTCTCATCCTGGTCACTAATCGATTTTTTGCCTGATGCGGGAAGTTTGTTTTCTTCCCTTGCATGGTTTGAGGGTAACCTTTATGCGGTTCAGCTGGAAGGATCCGGTCAGTATGTTTCTTACCGGATTGAAGAAGAATCGTGGGAGTATTTTACTGCTCCGGCAGGCGCTCCAACTAAGTTCGTTGTATCAGGGAATCATCTTGGCGTTATTCGTGATTCTCAAATTGAAATTTTTGGACCCGGTCTTTCACTGGTAAGAATAATTGATGATTATGGGTTTTGGGGGAAGGCCATGAGAGATATTGAAGTTGAAGAGGATGGAAATACCTGGATAGCTGACCGTATTCACGGACTTGTAAGGAGTGCAGGCAGTAATTATCATGTATTGACCCCTCCCGGGCCCTATTCAAACCGTGTGTTTTCCATAAGCAGTTATCCGGAACGCACCTATTTTGCTGCCGGTGGCTATAATCAGGCTTTTGGAAATTTATTCCTGAATGGTGAATACAGTGTATTCAGTGAAGGATCATGGCACAGCCGGCTTAACTATGATATTCGAGATGTAATTTATGTCAGGGAACATCCGGAAGACCCGGAAACCATCTTTCTTGCAACCTGGGGCTATGGTGTTGCGGAATACCGTGACGGCAATCTGTATGAACGCTTTGTTGAAGAAAACAGTTCTTTGCAGTCAATTATTCCCGGGGCAGATTTTATTCGTACAGGCGGAATGGCCTTTGATAAGGGTAATAATTTATGGGTAACCAATACCGGAGTGCCGAATCCTGTTTCGGTAAGAAAAGCTGATGGAGAGTGGCTTTCTTTCCCTTTCGGGGGAATTATTAATCACGATTATGTTGGTGAAATCCTTATTACTGAGACCGGACAAAAATGGGTTTTGCTGCCAAAGGGGGGCGGATTGTTTGTCTTTGATAATCATGGTAACCCTGGTGGAGCTTCAGGCATTGATACCAGGAAACTTAGCATAATCGACGAGAACGGGGGATTGATAAGCAATGAAGTTTCTTCCATTGCAGAAGATAAAAATGGATTCATTTGGGTTGGTACCAATACAGGCGTGGTGGTGTATTATAATCCGGGGAGAGTTTTTAGCGATGAAGATTTTTTTGCTCGTCGTATTGTTGTTTCGGGCACCAGAGAGGAGGATATTGGTTATCTCCTTAACAATGAAACGGTGACAGCTATTGCTGTGGACGGAGCAGACCGTAAATGGTTTGGTACGGAAAAATCAGGAGTTTTTCTTGTTTCATCTGATGGTAAAAACCAGGTACACCATTTTACTGTTGAAAACAGCCCTCTTCTGTCAAATAACATAAGCGACATAGCAATTGGTCCCTCTTCGGGAGAGGTGTTTTTTGGCACAGCGGAAGGAGTTGTTTCCTTCAGGGGTGAAGCCATTGACCCAAATGAGAAATTCAGCAATGTATATGTTTTTCCTAATCCCGTAAGGGAGGATTATAGCGGTCCGGTTACCATAACAGGTCTGGTTAAAGATTCAATTGTCAAGATCACTGATATCAGCGGTAATCTCGTATATGAGACGATATCGCTGGGAGGGCAGGCAACATGGGATGGCCGCAACTCAAGGGGCCGCAGGGTTCGGACAGGGATTTACCTGGTTTTTTTATCTGCTGCCGATGGCTCGGAGACGTATGTAACTAAATTAATGTTTATTCACTGACATGATACAGAAAACCCGGGGATTGGTTTTGCATACGATAAAATACACTGATAATAGTGTAATATCCCATATTTACACCGAGAATTCAGGACGACAGGCATTTATAATAAGCGGTACAAGGAGTAAAAAATCACCTGCACGAATCAATCTTCTCCAGCATCTTTCCATACTCGAGATGGAGGTATATATAAAACAAAGTCGTGATTTACAGCGAGTAAAAGAGTTGAGACTGCATGAGAGTTTTGGTTCCATCCCTTACCATCCTGTCAAAAATGCGGTGGCTTTATTGGTCGCAGAGGTACTTTACAGAACATTGCAGGAGCAGGAATCCAACCTGCCAATGTTTTCATTCCTTCTTAATGCTATACGGATTCTTGATTTGTCGGAGAGGGGCTATGCCAATTTTCATCTGCTCTTTCTAATGGGATTGTCCCGGCATCTCGGATTTTTCCCACGCAACAACTATTCGGCCGCACAAGAATTTTTTGATATGGAGAATGCCGTTTTCACGGAAAAACAACCGCAGCATCCATATTTCATTTCGCCTCCGGCAAGCCGTTTCCTGTCTGCTCTGATGGATTATTCCTTTGAAGAAATGGACAGGATTAAACTTAATGCCGGGATGAGAAATATTTTGGCAACAGGAATACTTGACTTTTACCGGTTTCACCTTCCGGGCATGGGACAGGTAAAATCGTTTCCTGTGCTGAAGGAGATATTTTGAAAATATGTCGAATTCAAACCGGTTAAGCGCAGTGATACGACCGGTCTGACAAATTCTCCTGGTGTCATGTCCCGGCGTTATTCTGCAATATTTACACCAAACAATATTATCTTTACATAGTTGTTTAAAAAAGAATAATTAATGCCCCTGATAAATTCACTCGTTTCCTGGTTTAATGCCAGCAGGATGCATCAGATTGACTTTCTGAAAAAGCACCCGGAAGATGTACAGCGCGAAACATTTCTAAAACTGCTCAGTTCAGCCAGGGAGACTGAATATGGCAGGAAATATGATTTTAGATCTGTTGGTTCGGAAAAAGAATTTAAATCCATAGTCCCCCTGCAGGGCTATGAGGACATTAAATCTTTTGTTGACCGTTTAAGAAACGGGGAGAAGGATATTCTGTGGCCCGGAGAGACAAAATGGTTTGCGAAATCATCAGGTACTACCAGTGATAAAAGCAAATTTATTCCGGTAAGCATCGAAGCCCTTGAAGAGTGCCATTTCAGGGGAGGTAAGGATATTCTGGCTATCTATACAAATAATAATCCTGGTACACGTATTTTTTCAGGTAAGGGCCTTACCATTGGCGGCAGTCACCAGGTTAATAATTACAATAACCAGTCTTTTTACGGAGATCTTTCAGCAATACTGCTTGAAAACACTCCTTTCTGGGTAAGCTTCATACGTACACCCGCAACCAAAATTGCACTGATGGAGAAGTGGGAAGAAAAGCTTGAAAAAGCTTATGAAGCCACGCTCAATGAAAATGTAACTAATATGGCGGGTGTGCCTTCATGGATCCTGGTGTTTCTGAAGTATATCCTTGAAAAGACAGGGAAAAACAACATTCTTGAGATTTGGCCCAATCTTGAACTTTTTATTCATGGGGGTATTAGCTTTCTCCCTTATCGTGAGCAGTTTGAAAAACTTATCCCTTCCCCTTCAATGAATTATCTTGAAACCTACAATGCATCTGAAGGTTTTTTTGCAATACAGGATCAGCCTGACAGGGATGATATGCTGCTGATGCTTGATTATGGTATCTACTATGAATTTATTCCTATGGATCAGATTGATCAGGATCAGCCTGAAACCTTGTCTGTAGGAGAAGTTGAAAAGTGTAAAAATTATGCTTTGGTCATTTCAACCAATGGGGGACTGTGGAGATACATTATAGGTGACACCATAATATTTACTTCTCTTTATCCTCACAAGATCAAGGTGTCAGGCAGAACGAAGCATTTTATAAATGCATTTGGTGAAGAGCTGATCATTGATAATGCTGAAAATGCCCTTAAAACCGCATGCAGAAAAACATCTGCTGTGATAAGTGAATATACCGCCGGTCCTGTTTTTATGAGTGATACAGATAAAGGCACCCATGAATGGCTTATTGAATTTGAGAAAGAGCCTGAAAATATGGAGTTTTTTAAAACCATGCTCGACAATGCTCTTCAATCCCTTAATTCTGATTATGAAGCAAAAAGATATAAAGATATTACACTGGATCCTCCGCGGGTACATTCTGTTAAAAAAGGGCTTTTTTACCAGTGGCTGAAAGAAAAGGGTAAACTTGGCGGACAGAACAAAGTACCCCGGCTTGCCAATAACAGGCAATACCTGGATGAATTGCTTGAGATAAATAAAAGATTATAAAGATCTGCCGCATGAAACTCCTGCTCATACTATCCCTGTTTTTTTGGATGGCACGGTCTGACACGCCGGAGTTGATATTCAGCGGCAAGGCTCCTTCCGGTCAGTTTTATACAGATCATATTGAAAATGTTTATTTTGTTGACGGGCACAAAATTATTAAAATGGAAACCGGTACCGGCAATATTTTTGAATATGGCTCTTTTTCTGCCGGCCATATCTCATCGGCCGATGTTTCTAACCCGTTCCAGATATTAATATTTTACAGAGATTTTAACCGGGTTGTTATTCTTGATAATAAGCTCTCACGAATGAGGTCTGAAATCATCCTGTCTGATTTGGGCATTGAGCAGGCATCACTGTTATGCTCTTCAGGTAAAGGCGGTTTCTGGGTGTTCAGTGACCTGGATAACCGTCTTGTATTTTTTGATCAGCAATTACGCGATTCTCACCGGAGCATGATCATCAGTTCTATTACAGGGCCCCATGATAAACCACTGTATATGACCGAAGCTCAAAACCAGCTGTTCCTTTATATTCCCCGAAAGGGAATCCTTGTCTTTGACCGTTTTGGAGCTTATCTTAAAACTGTGCCATATTCAGGACCGGAAAGTTTTCAGGTAACCGGAGAAAAGATCGTTTTTTTTCACCGGGGAGAGTTGCTGAGTATGGATATTGCCAATAACTCCATAACAAGCCTGGATTTGCCCGGAGGAATAAAAATCGATAATGCCAGGGTGGAACCAAAAAGGCTCTATATTCTTTCCGGAAACAGGATCATGCTTTTCAGAACCAGCTAAGGGAGGGCTCTTCTTTACAGGATATATGTAATTTTTTTGGAACTGCCATTCAGGCCTTTTACGTTCAGAAGTCATCAACTGGTCAAAAGCCATGATAAAATCGGTGTTCTTTCAGGTGATTTTACCCAAAAAAGTGTTAATTTAGTTGGCATATAATTTCACATTGACCGGCCTTATACCAGGATTGCCGGCAAAAAACAAAACTGTTTTTTATGCATATTGCTGTTGCCGGGAATATTGGCTCCGGAAAGACTACACTTACCGAATTACTTTCCAAACACTATAAATGGGAAGCTAACTACGAGGACGTTGATGATAATCCCTATCTTAATGATTTTTATGAGGATATGCAACGCTGGTCATTCAATCTGCAGATATATTTTCTCAACAGCAGGTTTAACCAGATTATAGATATCCGTAAACAGGGAAATACCGTTATACAGGATCGTACCATATATGAGGATGCATACATCTTTGCACCTAATCTTCATTCAATGGGACTTATGTCGACAAGGGATTTTGAGAATTATTTTACCTTGTTCAATCTTATGAGTTCCCTGGTACAGCCGCCCGACCTCATGATATATCTGAGGGCTTCGGTTCCTACACTTGTTCACCAGATCCAGAAGCGAGGGCGCAAATATGAGAACTCTATCAGGCTTGATTACCTTAAGCGGCTGAATGAGAGGTATGAGGCGTGGATTGCATCCTATAACCTTGGTAAAATGATGGTTATAGATGTTGACAGCATTCAGTTTACAGAAAGTAATGAAGATCTGAGCAAGGTTATAGACAGAGTCGATGCCGAACTTTTCGGACTTTTCTGAGACCGATTTCCTGTTCCCGGCTTTTTGTGGAAGCCATCCGGCGGTATTATTTTTCACCCTTCCGGGAAAAAAAATCTGACAGCGGTTTATTGCAGGTCAGCTGATTTCTATGTCGGTAAATTTTACCAGTTCAACAAACTCCTGCACCCGGTTGTATATTTCGGCCATGGTAAGATCTATCAGCTTTTCCGTTCCAAATTTTTCAACACAGAAAGATGCCATGGCTGATCCGATTATTATTGCATTTTTCATGCCCCCAAAACTGATATCCCCCGTTTTGGCCAGGTAACCGGTAAAGCCACCGGCAAATGAATCACCGGCACCGGTGGGGTCAAAAACATCTTCGAGCGGTAGTGCCGGGGCAAAGAATATTTTGTTTTCTGAAAAAAGAAGGGCTCCGTTTTCACCCTTCTTAATGATCAGATGATCGGGGCCCATAGTGATTATTTTTTTTGCTGCTTTTGGAAGGGAGTATTCGCCCGAGAGCTGCCTTGCCTCTGCATCATTGATAACCAGTACATCCACCATGCTGATCACCCTTTTAAGTTCGGCCGGGGTATTATCTATCCAGAAATTCATGGTATCCAGTATTATAAGTCTTGGCCTTGTGGTAAGCTTCTCTAATACTGATATCTGGATGTCGGGCGACAGGTTGCCAAGCATCAGAAATTCAGCGTCCCCGTATGAATCAGGTAATACAGGTTTGTAACCCTCAATTACATTAAGCTCGGTTACAAGGGTCTCCCTTGAATTCATATCTGCATTGTACCTCCCGGCCCAGAAAAAGGATTTTTCCTCTTTCCTGATTTCCAGTCCCGATGTATCAATACCATGATCATTCAGCAGTGCGATATATTCCTGTGGAAAATCACCTCCGACAGCCGAGACCACCTTCACGTCTTTTACAAAGTAAGAAGCTGCAAGGCTTATATAGGTGGCTGCACCTCCTATTATTCTATCAGTTTTTCCAAAAGGGGTTTCTATAGCGTCAAAAGCAACGGTGCCGACAACAACTAAACTCATATGGATATTTTTTTAATTTTCCCTGCCGAAAGTTTTTTTACAAATATATTGCTTAATTAAGTAAAAGCTATTATTTTCGCAGTCTCAAATTAAGATACATTTTTGTTCAAAACATTCCTCCTTAGCTCAGTTGGTTAGAGCACCTGACTGTTAATCAGGGGGTCCTAGGTTCAAGTCCTAGAGGGGGAGCTTCAGAAAACAAGAAAAGCCCTGCAGTTTAATTACTTGCAGGGCTTTTTTATTTGGCAGCTAAAGAATAGCTTAAGAAATGTTGTGTCTTAAAATCCTGTTTCCCTGACATTTTCCTGGTTTTTTGTTTTGATGTGTGGCACAGGTCAGGGGATTTTTGCTTTTTATACAGCAATTCCTTATTTTTAATTAGTTTTTTGGATAGTTGCATCATCCTTTCAAAATCTGCATCATAGAAGTCCTAATTTTAAAATACGGAAATAATGAAAAGGACCCTGCTTATTACTGCAATTTTCGCCTTTGCCTTCTTCCTTTCATCCTCTTATGCCCAGGAAGTAATCCCTGCTGCAGGAGGAAACGCTACAGGCGGCGGAGGCTCGGTTAGCTATTCCGTCGGACAGGTATTCTATTCCATCATCAATGGCGATACCGGTTCTGTTGCCGAAGGGGTGCAGCAGCCTTATGAAATATCTGTTGTAACCTCCATAACAGAAGCCATGGGTATTGACCTTGTTGTTTCTGCCTTTCCCAACCCTGCAACCGATTATCTTATTCTGAGAGTTGAAAACTACGATTTCGAAAACCTGGAATTTCAGCTTTTGGATGTCGGTGGAAGGCTGCTTAAAGAAGGGAAAATTTCGGCAAGCGAGACTACCATTTCAATGACAAACCTTGTACCTGCCGTCTATTTTTTGAAAGTACACCAGGCCAATCCGGCACCTTTGGAGGTAAAAATATTCAGGATCATTAAAAACTAAGCATCATGAAAAAAACCTCTACCCTATTCTTATTTTTTTTATTTACCGGGAGTTTACTTTTCCCCCGGCAGATAAGTGCACAGGCGCCTGAAAGAATGAGTTACCAGGCGGTAATAAGAGACACTGAAGGTAATCTTGTTACTGAACAGGAAATTGGAATGCAGATCACCATCCTGCAGGGTACTCCTGACGGTACAGTTGTCTATACAGAAACGCAGACTCCCACAACTAATAAGAACGGACTTGTAAGTATTGAGATTGGTGGTGAAGCAGGATTTGCAGATATAGACTGGTCTGACGGACCCTATTTCATAAAAACTGAAACAGATCCAGAAGGAGGCACTAACTATACAATTTCAGGGACGAATCAGTTATTAACCGTTCCATATGCTCTACATGCAAAAACAGCAGAGACTATTTCAGAACCTATTGTTGAGAGTGATCCTGTGTTTGAAGTTAGTCCAGCTGCGGGTATTGAAGCTGCAGACATTGACAACTGGGATGACGCCTACCTATGGGGTGATCATGCAGTGGAAGATTATCTGACAGAGGAGTCAGACCCTCTTTTTACCGCATGGGACAAATCTACCGGAATAGAGATTACCGAGAGCCAGATCAGCGATCTGCAAACCTACTACCTTGCCTCAAATCCTGATGGGTTTATTACTGCTTATATTGTAACAGAGGAAGATGTTACCGCTCACGAGTCTGCGCTTTCCATCTCAGAAAGCCAGATCACAGATTTGCAAAGCTATCTTACCTCTATCACCGGGCAATCCGTCGGCGACCTCTCAGATGTTGACCTCACGGGTATTGAAGCCGGGAAGGTGCTGAAGTACGATGCCGTGGAGGAGAAGTGGGTATCTCTGGCGGGACTACCGGCGCCACGAGACCCGGCAGAGCGGACCGCCGCCGTCGGTCCGCGTCACCACGGCCTTCACGGTGGTGGAACCGACGTCGAGGCCGATCACCAGCGTTTCGG
>JAWODJ010000042.1:0-15534 GCA_046483315.1 Bacteroidales bacterium | reverse complement strand
TCTGCAGAATCGACCTGATCCGTATCCCACGTCCTGTCACGAATAATTTGTTCAGCATTGGCACGGGAAGCAAATGAAAACTCACTTAAAGGAAGATTGATCTCACTCTCCCGGGTATTGTACCTTTTACCATTCAGTTCAACGGGCAGGGACAGATCGCGGACTTTAACCCCGGGTTTTGCTGCTTTATTATTGCCCACGGTTACAAGAGAAAAACTGTGTTTACCGTCACTATGGTTTTCTGTAAAGACTGCACCGGCAAGCCTTGCAACATATGCTCCAGGAGTACAATCGACAATACTTTTGCACAGAATGGCCTGTCTTCCTGTACGGTTACTGATTACGAGGCCGGCCGGCTGACCATCATCTCCGAATAAAACATCGGAAACAAAGCTGGAATAAAGAAAATCTATATTATTACCGATCAATTCTTTCTCAAGCAAAGTCTTAACATACATTGGGAATAAGTTGCCACCGGATGCAAAAATTTTCTTTCCAAGTTCACTCTCCGGATTTTCCTGCCTTTCGAAAAGATAATTGTAAGTCCCGCAAATATCCTCTCCCATGTAAGGTAATGACCCGATCAGAAATACGCTGGCCCCGGACATTGATGCAGAAACAGCAGAAGAAATCCCTCCTGTACTACCTCCGGCAACCAAAACATCGACTTCGGCTATTACCGGTATTGAGGCAGCAGACTGCAGGCAATATTTCTTATTTGAAAACCTGCCAAGCCGGGGTTCCATTGCACGCAGCTGATAAAAACCAATACTTGCAGCACCTAAAACCGTTGTCTTAATAAAATTCCTTCGCTTCATCTATTTATTATTTAAGGCCATCACTCAATGAATTTGGAAATCCCTCTTCCATAATTACATTTATCACTGTAACCGGTCCGGTTCCGGAAACTCACGCATCGGACCGAGGTAACGGATGTATGAATCAAATACTTCCTTATCTGGTCCCACTACCCTTGGGTCCTCAGATTTTGTCAGCTCCTGCATCAAAGCTTCTTTCAACTCATTTTCAACTTCCGCATAAGCAGGATTTCCTGCAAGGTTCGTGAGATTATAAGGATCGTTTGTTACATCGAACAACTCGAACTCGGGACGTTTGGCATGTGCCCGGTCGAAATAAGGCCTGACTGCTTCATCCTCCATATTTTCTATAATATAGGATTTGGTCGGGGCTGCATCTATGTCGGTAAATGCCCAATCGGAATGGTGCACTCCATCTTCATCGATTCCGTACATCGGCAAAAGTTCATCCTCTGTACCGGGTTTTATACGTTGCGGAGCTCCTGCAGGCCAGCATCCGGGCTTCATGTTCCAGATTAAAAGGTAGTCCCGGCTGCGAATAGCCCGCTGAGGATAGCCCCAATTGAGATATCTTGAAGAAGAATGGCGTTCCCGGCCTGAAAAAACATATTCTTTGGATTCATCAACTATTCCCTGTTCCTTTGATCTCAGGATATGCAAAAAGCTCTCCCCGGAAACCGGCAACATACCCTCCTGACTGGTTTGGGTTATTTCCAGAAAAGTTGAAGCAAAATCTGAAAAACTAATAAGATCGTCCACTACTCTTCCCCCGGGATATTCCTTTGGATACCTGATGGCAAGAGGCACATGAATACCATATTCATAGCTGTTGGCCTTTGCCCGCGGAAATGGCATTCCATTATCGGAGGTGATGATTACTATGGTATTGTCAAGTTCTCCGATTTCTTCCAGGTAACTTAGCATCCGTTCCAAATGCAAATCAAACCACTCAATCTCAACGGCATAATCAAGCATATCCCCCCTTACAATTTCATGGTCAGGAAAAAACCCGGGAAGATCAACATCTGACAGTTTCTTATCAGTACGTTTCCACGAATCCTGTTCATAAGCACGGTGCGGCTCACTGGCGCCATACCAAAAGAAAAACGGCTTATCTTCCCGCACGTTTTCCATGAAATATTTGAAGTTTTTAAAATAATTCACCGGACTGATGCGGTCAGCTGTTCGTTCATCACCGGGTGTACCGGGCTCATATCTTATATTACTGTGAGTAATTCCTCCCGCATCTGTTTCACGCCACAAGGAATCATTCTCGTCACGGGCATAACGGAACGGAGAGACTCCCTTCCCCGTACGGCCGGTCACATAACCGTTTGCATCGAGTAAATCAATAAAAGGCACATGCTTCTTCATCCAGGAAGAGGCATGTTGCCCCGACTGTTCATTTTGCCAGTGGTAGCGGCCTGTAACTAATGCACTGCGTGAGGGGGCGCATCCCGGGGAGCCGGCAAAAGCATTGGCAAAATATATCCCTTCTCCTGCTACCTGGTCAAAAGCTGGAGTATTGACAAAATTACTTCCGGAAAAGCTGGTATGCCCAAACGACTGGTCATCGCTGATGGCAAACAGGATATTAGGGCGTTCATATTCTTCTGACTGCTGACTGCCGCATCCGGCAATCTGAATTGATACAAGTGTAACCGAGGTGAGAACAACCGGCTTCATAAACAAAATTATTTTGATATTAAAAAATCAATGTAAAACATTGAAAAATAGTAAGCTCAGATGACTTTCGGGGAAGGTGCCGTCAGATCATTACCAAATAAACTCTATATCATAATCATCCGGCTTTACATCCCATTTGTCAATCAGCCTTTTGGCTGATCTGACATCATAATCATTGCGTGTCAAATCCGGTAGTTCTTTGAGCATATTCACCACCCCGGTCTTCAGCTCAGGGGTTTCAGTTTCTATGCAATCAATAGCATTAAGAGCATGGCAACGGGCAAACTCATTAGGATCTTCCAAAACCCTAATCAAGGCTTTTTCCGCCTCCTCCTGTTCTCCCATATTGTAAAGTGCTTCGGCAGCAACTGTTACCACATTGGCCGACTCATCTGCAAGGGCATCAAGCAAACTTTCCTTTGCAGGAGCTGCATTGTCTCCCAGGATTAGTAATCCGGTTGCCCCCCAGTAACGGATGGCACTTTCGTTGCTTTTCAGGAAGGATTGTAACTGTTCCAGGTTTTCACTTCTGCCAAGCGTAGCAAGTTCGGCAGCATCAACAATTTCTTTGAGATTTACCCTCCCGGAGCGCATGTAATCGTATGTGGCCATATCACCTGTCCTGTCGCCAAGATCAGCCTCGGGTATAAAACCTGCATCGTTTATACGTATCACCCATTCTTTATTTGCTTCACGCATTCGATCAAGAACATCTTTATATTCAGGATCCCCTGCAAGGTTGTTCACTTCCCAGGGGTCATTGTCAGTGTCGTACAACTCTTCTACCGGCTTGGTATTCCAGAAGATACTCTGAACTTCATTGCACTCCCCGTTTAAATAAGCCTGCTCCCAGGAACGGATGGAAGGGGCTCTCCACAAGTAATCCAGAGGCTGCCCATAGACCCGGTATGGCATGTAATTGCGTATATAACGATATTTATGGTCGCGGACAGCCCGGCTCATGTCATACCGTTCATCCATCCTGCCCCGGAACATATAGGCGTATTCAGGATCATCAGTCTTTTGATCACCCAGAAAAGCACTTCCCTGCATATACTCCGGAACGGGTATTCCGGCAATACTCAACAGGGTGGGCGCCAGATCAACAAAACTGACCAGCCGGTTAACTTCAGAAGCGGGTTGTTCAGCCGGAAAGAGATGCTTATACTTTTCGGGAATACGAATGATAAAAGGAACACGGGTCCCCGTTTCATAAACATACCTCTTGCTCCTGGCCAATACACCACCGTGATCACCATAATAAAAAACAATTGTATTCTCTGCCAGACCGGATTCTTCCAGTTCGCGTAGTTTTTCACCAACCCAGCTATCCATCTCTTCCACCTTATCATAATATTGTGCCCAGTCGTGTCTCATGGCGGGAGTATCCGGGTGATACGGGGGAAGAGGCACCTGGTTTGGGTCATGCCTCAATTCTTCCATGGGTATGGAGTCATGTATGGAGCTTTCATGTGATATACCACAATTAAATACGGCAAAGAAAGGCTGGCCGGGTTCCCGGTTCTTGTAATGGGCAGTCCCGCTGCTTTCATCCCAGATATTGTTTGGATCAATGCTGCTTGTATTGTAATCGGTTTTGGCATTGTTGGTACAATAATATCCGGCTTCACGCAAATATTCGGGGTAAGTTCTCACTACCTCAGACTTGGCATATCTGCTGCGCATGTGCTGATTGCCGGCTGAGTTAGCGTAGATTCCGGTGATTATCGTATTGCGGGCAGGAGCACATACCGGGGCGTTGGCGTAGGCATGTGTATATAAAAATCCATCCGAGGCCATTTTATCAAGGTAAGGTGTAGTGGCAAAATCATCGCCGTAACAACCCAGCATCGGACTGTTGTCTTCGCTCACCAGCCATAGAATATTGGGCAGTTCATCGGGAATTTTTTCCTGGCATCCCGGCAGTGATAATGTTGTAAGGGCAGCAAGTCCGATAACGGAATTACCGCTAAAGCTTTTAAGTTTCATAGTATGGGGATTTTAATAATCGTCTCATGGTAAATATAATGAACAGGGGATATTTTTTTAGATTAAACCCTTACTGATATCTGCTCAAAAGCTCGGCCACTCTTTCGTGCCCGTTGAGACGGGCAAATGATTCGGCAGTGTCGCCGTCCTTATCTTTCAGAGAGGCATCTGCATTATGGTCGAGCAGTATTCTTACCACTTCAAAATGGCCTTCTGCCGCAGCGAACATAAGTGGACTGAATTGTTCTTCCCTGTCAACAACATTGGGATCAGCTCCGTTTTCCAGTAACAACTTCACAGCATCAGGAAAATGTCCGGTTGATGCATACATTAATGCAGTCCTTCCATACTCATCTTTCAGATCCATTTCTGCACCAGCATTTAACAGCATATCCATAACAGAAGCATGTCCGTTAAACGCCGCCAGCATCAAGGCAGTGCGGCCATCTGACAAGGAGGCATTAACATCTGTATTGCCTGAAACCAACTGTTCAACCCTCATGGAATTACCTTCCAGGGCAGCTTCACGAAGCAGCTGTTCGTCAGGCTGGTCAGCTCCAGAAATATACTCATCAGTTTCCGTGACAGTATCAGCAGGTTCCTGATCAGCTGCATTACCAGGAATGTTATGATCCTGATCTTCACCACCGGTTCTCCCTTTGCATCCACCGGCAAAAACTGTGATAGTAAAAAGAAAAATAATAACGTTAAAAAATTGTATTCGCATAAACTCAATTATTTATGAATCTGAAGCAATTTAAGGCTTTTTGATACCAAAAGGCTGTGTTCCGGCAACAGTTTCACCCGGACCGTACAATTCAGCTCTTATATAGGGTATCGATTCCTCAAGGTCATTCAGATTGAGCATGCTGCCTTCATGAAGAACCTCACCCCCTGATATCCAGACTACAGTATCATAACCCTCAGCACTGATCTCTATAGTACCTTTCCGGTCATTCACTTTGACTGACTCAATAACAGGAGGCTTTGGCCCATCATGACCCCCCGGTGCATAGACAAAATAGCTAAGACCTTTCTCCAGTCCATAACGTACCTGCTCATGATTCAGCTCCGGCAGCAGCATGACACTCCAGTTTCGCCCCAAATGCGGCAGGGCATGCATATCGTCATTAGAGTATCCCCATACAGGCTTTTCGGGCATGGTCACTGTCAGAACCGAATCCCACAGTCTCCTGTCACCCGGATAGCGGTCGCCCTGATTATAAACCTCCATGCCGAAAAGATGATCGTACGTTTCATAAAGATCAACATACCACTGCAGGTTAAAAAATTGGGGATCCCTGCCCTGGTAACGCCCGGGATGGTAAAGCATGGTAATGCCGTCTTTTGCAGCGGTTGCCTCCAGGGATTCCACCTCTGTCGATGTGCCGTTATGATCGTTGAAAAAACTTCCCATATGATGATGGCTCGACAGCTCATTAGCCTGGATATCAATCATTCCGAGCTCTTCCGGATCCCGGTTTTCATAAATAAATGTCTCCGGCATAGTTTCCGGTGCACTTTCCATACGGTTTTGTGAAGTGCCGCTTGCCTCCATTTCCGCGAAAGCGGTCCACGGCCAGGTCACCTCATTATGATCGGTAATTGCCAGGATATCATAGCCAAGCTGATGGTACCTGTCCACTACCGTATGAGGGTTCAGGCGCCCGTCACTCCTTGTGGTATGGGTGTGAAAATTGGCCTTGTACTGCCCGTACTCCGTCCAGTCGACACTCTCGTAGGGATTTATGATCTCCCGGCTTTGGGAGCAGGCAGAAGCTGTGATGATAATGATCAAAACAGTAGCAGAGATTTTAGAATATAAACCTGCTGTAACGGAACTTTCTGAATTCTCTTTTCTCTTTATTCGCATTGGAAGTATTTTATGATTTATGATCTTATATATTTCAAAGATAGCATATTCATCATTTTTCAAAGAAGAATCAGATATTATTATATCATTAATTATAAAGGTGCTGTCAAAATAACCATTCCTGTATCACTACAGATCCATCCAGATCAAGGGATGGCTTAGTAGTATTACCAGGACAGGACACTTTATGGCACTGGACTGGCAAATTTGGTTGCTTTCTGTGATACGGACATGGGAGCACCTCATACAGAGCGGGTTCCTGAAGAGTTTCCTGATGTGTCTGGATACCGTGATTTCAGAAAGATGCTTGAAGAGATGGACAGTCAGATTGATGCGGTTATAGTAGGAACACTCGATCATTTGCATTTTCCTATCTGCATGATGGTCATGGCCATGGGCAAGCATGTTTTTGTTGAAAAACCCCTGGCCCGGACATTCATGGAGAATGAACTATTCCTAAAAGCGGCAAAAAAATATAACGTGGTGACCCAGATGGGCAACCAGGGTCATTCGGGAGAGAACAATTATCAATTCAATGCCTGGAAAGAGGCGGGCATTATCAAGGATTTAACTGCCATAACAGCACATATGAATTCCCGCAGGAGATGGCATGGATGGGATCCGGGAAAGCTTTAGTTAATCTTAAAAACCCACCGTCTTTATTAATGCCATTTGGCACTGGTTTAGACGGTGGTATTGTTCTTTCGGCTTTGCCTCTTGATTTAATAACCCGCCGGTTATCAAAGTAAAGTGTTAACAGATTGAGATCAAAATGGATCTAGAAAGAATTGGTCCTTATCTCTATGTCATTTATGCCGGGAGACAGGCGAAGTGAACCAAAAACCAGGTTCTCCTTTTCCCCGTTCAGAATTACCACATCGTCTGAGGAAAAATCAATAAAAAACTCGCCTCCCATATTAGCAGGAAGTTCGATCATGTATTTCTGATGCCGGTTACTTACAAACTCATAGGATGCTTTAATCTGTCCCCTGATAGTTGGCACTGTAATGGATGTGTTTTGTAGATGACTCAACTGAGGCTTTATGCTGACAACTTCAAAACCCGGCACCATTGGCGAAATACCCCAGGTATGGCGAGGGATGATATTTGCAGGCGCACCGCCCCAGGCGTGATTCCAATCAAGGTTTGGTTTATACTTTTTATCCCAGGCCTCAAGCGTTATGGTTGATCCAATTGCGATCATATTCCACCAGCTGCGATCATGTGTTGCAGTCATAAGCTCCATCGCATAATCAGCTTCTCCTGCCTTATACAGACCTTCCAGTAAGAATTGAGCCCCATAAACACTGCAGGCCATCCCCCTGCTCTTAATGTGTTCAACCACACTTTCCTGATGTTCTTCGGGAACCAGCCCAAAGGCCAATGGTAACATATTCGAGTGAATGGCTCCGTGATCGGTTCCGTAACCATCTACATAGTAACCGGACTCATTGTTAAACAATTTATCGTTTATTGCTTTTTTTACACGAACCGCACGGTATTCGAAATCCAGCTCATCTTCAGTTTTACCAAGTATCCGGGCAAATTCAGCCATTATCTTCATGTTCTTGTAATAAAAACTATTAACCACAGTATTAACAGGCTTAAATACAAACCCATCCCGCTCACCTTCCGCTGTTGCGAGCTTCCAGCCTGTATCTTTCTGAGCAGGCGGCCAGTCAGTTATGTCTCTTAAGCGCACAGTTGTATCGGCAAATCCAAGGTCTGACATAAGCGCGGCATTGTGGTTAGGTGAGTGGGTACTGATAAATCCATCTTCAACTTCAAGTGCCATTAATGTTTTATGCCTGAGCTGATCATAATATTTGGCGATTAGCCGTGTATCGCCTGTATACATATAGTCCTCATAAAACAATAACGCCACATGCTGTTGCCATTCAGTGGGCCATGTTGGTTTTTCCATAAACCACTCAATAGTCTGTTTGCCAATTGCATATTCTGCATCCACCCCATAATGACTTAGCTGGTTTATATATGCATCGCCTTCATATGGTATTCTTTCCCGCTCACCATCAACATAAAAACCGGCAAAGGAGGTTGCTTTCATAGAATACTTACAAAGGTCCCAAACCTGATTCAGGATAGTATCATTGCTCTCAAAGGAGCTGGTGCCGTAATCAAAATAGCCGAAAAATGCCAATTGAGAAACTTGGCCGGATTCAATAGAGCCGCTTGCCCCTTCAATTTCAGCATAACGGAAAGGCATTATCACAGGAAATGAATCAGGGAGGGCAACAGCCATATGGTTGGTATTTCGTGCATCGGCCACCAACCGGATCTGATAACTGTTTATGCCGGGAGTAACATTAAGCTCAACTTCCTGATAGCAAATTGATCCGCCGGGTTCCCGGTCTATTGCACCATCCAGAAGCTTTTCTCCTAAACGAACAGTTAATTTTTCATCTTTCTGGGGTGAATAGCTCAATTCTAGTGTTCCGAAAGCGGCTTTACCAAAATCTGCAAAATAACTGCCGTCCGGTTTCCTGACAAATTCTTTTGGTGAAATATTTTCTGATTGAAATGAATTTCCTGTTGAGATATATCCGGTAAATGATCCGGTTTTAAATTCCTGAACATCTGAATATTCAGACAGGCGGTTATCCTGATCCCATATACGCACTTTCCAGAAATATTTCGAATTTGGTTTCAGAGGGTTTCCCGCGTGCTCAATATTTACGGACTCACCCCCTCTGACCTGTCCACTATCCCAAACACTTCCGGTATTATTGTCAATATCTGATTTTGTGGCAGCTATAATTATCTGATATCCATTTTGGTGTTTAGCTTCTTCGGGAACGATCCAGCTGTACCTTGGAAGCGGGTTATTGATATTTACAGTTCCGGGTTCACGAATGTATTCAACTGTTAATCCCAAAGGAACTCCTGAAAAGGGATCGGCATACTCCCTGATCATCTGATCCAGCTTATTGCGCAATGAAACAAGTGTTGGAAGGTGATGCGGATCACTTGCAAGGTCATTAATCTCTTCAGGATCATCCGGCAGATAGTAGAGCTCTTCAGAGGATTTATCATTAACATACCTGAGATATTTCCAGTAATTGGTGCGTATTCCCTCACTTGGCGGGATATGCTCAAATTCCCACAGATGCTCGATTAATATAGTATCCCTCTGCCAATCACCCTTATTGGGTGAGACCAGGGGAACAAGGCTTTTACCGTGCCAATCCCCAGGAATTTCAACGCCTGCATAATCCAGTATTGTTGATGGAATGTCGATATTCAAAGCCATCTCAGTAACATCACCTGAATCTTTAACCCGCGGGTCATATATTATAAGAGGTACACGAATAGAGTTATCGTACATCAACCATTTTCCGGCCAGTTGCCGTTCACCAAGAAAATAGCCGTTGTCACCCATTAATATTATCACTGTATTTTCATCCAGCCCTTTTTCAGTTAGTCTCTCTCTAATTTTGGCAATTTCCAGATCTATATCGTAAATCATACGATAATAACCTTTCACACTGTGCTGGTATTTTTCTGGTGTGTCGAAACGCCAGTACCAGCGGGTGCGGTTGAACCCTTCACGAACAGGTTCAGGCTGCTGGTAAAAATACCTGTCTTCCGCCTGTTGCGGACCAGGCATCTCTTTATCCTGATACAGATGGTCCGACTCCTCTGTCCAGAAATACTGCAAAGGTGCACTGTCGTGCGCATGTGGGGCACTAAAGCTCAGGGAAAGACAGAACGGCTGACCAGCAGGCGCCGTATCAATAAAATCGAGAGCCTGCTGACCAGTATAGCGGGTTAAATGGACAGTGTCATTATCGATTGTTTTATAATAAAATCCGCGGTAATCGTTATACCGGTTATTTCTGTCATAATCGTCAATCACATCGAACAGCTTATCTTTAGAAGCATAATTAACTCCAAACTTCCCAAAGAACCCTGTATAATAGCCTGCTTCATTTAACAGCTTAGGATAAGAATTATCCATGTACTCTTTCCTGAGATCACCGGTTTGAAAAGTATACTTATGTGTCCGCTCATATAAACCGGTAAAAACGCTGGCACGACTGGCCGAACAGATCGGCGTGCTTGAAATTCCATGTTGGAAAAATGTACCGTCCCTTGCCAGTTTATCCATTTCCGGTGTTTGAATAATATCATTACCAGCATATCCAAGAGCATCCCACCTATGGTCGTCAGTGAAAATGAAAATGATATTGGGCCTGGTGTCGTTTTCCTTTTCAGCAATTGCATCTGCAGCATACCCGGAAAATGTTACTCCCAAAAAAGCAGAAACCAGTCCCCCGGAAATATTAATTTTATGCATATTAGTATCTTTTTAATATTTATGCGATAACCCACATTAATCCGGAATTTCCGATAACAATTGTAAATCTTTATTTATCGTAAATTAACTGTACAGATCATAAATATAAATCTTAATTCTCATTCTAATTAACAAAATTATCATATTCAATCCATATTGCAGGATGACGGACAGGCAGGTTGCGGATCACCAATGAACTCCATTCCCAGCTTCAGCGACCTGCCGTCAGGGGTCTCAAATTCCCAGAGATTGTCTTCGGGAGTTGACAATATCCGGGCAAAGTTGGCAAAGGCATCAATCAACCCTATTCCCCTCCCGGTCACACGGCCGCTGATAGCCTGGGCTTAAAGCATGAATAGAAGTCATGGCATCCCCCTGCACTCCGGCCGCAATAAGCCCATACTGCTGTCTCCGGCTCCTCATCAAGATACCTTTCTGCCTTTTCAATTGCAGGCTTCCTTATATCGTCAATTATCCTGGCGTATTCAGGATGCCTGTAGCTTTCGGAGCATCCGGCATGTAAGGCGGCAATAACGAGTATGGAAATGAATAATCTCTGGTTAGTTTGCATATATCAGCATAAATTTGTTCTGGGTCGGGATCACAATTTAGGACTGATATTGCCAAGTATATCTTCAATTTTGGAAACAAACGACATCATATTTTCATGCATGGTCTGCACATCCTCTTTTTCGAAAGTAATAAAGGGAACATAATCTCCCTCAGTACGATTTTTATAAGCATCCCTCAGAATTTGTCCATATTTGATATCAACCAGACCTTGTTTAACAAATGTTTTGTTAAACCACCTGTTTCACCTATCATAAATGTATACCTTCTTTAACCGCCAATCTAAATACCGGATGTTTACCCCTCAATCCGTATTCAAGTTCATCTTTTGAGATTATCTGCGTGTCAAGAAAAATATTGTATTTCAATTCTAAATCATAACAAAGATCATTGATTTCTCTTCTTACTTTTCGATCATCCTGAGTGTTAATTACTATAACTATATCATAATCTGATTCTTTTTTAGCTGTTCCTTTTACCCTTGAACCAAATAAAATAACCTCAACCACTTTATTATTTAAATGTCGGTTTAAATGATCCTTAAGCTCTTTTAATAGTAAATCAGATTCCATATTAGAACTTTTAATCAAAAATATCACAATTTTTAAACTTTTCCCATCGATCTGGTTTTAATTTAAGTCAGCCCATCCAATTTTTACATACTGCCAGGAGCGTAACCTGATAATTAAAATTTATTCTGATTCCACCTCAAATCTTGTCTGAACATTAATATAATTGTTTTCCATCTCAGTCACCCGGCCGGTATTTTCACCTGCCAGATTTAAATTCTCAGTAGGATCATGTATCAGATTATACAATTCCCATGATTCTTCATTCTTCCTTACTATTTTCCAGTCACCCTCACGATACATCCTGAACCTTTCAGTCCACCCTGAAATAATAAACTCAGGATCTTCACGCTCCAGCCCCTGCAGTACAGACATTAATGAGCTTCCCTGAAGCTTCTGGGGCTTGTGGCCGTTTATCTTTTCAGGGTATTCAAGGCCGATTGCTTCCAGAATAGTAGGAACCAAGTCAACGATATGAGCTGGTTGATGGCTGATACTCCCTGCCTGTATTTTTGAAGGCCACCACATCAGTGCATGTACAAGAGCTCCTCCTTCATGCCCGAACTGTTTAAAATACCTGAAAGGAGTATTGCTCGCATTAGACCAGGCGGCGGACAGACACCGGTACCCATCAGGATGTCCCGGCGGATAATCAAAATCACGATTAGAATCATATGGACAGGCACCATTGTCAGATAAATAAATTATGATTGTATTATCCAATTGGCCCTCATTATCCAGTTTTTGCAGAACACGTCCTATGTTTTGATCCACATTGTCTATCATAGCTGCATAAACAGCCATCTCCAGATCCAGCTCATCTTTTTCGTCATCAGACAGGTCATCCCACGGGCGGTAAAGAGGAATATTTGCCCTCCTTTCTTCATTTCCCCCGGGATGCCCCCTGAACTTACTTATATTTGATGTGGGCGGACTGAGTACTACATTTTCAGTCAGCAGTCCCATCTCTTTAAGACGCAGGAAACGTTCTACCCGTATCTGATCCCATCCCTTTAGATAGGTACCACGGTATTTGGCAATATCTTCGTCCCTGGCCTGTAATGGATAATGCGGGGCATGAAACCCTAAAAACAGGAAAAACGGTGAATACAAAAGTTTAATATTCCGGAAGCATTATAAAAAAACGAATACCTTTGGACAAATAAAAATAGGCAAAATGTAATCTCCTTCAAAACAAAATGATTCAGAATCTTTTATGTTTTTTTCGGGGAAAAATAAGGGAAGATCTATCAGGAATAAGTAAAAATAGCCTTGGCATTGCAATCTTTGTCAGCAACCAGTCTTACCCAATGTGCACTAAATCCTTCTGGAAAAATAAATTCCATTTCTTCACCCGGCTTTACACTAATTTTTTTATAACTATTCCATATACCAAACTCATCACTTACTGCAATCAAGTTCATTATTACGCATATTTCTATTGAGAATTCAACAGGATTACTGGAATTATGAGATATCCGCACTTTCTTCTTATCATAGCCTGTCATAAGGTAAGGATCGGATGGAATATCTGCTAAAACATTGGTATCCTTCCATGGCCCGCCTGCTCCAACTGGTTTCCCTAACTTCCAAAGATCGTCATAATCTCCCAGCCACAGACCTGCCTTACCATCATCACTGATTCGAAAGTGCTCACTATCCTGCTGCAAATCACTTCTGCAACCAGCTATGGCAACCAAACCACGCCATGGGCAAAAATCGGTAAATCGTTTATTATGGGACGCAACCGGTTTAATATTTGCTACTCCACCAGAATTTGAACGAGGAAGGCAATAAATAGTACCGTGAACATTAAAAATATCCCGCTCGGTCGCCAGTTCTCTTCTTAGTCTTGGTATACCAAATTCCGTCGGGTCATCAAAAGAGGGGTCTCCTTTGGGTAATCTGAAACGGTTTCCCCAATTATCATACATAATCACCGATGCCTGGTCAACATGAAATTCTGAGGTGTCAATTTCTGCTTTTTGTTTAACCTCATTGTGTAAACGTGGATCTTCAACCCGTACCAGTCTCAGATCCTGGTCCATCTCATAATATCCAGACTCTGAGGCTCTCCCTTCACTATCGACGGTCCACGCTGCAAACTGCAGAACTCCCTTATCTTGTCCGGCCGTATAAAGTACGCCAACACTTCTCGGAGTATTGGGACTGGCGGGTGCAAGAGCTTCAAACATAGCAGGATCGGTACTCAGACCACCTCCTTTGCCGAAATGAAAATAAGCAGTCACATATTCCCCGGCTGCATCGGGAGTGAGGCGAATCCATTCAGCTCTAATCTCATTTGAAAATTCATGGTGGATATATCCATGAGCTGGCACAGGCAGATTTGTAAGATATTCCCAGTCCCCTCTCCCATCTTTATCAATTTCAACAAGAAAGTTGATCTGATGATTATTTATATTGCTAAGATGCAATTGTCTGTTTGTATAACCCGGAAATGCGAATGGTTCAGATGCCTGACCTTTGATTACTTTATCATGCACCCAGGGACCTCCCCATCCATACGGTTTACCATTATCCTTCAACCGGTCCCATTCTGAAAACCACAGGTTTGAATGAGACTGGTCTGTTAATGCCCTGCCACCGCCAAATTTGCTTAATGCATTATCATCACAACCAAAAACGACCTGATCCTGCCACCTGGCAAAATCACCGGTTATTTTCAAATGACTTGCTATAGGGCGAGGAGCAGGATGATAAGCTTTTGAAAACTCTCCCGGAAAATCAAACCACATCCCATGATGATTCATCAGGTACTCTCCCCCTGGGCCAACCTGACGAATCCGGGGCCATTCCACATGCCAGCCATGCAATCCTTCATAGCTGTAATCGGCTTTCGGCAAACGGAATGTACTCCACTCCCCTTTATTCAATAGCTTTAATATCAACGACCTGTGATCCCAGCCCATACTCCACAGCGGTGCATCTTTTGTCTCATTACCATGAATTCCTCCGGGGCCCGTTACTTCGGTAAATTGATTGTCGTTGATTACCTGCCATCCTTTCGGGGATAATTTTCCTCCCCATTCACCATTCCATGACGCCAGACATCCTCCGGGTAGTCTGAAATCTATTAATCCGTCTCCACCAACTCCTCCTGTTCCAATCCTGCCATTATTTGAAATTACAACTAGCCCCTGACTTGAATATGCACCCTTACCATGGTAACCTGGCAACCTTGGCCCACCGTCATTACCTCCGGGTGTTACATTCGAGTCAAGATAAAGTGTTGTAACTTCCAGTGAATTCACATCCACTTCATACATCCCTTCCTCCATGGTGAAGTAGTAGATTTTTGTATCCGGTTGTGTCAGATGTCGTGCGATTGCAGTATGCCTGCCAGGCATTTTCTCATAAGGTATGACCCTTACATTCCTGTTCTTATCAATAGCATAAGGACCGATAAACAGCTGCTCCGACTCCCGGTGGATCATGCGTCCTGCAGGTGTGCCGCCAACGGATTCCTTTCTTTTAATAATCTCGAGCTCAGGAGTTATTTCATACAGACCATCATGATCATTACCAAAGGGATCATGGGGACTGTAAGTAATTGCCCAAAGCCTTCCTGCCCATGGCATAATAGCACCAATACCACATTCCTCCCCATTATTGAACATAGTCAAATGAGGATATCGACCGCTAATCCTTGTTGCTAAAAATCCAGCAACTTTTCTTTCACTCTCACTAAAA
>JAWODJ010000049.1:0-16035 GCA_046483315.1 Bacteroidales bacterium | reverse complement strand
TGAGAAAGACAAATCTCCAGACACACTGGATGGAACACTACCATAATCGCTACTGACTTGT
This sequence comes from Bacteroidales bacterium, assembly GCA_046483315.1. Lineage (GTDB taxonomy): Bacteria > Bacteroidota > Bacteroidia > Bacteroidales > PUMT01 > PXAP01. Next base: position 15,974 of record JAWODJ010000049.1, on the reverse strand, counting down.
AGATTTTTGTTATAAGTATAAGCACTTCACTTCCAGTAAGGCATACAGGTATAATCCCTGCGCCGACAGGGACAGCAGTGACACCTATTGGGTTCATATACGTATTAGAGAACCTGGAATCAGAACAGCACAAAGCCCTGATAAAGATTTATACGGACACAGAAATTACCGGGAGTGTGAAAACACAGTCTTATACTTTTATCTTACTATGCTCCTCGGCCGTAACAACCTGGTAGGCCTTATTAACAATAAGGTCAGCTTTGGGTTTGAGCGAGGTAACGGCTTTATGCTCACAGTCAAGTATCTTCAGCCTGAAAGTGTTCATCTCCTCTTTCATCCTCATGATCTGGTTAATCTTTGTCTCCTGGTAGGTAAGATCAATAAAAACCCTCAGGTCAACATCCGGGGCATCGATGGCATACAGACCATCGATAATCAGCAGGTCTATCTTGCTGAAATCGGTAATCAGCTTATCCACCTGCTCGGGTATCAGGTCAATGCAGGGGACCATACATTCCTGCTCTTCTTTGAAATCCCTAATGGTCTTCCTTATCTTCACCCAGTCATACTCATCAATACCTATCCTGTCAAAGCCCTTATTCCTACGCCACTCTTCACGTAAGAGGGGCTGTATCTTATAATAATTATCGGTATGTATAACCTTCACCCTTATATTATCTTCTTTCAGAGCCTTGCCGAGGGTATGTGCCAGCTCGGATTTACCCGAGCCTGACTCTCCTGATATACCAACAATATACCTGTATCTTCCGTTTTTCTTCTCCAGCTCCTGTCTCACTATCTTCTGAATAGCTTTAGCAGCTTCCTTGTGCATCTCGCTTATCAAAAGCACATCACCTAACATTCTGTCTTATTTTTTAAATTCATCTTAAATATCCTGCCTCTTTCCAGTACAATTTTTTCACCGCAAATATGGACTTTTATTTTATTTTTCCTGCTCCTGTCGGCTATTATTTCAAGGCTGTTTTCAATAACAGCCACTTTGAAATGTGAAGACCTGAAACTGAAACTGAACTTCACGCTTTTCCAGTGTTCCGGCAGATCGGGAAATATTACTGGTTCATCGCCCGACAGATCCAGTCCGCAGAAGACAGACATCACAGTATACACTGTTCCGGCCATTACACCGCAATGTATGCCTTCTCCTGTTGTTCCTCCCTGTATGTCAACCAGGTCGCTCTGCAGTGCCTCCATATACATTTTCCATCCAAAATCATGCCTTCCCAGCCTGTATGCCAGCTCTGAATGTACCAGTCTTGACAGCGTTGAACCATGGGATGTCCTTGCAATATAATAATCAAAGTTCTTCTCAAAGTAATCCTCAGGCACCTCATATCCCAGCCTGTTAATGATGGATGTGGTTGTATCATGTCCGAGGTTAAAGAAAGCCATCAGCAGGTCAGCCTGCTTGGACAGTTTATACTCATCCGGCGATTTACCTTCAGCTTTAAGTATCCTGTCAAGACGGTGAATATCTCCATACTTCTCCCTGTATGCCTCCCAGTCCAGCTCCTTAAGATCAAGATAGCCCCTGAACTGTTCAATAATACCTTCAGCGGAAATACTAAGCAGTAGATTTGAGCTGATATCATTCCATTTTTCGAGTTCGTCCGGCTTAACCACCTCATAGCTGTTAAACAGCTTATCCTTCTCCACCTCACTCAGTCCTTCCATAAATTCCAGCGCCTTCTGCATCATCCAGCTTGTCATTATATTGGTATAGGCATTATCTGTCAGGCCTCCTTCCTTTTCTCCCGGCAGCTTTTCATGAAATTCATCCGGACCCATTACCTTATGTATATGATATCCGCCTTCTTTCTCATCATATTCACATTTACTTTCCCAGAAACGGCAAATCTCAAAGAGCATCTCGGCTCCATACTTCATCATAAATGGTTTATCGCCGCTTACCAGGTAGTAGTTATAGAGATTAAAAGCAATAGCCAGGCTTACATGTCTCTGCAGGTGACTGTAATCATCGCCCCACCTGCCCGAAACTGGATTAAGATGTACAACCTGCGTTTCCTCCCTTCCGTCACTGCCACTCTGCCAGGGATACATAGCTCCCCTGTATCCCTCCTTACGGGCGGCATCCCTTGCCCTGTCAAGCCTTCTGAACCGGTACATAAGCACTGATTTCACCACTTCCGGGAAATGGATATTATATAAAGGCAGGATATACAGCTCATCCCAGAATATATGTCCGCGGTAAGCCTCACCGTGCAGTCCGCGCGGCGGTATGCCGGCATCAAGGTCCACATGGTGTGGTGATGCCGTAACCATCATATGGTACAGGTGCAGCCGCACCAGTTTCTGAGCATTCCTGTCGCCTTCCACAAAGGTATCTGCTTCACCCCATATTTTATCCCATGCCTTTGCCGACAATTCCAGTTCCCCTATATAATCAGTCATCCTCCCTATTGCCTTACGGCAATGCTTTTCTGGTATTGTAACCTTCTTATCCTGTGAGCTGTAGATGGCTACAAGCTTTTCCAGTACCTGTTCCTTTCCCTTTTCAGCTTTAATGGTGAAATCCTGGCAGGCCTTGCCCTTAGAACATGCACAATTCATTATACCGTCCAGATCCTCACTACCATTTAATATATGCCGGGCGCCCAGCTTTATTACAATATTAGATTCTGTTGTTCTAACCTTAATAAATGCCCTGTTGCCATCCACCCTTTCCGACATATGACTCAGGTGATCCTGGTTAAGATCCTTATACCTCTCCACACCTGCATTTATATGGTTGCCGTCAAGCTCAGACCTGATAGTTATCTCTTCATCATAATTAACAGGTATTACAGTGTATTTCATTGCTGCAACATGCTTATAATGCATGCTGGCAAACCTTGATGATCGGACTATTGTTATCCTCCCCTCAGCATCCTCCAGTTCAAGCTCACGCTGAAGCTCTCCATTCCTGAAATTAAGTTTCCGGCTGAACTTTTTAATTTTCATTCCCGGATCCGGACCAAAAGAGAACCATTCACCATCACCTATCCTGAATTTAACAGCTATCCAGTTTGGGATATTAACAAAATCTTCATTCTCTATATCCCTTCCTGCCACCTTTGACACAAGCCTGTTATACAGTCCGGATATATACGTGCCGGGGTAATTAACCTTATTGGCTTTACTTTCCTCCAGTGCTCCCCTGGTACCGAAATACCCGTTACCCACAGTCAGCAATGTTTCCCTTGACTGCTCTTTATCCATATCATAATCATGATACTGCAGGCACCAGCTATCCCTTTCGATTCCCTCATCAAACCACTTATTAATATCATCAATACTAATCTCCGAGAGGTCTTCAACAACTATATCCCCTCCATTGACAAGCAACTCATTTACATTACCCTCACGTGCAACACCGAGCACAAGCCCAAAATTGCCGTTCCGGCCGGCCTGCACACCTGACACTGCATCCTCCACCACTATTGACCTGTGATATTCCACACCCATCCTGTCGCATGCCGTGGTAAAAATATCAGGCTCAGGCTTACCTTTCAGTCCCAGTTCAACCGATACAACACCATCTATCCTTGTCTCAAAAAGGTCAAGCAACCCGGCCGTCTCAAGCACAAGCTTGCAGTTCTTGCTTGATGAAGCCACACCTACATGCACTCCGAGTTTTTTCAGCTGATTAATCATCTTAACGGTTGACTCATACACCTGGACTCCTTCCCTGTCGAGTATCTCCCTGAACTTAACATTCTTGCGGTTTCCCAGGCCGCAGACCGTATCTAGTGAAGGATCATCGGAGGGATCACCATAATCCAGCTCTATTCCCCTTGATTCCAGGAATGAAGCCACTCCTTTATACCTGGGCTTGCCATCCACATAAGGAAGGTAATCATCATTATGGGTAAACTCTTTGAAAGCTACATTATTCTTTTCCGACCATTCATGCAGGAACTCGTCAAACATACGTTTCCAGGCTGTTCCATGAACAAGAGCTGTTTTGGTAATTACACCATCCAGGTCAAATATTACGGCATCGAATTTCAGCATATTTAAAACTATTTATTACAAAATTTGGTTATAAAAGCCAGTCATTGTATTTTATTGAAGATTTTATCCAGATCGATCCTGCTTTAACGATACAAAAATGATAACCTGCAATTAAAACACACAAAATAATGAAAAAATTATTCATAGCCTCAAAACAGGTCCCTCTAAATGTGTCATTCGATGAAACGGGACTCCAGTTAGAACATACAGGTGAATTATCCATACCCGGACTCAAGGAGTTTTACGAACAGTTTGAGACTACGTGGGTAGGATATACCGGCCTGACTGATCAGGATTGCAGTGAAGAGGACAAGAAAAAAATAGACAGGGAATTAAAGGAGTGCAGCTGTGTGCCCATTTACTCCGGCAGGGAAGATTATGAATTATTCCTTCATGATTTTTCAAGGAACACCCTCTGGCCCCTCTTTCATTATTTCCCCCAGGACACGGAATATAATGACAAAGCCTGGGAAGCATATATGAAGGTTAACGGTATTTATGCGGCGAAACTGGCCTCTCTTATGAATGACGGGGATATACTGTGGGTGCATGATTTCCACCTTATGCTTCTCCCAAAAATGATAAGGGATCTGCGTCCGGGTATATCCACAGGGCTTTTTATCCATGTCCCCTTTCCTTCCTACGAGGTCTTCAGGTTACTACCCTGGAGAACTGAGATCCTCGAAGGGATGCTGGGTGCAGATCTTATCGGTTTTCACACCTATGGTTATGTAAGGCATTTCCTGAGCAGTGTAAGGAGACTGATGGGCTACGATACTGTTTTCAACAGGATAGCCATTGACGAAAGGACGTTAATGATAGATGCTTTTCCCAGGGGCATCCATTATGAGAGGTTTGTAAGTGAGCTTAAGCTGCTGCGGGAAAATGGCCAGGGAAAAGAGAACAAGATAAAAAAGCAGATTGAACATCACCTTGTTGAATCGAAGGACAAAAAGATTATCCTGTCCATAGACCCCCTTGATTATACAAAAGGCATACCCCAGAGGGTAAGGGCCTTTGAGCTGTTCCTCCAGGAACATTCCGAATATCTTGAGAAGGTGAGTCTTCTGCTCCTTGCCCTCCCTACAGGGGAAACGGGACCATCATACCATACACTCAAGAGCCAGGTTGATGAGCTGGTGGGAAGGATAAACGGCACCTACGGCACTATTGTATGGACACCGATAATATACCTTAACCAGCACTTCAGCTTTGAGGAGTTAATAGGGCTGTATGCCTTCTCAAATATAGCTCTAATATTACCCCTGCGCGATGGCATGAATATGGCTGCCAAGGAATATGTAGCATCACGCATTGACGGGAAAGGTGTTCTTATACTCAGCGAGCTTGCCGGTGCTGCCAAGGAATTGCATGAGAGCATACTTGTTAACCCCAATGACCTTGGTGCAGTGGTAAAAGCCATTAAACAGGCACTGGAGATGCCTGATGATGAGCAGGTCAGGCGCAACAGGGTAATGAATGAAAGACTCAAACGTTACACACTGAACAGGTGGGCTAATGAATTTATCTCCAAGCTACAGGGTGTTAAGAAGATACAGGAGACCAACCTGACAAGGAAACTGAGTCAGAGAAGGAAGAATGAGATAATCACCACATACAAGATTGCCGGCAAACGCATCCTTTTTCTCGATTATGACGGTACGCTGGCATGGTTTAAAAAGAATCCGGAAGACGCAAAGCCGGACGAGGAACTGTACAGTATTATTGATGCACTTACTGCTGATGAGAATAATACCGTCACCATCATCAGCGGCCGCGACAAGGAGACACTCAGCAGATGGTTCCCCGATAAATGGAAGCTGCATTTTATTGCCGAACATGGTGTGTGGCTCAAAGAACCAGACGGGAACTGGCATATGATGGAGCAAATAGATAATGAGTGGAAAGAATCTGTCTTACCCCTGCTGGAGTTCTTTGTTGACCAGACACCCCAGACCTTCATTGAGCATAAAAATTTTTCCCTGGTATGGCATTACCGCAAAGCCGATCCCGACCTCGGTGAACAAAGGGCATGGGAGCTTAAGGACGAACTTCGCTACCTTACAGCCAACCTCAACCTGGAAATAATGGACGGGGACAAGGTGCTTGAGATAAAATATTCCGGTATCAATAAAGGCCGGGCAGCCCTGCAAAAGATGGCTACAATTGATTATGACTTTATCTTCGCCGTGGGCGACGACTGGACGGATGAATATACTTTCGATGCCATGCCGCCGGAAGCATACACAATAAAGGTAGGCACAAAAACCACCAAAGCAAACTATTACGTTAAGGCTGTTGACGATGTACGATCACTGCTCAGGGAATTTACGAAGAAACACTGAAAAAATTAAAATATGATTCCGAATCAAAACCTGGCGACAGAGTGATAATGAAAACATGAAGAATGCATGTTTTGATTCTCTGAGCTGTTTTGCGTAACTTGCAAAACTTTGATTATGCTATATTTAAACATGATGATAATATGATATTACGAATGAGGATTTTTCTTATTATACCGATAATCACACTGTTATTTTCTTCCTGCAGCACCGAAGAGCCAATATCCGGGGAGCCTAACATAATATATATACTGGCAGATGACCTGGGCTATGGTGATGTCTCCTCCTTTAACCCGGCATCAAAAATAATAAGCCCTAATATTGACATGATTGCCTCAGGAGGAATGATGTTTAAGGATGCTCATTCAGGCTCATCAACAGGCACCGGCAGCAGGTACGGCATACTAACAGGACGTTACTCATGGAGAACAGACCTTGAGGAGGCCGGCTGCAGTGGCCGGCGCCCTACTTTTCGGATTGATTATGTGCAGGTCTATCAACAATGGTTTGACCAGTATTATTGATCGCCTGACGGCTGGCGCGGGACAGGTGAATGCCTCTTCAAAACAGTTGTCGGGATCCAGCCAGCAACTTGCCGAAAGCGCAAGTGAACAGGCTGCAAGCCTGCAGCAGACCACCTCGTCACTCGAAGAGATTGCTTCGCAAACCAAACAAACGGCAGAAAACGCCAGCCATGCCGATCGTGCCATGAAAGAGACGGAGCCACGAGTAGCCAGCGGAGTAGAAGCAATGGAAAGAATGAACCAGGCGATGGAGGAGATTAAAAATTCATCTCTTGAGACATCAAAAATAATTAAAACGATTGATGATATCGCCTTTCAAACAAACCTGCTGGCGCTGAATGCTGCTGTAGAAGCTGCCCGGGCAGGTGAGGCGGGTAAAGGATTTGCGGTTGTGGCTGAGGAAGTACGCGGCCTGGCCCAGCGAAGTGCCGAAGCCGCCAGAAACACATCAGAACTTATTGAAAGCTCACAGGAGACATCAGACCGCGGGGCACGTGTTGCAGCCGAAGTTTCTGAAAATCTGCGTAAGATAGAAGAAAGTGTATGCAGTGTAGGAACCATTGTTGATGAAATCTCCGCTGCTGCGAACGAACAACGTACCGGCATCGAGGAGATGAGCACGGTAATGCACGAAATGGATAAAGTTGTGCAGGGGAATGCATCGAACTCGGAAGAGTCGGCCAGTGCTGCCGAAGAGCTCTCTTCACAAGCATCAGAATTGAATAATATTGTAAATCTGCTCCGGGGTATGGTTGGAGGCAATGACTCAGGAGTAACCAATTATAAAGCACCAAATTCTCTTAAGCGCCCGAACAGCAATGGAAACGGAACCCGGGGAGTATCCCTTGATTTGAAAAAACCCGGTGGCAATGGCTACAGGAACGGGCATTCTGCAGAAAACGGATATGGGGCTTCTAAGGAGAATGGCCACAGAAATTATAAGAAACAGGCGGGTAAGACAAACGGGCATTCATCAAACGGGAATGGCGGTTCGAAAAAAGCCCACGAGCTTATTCCTTTGGATGATGACGACCTGAGCGATTTTTAAATAAGTGCCCGAAAAGACTGAGATGGTACCAGCAAATAAATAGATAGTATGGCTTTCGGCAGAACCAAGCCGGACCGGTTCTCAAACCAGGATTTAAAACTTAAACATCAAACAACAGAGTCCAATAATATGGATGGGATAACTACACACATCAAACCAATGATTCATACAACCATCAAATCACTGCTTGCAGCCATGCTGTTGCTTACATTCAGCGCCTATGCGGAAGCTGGAACATCAGAGATGCTCACAGATACGACCGAAGTGTACACCGTGGTAGACGAAATGCCGGAAATGGTAGGCGGTACCGCATCTTTGTACAAAAACATCAAATATCCCCGGGCTGCCGTGCGAAACGGTGTGGAAGGAAGGGTGTTTATCCAGTTTGTGGTAGATGCCGATGGAAATGTTCGGGATGAAAAAGTACTGCGTGATATTGGTTCAGGCTGCGGAGAAGCCGCTCTTGAAGCGGTTCGTGAAGTGAAATTCACCCCGGGTAAAAAAGATGGTAAGGCCGTGAACGTGCAATACTCGATGCCCGTGACGTTCAAAATTGAAAGTTAAAGATAAGGTTAGCGGATAACTACAGACGGGTTAAAACCCAATCGCTAAAGCGCTGCTCTTAACCGGGTGGCGCTTTTTTTGCATAGGCTGTCCAAAAAGAAAGAGATATTACAGAGCCGTTATCTATTTCGCCAACCCCATACCCCGATCCGGGATCTGCCAGCCATATGTGTCGTCCCGATGCCTGAGGTCGCGGGATCATGTTATTTTCGGACAGCCTCAGAAGAGGCCCATGGATGCTTCAGGGAATTTAGTATTTTCAGACAGATGAACCCGGTTCCCGCTCATTTTTCGGGTAGAAATCCGGATTCTTACGATTGTTTGAAAAATCTACATGCCCATGAGCAATGACATTCTAACAACTGTGCCCAATCCACCGGATGCCCTTAGTGATGACGGTCGTCGTTTATGGTACGAAACAGGACTCAGCCTGGTGAAAAACGGCAGTCTGACTCCGGATTCGCTGGAAACGTTAAAAGACCTCTGCTACTGGGAAGATCAGCGTTTGTCGTCGCTGAAAAATCTCCGGGACCTTCAGCGGGATTCGGCACCCGGTTCAGGGCGGGAAAGCCGGGCCATTATTCTGAAGAATTTAAAAGCGATCCGTAAAGAGATCACAAATCTTCGTAAACAGCTCGGTTTGCCGGTTGAACATGCGGGTGAAATCAGTGATGCGCCTCCCATCTCGGAGGAGGCTTACCAGTCGCTGCCGCGGCCGTTACTTGCCTGCTGCAATCTTCTGACAGATCCTGTGGCGAAAGATTTTTTCCTGTTAAGTGTTTTGCCCGTTGCTGCAGCAACAATGCATCCGGTTTTGGTTGAGCTTGCAGACGGATTTTGTACAGCTTCGGTGCGGAGCTACATGGTTGATGAATCAGGCAAAGCCGACAGGATTCTGCAGCGAATTAAAGCATTTTGCGATGCATCGCGGACGAAAAATGTGGAGGGCATTCCGCATTTTATACCGTTAAGTAGTAAATCGTGGTCCCATACTGACCGAATGAGCGTTCCGGGCCTTGTCTACCATGTGGATGAGAAGGAGCATGCCGGCTGGCAGGATCGTCTGAAGAAAAACAGCGATGCCGTTAAAAACTGGCTGGAAGAAGCTTTTATGACCTATCCGCTGGCCGGTGAAGAAATAAATGCTGCCGATTCATCTGTCTTTACAGGCGATATGGAATCGTTAATCGGTTTTTCTGCGGCAAGCGGTACAGAAACTGGAATTACCACAAACTGCCTGGTGTATATCGGCGAGCATAACTCCGGCTGGCAGAGCCACCGTCCGGACGCTTCTTCAAGAGCGTTTAATAAGCAGTTTAACAGTTTTCTGGATCTGCTTGCCGGTATCGGAAAAGTAGTGCGAGAACGGAGCAAACCGCTGATTGTAGAACTCACCGGGAATCAGTGGGAGATGATTGACGATACCTTTGCAGAGAAACTCGAGATCATAGAAGAACTCGCGCTGCCGGAGGGCCTCAAAAACGCGAATCGAAAGGCGGCCGTACATTCACTGAAACTATCGCTGATTTGTTCCGTTTTACGCCGGTTTGATGAGTACCCCGAAGAACTGGGAGAGCAGGAGTGGATAACCGCAGATGATGATGATGTGATTGCAGCACTGTGGATTGCGGATACCTGTCTGAAGCATCTTACCCAGGCATATGAGCAGGTTCCGCTGCAGGCGGGGAAGGACGCCAGGGGGGAACGCTACACGACGTATTTTAACCTGTTGCCTCCCCGGTTTGAAACTCCCGAAGCCGTGGAGCTGGCCGGCAGGATGGATATTGCCGCCCGCACTGCAAAACGATACCTGAGCACGCTTGTGTCGGATGGTAAACTGGTGCGCGTGCGGCGTGGCCGGTACCGTAAGGTTGAGTAGAAAGAATCCGCTGCAAATCAGAACGCTATCAGGCTACAGTCAGGGGTGTTTTGGCCCGTTTCTTTATTTCCGACTTGGGTATTGCTGAAGTTGAAGACGGGCTCCCGTTTGAACCTGAATCATTTGTTTCCACTGTTGCTGCTTCGTAAACGTGCGCGTCACCGTATTCGGTTTCAGTTATTTTTTCGTTCTCCCGGTACGCTTTCAAACTCATGCCAAGCTCTGATAGTTTAGCCCGGTAAGTACTGTAGAGTTCGCCTGTTTTATAGTGCTTTCGAACAGTTTCGCTTAGTTTTTCAAGGCGTGTTTCAGCTGAATTTACCTCGTTGATGAGTTCATTAAAGGTATTTGCAAATGAATTGCCTTCCTGGTTCATCCGGGCGATTTCTACCTTTCCTTTTATATGTATGAATCGCAAAACAAGCAGGAAGCGTTCAATTTCCCGAACCCCTGACAGTAGCTTTTTCAGGTGCCCGGGCAGTTTGCCAAGGTCGGTTTGGATGGTGTTAATTGTTGGAATAAATGAATCATAGAGCAAATTGGTCGCTTTCTCAGTGGATATGATCTGATCTGTGTTTGCCGAGTTACTTTCCTGCTGTTCATTCAAAAAGTTACCGGTCATTTCCACCTGGAGCTTCGATGAAATAATATTGAAATTGAGCTTTCCAATCAGTTCGCTGAGTTCAAAAATATTTTTCTGCATCTGAACCAGCTGTTTTTCCCCGCTTAAGGACTGTTCGCCCATTTTTTCTGCAACAACCGATATGGAACGATCATCGCGGTCAAGTTTGGAGGAGCTGATCTGCGCATTTTTAGAGAGCAGCAGCACCGAGCGGGAGAGCTTTAGAATATGATCGGAGTGGCCGACCAGCGATTCATGAATCTGCCGGAGTTTCCCCAGTTCCTGCACGAGGTTCTGCAAAACATGTTCAACGTCAATAAGCTCTTCAGGGATGTGGTCATCTGTAATATTAGTTTGGTTTTCTGAGGTATGTAAATGGTCTTCTCTGAACTGAATTTCCCGCTGTAACGCGTTCCACATAAACTCATCATAGGTGGCAAAACCAAGTTCCTGAATTTTAGACAACAACAACGTATGGCCCTTGTGCATGGCTTTTCGCTTATCGCCCGACGCTCCAGTTGATTTTTCATGGGCCAAAACGTCCTGGTAAACCTCTTTGATACGTTCAAAGAACTCACTTCCCGGTTTCAGGCGAACAGAGAGATACCCGCCATCACAGGGGAAGGCAAGGGCCATTACCCAGTAGAAAGATCCGTCTTTGGCCATGTTCTTCACGTATGCGGCAACCGGGCGATTGGCCTCCAGGTGATTCCAGAATTCGTAGAATACTGCCCGAGGCATATCGGGGTGGCGAATGAGTTTATGAAGCTGACCGATAATAATGTCTTCCTCATACTTGCTGATTCGGACAAACACTTGATTTGCATACGTGATGGTGGATTTGGAATCAGTGACCGAAAAGAAAAGTTCATTGAAATTGAAACGGCTCTCAGCATTTACAGGGGTAGGTCTTGGGATGTCACTAATTTTTGTTGCCGATTCGTTACTGTTCATGAGAATCACTTTATGTTTAGTTATTAAAGTGAGTTATCGGCTGATATATCGAATTAATAAATTTGATATATGAGTCCACTCCGAAAAGTCAGGCAAAGAACGGAGGTTTATAACAAACTTAAATAATTTAGACCTTACGCCCCTCTCTGATTCTTTAGAGAGGGGTTGGGGTGAGTTTGAATCAAATAAACCTGAATTATTTAATCTTGTGCGACTAATTTTCAGAACGTATGACTTTTCGGTGTAGACTCATATATAGAGCTGAAAAGCTGGTTTGACAGAAACCTGTAAAACTGTTTATGCGAAAATGACTGCGGGGCACTGGAACTGGTAGAGTTGATTCTATTATTGGGCAGATTTCCTGGGATATACCTTGTAAACGCCCGGGTTTGACGGTAGTGATTCCAGAGTGCTACAATTTCACATGCTCAAGATGGTTCTTAAGAATAGTTGAAAGTACATTCGCGGCCTGATCGACTTCATCGGCGGTAGTATCCGGGCCAAACGAAAACCGGATAAACTGCTTTGCCTCCTCATCACCGTAACCCATGGCCTTCATTGTTGCAGATGGCTTTTGCTCGTTAATCTGGCAGGCACTGCCGGTTGAAATAGCCAGTCCTTTTTGGCTGCACTGGAGCATGGCGAACTGTCCTTCCATTCCGTTCACACGCAGCCCGCAGATGTAAGGAGATGATTGATCAGGGTCTCCTTCTATCTGTATGTGCTCACCCCGCTGCCGGTTTAATTCATGAATGAACCGGGATTTAGTTGCTGAAACGGACCGGTAGTTCGTATCTCGTTCACCCGACATTTGTTGTGCGGCAGCTGCAAATGATACAACTGCTGGCACATCAACAGTTCCCGGCCTGAAACCATGCTCCTGGCTGGATTCCGGGATGAATGCTTGCCATCTTATTTTGGGCGATATGTAGGCCGCGCCCATCCCTTTTGGTCCGGAAATTTTGTGTGCCGAAATAGAAAATGCATCAAGATTGTAACGGCCGGGGTACAACCCGAGTTTACAAAAACTCTGAACACAATCACTGTGAAAGGATGCGGGATGATTTTCCAGCGCCTTTCCTATTTGTTGTAGTGGATTGATAGCACCAGTTTCGGAATTTACGTGCTGAACTGAGACAAGCACAGTGTCATCGCGAAGTTCTTTTTTTAGCTTATCAACATTCACAGTTCCCGCTGTCGTTGCCGGAATTTCTGTCACTGAAAACCCGTGATGCCTTTCAAGCCATTGAAAGCTGTTTTTAACACAGCTGTGCTCAGCCATGGACGTAATAAGATGGGTTCCGTTTCCGGCATTCTTTGCGGCCATTGCCAGTCCGTAAACGGTAAGAAAAACAGCTTCACTGCCACTTCCTGTAAAATGGAGACCTTGTGGCGGCACATCCCCGGCAAGTGAAGCGATTAATTTACGGGAACTTTCAAGTGCAGCAGAAGCATTTGAACCGTCATCATGCAGGCTGTTGGAATTTCCAAAGAATTTGACGGCGGCCTGGCGGTATGCGTCAGTTGCAGTGGAGCTCATGGGGGATGTTGCGGCGTAATCAAGGTAGATCATGAATTCTCAGCAGAGTGAATTGATTTATCGTGGTCTGGGTCGTGCAAGGAGTTTTGCACGGTTACTTAACTGTGTTAAAATTTACGTAACTTCCATATAACAATCATTTTACACGCTAAGCCGCTGATTGCGTATATGTCTGTTAATACAAACTATTTCAATTCCATTTCGATTCCGCTAAAGAAAACATTAGAGCGCGGTTTTGAGGAAGATATCGGGTTTGGAGATATCACAACCGGGTCGGTGCTTCACGACCACAGTGTTTCAGGATTTATTATTTCAAAAGCTGATGGGGTGATTTCGGGCACGGAGTCAATACCACTCGGATACAGGTTGCTGGATGAATCAGCCAGCGTTAAAATTTTTGTGCGTGACGGCGAGTCAGTACAGCCCGGTGTTAAAATTGCAAAAGTGGAAGGTCCGGCCCGTTCACTCTTAACAGGCGAACGGGTGATTTTAAATATTCTGCAGCATATGAGCGGTATTTCAACCGCAACGGCAGCCTGTGTGAAAGCACTTGAAGGAAGCAACATTCGTGTGTGTGATACCCGGAAAACGTTGCCCGGCTTACGACCGCTTCAAAAATATGCTGTTCGATGTGGTGGAGGTTATAATCATCGCCTGCGCCTGGACGATGGCGTGATGATAAAAGACAATCATATTGCCGCGGCCGGTTCCATCACAAAAGCTGTGCAGCTTGCGAAAGATCGCAACGGGCTGATGGTGAAAATTGAAGTAGAGTGCGAAACGCAGGAACAGGTGGATGAAGCTGTTGCTGCCGGCGCAGATATCATTATGCTCGACAACCAGACCCCGGATTCAGCCAGAGAAATTTGTAAGACCATACCTGATTCGGTTATTGTGGAATTAAGCGGTGGAATCACTCCGGAAACCATCGGAAATTTTAAAGACTGCGGTGCGCACTATATTTCAACCGGATTTGTTACACACTCGGCAGCTGCATTTGATATTAGCTTTGTGCTGAGCGGGACGATAAAGAATGTGAATGGATGAATGGTATGTGGCCAAAGATATTTGAAATGTTGATGAGTAACTCTCCCCTAAAAAGGGGAGACGGAGAGGGGTGTTCCTCGCACTGGACAAATCCGTGTGAACATCCCCCTCAGTCCCCCTTTTCTAAGGGGGAGTTCACCTCGACGAATAGATTGTAACTCTTTAAATGCACTTACTAATAACACCACCCAACCACCATGGAAGCACTCGACTTCTTAGAAAAAGATCAAACATTTACCCTTCCAGAGCGCTATAGTGCTCTTTCCGAAGAGGAGATGCGAAAGCGCATCACTGAGATAAAGGCAAAGTTTGGCGAACGGTTGTTTATGCCGGGCCACCACTATCAAAAGGATGAAGTAATTGAATTTGCCGACGCCCGTGGTGATTCACTGAAGCTTGCTCAAATCTGTACGACGAAACCTGAAGCGGAATTCATCGTGTTTTGCGGCGTTCATTTTATGGCAGAAACGGCCGATATGCTTACGGACGACCATCAAAAAGTGATTCTCCCCGATATGCGTGCGGGTTGTTCTATGGCGGATATGGCCGATATTGATCAAACCGAACAGGGCTGGCAAAAGATGCAGGCAGAGTTTGGTAATACGATATTACCGCTGACCTACGTGAACTCCACGGCGGCAATTAAATCGTTTGTAGGGAAAAATGGAGGCGCCACGGTTACATCCTCCAACGCGAAAAAGATGTTGGAGTGGGCGTTTACCCAGAAAGAGCGAATTTTATTTTTGCCTGACCAGCACCTGGGGCGAAATACCGCGTTTGATCTTGGGATTTCCCTGGACGAAATGGCGGTTTGGGACCCAATCGGCCACCGGTTTGAATACGAGGGCGAAAACCTTCAGGATGTAAAAGTGATTTTATGGAAAGGTCACTGCTCGGTGCACGAGAAGTTCAATATCAAGCATATCGAGAGCCTGAAAAAGAAAGATCCTGAAATTACGGTCCTGGTTCATCCCGAATGTACGTATGATGTGGTTCAGGCGTCGGATATGGATGGCTCTACGTCGTTTATTATCGATGCGATCGAAAATGCGCCCGCCGGCAGCAAGTGGGCCATCGGGACGGAGATGAACCTGGTGAATCGTCTGATTAAGGAAAATCCCGATAAGGAGATTGTCTCCCTGAACCCGTTTCTGTGTCCCTGCCTCACCATGAACCGTATTGATATGCCTCATCTTCTGTGGTCGCTCGAAATGCTGGAAAAAGGGGAAGTTGTAAATCACATCCAGGTTCCCGCTGATATCAGGGAGAATGCTGTTCTGGCGCTCAACCGAATGCTGGAGAGATCCTGACTCCTCGACTGCCGATTGTCTTTTTCGTATGTCGGGTAGGTTTAGGTTTCATTGTTTGATGAGGGGGTGATCTGAATTGAGTTCAAGCCACATTTACTCGTCAGCCTGCAAC
>JAWODJ010000016.1:0-39247 GCA_046483315.1 Bacteroidales bacterium | reverse complement strand
GGAGCACTGTACAGCTTTGGTATCCTGCTAAGCCCGGCGGTGGGAGCTGCTCTGATGTCTGTCAGCACCATAATCGTGGCCATCAATGCCAGATTCTTGAAGATGGAGAAATAAACACAAGGGTAAAACACTCAGGCATTCACATTGGCGGCATTGCTGTTGATCCCTCTCCCCAGGTTAACCTTCTCAACCTTCAAAGGCCGGCTCATAAGATTATGTGCGTGGTCAATGCTTTGCAGATACTGGTTTGCTATCAATTCTCTTTCATCACCTTCAGACAGTAATTCACGGAACCTGATGTAAGCCTCCTCCGCCTCCTCAAACTGATTGCTGCGCTGATAAGCAACCCCCAGCAGTAAAAAAGCTTCAGGCGGTGCATTTTCTTCCCTGAGAGAACCCACTACTACATCAGACGCCACATGCCGGGATGCCTTTTCAAGGTAGGAAATTGCCTGATCATTATATCCGCCGGCATTTAAAAAACAGTACCCTATCCTGAACAGCAGGTTGGCATTACCGGGAAGCTCACGGAGAATTCTGATATAGTTATCCGACGCCTCTTTGTATTGCTTGTTTACGATCATATATTCAGCTTCCTGGTCCAGCATATGCAGGCGGTTCCAGTTCTGAGAGAATATATGTGTTCCGGAAATAAGGAGCAAAAAGATAACCGGGAGGAATTTGTTCATACTGCCTCAATCTTTTATTATGCTGCAAATAAGAACAAAAAAAGGAAAAAATCAATTATTTTTCCTGATAATTCAAAGCACAGCCGGCAGTGAATGCTCCGGTCAGTTAATCTAATAACTTTTTTCTATATTCCAGACAAATGCCCTTACCCCCACCTCCTTATTAATTTCATCCATCTTCCTGACACAGTCCAGAAGCTCATCCACTTTCTCATCATCAATCACGGTCATTGCGGCCGAATTCATCTCCGGCCAGGTATGAGTTCCCATACGGGGATCGCCTGTTTCCGATCCCCTTCCCTTAACGTCGCTCCACCATGTAAAACCACCTATCTTCAGCCTGTCAAATATATACTCAACCCTTTCGGAGTTAGCCTGATTAAATATTATCATTACTGCCTTCATAACACACTTATTAACATTTCTTTTATGAATAAATTATTCACCTGTTGTTTAACTGTCCGTTTATTCAGCAGGTTGAGGATTTACCGTTTATAAACGTAAATTTATTCCTGATCTTCTGCAGTTTATCCCTTTCACCTCTGCGGGAGAATATACCGTACACTACGGGGACAAGCACCAGTGTCACTGCTGTTGAAAATATCAATCCCCCGATAAGTGTTATTCCCATAGGGCTCCATATCTCCGACCCTTCACCTCTGCTGAGTGCAAGAGGTAACATTGCCAGGGTTGTAGTAGCTGCAGTCATCAGCACAGGCCTCAGACGCATTCTGCCGGACCGGGCTATTGCTTCATTAAGTTGATAACCCCGGTCACGCATAAGATTGATGTAATCAATCAGCACAATCCCGTTTTTAACAACAATCCCGATTAACAGCACAGCACCCAGTGCCGCTATTACACTTAAGGTGGTGTTTGTTATGAAGAGAGCCAGAATCACTCCCGTGAAAGAGAACGGGATTGAAAACATTATTACAAATGGCATCACGAAAGACTCAAACTGTGAAGCCATTACCAGGAAAACGAGGATAACACTTATTAAGAGCAACAGTCCCAGATCCATAAATGAATCGACCATATCTTCATAGGCACCTCCTACATTTACCATCACCCCCGGAGGTATTTTCGTTGCACTGACAACAGCATTTATCTCCGTTGCAAGGTCGCCGAGTGCAATACCGGAAGAGACAGCCGAGACTGTAACAACCCTCTCCCTTCTTTTTCGTTCAATATTAGGCGGGCTCCAGTATTCCTTCACCTCACCTATCTCTCCGAGACTGATCTTATTACCCGTTGGGTTCATAAAAGTAATTGCCTCAAGGTCGGAGATTGAGTTTCTGTAATCCTCCCCGCTCCGGACAATGATCTCATATTCATCACCTTCTTCCCGGAGAAGGGATGCAGTCATTCCTGCCACCCTGTTGCGTACAGAGGCTGACACCATAGCCGTATTGAGACCGCTTTCGGCAAGTTTTTGCCTGTCAAGCACAATTTGAAGTTCAGGACGATCATCCTTGCGGCTGATCTGAACATCTTCGGCACCCGGTATCTCTTCTATACGGGTTCTTATCTCTTCTGCCAAACCGCTGGTTACAGTAAAGTCGTACCCGAAAATATCCACATCAACGGTGGCGCTCCCAAAACCACCGCCGGTTGTTGAGACGGAAAACTCAACAATTTCAGGTATCTGCTCCATTTGCCTGCGAAGGTCATCGGCTATTTCCCAAACCGAGCGGTCACGTTCTGATACAGAAGAGAGTCGCATAACAAGGTTGATCATGTTGGAACCCGCCTCAGTGAACATAGCCATCATTCCGCCCGAATCATCAGAACCTGACGACACAGCCATTATTTCCATTTCGGGATACCTTTCCATAATTATCCCCTCAAGCTCCCGCGCAACCTTTACCGTCTCTTCTACCCTCAATCCGGTAGTAAGTTCAATCTGGGCATTTAACCGGCTTTCATCAGACTCAGGCATAAACTCAGTACTTATAAAGTTCAGCAACAACAATGATGCTGCAAATAAAGCCAGGGCAAATATCAGAACCTTCTTCTTGTTTCTTAAGGCAACCCGGAGTGTCTTTTCATAAAAGATTTCAAACCAGTCAAGCAGTGGCTCAATGGTTTTCGCGTGACTGAATCTCCCGGGTTTTCCAATCCCCTTTTTCAGCTCCAGCAGTCTTGATGACAGCATAGGTGTAAGGGAAATGGCCGCAACCGTAGAAGCAACCACCGTTATGGTAACAATCCAGCCAAGCTGTTTGAATAATACGCCTGTCATACCACCTACAAGGGTTAGCGGAAAGAAAACCGCTACAATAACCAGGGTGGTAATTATTACCGAAAGCCATACTTCGTTTGTGGCGTAGATGGCTGCTTCCCGGGGACTGGTTCCGCGTTCTATATGACGGGAAATGTTCTCCAGAACTACAATGGCATCATCAACCACCATACCCAGGGCAATAGAAAGAGATGCAAGAGAGATCACATTAAGCGAACCTCCGGTAATATACAGATAAATAAATGAAACAATTAATGATATGGGAATAGTAAGCACAACAATAAATGTGGCCCGCCATTTACCCAGAAAAAACAGCACCACGAGCACTACAAAAAACAGCGCCCAAAGCATTGTCTGCGACAAATTGCTTACAGAATCACTAATAAATACTGAAGTATCTAATATCTCCCGGATGCTTATATCAGGTGGCAGATCCTTTTTAAGTTCATCAATGGCATTTTTCACATCCCTTGCTACAGTCACCGTGTTGGCACCGGATTGCTTCATGACAAACATGCGCACCCCCTGCCTGCCGATGATCCGTTCATCCAGGGATACATCCCTTATTGTATCGCGCACTTCGGCAACATCTTTCAGAAAAACAGAGGCACCATTAAAATGCCCTACAACCAGGTCATTCAGTTCATAACTCTCATCCATCTCACCCTCAACACGAAGCTGATAATCCATCATCCCCATTTTGATATTCCCTGAGGGCATATTCATATTTTCAGACCGGATCACATTGCCTATATGCTCAATTGTAAGATTATATGCATCCAGTTTCACAGGGTCCGTTTCAACATAGATCCTCCTCTGGGGAGCACCGATCATATTGACTGATCCTATTCCTTCGATACGATTCAGGGGATTAATGACTCTCTCTTCAAGTATTTTTGCAAGTCCGGGATAGCTCTCTTCAGCGGTAACTGCATAAAAGACTATCGGGATCATGCTCATATTGAACTTAAAAATCGAAGGCCTGTTAACATCTTCGGGGAGGTTTTCAAACAGAAAATCAATTGCATCCCTTATATCATTTGATGCTTCATTAAGGTCTGTCTCCCAGTCAAATTCAAGGTTTATTACAGAAAGATTCTCACTCGAAACAGAAGTTATCTCTTTCAGATTATCCACAGTGTTAAATGCATCCTCCAGCGGACGTGTCACATTGGTTTCAACATCGCTGGCATTGGCACCCGGATATGTTGTCAGGACAGAGACAAAAGGCGGATCCATCTCCGGATAGAGGTCGATCGGAATATAAATAAGCGAATAGATACCCATCACTATTACGGCAATAAATACCATAAGTGTTGTGATGGGTTTATTAACGGCGTTTTTATAGATGCTCATTGTGTTTATTAATTATTTTAAAAAATTTGTTTACCAGGCGCTGTTAGCGGCTATTTAATTTATGGTAACAGCAACTCCATCCAGCAATCTGGCCTGTCCTGCAATAATAAGATTATCGCCTGGCTGTATCTCATCAGACACTATTTCCACCATATCGTCAAAACGCTCACCCGGTTCTACAGTTACTCTTCTTGCCCTTCCGTTCTCCTCCAGAAAAACATATCTCTCATTGGATCCCTGGAGTTTCAGTACCGCAATTGCAGGCACAACAAACACCTCAACCTGCTCAAGATCAAGCCTGGCTCTTGCAAACATCCCCGGCCTCAGTCTGCCGTCATGGTTTGGAACAGTTACTTCGATCGTAAATGTACGTGTGGCAGGATTAAGGGTAGGATAAATCCGTGTTATATTCCCCCGGAAATCCTCTTCCGGCATTACATCAGAATTAATTATAACAGGCATTCCCGGATTTACGTTGGGGTAATAACTCTCTGATACATTCACAAGCACTTTCAGCTGAGTGGTCTGAACAACAGAAAGCAGGGCAGCTTTACCTGCAGGAGTGTTTGGTGCCCCTGAAAACATTTCACCATCTTCAACATATTTACCAGACACGGTACCGCTGAAGGGAGCCACGAGTATTGTATTTTCTTTCAGAAACCCAACATTGGAAAGTGCCAGCTCATACTGGGTCTTTATCTGGTCAAACTGTTGTTGTGATACACTTCCTGCTTTTCTGAGCGTATCCAGACGCCGGTAATCCTTCTCAACACTTGCAAGCTGCACCTGTGCCTGCTGCAACTGTGTTCTGTCCATCTCAACCAGCAGCTGTCCTTTTGAAACCGGAGTGCCGGCCTCAACATGTATCTTTTCCACACGTCCCGGGGAGGCGGGTGCAAGATGCACCTCACGGAATGCCATAAGATTGGCAGGATAAATTATGCTTCTTGATATTTTTCTGTAATCCAGCTCAATAACTCTCACTGCTTCCGCAGAATCAGCTTCTGAAGCAAAGGTACCGGCCTTCTCATCCTGTTTGGATGAGCATCCGAAAGATAAAAGGAGTGCTACAGGAATGAAGAGCAGTAATTTATTCAAGAATTTTATGTTCATTTTGTTTCAGTTTTATTTTGTTATACTTGGTTTTCCGTTAATCATTGTTTTTCGCATGTCGCAGACATACCGACTTAAAATTATCTCAGATTGAATTCAGCAGCTTATCCATCTCTACCTGTGCATCAAGCAATTGCATCATTGCAGATATATAACTGTTTTCTGCCTGCAGATAATTATTATTTGCCGTTGTCAGATCAAGGCTGGAAACCAGTCCCTGCTCATATTTAAGTTTAATATTTGCAAATACCCTCTGGGCCACCCCGACATTGGCTTTCTGGCTTTCATACTGTTCAATGGCATTATTCAAATTGTAACGTAACTGCTTCTCCTGTATCATCAACTGTTCAGACAACAGTTCTTTCTGGTTTTCGGCAACCTCCAGATTTATTCTTGCCTGACGAACCCTTGATTGCCTCAGACCACTTGAAAAAATCGGTATGCTTACATTCAACCCGATAACATGGTTTGGCTGTATATCAAACTCAGGCTTAAGGAGTTTTTCAGTGTAATTATAAAAGCCCGTAACGGTAGGGAGATATGCAGCCCTTTCCATATCAACCTGCTTTTCTGCTATGGTTGTCTGCAATTCCATCATTTGAAAATCAATATTTTCCTGAAGTGCAAAAGGATTCATCAGACTGCCCAAAAAATCAGAACGGCTTACCATACTGTCCAGATTATCGGTCAGACTAATCTTAACATCAGCATCAAGGCCCATTTGCAACCGAAGCATATTCAGTGACAGCTCAACCTGCCGGCCGGCGGCCTTTAATGCATTTTCCAGCATGCTTGCCTGTACAGAAAGCTGATCATAGTCCAGTTCCTCAGCAATTCCGGTATCAACCATTACTTTGGTTTTTTCCATAACATCCAGCAGATTGTCAAGGTTCGCTTCAACTATTGACAATGACTTCATGGATACCAGGCTCAGATAATAAGCCTGGGTCACCTGTGCCTTTATTTCAAGCTCAGTCTTCTCCCTGTTGGCTGATGTCACCTCCCTGAACAGCTTAGCTGTCTGAATACCTACTATATAGCTTCCGCTGAAAATCAACTGTCCGACCGAAACATTGAGGTTACTGGTCGGATTAAATTCAATCACAGCCGGAACAGGTCCAAAAGCAAGTTCTGCAGTTGACCCGAAAAAATTGTTGTAATCAACCGAAGCATCAACCTGGGGTAAACCTTGTGTTATCGCCTCCCGCAGTCTCATTCCCGCCTCATCAACAGAAAGACCGGCATTGATAAGATTCCGGTTGTGCTCAAGTGCATAATGCCTTGCACTGTCAAGGCTGAGATGCATCTCTGTCTGGGAAATTACTGGTAAAAACATCAGTGTCGCAACGAAACCGATAACAGATCTTTTAATTATTAAGCGTTTTTGCATATTTATACCGGTTAATTGATTAAATACTATTATTAAAATTCTACTTTAAAAACCAGGCCTATTGAATAATTTCCATTTGCATAAAGTTCTGAGAAAATTCTTTATAATATTCTCAAAAACAACTGTTTTTAAATATCTGTAAGATGGCAAAACTAAATAAAAAAACTTTGCAAAGTATATTAGTTTACAAAATTTTAATAAAAATTAATGCCCGGGTTAAATACCGGGATAAATAATACCTCTGACTTTGACGGATATTTTATAACAGGATTTATAAGGAGTTGTGTGTGAGCCGAAAACTATTATTCATGCCCATGTCATTCCCTGCCGGCAGCAATTGAATCAATAATGCCGGTCATCTTAACGGTAACATCGCTTCCGAAAACATCATTTTGCAGGGAAGGGGGACTGAAAGAGATTATCTTTTCACATATCTTATTATCCGAAGGATCGATCAGAAGATTCCATTTTTCATTAACGGTCTCAACCCATTCGGTCTCCGTACGCAATGTCACACATGACCGCCGAAGAATATAGGCTTCCTTCTGAATCCCGCCCGAATCGGTAATGATCCTTTTACAGTGATACTCCATGGCAATGAAATCCAGATATCCGAATGGTTCTGTTATAACAATATTTTTTGTATCAGGATTAATCTTATCAAGCATTTTCCTTGTTCTCGGATGAACGGGGAAAATAATCTTTTCGCCAAGTTTGTCAAGTTGCCCAAGGATATTTATAAGTACCTGCGGATTATCAACATTGTAATTCCTGTGCAATGTAAGCAGGTTAAACTCTTTCCCCTCAATCTCAAGTTCAGCCGGAACGGCGGACTTTTCAAGTGCCAGCGGCAGGTTCTTCCGTATGGTGTCAACCATGATATCACCTGTAAGCCATGTTTTACTGCCAAGACCTTCACTTTCCAGTCTCGCGACTGCAGTCCCTGTAGGAGCAAAAAGATATTCGGATACATGATCGGCAACAATGCGGTTTATCTCTTCCGGCATAGACCTGTTAAAGCTGCGAAGGCCTGCTTCTATATGTAAAACCGGGATGTTGAGTTTTGCAGCGGCAAGGGCACCTGCCAGGGTGGTATTGGTATCGCCGAACACAATAACCAGACCCGGATTCTCCGCTAAAATGACATTCTCAATAGCTTTCATCATTTCACCTGTCTGCACAGCATGTGAACCTGATCCGGTCCCAAGGTGAATATCAGGATTTCTTATTCCGAGATCAGAGAAAATTTTAGACGACATAGAATAATCATAATGCTGTCCTGTATGAACAATATACTCATCATGATTTTCCGAAAGCTTTTCAGACAAGGTTGCCAGTTTTATAAATTGTGGCCTGGCGCCGACGACAGATATTATCTTCATCTTTCCAATAATATGATTATTAAAATATTGATCAGATACCGGTTTTATTGCGGAAATGCTCCATATTTTCGGCAGTTTCACGGAC
Source organism: Bacteroidales bacterium (assembly GCA_046483315.1). Classification (GTDB taxonomy): domain Bacteria; phylum Bacteroidota; class Bacteroidia; order Bacteroidales; family PUMT01; genus PXAP01. The sequence continues at coordinate 30,987 of JAWODJ010000016.1, read as the reverse complement.
AAGCCTCTGAACCTCGAGTCCGTGCAGCAGATCAGGCACAGTGGCCAGCTTATCATTCCCCGTAAGGAAAATGTAGTGTGCGTGAATAAGCGCCCGAAGCCACCCTCCGGGCACATGACCTGACGGAAAACTTGTAACTGGCTTAAAATTGCTGCCTGTAAATTTAGTGGACCAGTCCCCGCCCTCCTCAAAAAAGTACTCAAACCGGTCGGGACAATATGAATTATATTTAAGGGCTCCCTTCTCCCCGAATATTTCAAATGCCATCATATCACCAATTCCGGAACTTACCCGGCTGGCTGACACATTACCGGCAGCATGGGTTTCAGGGTCAAACACCGAAATCTCCGAGTAGAGATCCGAGCCTGCAGGAACATCCGGGTAGGTGCCTGACTGCAGGGCTGACAATATTTGCATATCTGTACCGAAAAATGCAACCATCAGGCTCAGGGCATGCGACCCCAGGTCAGCCATGGCACCGCCATCAGGAGCAGGAGTGAGCCGTGTTCTGCGCTTTTCCCTGTATGATGAATGAAGGTAATCACTATGCTTCAGAGTGAAACTAAAATGCAGTGGACGTCCGAAATCTTTTTCCCTCCACCAGACAAGGGCTTCGCGGACAGCCGAAGACATCAGAAACTGAAAGCCTACCTGGATAATCTTATCATCAGGTTTATCGCCTACCAGTTCCCTTATCATCTTCTCTTCATCATAACTTGAGCAGACAGGCTTTTCCAGGTATATCCTTTTTACCGAAGGCATGGCAAGGGCTGCCTTAAGGTGTGGATAGTGCACCTTATTCGGACCGAGAATAAGTACAGTGTCGATCGAAGAACTGCCAAAAAACTGATCGGTATTCAGGGCGGACCCAAAACCAAAATCAGAGGCAAAAGATCTGCGGCTTTCCTCTCTTGCCGAAGTCACAGCTGCAAGTTCAAATTCAGGAGGTGCAGGATAATAATATTTTAAAGAATTAAGGGCAAAAACGTGGGAACGGGCAATGCCTCCGGCCCCTATAAATCCAATCTTTGCTTTATCCATATGATAAAAAAAACATTCTTTACCGGCAGGAGAAAAATAAAGCCCGGCAATATAAAAGCCGCAAGATAATCAATATTTTTAAACATATCAGATACAGGAAGGACCAATAATTCTTAACAGCACCTGCCGCAAGAATATTTGGTCCTTTACTTTTATCTTTTACCACGGAACTATCCTGAAGAACAGTCCGGGTGCTTCTGTAAGCACATAAATATAACCATCCGGTCCAACCCTTATATCCCTGAACCGTGCGAAACCTTCAAGCAGGTATTCCGTATGCACAACCTCATTACCTTCAATAACGACCCTGTGTATATGCTGGCCTGCCAGGGCGCCGACAAGCATATTATTCTGCCACTGCGGATATATGTCACTGTCCACAAAAGCCAGTCCGCAAGGAGCTATGGAAGGAGTCCATTGAAGAACGGGATCTTCCATTCCCACCCTTGTGGTATCTTCTGTAATGGTGCTTCCGTCATAATTGACTCCGTAGCTAACTTCAGGCCAGCCATAATTAAGGCCCTTTTGAATGATATTGATTTCATCTCCCCCCATAGGACCATGCTCATGTGCCCATAGCTCAAGGGTTTCAGGATGAAGACCCATCCCCTGAATATTCCGGTGACCATAAGACCATATCTCAGGCCTTGCACCCTCAACATCAACAAAAGGATTGTCCGGAGGTATCCTCCCGTCATCGAACAGCCTTATCACCTTACCATTGTGATTCTCCAGTGTCTGTGCGTTGCTCATGGTACCCCTGTCCCCTATGGTTGTGAACATATATCCGTCACGAAAAACGATCCTGCTGCCAAAGTGATGGCCTGCCCCGGTTGAAGGTTCGCCCTGAAACAGCACTTCAACATCGGTAAAACTGTTCCCGGTCATCCTGCCCCTCGCCACAGCAGTATTTCCTTCTCCGTTACGTGGCTCAGAATAGGCAATATATATCCATCCGTTATCTTCATAATCCGGATGCAAAACCACATCAAGAAGTCCCCCCTGCCCATGGGACCAGATATCAGGCAACCCGTCAACCGGGGTGTCTCTGAGCTCCCCGAGAGCATAAACCCGGAGTCTTCCCGGTCTTTCGGCAATAAGTATCCGGCCATCAGGCAAAAACGCCATGCTCCACGGATTTTCAAGTCCGCTTGCAAGAGTATCAATACTCATAGAAAATTCTTCAGTTTCAATCAGGTCCTCTGGTGTTTCCCCTTCATTATTACATGAATAAAAACCAAAGACCAGAAAAAACATAACAGCTGCAATTTTAAGCATAATATAAAAGTTTAAGGATTAAAAACAGGATACCGGTTTATTGTTAAAAAAGCATAACACTCTGTTTAACTGCATAATTAAAATAGCTAATTTCCTGCATTTTGACTATATTTACACTAATAGTTAACAATACTTCACGGTTCTTGTTCAACAATGATATATAATTAAACCTCTGATCGTAAATCAGGGCAGTATTATCTTTAGTATTATTATCTTATGCCATCCGGTAAACTCAGAAAATACTTGATCAGATTAGCACGGATATTTGTATGGCTTATTTCCTCATTAATTTTTCTCTTCCTGCTTATACTGTTATTACTGCAGTTTCCTTCAGTACAAACAGCCCTGACCGGGAAGCTTACATCATGGCTCAAAGAAGAAACCGGCGCTGTCATAGAAATTGAAAGAGTTGCAATTCGTTTTCCCCGGTCAATTGGATTAAAGGGAATTTATATTGAAGAACCTGAAGGCGATACCCTTCTATATGCCGGAAGCATATATACCCGCATAAGAATGACGGCATTACTGCGCAACAGATTGCATATCCGCTCTCTGGAAATTGAAGATCTGACCGGAAACGTTATCCGGGAAAAACCGGATACGATGTTCAACTTTCAATTCATTGCAGATTCCTTTAAGACAACCAGCGCAACAGACGATACGGATCAGGCCGGATTAGACAAAAACACGGAAAACGGAACGGGCAGTCCCCCGGATAAAAAAAAAGGCCGTCCCTTCCGGATCAGGCTTAACAGGGTTATATTAAAAAGTATAAATGTCTTGTTCGCGGATCATCATCCGGGGATACGGCTGAGAGCACAACTTGATTACCTGGAAACAACACTGGGAAGGTCCGATCTTCTCAATGGCAAATACCATGCAGGAAATACCGTGATAAGGGGCAGCAAAGTCATTTTGACAGAGGAGGAACCTTCAGTGCCTTCACCACCTGCAAAACCGGAAGTGCCGGATATGGATATCTCCCTTACTTCGCTCAACCTTCAGGATGTCAGCTTTTCCCATACCGATCCTGTCGGTAACATACTGAATATAAAAACTGATCTTCTTACTCTTGTCCCCCGCAAATTTAGTCTCCGCGACCGGCTGGCAGAAGCATCATCCCTTCATGCAGAAAACCTGAATACTTCAATAATTATTTCAGGAGAAGGTGAACACAGGGTGGATGACCTGCAGGAAGAATCGGAGAAGCCTGATAACAGCAGCGGATTTGAATTCCGGTTTCCGGAGATAATGGCGTGGACTGTCAGCGTGGGCAGCCTGGAATTAATCAATTCATATTTCAGACTCGGAGAAAGAAATATACCTGTCCCAACAGAAGTTTTTGATCCCGGCAACTTCTCCCTGGACAACCTGAACCTTTCAGCGGAAAACATCTTTGCCGGCCCCGACAGTCTCCGCATTGACCTTGGCAACCTGAATATGCTCGTTTCTGAAATTTTCAGACTTGATGATACGGAACTGGATATGAACCTTGGAGAAAGAGCCGGCAAAATTGATCTGAAAATACATACGTCCGGAAGCAGCATGGATCTGGACCTGGGTATGGATGCAAACCTTCTGGATTTTGCACTGGACGACCTGGCGGACCAGACGACGGCACTGGTAATAAAAAATTCAAGTATTGGAGAAGATCTCGCCTTTTTTATACCCCTGATGAATTCATATTATTTTAATTGGCCGGATACCAGTCCCCTTGAAATAAGCAGTTACCTGACAGGAACTCTCTCAGATATGCTTATAGACAGCCTGAGGATAAACGGTCCGGACTTATTTTCAGTGTTTCTTCAGGGAGATGTATCAGGTCTGCCGGATACCGACAGCATGTTTCTTGACCTAGAAACAATTGAATTCTGGTCCGCCCCCGGAGTGTTGTTCGCGAATTTTCCCGGGATACAGCAGCCCCAGGGCATCGGCTTGCCGGAATTTGTTCTTGCTGAGGGAAGGTTCCGGGGCAGTTTAGAGGAATTTGAGACCGGAATGGATATAAGCAGTGATCTGGGAGATGTTGAGTTGCTGGCGGAATTAGTTGGAAAAAAGGGACAGGAACGCAGCTTCGAGGGAAAATTGTTTACCGGATCTTTAGATATTGCAAAACTTCTGCAAACGGATATTTTTCAGCAACCCCTGTCCCTCGATCTTGATTTCAGGGGCAACGGACTTGAGCCGGAAACAATGGAGCTTGATGCCGGGATTACAATAAGGCAACTACTGATGATGGAATATGCATATGATGACATTGTGCTTGACCTTGCTCTTAAAGATTCCATAGCTACATTGACCACCGCCTATAAGGATGATTTCCTGTCCATGGATCTTAATACAGAAGCAGGCATCTTCAAAGAAATAATTACCGCAAAAAGCGATTTACTTATAGAGTATGCAGCCCTGCATAAGCTTGGACTGGCAGACGGAGAATTTTTCATTGGTACAGAAATAGATGCAGATATTATTCTTTCTCCGGTCGATTTTTTTAGCGGCCGTATAATTGTGTCGGGGACCAACATTGCAGCAGAGGATGAAATTTATTCAGTTCCCGAAATAGAGATCAATTCAGATTCATCCGGGGATAATTATTCTTTTGAATTAATTTCAGAATTCCTTAATGCGAAATTTCATGGCAGTTTCACGCCTGTGGATATACCTCAAATCATAACAGATCACATATCAGAGTATTTCACTGTTTCCGGTTACGCCTCCGGGCAGGATATGGCAGAAATTTCAGAATCTCCGGAGAATGAGGATGCAGATACTAATGACAATCTATTAATTCCAGGAAATAACCCGGCAGGAGAATCCGGAGATGAGTCCGTGATAAACCCGGAAGATAAACCCGAAGATGAGCAAATTACAGGACCCAGGCATTTTGATATTGAACTTCATCTGTTTCCTTCTGAGGTTATAAGCAGGGTATTACTGCCAGCCCTGGAACAGTATGATTCACTGTCGGTTTTAATCAATTATGACAGTCAGTCGCAGAAGTTTTCTCTTGATGCGGTCATGGACGAAATGCAGTATTCAGGAATGCATTTAAAAGACTTTAAAACAAAAATTTCATCCGGTCCTGAGAAAATGGATTTTGGGATCTTTCTGAAATCAATCACTCTTAATAAAACAAGCTTGTATGATTTTGATCTTAGCGGAAGACTGTTTGATGAAACACTCGATTTTTCTTTTTCCTTTAAAGATGATGAGCAACAGGATATTTTCCTGATAAATGCAATGGTCGAAAGTACCGGAGAGTTGTATAATTTCAGAATAGATCCTGCAAATTTTATCCTGAACAAACAAAACTGGGAGATACCAGAGGATAATATGATAGTGTTGGGACAGGAACACCTCCGGTTTAACAATTTCACACTTGAGCATGACGGAAGCATGTTGTCAATCAGAAGTCCCGGTGAGGAGGAATACGATAATGTAACAGTTATTGCTCTGAGACAATTTGATATACGCAGCCTGACAGGATTTGCTGATGAAATTATTCCCTTAAGGGGGGGAATACTTGACGGTGATCTGAATATCAGGGATATTTACGGTGAAACCGGCTTTACCGCAGATATAAGTGTAAACGGGCTCTTATGGTCCGGTTACGAAATAGACATGATCACCCTGCAGGCCAGGGATGCCGGTCCCGGTCAGATAAACATATTGTCCTCACTTGAGTATGACGGCACAACACTGCGTGCCAGTGGAGATTATTTCCCGGGCGAATCCCCTGCTGTTGATATGGAAGCAACAATGGACAATTTCAATCTTCAGATTATTGAGGCATTTGCCGGAGATCAGGTAACCAATGTCAGCGGTACCGTAACGGGAAAAATCAATGTTAAGGGAGATATATCGGGTCCAGAAATAACCGGCGAGATAAACTTTACCGGGGCAGGATTCAGAATCGTTGAACTGAATGTAGATTATTTTCTGAAAGATGAACGCATCACATTTGACAAACATAATGTCAGACTGCAGGATTTCACACTAGAAGATTCACAGGGAAGAACTGCAAATCTGGATGGCGGGATAAATTTCGGGAATTTTGAAAACCTCATTTTCGATCTCAATTTCAGTACCAGGAACTTCATGCTTATGAATCTGCCAAAAAGGCGAGGCGGAATGTATTATGGCACAATACTGATGGATAGCGATTTACGTATAAAGGGAAGTCACAATAATCCATCCGTGGACGGAAGATTAAGGTTAAATGAAGAATCAACTTTTACCTTCATTATACCTCAGACAACCCCTGAAGCTATAGGTGGTAAAGGAATTGTCGAATTTATTTCACCGGAGGAAGATGAATTTTTCAGGAGAATAATGGAAAGAGAGGATACTGAAGAGATAAGATCCTCAATTGAGGTAATGACAGTGAACCTTAATATTGAGCTGGACAGTCAAACCGAGCTGACAGTGATTATAGACGAAATGGCCGGCGACTACCTTGAACTCCGGGGAGGAGGTGTATTAACATTTGGCATTGATCCGGGAGGAGCCGTTAACCTTACAGGACGGTATGATGTAACAGGAGGAGAATACAGGCTTTCATTTCATGATGTGGCAAGCAGGACCTTCAGCATAAGAGAGGGAAGCAATATTATTTTCACTGGAGATCCCATGGAGGCCGAACTTGATATAACTGCCGTACACACAGTCCGGACAAGCGGTGAGCAGCTTATCAGGTCGGGTATGAGAGATGATCAAACGCGGACAGGAAGTTCAGGAAGGCAATATCCCTTTCTGGTTTCCCTTAATATGGAGGGAGAACTTATGTCTCCAAATATCAGTTTCAGCCTGGATATGCCACCCGGGCACCGGGGGGCACTTGACGGATCCTTAATGACAAGAATAAATGCAATAAATGAAAATGAATCGGAACTCAACAAACAGGTTTTTGCTCTTCTCATCCTTGGAAACTTTATTCACGAAAACCCCCTTGAAGCTGCTTCCGGCCCCGGCATAAGCTCTACTGCCCGTTCATCGGCCAGCCAGATCCTCTCCCAACAGTTAAACCGTCTTTCAGATCGCTATGTAAAGGGAATGGACATAAGTTTTGAGCTGGAATCATATGAGGTGGACCAGGAAGATGAGGTTGCAGGCAGAACCGAGCTGCAGGTCGAGGTTTCCCGGAATTTCTTTAATGAAAGAGTACGCATTGTTGTTGGCGGGAACATAGAACTTGAAGACGAGACACACAGAGAAACCAGGCCTGGTGAAATCGCGGGCGATTTTACACTTGAATATCTGTTGACTCCGGATGGCAACCTGATCTTAAGGGGGTTCCGGAAAAAAGACTATGGCGATCTTATTGAAGGGGAGTTAACAAAGACCGGGGTATCCCTGGTTTTCTCCAGAAGCTACAATAAATTCAGGGAACTTTTCAGAAGAGAGGAAGAGGAGACCTTACCGGAGGAGGAGAACAATGATGAACAGAAATAAACCTTATATTATTAAAACCTTACCATGGTTACTAATGGTATTCCGGATGCGAAGGTGCCCGAACTATTATAAGCCTCAGATTATACAAAGCACCAGTTTATCAATTCCCGGATTGAATGGCATCATAAATTATTGCTGCCGGAGCCGTATCTCCGGCCTGGCAGTGCTTCTTGTACTTTTCATCACCCAGTTACTTTCTGTTTCATGTACCGGACTAAGGCAGCTGGAAGAGGATCAGAGACTTTATACGGGAAGCAGAATCAGGATTGAGAAGGAAGAGCCTGTCCCCGATATCAACAGGATAGAAGCTGAACTGGAAGAGGCTTTAAGTCCCGAACCTAACATGAAGCTCCTGATTCCGAGACCCAGGCTGTGGATACATAATGTAATGGGAGAAACCGGGGAGAGGGGACTGGATAACTGGATACAAACTACCTTTGGAAGGCCTCCGGTGCTGTTTGAGGATGTAGATCCGGAGCGTACTGCAAGTCTGATACAAAACCGGCTGTTCAACACCGGACATTTTGATGCAGAGGTTGATTACCAGCTGAAGGAACTGCCCCGGAGAACATCAGTGGATTACCGTATCAGTCTCAAATCCCCTTACAGAATTAGAAACATCTTTGATCTTGAGGAGGAAATTCAAATTGCAGAGGAGATCAATCAATCCTTGGAAGAGAGCATACTGGACAGTAACCGCATCTACCGGCTGGAAGATCTGAGGAATGAACGGGATCGCATCGACAGATACCTTAAAGAAAGGGGATATTATTACTTTCATCCCGATTACCTGATCTTTATGGCGGACAGTACGGCAGAAAACAGGATGGTGGATCTATATATGAGGATAAAAACATCGACACCCTCATTTGCACTGAACAAATTTTCAATAAGAAATACATACATTAATATCAGTAATCAGGACGCAGTCATTATTGTAGAACAGGACCGGGCAGCAGAAAACGATGAAAGTCCCGGTCATAAAGGGTCAAAGGAGATCAGAGAAGGTGTTTTTATAATTTCAGGTCAGGATTTTCTGAAGCCCTATGTTCTGGACCGGGCGATTTTTCTTGAAAAGGACCGGATATACAAAAACAGGGAAAGAAGGCGGACTATTAATCATTTAATGGGTCTGGAGGTGTTCAGGTTTGTGAATATCAATTTTGAACGGGCCGGCAATGATAATGGCAACCATTACCTTGATGCAAAAATAGTACTCATACCAATGAAGAAAAAGTCCCTCAGCGCTGAATTGAGAGGGGTTTCCAAATCCAACGATTTTGCAGGTCCCGGACTGACGGGAACTTTCACCAACAGAAATTTTCTGGGGGGAGCAGAAGAATTCAGTATAAGTATTGACGGGTCTTTTGAGACCCTTATGGGTCAAAAAGGGGTAAATTCAACAGAAGCCGGTATATCATCTGAATTAAGGATACCCCGGCTTGTACCTTTCAGGTTTGCATGGATATCTCCTGAACTGATACCTGCAACGAGAATGTCACTCTCATTTAATTACCTGAACCGCACTGATGCCTTCAGCCTGGGTTCTTTCAGATCGGAGTTTGGATATATGTGGAACTCTTCAATAAGAACAAGGCAAAGATTAACCCCTTTTGTTTTCAATGTATTCGGATTAGGAACCGTTGCAGAAGAATATAAAAATCTTTTTGACCGTGATGCACTTCTCAGAAGGGGGCTTTTTGAACAATTTATACTGGGATCTCAATACTCCTTTCTTTCTAATTCACAACTGGATGGGATCGGTAACGAGGATTGGTATATTAATCTGAATTTTGATGTTGCGGGTAACTCCTTGTGGTTGTTAAGCAATTATCTGGATATTGGCCAGGTTGATGAAGAGGGAGACCGCCGTTTTCTCGGTCAGGGTTTTTCGCAATACAGTAAAGCAGACCTGGATCTTCGTTATTATGTTAATACAGGAAGCAACTCCAGGCTTGCCACAAGGTTCATTGCCGGAATCGGGGTGCCGTATGGTAATTCAACAACCCTGCCCTACACAAGGCAATTCACAATTGGAGGAACCACCAGCATACGTGCGTTTCACCCGCGCCGGCTGGGGCCCGGTTCGTACACTCCGCCTGAGGAACTTTTAACCGCATTTAATATATACCAGGCAGGGGAGATAAAACTTGAAATGAACATGGAATTCCGGTATGCCTTCGGCAACATAGTTAAAGGAGCCATATTTGCAGATGCCGGAAATATCTGGAACCTTAAGGAGGATGAAGAAGTTCCGGGAGGAAAATTCAGGTATCCGGAATTTATGGAAGAAATTGCACTGGGAACAGGATTGGGATTAAGACTGGATTTCACCTTTTTCCTTTTACGGCTGGATCTGGCTTTCCCCCTGGCAGATCCGCGTTACTATACCGGTAACTATTTTCAGCCCGTAAGGCCGCTTGACCCTGAATGGAGACGGGATAACCTGGTGTTTAACCTTGCAATAGGATATCCCTTTTAATACAGCCGTATCAGTTGGAATCAGCCCGGAATTTTATTCATCAGCAACTTCCTGAAATAACATGACTCCATAGCGGAAAGTCCGGCACAAAGTGCCGGACTTCAGGTGAAAAAAATAAAAACTATGAAGGGAAACCTTACTGAAAATTATTCTTCCTGCATATCCTCCATCAGGACATTAATCCTCATCTGAAGATCGGGGTTCTGCTGATAATTTGTCATTATTTCCTGGTATTTGGCAGGGGTTATTCCCTCATCTTCAATGGTTTTTGTAATAATTACCTCATATTCCATCTGAATTTCCTGTATTCCTTCCAGAGCAACATTAAAGGCTTCCAACTCTTCACTGGTAGCGTCAATTTCCGCGCCTTCACTATGGGCATCCATAATGGTGTTAAACTTATCTACAGAAAGTTCTTCCTTTTCAATTTCCCCTATCATCTTCGACTGACTCTCCTGCTGCAACGGCATAACCTGCTGCGCAGCATTGATAAACACTATCAGCTCATCATCCGAATATTCGGCCTGTTGGGGCTGCTGCTGCTGCTGAGGAAGCTGCTGGGCAAATACATGGGAAGAAGACAGAAAGAAAATCATTATCATCAAAGAACTGAAAATTTTCAAAAAATAATTGCGCTTTTTAATAATCATAATAATATAATTTAAAATTTAACAATAAGACTATAACGAACCTGATTTTATAATATTGCAAAAAAAAAAAAATATTATCAAATCAGAATAATGAAGAAAATTACCGTTATTCCCTGATAAAGGATCCGGAAAATCTTTCGCTCCCCGAAACCAGTCTCAACAGGTATATTCCCGGTTCCAGACCGGCAGTATCAATCATAAATACATGTTCGCCTTCACCGGTAATACCGGTACCGTTTTCTGCCATCCTGCCTCCGGAATCAAATATACTCCAAATAATATCCCCGGCGTGCCGCTCCCCCATCCTTACATAGAGTGCTTGTCCGGCAGGATTGGGAAATACGGAAAATTCACTACCCTCCTCCGGCCTTCCGGGGTCAATGCCTGCGACCTCAAAAGTAACTGTATCAGAGGGATCAGAATAACATTGTCCGTCACTTACAATAACATAATAATTTCCGGTTTGCCCGGGAACGAACACCTGCTGATCAGCCCCGCTGATCATGCCAGGGCCGACCTCATACCACTGGTTACCATGCAGGGAATTGCTGAATAAGAGACTGTCTTTATTCTCTATTTCGGGAGTTTCCGGGGCGGGCAGCACACTGAGTTCTGCTTTGTCTGATATGGCAGGCATCCCGAAAAGACAGGAATTTATATCATCAACCTCTACATGAAGAGTGATCCCGTCCTGAGGCCTTTCAAGCAGAAGTACCTCACTGTCGGTTTCAGTTAAAAACACGTTGTCAGCAAACCAGCGATATACCGCACTGCTGCTTTCTTCAGCAAAAAATGCCCGGATCACGGCAGTGTCATTATCACAAACCTGCTCCTCCGGCATTTCTATTGAAACACCGGCCAGTAAATCAGGAAGGGGAAATGATTCCCCGTCAAAAACAGCAATACTGCCAATTCTAAGTTCAGACCTTTGTCCGCTCTCCTCATCCTCTCTTTCCCCGGTGTAATAATAACGCCATAAAAGCTGCAGGTAATCCCGTCCGTGCAGGAATTCAGGAAGAGGGAAAGGACCATGATTCCGGGAATGACCATCTTCGCCGCATAAATATTCTACCGGTTCACCGTCTGCATTAAGAAGATCGGTAAATTCACTGTGGTCATCAAGCCTGTATTGCAACCGGAGATTATATATCCTTGAATTTCGCGATACCGTGGCTGCCTGAAACATCAGATGCATATTTCCCGCATTCCCGGTGTCAAGAGCAAGTATGGCACCGCCAAGCCTGCCTCCGGGGTATCCTGGATTACCATCCTCATTGCCGGTATTGATAAAAGATATACCGCCGCAGCCCATACCGTTTATTCTTGTCCGGCTGTCAAGGTCATACCCCCCGCCGGTAAAGCCCTCTATGCCGGCATCAGGCCCCGGATCAATACCCGCGGTGTAAACAAAAGCCATATTTTCGGGATAAGTGCCGGCTGCACGGGAAGGATCCCACCTGGTAAAAAGAAAAGGATCATTTTCCGCCACCTTAAAAGCCTCCGGGAAAAATTCCTCTTTCAAACCAAACACAGCAGTCATTGAAATATCCCCGTCTGAATCTATTACAACGGGATTCTCAAAATACTCCTCCCCGTTTCCGTTTATCCATTTTACAAAATCATGTCCGGGATGAGGTACTGCACTCAGGGTAACCGGAACATGCAGAAAATATGTTCCCTTCCAGGGGAAAAGGTCTTCCCTGCCGGCTAAAACAATGTCACTCTCTTCAAGCAATAACCTGTTCACCATCACAGTGCCGGTAAGCGGATCGTTAACATCAATATTCAGACTGAATGTTCCTTCCAGCTCAAAATAATCGATAATATGGCTTGTCTGATATTCAGGTCTCCTTTCGGCAAATCTCATCATGCGGTCAATGTTCTCCTGCCACTCATTCATTCCGGCAGCAGGATACTGCCATCTTCTCATATGCCTTGAAATTTCAGGTTCAATGACTCTCTTCATCTCCTCCAGGAAACCCATCATATACTCCGGCTGAAATACCGAGTTAAGAAGATCGCCAAAACGGTTGATAAAACCTGTTTTAAACTCTTCGTTACCGAGCAGGCTGCGTATAAGGAAAGTTGACCATGGAGGATTGGGTGGCCAGTCGGTTCCGTCGGGATCTGTTGCATGAACGAGAGTATTTTGATTATACGGATATAATCCCGAAGTATTTCCAAAACCAAAATCAAAATCATTCAATGCCCACCTCCAGCGTCCATCCTTACCATAGGACGGATTGTTAAGTTGCTCTCCGTTATACCTGAAATACATAATATTATGCCCGGGCCAGTCGATATTGTTGCAGAAAATATTTACAATGTAATAATCAGTGTAATTCTCAACATCCATTAATTCCTGCAGATACTCATATGATTCCGGATCAGACAGGGAGTTCTCCTCCACGAAAGTGATCATGTCACTGTAATGCCCGTCACTTCCGTTTATGACCACCTGGTTGTTTTCAAGGTAATCGAGATGTTCTTCAGGGATATCATATTTACGTTCAAAGTAATGGTGGTCATACCTCTCCCTTATATTGTGAATACCCCAGTATTCCCCGTTAAGAAAAACAACTGAAGGACTGTAATCCTGTATCGGAATGCCGAGCGGTCCGGCAAGCTTCTGCATAAACCCGTCCCTCAGTAGTGTTCCCGGGCCAAAAAAATCCTGTCCGCTGTTTCTGAGGATAAGCCTGCTGAAGCTCTGGTCTCCCTGACCGGAAAAAAAATCATGCTCCATGTGCGTGGCGCCGTACCCTCCCCTTGCATATAATCTCAAAGATTTCATGGGAAGTGCCCTTGTGCCCCCGCCATGTATCCTTATCCCGATATCCTGTGAAAAAGAGATAACACCTTCCTCCATAAATTCCAATGAAACAGGTATTTCCCATTCCATGCCTCTCTGAAAATAATTGGCATTGTTCTGTCCGTACCACCCTTCTCCATAGCCGTTCTGTTCATATATCAGTCCGGGAACATATATTCCTTTATTATGATCAAACAGGTTGTCATCATCTGTTACAATGCTGAAGACAGGCAACGAGGACTGCAGATCAATAAAATATGTGGCCGTGGCGGCCGGGGAACTTATATAGCCCGGTTTAAAGGCCACAGCCCTTATGACATGAGCCTTATCGATTTCATCAACCGGCGGGTACCATTCAATGCTTTCAGGTACCTCAGGCGGATTTGTACGTATCATAGATATCTCGTTGGAAACTCCCACCAGGCTTCCCAGTTCCAGAGGATCCTGGTAAACGGGTGACAATGAATGCGGCAAAGTGGCATCAACGGTATATCTTATTACAGCTTCGGGATCGGAATGTGAGATCCCGACAATCCTGGTTCCGTTGTAAAATCCACCCGGGACAGAAAATTCGGGAGGCTCCGTAATACCCTGAAAGCTTTCATCATGATTTGCATATCCCGGAGTGGGTGTCATGAAATATACAAGATCACTGCCTCCTGTTGTCTCCCTTCCGTATGAGATATCAACGGGTATATATGCAGCGGGTATTTTACCGGCCGGTTCACCCTCCGGGTCTGTCAGTGTGATATCCTCACCCTCTGAGCTGATTGAAAAACCGGTATGCAGAGGCCCGGAAGGATCAATCCTGTTTTTTCCCGATGCCCACACAAGCAAATATTCATCCGGCAGTATGGTGATATCAGGAAACACCCATCTGAAAGGCCTTTCCGGATCGTCTGAAAGACCATAACCAGAAAGGTTAACTGACTGGCTTCCTCCGTTGTATATTTCTATCCAGTCTTCATAGTCACCATCCTCATCAGCTACAGTGCCGGTGTTGGATGCCTGTATTTCGTTTATTACCGGGTAATTCTGCTGTCCTTGAACATCTGCAAACCACAGTACATAAATCAGAATAAAACCGGGTATAACCCTGCTAATATTTTGCAGTGTTATACCCGAAAGGAGTATCACTTTTTGCATCCGGCACGGTACATTAATATTAATGACATGTCAAAACTGGCAAATAGTTGCATTTATAATGCAAAGGTAGATCATTTTTTATTTGAACAGATGGAAAGATATACTTAAAAAAACCATCAATTAATTTGATTATTTGAAAATAGATTGTATGTTTGTATCAAATTATGTTATAAAACATGTACACCGCAACCAATAATAATCTCATTAACAACGCTTTGAACAATAATCAGTTCATAAGTCCGGAGGTTATTATGTGCAAGCAATAGATAAAAACCATAAAACAATAACGCACAGAAGCCCTCCGCAAAAACGGAGGGCTTTTTTATTTGACGCAACAATGCAGTACTTCTTAATAAATAATAATAACAATAATAAATCTCCACCCGCGCGGGCAGGTTAATGAAACACTTGTTTAATGGTCCGCAAAAAAGCGGGCCATTTTTTTTATATCATAATTATCAACTAACACTAATTCAATTAAAATGGAAACAACACAGAAAGAGATAACATCCAGACTTCATGGCCAGCTTGAAACCGAAAAAGCAATAGATCTTGTAAAATCAACTTTTTCAGGATCACTCTGCCGGCAGCTGCAGCTTTTCAAAATTGTAGCCCCCCTTGTTGTTGTTGAAGATACCGGCATCAACGACGATCTGAACGGTGTGGAAAGGCCTGTGCAACTTAAAATAAAGGATATGCCCGCATACAGGGTAAGTGTGGTGCAATCGCTGGCCAAATGGAAGAGGTACAGGCTGGCGCAGCTTGGCGTTGAACCGGGAGAGGGAATAATTACCGATATGAAGGCTCTCAGGCCTGACGAAGTCATGAGTCCGCTACATTCGGTTTTTGTTGACCAGTGGGACTGGGAAAAGGTAATTTCCAGGAAGGAGAGACAACTGCATTATCTCAAAGAGACGGTAAAAGATATTTACCGGGCCCTTAAAGAGACAGAAGATGCCGTATGTTCAGGATACCCTGAGATCAAACCTGCATTGCCCCCGGATATTAAGTTTATCCATTCTGAAGACCTGCTTCTGAAGTATCCGGAACTGACGCCCAGGCAGAGGGAAACGGAGGCTGCAAGAGAATACGGGGCCATCTTCCTTATTGGAATTGGTGGTGAACTCCCGGGCGGGTCCATCCATGATGGCCGTGCACCCGATTATGATGACTGGAGCACTCCTACAGCAGAGCAGTATAAAGGGCTGAACGGCGATATTATTGTCTGGAACCCTGTAACAAGGGCGGCCTTTGAAATATCTTCAATGGGCATAAGGGTAGATGAAAGGGCTCTTTTATACCAGCTTGAGAAAAGAAACTGCCTGGAGCGCAAAGAGTTGCTTTTTCACAAACTTCTTTTGGCAGGCAAACTGCCGCTGACTATGGGAGGAGGGATCGGACAGTCACGCGTATGCATGTTCATGCTGAGAAAAAGCCATATTGGCCAGGTTCAGGCAAGTGTATGGTCCGACGAGCTCAGAATTCTGAGTAAAAAAGAGGGTTTTGAGCTTATTTAAAATGTTCTTTTCTTGTCATCTCTCCAATTTTCATTTTCTTTGCTTAAAAAATGATTATGGAGGGACTGACAGGAATATTTTTCAGCATCTGTATCCTTTGTATATTTCTGCTGGCAGGGAAAATACTGCGCGTGAAAGTCCCGCTTTTCCAGAAAATATTTCTGCCGGCATCCATAATAGGGGGATTCCTGGCCCTTCTCTGCGGTCCCTATATAGCCGATTTCCTTCCTCCGTTCATACTGGAAACGTGGCAGGAAATACCCGGCATACTGATTAACTTTGTTTTTGCCACCCTGTTTCTGGGACTGGCGGTTCCGGGACTAAAGGTGTTATGGTCGCAGGGGGGAAGCCAGCTCTGCTTCGGTATGGTGGCCGGTACCGGCCAGTATTTCTTTGCACTGCTGATAACGGTACTGGTGCTCATACCCTTTTTTGATGTCTCACCCGTCTTTGCCACCATACTTGAGATAGGTTTTGCCGGCGGACACGGTACGGCAGCAGGTATGCGGGGCGTATTCGAACAGATAGGATTCCCCGAGGGAGCTGACCTGGCACAGATGTCCGCCACCGTGGGAATAATCATAGCTGTCGTTGGTGGTATATTTTACATCAACATAGCCATCAGGAAGGGATACTGTGTTAACCTGGATGAATCGAAAGGAATTCCGGAATACAAGAAGCGGGGACTGATTCCTGAAGAAGAACGCTTCACAATATCCAGGGCCACTGTTGCATCAGAATCTATTGAGCCGATGGCATTTCATTTTGCAGTGGTCGGACTGGCTATCCTGGTGGGCTGGCTCATGCTTGCAGGTATAAGGCAGATACACCCTGTGGTAAGCGGTTTCCCATTATTTCCGCTTGCCATGATAGGAGGCATGATAGTGCAGATAGTGTCGGTACGGTTAAAAGTGGCCCGTTATTATGACCGTAACAGCTTTGAGAGGATACTTGGCTTCTCGCTCGATGTGCTTGTTGTTGCGGCAATTGCATCGATAAGACTCGATCTGTTTATTGAAAATTTCTGGCCGTTCCTTATCCTTATGGTAACAGGTGTGGCCTGGCTCTATTTCTGCCTGGTAATTCTGGCTCCAAGGATGTTTCCCTATAACTGGCTGGAGCGGGGCGTAACCGAATACGGCATGCAAAGCGGAGTAACGGCGATGGGACTGCTCCTGCTGAGACTGGTAGACCCGAACTACAGGACAGATACCGCCCAGGCCTTTGGCTTTAAACAAATGCTTTATGAACCGTTTCTGGGGGGGGGACTGATAACGGCAACGGCACCCTTTATTGTAATCAACCTGGGAGTATGGTGGTCGGCAGGAATGGCAGCGGCAATAATGTTGCTGTTTATGATGATATCGTGGTTTAACGGCTGGACACAAATGAACCCTGTAAAACACCGGCAACCTAAGAAGATAAAATACGGGAAGTGACACATTCACTGTTTTCACCCATATCCATTTTTTTTTATAATTTACCTGGCTGCCCATTGTGAAAGAAAAGGCAAAATTCATAGAGAGTATCTTTTTCCCCTTTATATTCCTCCTAATAATATGGGGAATAAAGTTTGCAGAAACTGCTTTTGACTTCAGACTGGCTATGCTTGGTATATATCCGCTCCGTGCCGGGGGACTGCCGGGAATTTTTTTTGCACCCCTTATACATGGTGATTACTGGCACCTGTTCACCAATACAGGGCCTCTTCTGATTCTGGGTACCGCCGTATTCTACTTTTACAGGGAAATCGCCTTCCGGCTGATAATTCTGGCATGGCTGATAACAGGTATCTGGGTGTGGTTCGGTGGCAGGGAAGCATATCATATAGGTGCAAGCGGACTGATCTATGCGCTGGCATCCTTTCTTTTTATTAGCGGAATTATCAGAAGGAGTGTTGAACTCATGGCCATCTCCCTTATTGTTGTATTTTTATACGGTGGAATGGTATGGGGTATATTCCCCCTCAGGGAAAGTATTTCCTGGGAGTCGCATCTTATGGGAAGCATTGCAGGAATGGTGCTGGCATTCTATTACAAGCACCATGGCCCGCAAAGAAAAAAATTCTCATGGGAATATGAAGAAGAAGAAGAAGAAGAAATACCTGATGATACCTGAATGGATACATCACATTATTATAAGATACTGGATGTTCCGGAGAATGCCGGCATAAGGGAGATAAAAAATGCCTTCCGGCGGAAGGCAAAGGCATATCATCCTGACATTAATAAATCGGAGGAGGCTCACGAGCTTTTTATCAATATCAATGAAGCCTATACCTATATTATGAATCTGCATACAAGAGATTCATACGGCACATCGGGGCGGACTTCCAAAGGAGAATATTACCGGCAGTGGATGGAAAAGGAAAGGCAGAAAGCACGCCAGAGAGCAGCAAGAAGGGCAAGAATGAGGTTCGAAGAGTTCAGGAAGTCCTCCATATATAAAACCACCAACATGCTATCTCACATGCTCGACTATTTCCTTCTGTTTTTGGGGTTCTTTGTGATCATTGCCGCCGGGATAGGTTTGTACAGCCAGGGATTGTACATTACCGACAACGGCGAAGAGATATTTAATTTCAAAGGTGTACTGGCAGACATAGTAATAACGGTTGCCGGATTACTTTTTATATTCACTTCACTGAGTAATATTAAGTCATACCGTGAAAAATTCAGAAGAGTTTAAATTGATGGATATACGTAACCCTGAAAAACCTTTGTCAGGCCTTAAGACGGCTGTGCTTCTTCTTGACAGGGAAAAATGCAGTAAAAATATTGCTTTTATGGCCGAAAAGGCCGTTAAGCATAACCTCGCACTCCGTCCCCATTTCAAAACCCACCAGTCCCTCGACATTGCAAGATGGTTCAGAAAAGCAGGAACAACCAGGGTAACCGTCTCCTCCATCGGCATGGCCGCATATTTTGCCGGTGACGGATGGGATGACATATGTGTGGCTTTTCCCTTCAATATACATGAAATGGAAGATGCCGGTGCACTGGCAAAAAAGATAAAGCTGCACCTGACGGTATGCTCTGCTGAAACCACAGGTTTTATTGAACGGTCATCAGTGACAGGTATGGGTATATATATAAAAACAGATACAGGCTATCACAGGACAGGCGTATCATATGATGACACGGCAGAGATTGATGAAATCCTCAGGATAATCGGCAGAAGCAAGAAGCTGCATTTTTCTGGTTTCCTGGTGCATAACGGTCAAACTTACCAGGCCGGCAGCCATGAAAGAATCGAAGAGATCCATGCAGAAAGCGTGACAAGGTTGGCGGGGTTGAAAAGGCGATACAAAAGCAGATTCCCTGATCTTCTCCTTTCTTCAGGTGACACCCCCTCATGCAGCATATCAGAAAATTTCGGAGAGCTCGATGAGATAAGGCCGGGAAATTACGTCTTTTATGACCTTTCCCAGTGTCATACCGGCTCCTGCAATCCGGCACAGGTGGCCGTAGCTCTTGCCGCACCTGTTGTGGCCAAACACAAGAAAAGAAACGAGATAGTGGTTTATGGCGGAGCGGTTCATCTTTCCAAAGAAGATCTCCGGCTGGAAGACGGCAGAAGAGTGTGGGGACAGGTGGCAGAACCGGATACCGGCGGAAAATGGGGAGTGCCGGTAACCAATGCCTATGTAACGAAAGTGTCACAGGAACATGGAATAATAAAATGTGATGACCGGTTTTTCAGAGAAACGGAAACGGGTGATTTCTTGTATATACTTCCGGTTCACAGCTGCCTTACTGCAAACCTGATGAGAGGTTACATCACCACCGACGGAGAAATAATTGATCACCTTTCAGGACTAAAATGCAGATAACTATCCCATAGACATCCATGATACTGAGTATCACAAAAAATGATAAACCTAAAGGTGATTTATGTATTTTTACATTCAACTATTTCTGTAAAAAATTGAAACCATGATTAGCTTTACAAACGGACTGCTTCTTTTTGCCAACCTGATAATATTCAGCAGTTGCTCCTTTCCTTCAGTAAAGGAACCTGATATAACCACTGAAGAGCTGCGGCATCATATAGAATACCTGGCCTCGGATACTCTTGATGGAAGATACCCGGGTACCGCCGGCGACAGTATGGCAGCAGCCTATATAAGGGACAGGTTCATGCAATCCGGTCTTTTGCCGGGGGCCGAAGATGGCTTCCAGTATTTCTCCATTGTAACAGGGATCAGTGCCGGACCCAATAACAGTATCACCGTTAACGACTCTTCAATGAAACAGGGAACGGACTTCACTCCGTTTCCCTTTTCGGCGAATTCAGAGCTCACTGCCGAAGCGGTATTTTGCGGTTATGGATTCTCTGTCAACGAACACAACATGCAATGGGACGATTACAAAGAGGTCGATGTTAACGGAAAATGGGTAATGGCATTAAGGGGTGACCCCGAACCGGATGATCCTGCCAGCATATTTGCAAACCACGGCAACGACCGCTACAAGGCTTATCTGGCAGCAGAAAAGGGCGCAGCAGGAATGATACTGGTATCGGGCAGAAAATTCGATATGAATGATGAGCTGGTTGATATCGGGATACACCAGGGCAAGGTAGCCATACCCGTGATTCAGGTAACCCGTCAAGTAGCGGATATAATCCTTGCACAAAGCGGAAGTTCGCTTGAAGTTCTTGAGGAGGGCCTTGCAAATGATCTCAGGCCTGAATCATTTTATACTAACACTACCATTACTGCTTCAACAGATCTCATTGTCAATGACGCTGAAACAATGAACGTGACTGGCATTATCAGGGGAAACGATCCGGTACTGAAGAATGAGTATATACTGATAGGCGCCCACTATGATCATCTCGGCACCGGAGGAGAAGGAAGCAGCAGCAGGCGCCCCGGCACCATCACAGTTCATCCGGGAGCTGATGACAATGCTTCGGGAGTGGCTGCAATGATAGAGATAGCCGAAAGGCTTTCCGCCGAAAGGCAAAATCACAGGCGCAGCTATATTTTTGTGGCTTTTGGTGCAGAGGAAAAGGGACTTCTCGGTTCAAAATATTTTATTGAAAATCCTGTGGTTGAAACCGGGGCGATCAAAACAATGATCAACCTGGATATGGTAGGCAGGTTGAACGAAGACAGGATATTGCAGGTTGGCGGAACAGGCACTTCCATGGAAGGAGATGCAATTATCGGCTCACTGAATTCAGATTATCGCTTCACTACAGCCCTTTCCCCTGAAGGCTCAGGACCCTCCGACCATGCCTCTTTCTATGCAGCAGGCATACCTGTTTTCTTCTTCTCCACCGGTGCTCACATGGACTACCATACGCCTGATGACACTGCTGAAAAAATAAATTATGAAGGCCTGAAAAAGGTTGCTGATTTTGTCTGTGACCTGGCAACCTCACTGGGTAGCATGGATGACCATCTGAGCTTTCAGGAAGCGGGGCCCAGGTCACCTGCAGCCCCGAGGCACGGAAACAGGCGCGTAACCCTTGGAATAATGCCTGACTTCACCTCTACCGATAGCGACGGACTAAGGGCTGAGATGGTGACACCGGGAAGGCCGGCAGATCTTGGGGGAATGAAAAATGGCGATATAATAGTGGCTATAAACGGCGATCCGGTAAAAGATATTTATGAATATATGTTCCGGCTTCAGCAACTGAATCCCGGCGAAATAATAAACGTGGAAGTCCTCCGCGGTGAAAAGAAGGAAATTCTTATAATTCATCTGGAATAATATTTTTCGTTACCTGAAATTCTTTGTCAATATATCATGCAAAAAAATCATAAGGTTTCCCTGCTCTGGGCACTGGCAGTAGTTATAACGGTATCATCGGCCATTTACCAGAGATCCACCGGTCCCACCAAACCGGCAGCATTTAACCTTGAGCTGGGGAAAGAATCCTGCCGTTTCACTCTCCCGCGTACTCACGTAATAACGGAAGACCTGGTAATAACACTTGAAAATGTGCCGGAGAGTCTGGAAGGCAAGATGGTTTACAGAAGATACCCCACCGGTGAAGAATGGAGGGAAAGAAACTTTGTCCGTCAGGGAAATGATCTGAATGTAAATCTCCCGCTTCAGCCCCCTGCGGGAAAGCTGGAGTATTATCCTGTTCTCAGCTACAAAGGGCGTACTATAGAACCGGCGGGTGGTGAACCCGTGGTAATAAGATTCAGGGGAGACGTTCCCGCACTCCTCATGATCCCCCATATTCTGTTCATGTTCATGGCAATGCTCTTTTCAAACCTTACAGGTATAATGGTGCTTTTCAGGCACCCGGGGTACAGGATCTATATGAAGCTTACCTTCTGGACACTGCTGGTTGGGGGACTGGTACTGGGACCACTGATCCAGGATTTTGCCTTTGGTGAGCTGTGGAGTGGCTGGCCGGTGGGCAGGGACATGACTGATAACAAGACCCTGGTCGCATTCCTGGTCTGGGCAATTGCCTGTTTTGCAAACAGAAAAACAGCGGGTCCGAGACCCGGCTTTGCACTGCTTGCATCGGTTGTGCTGTTGATTGTTTACTTCATACCCCACAGCATAATGGGATCGGAGCTTGATTACTCAACAGGCCGGGTGGTGACCGGCTTTATATATTCCGTCTGCATTGTTCCATTCCGGTAAAAAGCGGAAAGATGTCCAACAGAATATCCGGATCATAATTTTAAATAAAATATGCAGCACTCCCTGATAATAATCGTCTTTAAAGTAGTTCTATGAAAAAAAGCGAAACTGTCTTTCAGGATCTCCATAAGGATATTATAGACAATTGCAGAAAGAGGGACAGAAAGGCACAATTCCAGATATATAAACTGTATTACAGGAATATGTTTAATATAAGCCTGCGAATTGTGAATGATACTATGGAGGCGGAAGATATTATGCAGGAGTCTTTTTTGTCTGCTTTTGAGAATATAGACTCTTACGAGGGAAAAGTCAGTTTCGGAGCATGGCTGAAACGCATAGTGATAAACAGGTCGCTCGATGCAACAAAAAAAAGGAAGATGGACCTGTTCAGCATTGACGAAAATCCGGAACTGCCGGATGCTGAAAAAGAAGATAATGATAAAGAGTTTATCAACCTGCAGGTAGAAAAGGTTCACAGGTGTATTAAGCTGCTGCCGGACGGGTACAGGATAATTCTCAGCCTTTACCTGCTGGAAGGTTATGACCACGAAGAGATAGGAGAGATACTCAATATTTCATCCTCCACCTCGCGGTCACAATACGCAAGGGCGAGGATTAAACTTGCTGAGTTGTTAAAAAAATAAATACGGACCGATGCAAAGTCTCGAAAAATATATTTATAAGAACCGTGACAGGTTCGACCTTGAGGAACCGGAAACCGGGCATTTTGAAAGATTTATGGAGAAGCAGCGAAGGCGTGGTGAGAGGCATGGTAACTTTTCGTGGAAATATCTTTTGCAGGCAGCTGCTGTGGCTGTGCTGATTGTTATTTCATCGTTATGGGTTTATGAGAAGATATCAGGCACGGCAGAAAACCCGACAAGGATGACACTGGCAGACATAGCCCCCGAATACAGGGAAGCGGAAATTTATTATACATCCATGATCAACAGTAAATACAATGAAATAAGGTCGATCGACTTCCCCGGTAATACCAGCGAGCAGGATATGCTTTTAAAAGAACTCTCAGAGATGGATACTATATATAAATCCCTTGAAGAAGAGCTTAATACAGAAAACGGCAACCATATGGTCATTAACGCCATGATAAGGCACTATCAGCTCAAACTTGATATAATGAGCAGGATACTTGATCAGCTTTATCAGGTTCATTCAGAACAAAAACCAAAAACAGAAGATGATGAAGACATCAGTATTTAATAAAAAGGCTATTGTTTTATTCCTGGCAGTCATACATATTACAATGAATGCTGCAGGACAGGAAGCGGAGAAAACGATGGAAAAGCTTTTCCCCCTTACCGGAAAAGCTTCACTTGAAATAGAAAACCGCTATGGAAGCATTGATATAAGAAACTGGGATAAAGATGAGATATCCATAGAAGTACAGGTAAAGGTCACCGCCTCAAAGCAGGAGACAGCGGACCGTCAGCTGTCATATATTGAGGTGAACTTCAGCCAGCAGGAAAATGCTGTCAGTGCAGTCACCGAAATAGACCAGCGAATAAGCCGCCAAAGGTCAGGATGGTTCTCTTCCGGTGATAACGGGCAAAACATAAGTATTGATTATACTGTCTATGCTCCAAGGGAGACGGACCTGAACATCACACACCGGTACGGTGATATCTTTATAAACGAGGCTACCGGTCATACTTTTATAGACCTGAGATACGGGAACCTGCTTGCAAACAGCATTATCAGGAACAATACCCGTCCGCTCAGCGAGATCAACCTTGCTTATTCCACGAAGGCAACCATCACAGAGGCCGAATGGTTACAGGTAAATATGAGGTATTCTGACCTGGTGGTGAACAGGTGCCAGGCACTGGTGGTATCGGCAAGTTATTCAAAGCTGAGGGTGGACCAGGCAAGCTCCGTCGTCAGCGAATCAAGATACGGGGAGTTTAACATGGGAGAGATAAGAAATTTTGTTACCGAGAGTGCCTATACCAACTATTCTATAAACAAAATAGAAGGCACACTCGATGTTGAATCAAAATACGGAAACGTACGGATTGACAACATACCGGCGGATTTTTCAAAAATCAGGTTTATAAGCACTTACGGAAATCTGCATGCAGGAATCGATCCCCGCGCTTCCTATACAATAGAGTCATCTGCAAGTTACGGATCAGTGAACATTCCTGATGAAGAAAAGGTAAACCGTATTGCCAGCGGACGGCAGACAACCCTTTCAGGTGTTGTGGGCACCGATGCACAACCTGATGCCACTGTTGAGATATCAATCCGTTACGGAAATGCAGACCTGAGGGGAAGATAACAAACAACCACAACAGACCGGCAAAAACAGCCGCTGCAGAAAAACAATACACGATCCCGTCAGGCAGGTTTCGCGGCGGTCAGACATCAAAAAGCAAATATATTGACAGGGGCGTTCCGGACTCAAATATGTCCGGAACCCCTTAATATTATTATCTCTTCTAAAGGTTCAAAACAAATAGGTAAATAATAACCCAACCTGATTGAAATTCAGGAATACTTTTATATTTTAGTGCGCAGTAATAAATAACCGTTTTGTACAATATCCTTTGTTACCAATGTTTTGCCCGGTATGACAGATTCGCCGCGAAGCTGTGAAGATAAGAAAGAAGAAAAAGAGCAAAAAATCATAATGGAAAAGCTCTACTTTGAGAACCTGTTCAAGGCTGCACCTGAGGCAATTGTCATAACCGACAGGGACGCGTGCATACAAAGGGTAAATGATGAATTCACCAAACTCTTCGGATACACTGCCAGTGAGGTTACAGGAAAGACCACTCACTCCATTCTCACACCTCCTGATAAAATCAACGAATCCATAACCTTCAACAGGAATGTCAAACAAGAAAGAAAGATCATTAAAGAAACCGTCAGACAAAGAAAGGACGGCAGCCTCGTTCATGTTTCCATCGTGGGTGCCCCTATTGTTATCCAGGGAAAACAGATAGGTGTCTTCAAGATATACCGGAATATTACCGAGCAGACAAATATAAGTGAGGCACTTACCGAAAGTCAGGAAAAGCTGAGAAATATTTTTGAGAGTTCACCCGATGCAATTGCCATCACAACACCCGATGGTGTCATAACGGACTGGAACAGGGCTGCTCTTGAACTCTTCAGATTTCCGGACAACAAAAGTTACCGGAACTTTTCAGCTCTCAGACTGGTAGCCGAAAAAGATCATAACCGCGCACAAAGCTTCATCAGATCGGTAATAAAAAAAGGAAATGTCCGAAATAAGACATTCACCCTGGTCAGGCATGACCAGACCTGGTTCATTGCTGAAATATCAGCCAGCCTCCTGAAAAACAAAAACCAGGAACCGGCAAACCTGATAATAATAGTCAAAGATATTACAGAGAGGTTGCTGTACGAGAAAAGGCTGGAAGAGGCCAAAGAGAAAGCCATTGAATCGGATAAGCTGAAATCGGCTTTCCTGGCCAATATGTCGCACGAGATACGCACTCCCATGAACGCTATTATCGGATTTTCCAAGCTTCTCAGTTCCCGGCAAAGCAGTGATTCCGATAACAGGGAATACATAGAAATTATTAAAAACACAGGCAATACACTCCTTAACCTTATCGACGACATTATCGACTTTGCAAAAATCGAATCAGGAGAAGTAAAGATTAAAAAAACTGCATGCTCCTTGCAAAAGATTATGAAAGAGCTTTACTCTTTTTTTGAAAAAGAACATCTGGCTAACGAGGAGAGCGATATAAGCCTTATCCTCAATATGCCCGACACCGATGATGACCTGGTTATCCTGACCGACCATAACCGGTTGAGGCAGATACTGTCCAATCTGCTCAGCAATGCGATCAAATTTACAAATAAAGGGAAAGTTGAATTCGGTTACAGCACAGACCAAAATAATATTAATTTCTATGTCAGTGACACCGGCATTGGCATCCCTAAGGATAAACACAAGGTCATATTCAGCCGTTTCAGGCAGCTTGAGTATAATCGTAACAGGAAATCGGGAGGAACGGGCCTGGGACTGGCAATAACAAACAACCTGGTCAGACTGCTTGGCGGGAATATTTCCGTGGAATCAGAGCAGGGAAAAGGTTCAGTGTTCAGGTTTAACCTGCCACTTGTGAAAATTGAGAGACAGCATAAACAGTCAAAACAAAAAATGCCCGAAATGAGTAACTATAACTGGAGTGACAAGGTTATCCTCGTTGTGGAAGACAATGAACTTAATTCCCGCCTTCTCGAGAAGATGATGGAGCCCACCGGGGCAAAAGTGATAACCGCAAAGGATGGTAAACCTGCCATTGATCTGTGCAGGGCCGATCCCGGTATAGACATTGTGCTGATGGATATACAAATGCCTGAGATGGACGGTTATGAAGCTACCCGGGCCATAAAAGATATAAGGCCGGATATACCCATCATTGCACAAACAGCCTATGCCATGGCAGAAGAAAAAGAGAGGATCATTAAAGCCGGTTGTAATGAGTACCTGGCAAAACCTATCAGGCAAAGAGAGCTTTTCCAGGTACTGTCAAAATATCTTGAACTGAAATAAAAAATACACCATTATGCCCGCTATCCGTACATTCTTAACTGTCAGCTTTTTTACAGCATTACTTCTTTTTGTTTCCTGCAATAACAGCAACCGGCACCGGGCAAAATCCGGGGAGGTACCGGAATATGTTATTGCCATCCATGGAGGGGCAGGAACCCTCAGCAGGGAAAGGATGACTGAACAAGAGGAGAGAGATTACATCGGAAAACTGAATGAAGCTCTTGCGGCAGGAGAAGAGATTCTGAAAAACGGAGGCAGCAGCCTGCTTGCCGTCCGTGCCGCAATAATGATCATGGAAGACTCACCCCTGTTCAATGCAGGAAAGGGTGCCGTATTCACAAACCAGAAGCAGGTTGAGCTGGACGCTTCGGTAATGGACGGTAAAACCCTTAATGCAGGAGCCATTGCCGGGGTTACTGATATCAGGAACCCTGTACTGGGAGCCTTTGCCGTTATGGAAAATTCACCTCATGTTATGCTGGCCGGAAAGGGAGCATCTGATTTTGCCCGTGAGCAAGGACTGGAGATTGTCGAAAACTCCTATTTCCATACCCAGAGGAGACTGGATGCCGTAACCAGGCAGATTGAGCAGGAAAAGAACGGCACGGTGGGTGCCGTGGCCCTTGACAGCAACGGGAACCTTGCCGCCGCCACCTCTACCGGCGGCATGTCAAATAAAAAGTACGGACGCATCGGCGATTCACCCGTTATAGGGGCGGGCACCTATGCCAACAACAGTACCTGTGCGGTTTCAGCAACAGGACATGGTGAATTTTTCATCCGCTGGGTGGTGGCACACGATATATCGGCTCTAATGGAGTATGGAAATCTGACACTTGAAGAGGCTGCCGGAAAGGTGATCAATGAAAAGCTTGTACAGGCAGGAGGGACAGGGGGAGTTGTGGCGGTAGACGGTCAGGGCAATGTATCCATGCCTTTTAATACCACAGGAATGTACAGGGGCTATGTCAAATCCACCGGTGAAAAAGAGGTTTTAATTTTTGCCGGTCAGCACTGAATACTAATGAAGCCGGAGGTATCATAAAGCTATAAGGCAGAATTGTTTCTTATATCCACCACATCGTAGTTTCTGTTAACAACAAGATCAGCCCTGGGCTTAAGCGACCGGACATTGATATGTTCCCTTTCCAGGACCTGCAGTCTGAACTCATCAGTAGGTTCCTTGCCGCGCATTAGCTGCGACATCTTGGTTTCGTGGTAGGTAAGCTCAATAAAGACCCTGAGGTCAACATCCTCTGTATTTATGGCATACAAACCGTCTATCACCAGAAGGTGGATCTTCCTGAAATCGGTTATCAGCTTATCTATCTGGTCGGGGACAATGTCGATGCAGGGCATGATGGTTTCACGGTTTTCCCTGAAATCCCTTATATTCCTGTTTACAAGTCCCCAGTCATACTCATTGATCCCAACCGACCCTATACCGTTTGTCATCCTCCACTCCTTCCGCAGCAAAGGGGGGACAAGATAATAGTTATCCGTATGCAAAACCTTTACCCTGATGCCCCGGGACTTAAGAAGGAGTGCAAGCGAATGCGACAATTCAGACTTACCTGCACCCGATTCACCGGATATGGCAACTACATATTTATAATCGGGATCGGAATCCTCCATTTTCTTCTTTTCAACAATAACCCTCTCCATTATAGATTGAGCGGCGGATTTGTGCAGATCATTAATCAGTAAAACATCTCCCAGCATAAAACGGTTAATTATTAATCGGAGTTCCAGGCAACATGATGCAAGGAAACAATCCATTAGTAAAATAATCTTCAACTATCAATGATCATTATGTGTCAGGATCTGTCTGACAACTAATAATCCGGATGAACAGATAAATCTTCGATCACGTTCTCTGATCACCCACAGCCATCAGAGTGAAATAACCTTCTCCCTGCCCGGTTCGAGCCTGTATTCATCACCCTTTACAATAATTTTTTCTTCCCTTTCCGAATCAATGCAAATAACCTTAATATCAGAAGGGCGAACTTCCATCCTGTAACTTTTCCCCCTGTGTTCAAACCCGTATGACAATCTTCTCCAGTGACCGGGAAGAGCAGGGTCAAGATGTATGATGCCCCCCCTGACGCTCAGGCCTCCGTAGATTGTCATTGCCATCACAACCGTTCCACCCATCACCCCGGTATGTATACCTTCTGCGGTAGTGCCTCCCTGTATATCGGTGTAGTCACTTTTCAATGCTTCAGAATACATTTCCCAGCCTGAGCTGTCACCCGATATCTGTGCGGCAAGACTGGCATGCACAACCATGCTCAGGGTGGATCCGTGCGTACAGCGTCGCAGATAGTAATCATAATTCTTTTTAAAATAATCATCGGGAACTTCATATCCCAGTTTGTCAATTATCTCGCTAACGGTATCCTTTCCGATATTATAAAAACACATGAGGGTATCGGGCTGTTTGGAGAGCTTGTAACTGTCCGGCGATTTGCCCTCTGCTTTCAGGAGCCTGTCCAGCCTGTGTATATTTCCGTATTTCTCCCTGTAAGCATCCCAGTCCAGCTCCTCCAGCTCAAAATAACCGTCAAACTGTGCTATGATCCCTTCATCTGATATCACCAGGTTCATCTTCAGCACCTCATCATGCCATTTATTAATCTCATCCTCTTCCAGGCCCGTTTTGGCAAGCACTGCATCACGCCTGCTTTTCTCCATGCTTTCAAGGATATCAAAAGCCCGGTAAAAAAGCCAGACCACCATTATATTGGTGTAGGCATTATCTTTCAGTCCCCCCTCCTCTGCCCCGGGAATCTTTTCATGAAATTCATCAGGTCCCATTACCTTATGGATCTCATACCTGCCGGTTTTTTCATTGTAAGCCGTTTTGCTTGCCCAGAAACGGCAAATTTCCAAAAACATTTCGGCACCGTGATTTTCAATAAACTTGTTATCCCTTGTTATATTGAAATAGGTCCATATATTATATGCAACGGCAATGGATATATGCCTCTGCAAAGAACTGTAATCGTCGCCCCATTCACCTGACACAGGGTTAAGATGCACAACCTGGGTTTCTTCCGAGCCGTCACTGCCACTCTGCCACGGAAACATGGCTCCCTTATACCCGTGCTCACGTGCATAATCCCTTGCAGCATCAAGTCTCCGATACCTGTACATCAGCACCGAACGGGCCACTGCAGGGAAGTGCAGACAGAAAAACGGCATAACATAGAGCTCATCCCAGAAAATATGTCCCCTGTAAGCCTCACCGTGCAATCCACGTGCCGGTATTCCAAAATCGATCTGCTCATTATGGGGTGAGGTTGTTACCACAAGATAACCCTGTTCCGCTTCCTTGACGCACATGTTTTCTGCGATATCGGGGTGTGTATAGTCAATGCCGCTGTCAACAACAGCAACAACAAACCGGCTGCTGCTCGTGCTGATATC
>JAWODJ010000015.1:0-64477 GCA_046483315.1 Bacteroidales bacterium | reverse complement strand
GTAGGATGTGGGCAGGAGGAAGATATTATGGGGGAAAGAAAAACCAGACGGCGATTGGTCCAATGAGTCTGAATTCCTATTCGCCGGAATTAATCTTCCCGAGCGGTGGAGATAACAGCTATCCGGGATTTGTCTGGTACCAAAACTTGCTCTGGATGTCTTATTATTCCAGTCATGAAGGAAAATCATCTATATATCTGGCTAAAGTAAAAATTGAAAGATAATGAAGAGATTTCAATCATTAAGTATCAGTTACAAAATATATGAACCGCCAAAACATCATAAGATCCATCAGTTCATCTTTCCCCACCGTGTGGCATAATGCCACAAAGTTTGGTATCAACCAGATTTTGATGGCAATAACACTGGCTTCGATAAGTGGCATAAGCCGGATTTGCAGGATTTCTGCCTTTAGCGGGGACGGATTGGTAAAATCGCTGCTGAGATTGAAAAAGGGCATAAACGAAAATGCCATATCTGCTACGCTTAAGAGTCTAGGGCAAGGCGGTGCACGCAAATTGCAAATCTTATTGCTGTCAAAAAATGCCCGGTGGTTAAGTGAGAGCGGACTTGAAAGTATAACGCTGGATGCCGATTCCACTGTAAAATCTGTTTGCGGCAACCAGGAAGGCGCCGAGAAGGGATTTAACACGACAAAGAAAGGAGCCAAAAGCTACCATCCGCTGCTGGTTTATGTAAGTGAGATGAAACTGCTTTATCATACATGGTTCAGATCCGGATCAGCATATACAGCCAATGGTATTGTTGAATTCTTAAAGGAAGTGCAAACCAGTCTGCCACGGAATATTAGGAAAGTTTTTTTCAGAGCAGACAGCGGGTTCTTTTCAGGAGAATTATTTGATGTACTGGAATCTTATAATTGGGACTACCTGGTAAAAGTTAAACTCAAGAACCTTGAGGACTTGTTAAAAGCACAAACATGGGTTGATATAGAGGGACTTAAAGATGTTGCCACATGCGAGTTCAGCTACCGGGCAAAATCCTGGCAACGCTCCAGAACACTGAAAGCAATGAGGACAGTTAAGGAATATGTTGAAGTATCATACCTGGGAGAGAATAAAATAGTTCCGGTATATCAATACGCATGTTATATCAGCAATTATGATATGGATGCTATTGAGTTACATGAGCTCTACAAGCAGCGTTCCACGAGCGAGACATGGATTGAGCAGATAAAAGGGCATGTGATGGCAGGAAGCACGTTAACCGATGACTTTTGGGCAAATGATATCCTCTGGCAGTTAAGTGTATTGGCATACAACATATCGGTAATGATGCGCCAAAGGAAAAACAAGTTTAAAAAGCAGGAACACCGCAGTTTTATTAATTGGTTTATTGCAGTGCCCGCCAAAATAACCAGGAGTGGGCACCAGACAGAACTTAAAATGTATGAGCATCATTTTTATAAAGCTGACTGGGAAGAGCTTGACAGGCTCATCGAAGCAGCATAAAAACAGAGAAAGGAGGTAAATATGAGAACCAACACCAGAGTATATGGGCGAGGTACGTTCAAGTAGCTCAAAAACAAATAAATCAAGTGGCATTTGTGCCAAAAGGACAAAGGATACAAAGTATTCAAGGGTGGAGTTAAACCAAATTGGCCACGATTGAGTAGCCTTTGTTCAAAAACCGGGTGAATCCCGGCTTAAAAATATCAATTTGGATTTTTAAGTAGAAATATAAAAGATACTGCCATTAACATTCGAAAAACCAATAACCTTAAATTACCTGATGCCATTATTGCGGCCACTGCCCATTATTTTAATATTCCGCTAATAACGGCCGATAAAGGATTTAAAAATATAGATGAGATTATTTCGGTCATTGTGGATTTTTAGTTATTGGTGCAAACCTTGATTTATATGTTTTAGATGAGTTTTTTCGCCAGACTGGTTAAAATAATCAGGTTAAAGCCTACCTCACATAGTTTTTTGTCATATTTTTTGTCCGTCTCCGGTTTGGCACATTTGCAAAAGCACGAACCATTCCGGATTCACTAACTTTTGCAAAAGAGCCAAACGCCAGCACGCAAAACAAAAAATCCGCCAAAAAACTATCTTTCCGCAAGGGAAAATGCGCCCTCCGAAAATCCCGCTGAAAGCGGGAAAAAATTGACGGCGGTGTCTGCCGTGAAGTCCATTATGTTGAAATATTTCCCCGAGGTGTCCGCCTGGAATATCCACTTTGTTGTGGCGTCGTAGGTATTTATAAATATATCAATCCAATTTTTCGACCAAGTCCTTCTTCAAATATCTTGAATAAGGTGGAAACTTGGATATCAATTTTCCCATTCTCAACCCGGGAAATGTAACTCTTTTTAGTCCCTGTCTTACGAGCCAATTCCTCTTGAGTTATATGAGCTTCTTTTCTGGCATCTTTAATCATCTCTCCAATAACAAATGCTTTTGCATTGGTCTCGAATTCATCTCTCTTTGGAGTTCCAAGTTTACCATATTTTATATCAAGTAACTCGTCAAACGTTTTGGCATCTTTAATTGTCTTCATGACTCGTCTCCGTTTATATTAGTAAAATACTCATCTTTAAGTTTAATAGCTTTTGTAATCTCTTTTCGGGGTGTCTTCTGACTCTTCTTCTGGAACCCATTAAAAAGAATCACAATCCTGCCAGCATCAAAACAACAAAAGACTCGATAAATATTACTTCCAGCTTTTATCCTGATCTCGTAAAGTCCATCTGTACCCTCAATATGTTTAAGAAATTTTTCAGGTATCCTGTCTACAGTCCGGATAACTTTGAAAACATATTCGATTTTCTCTTGGGTAGACGAATCAAGTGAGATATAGAAATCTATGAAATAATTTTTATAAAACCTTATCTCTCTAATCATAACACAAAGTTAACAAATTTGTTAACCATATGAAAAGAATTTTAAAACATTTAATAAAGTTAATTCGGAACCACTCCAATGAGCCACAACTCTTCTGTAATATTCCCTTTTTTCATTGTATTAGTTTCAACTGTTTGAATGCAATTCCGGATAATGTTTGCGGTATCACTTGCAAAAGGAGATCAGCCTGATTTAAATATGATTTATGTTCATTCGGTTTTTAGCTCTCAGCTCTGCACTTTCAAGGAAAATAACTACTAATCGATTGAGCGTATCTATCTCGTTGTGGGTTAGGTAGTTTTTTGCAATAAAAATGTCTTGTTTTCTAACAATTGAACCTTTCCACGAGGTTAAATTCATATTCGGTTTATCGGCATTTGCACGAGAAACAATCAATTCAGCAGCCGTTTGTCCTGTTACAGCAAAATGAAGTTTGTTTTGCGTTTCGGCAAAGAACATTTGAGTTGATTTATCATCCGCATCATAATCGCTACTAAGCGCAAATAAGTCTTTAATTTTTTGGTAAAAACGTTTTTCCGATGCCCGAATATCGCGTATCCGTTCCAACAATTCATCGAAATAGTCAGGTCTGCCATCTGGATTTTTTAAACGGTCATCATCCATTACAAACCCTTTTACCATATATTCTTTCAGGTTTTTGTTTGCCCAAATCCTGAATTGTGTGCCTCGTTTACTACGAACTCGAAAACCGATAGCCAAAATCATATCGAGCGAGTAAAATGTAACTTTATATTCTTTGCCATCAGCGGCAGTTGTTAAGTAATCCTTAATAACTGAATTATGCTCTAACTCACCTTCATTCAATATGTTTGATATATGCATACTAATGTTTGGGACAGAGGTGGCAAAAAGTTCGGCAAGCTGGTTTTGGTTCATCCAAATATTGCCGTCTTTTGCATATAGAGCTACTGATGCTTTACCATCAGCAGTTTTATAAATGATTATATTCTGCTTATTATTATCCATTGTTTTTTTTATCAAACTATAAAAATAGTCATTTACTCCTAGCGATTGAAAAGAAACAGCTCTTTTGAAATTTTAGGTTGTGTGTCGGTCTGTGTGAAACGAAGTTCGGCGAAGCCAATTGCAAATGTGCTGTTTTGTGGGAGGACTGTTTGTCTTTTAGTAGCAAATTGTCTGTTCGGTTCAGTCTCTTACACTTGGCGGTAACGGGCCCGGGATTATTCCCGGGTCCGATGGCTCGCAATAGGGAGCAGGAGTGCGAAGCACGGAGCTATCGTCAAGCGAAGCGTATTGTGAGCCATTTTGGTTATACTGATCACAAATCCAATTATATCCCTTCCCCCATGGAAATACAGTATACCTGTTATAATATTTTACATTCAACCCAAGTTAAGAAAAATATTAATACCGCTGCAGTATTTACATCAGATTATGGCATATGGGATAATTCCGGAAGAGATATACAGATGCAGTACCATAGAGAATTATATTTAATCAATCACAACGGATCATTATCCTGCTATTTCTAAGTTGTAACAAGGTTAACAAGTCAAATAAACGAATCAGGATATCCTGATATGTCCTTTTGCAAAATTTGATGTGTACTATTACCTGGTACATTCGGCCAGTTTTCCTTGCAGTCAATTAAATAGGATAATAAGGAAAAATATTCTTTATAAAATCTTTATACTCCTTCTGTAAATTTTATATAGTCTTTATATTATCCAGGTTTTATTTGTAATCATAATAGTATCAGGTATCATGAGCCGGGCCATACTATTATATAAAAAATATGCAAAGAATTTTTAATGGTTATAAATTTTAATATTGTATATAAAGTAATTAGCAGGAACTTATTTATTATTTCTGCAGCATTGTTATTTTGTACTATAATAGGTATTTACTATTCTGAAAATATTTCGGCATTTATTATTTCTTCTTTAACAGCCTTTATAATTGGAATAGTATTCTTTTTAATCACTAATAAGGAGTTAACCGAAATTTCAATACAACGAAAAGAAGCATACCTCACTATAACTTTGTCATGGCTTTTTATAAGTCTTATTGGAAGTTTACCTTATATCATTTCAGGTGCAATCCCATCCTTTGTCGATGCTTTTTTTGAGTCTGTTTCTGGTTTTACAACAACAGGTTCATCAATTTTAACCGACATTGAATCATTACCGAAATCAATACTATTCTGGAGAAGTCTAACACATTGGATCGGGGGTATTGGAATCATAGTTCTGTTTATTATTATTATGCCAACATTCCAGATTGGCGGTTATCATCTTTTTACTTTAGAATCCTCTGTTAAGGAAAAAATTCACCCTAAAATAAAATCTGTAGGCATTCGATTATTGTTAATTTATATTTCACTTACCATTGCAGAAATTGTTTTTTTACTGTTTGGCAGGATGAATCTTTTTGAAAGTGTATGCCATGCATTTGGTACAATTGCAACAGGCGGGTTTTCACCAAAAAATACCAGCATAGCAAATTATTCACCTTACATACAATATGTAATAATGGTTTTTATGCTTTTGTCGGGAACTAATTTTGTGATACACTATTATCTGATTAAAGGAAAACTGAAAAAAGTCGAAGAAAACGATGAATTAAAATTCTTCCTGGGTATTGTATTTTTTGTTGGAATTATAATCAGTGCCACTTTGTTTTTTAAAATGCAAAAACCTTTTGAAGAATCCTTTAGAGAAGCATATTTCCAGGTAATATCAGTACTTACATGCACAGGGTATGCTACTGCAGATTATCTTCAATGGCCCATATCTGCATGGACAATAATATTTTTTGCTATGTTTCTTGGAGGGAGTAGCGGTTCCACTGCAGGGGGTATAAAAATGGTCAGACATCTGATTCTTTTTAAGAATATCGGGAGAAATTTCAAACAATTACTCTCACCTCATAGTGTTATTCCGATTAAGATTAATAACAAAATTATGAATGCTGATACAAATAATTCTATACTCACATTTATTTTTATTTATTTACTTATTTTTCTGGCAGGAAGCCTGATGTTGGTTTTAATTGGAATTGACAGTATAACTGCAGGTGGTTCAGTAGCCACCTGCATGGCTGGAATAGGACCAGGAATAGGAACAGTTGGCCCGGCAAATAACTTTGCACATTTACCCGTTTTAGGCAAATTAATCCTTGCTTTTTTAATGTTGGTCGGCAGATTAGAAATATATACAATTTTTATATTGTTTACCAGAACTTTCTGGACCAGGTAAAAACCCAAAAATAAAATAGTGTTATTATAATTATTTTTGTATTCTAATAATGCAAAATGAATCTGACAGGATATATAAAAAAGTTTGTATCCCAAATTTTAAGTTCAGAGGTCAATCAATATATACTTTCCATTATTATTATTGGCAGTACTGCGTTGATCTGCACTCCCCTTTCCGATACTGAGAATTATCATGTTGTATCCTTTATCCTGTTGTTTGTAGTTTCAATCTTATCTACTTTTATGGGTATCGGTCCTGTTCTGTTTACTTCAACTTTAAGTGCTCTGGTTTGGAACTTTTTCTTTATACCACCAAATTACACTTTTCATATAGAAAAAACGGAAGATATATTAATATTTGGAATGTTCTTCATTATTGCACTGGTAAACGGAGTTTTAACTACCAGAGTGCGCAGGCAGGAAAAACTGGCCCGTGAAAGAGAAAAACGTACAAATGCACTTTTTCAATTAACTAAAGAATTATCAAAGTCCAGGGGTATTGATGAGGTTTTGGCAGTTGCTATTGCAGAAATAAAGAATAATTTTTCAATTGATTCTTTATTTATTTTGCAGGATGGGAATAATATACTTAATTCATCAGGCCGGTTACAAAAAGAAAAAAAACTTACACCCATTGAATATACCGTTGCTGAATGGGTTTTTAACCATTCTCAAAGAGCAGGGGCCTATACCAGTAATT
The DNA here is from genome assembly GCA_046483315.1 of Bacteroidales bacterium. Taxonomy (GTDB): domain Bacteria; phylum Bacteroidota; class Bacteroidia; order Bacteroidales; family PUMT01; genus PXAP01. The sequence continues at coordinate 57,669 of JAWODJ010000015.1, read as the reverse complement.
CATTTTCAGTTGAGTATACATTTTTTCCATTACCTGGAACCAGATTAAATCCCGGGGTTGTAGCAGTCAGGCAAAACAACCAATTTATGGATGAACAGAAATCTTATTGGGATACATTCCTTGCGCAAATATCCAATGCACTTGAAAGGGAATTTCTTGGCGAATTGGCTCAAAAAGTCCGCTTTTTAGATGAATCAGACAGGTTGTACAAAACATTGTTTAACTCAATTTCACATGAATTAAGAATACCTGTTGCTACAATTATGGGTGCTTCAGATTCAATATTAAATTCTTCAAATTCAGAGAATATCCAATTAGCATTATGTCAAGAAATTTTCACTGCTTCGTTACGTCTGAACAGGCTTATTGAAAACCTATTAAATATATCACGATTAGAGAGCGGTCATATTTCTGTGCGGCTTGACTGGTATGATATTAATGATCTTATTAATAAGGTGACAGAAGATTTAGAAGATGAGCTGAAGCCATTTTCGTTGAAGATAACAATACCGGAAGAGATGCCTCTGATAAAAATAGATTTTGGTTTAATGGAACAGGTTTTGTATAATCTTATTTTCAATTCAACACAATATGCTCCCGGGGCCTCAAATATTGAACTTAATACCAGTTATGATAATGGAGTATTTATTATTGAGGTTATTGATAAAGGTCCCGGGATTCCTGAAGCTGAAATGAAAAATGTTTTTAAAAAGTTCTTCAGGGTAGATGGCAGCAAAACCGGTGGACTTGGATTAGGTTTGTCTATCGTTAAAGGATTTGTTGAGGCTCATAATGGCCTAATAACGGTTGAAAACTCAATAAATGGTGGGGCAAAGTTTACAATCAAAATTCCAACTGAAAAACTGGAAATAAGTAGTCTGTAGTTAGAAAACACATGAATGAAAATGAAACCATATTAATAATTGATGATGAACTTCAAATTCGCAGATTGCTGGAAATTACACTTTCAGCAAATGGATATAAAATTATCCAATCGGTTAATGGCAAAGATGGATTGGTTGATGCAGCAACCCATCACCCTTCTTTAATAATTCTGGATTTGGGGTTGCCAGATATCGATGGTCAGGAAATACTTAAAAAATTAAGGGAGTGGTTTTTCAAACCTGTTATAGTATTATCAGTGCGAAATTCCGAGGAGGAAATTATTATCGCTTTAGATAATGGAGCAAATGATTATTTAATAAAACCATTCAGGAGTGGTGAATTGCTTGCCAGAATCCGTGCTGCTATAAGGTCTGGAGAAATCAAAGATGAAGCCACCAAACTGGAATTTGGTGCTCTAAGTATTGATATGGTCAGCCATATTGTAAGAAAAAACAATGAAATATTAAAACTCACATCTACTGAATTTTCTTTACTTTGTCTACTGGCTAAAAATCATGGTCGTGTTCTAACGCATCAGTATATACTTAAAGAAGTTTGGGGATATAATTACAGTGAACAGACCCAATATTTGAGAGTATTCGTAGCACAATTGAGAAAAAAAATTGAAGACAATCCTTCAAGACCAACTTTTTTAATTACTGAGTCGGGGATCGGTTATCGCTTTGGTGAATAAGAGTCTTTGGAAAACTTTGTATAAATGCCTAAATTCATTCATGTTCAACATCAAATTTTCCTTTCAGTTCTGAATTGAATAATATTCAAGCTGAACTTAACTTGTTGTTATTGATTTCAAAAAACATCTACACATGAAAATACTAAAGAAATTATTTTCCAGTAAACCTTCAAAAAGTTTTCTTAATTGAAATATTTTAGTCGAATTCCATTCTGGATAAGCCTTATTGCAGTACTCTCAATAATCTATGATTTTGGGTTCGACCAGGATGCTGAAACTCAGGATTTCCTGCATAGTTTTTATATTTTCACCTTAATAACCGGTGTGTTTTCGGCTATTAACAGGTACTTTTTGTCCAGGAAACGTCCTCTTCCAAAAGTATGGTTTTTCGATGCTCTGTTTTTTCTACTTCTGCTTGGAGTACTCTCAGGGTTTGCAGAGTGGGACTTTTCTTCTTTTTTTCACAACAGATACCTGTTATATTTTGCAGTAATACTGGTTTTTTTCCGGGAAGTCTCAGCAATTAAATCTACTCTTACATACCGGTACCTGAATCCTGCACAACTGTTTATTGTAAGTTTTTTTGCAATTATTGTTTTGGGCACTTTTCTGCTTTTACTACCCAGGGCGACATATTCAGGAATAGGAGTCATTGATGCTCTTTTCACTTCCACAAGTGCAGTCTGCGTAACAGGGCTAATTGTAGTTGATACAGGCAGTTACTTTACCACTTTCGGTCAGGTGATAATAATGATACTTATTCAGGCCGGTGGCATTGGCATTATGACTTTTACAAGTTATTTCAGTTACTTTTTCAGGGGTGGTGCTTCCTACGAAAGTCAAATCCTGCTGAAAGATATGACTAATTCTGAAAAGATCGCTGAAGTTTTCAGAACAATGAATATAATTATCCTTCTTACCATTGCCATTGAGGCTGCAGGAGCTGCAATAATATTTACAACCCTTGACAGCACCCTTTTTACTTCTGCCGGAGAGCAGATGTTCTTTTCAGTTTTTCATGCTGTGTCCGGATTTTGTAATGCCGGATTTTCAACCTTGTCCGACAGCCTTTTTGAAGGTGCTTTCAGGTTCAATTATAATCTCCACCTCACGATTGCTTTCCTTTTCATCCTGGGTGGACTGGGTTTCCCTATCGTATTTAATATACTCAGGTACTTAAAACATCTTTTTATTAACAGGATCTTCAGGAAAGAATCACTTTATGTGCCCTGGGTTATCAATATAAATACAAGGATCGTATTGATAACTACCCTGGTGCTTATTCTTACGGGAACCTTTTTCTTCTATATTTTTGAATATAACAATACCCTTGCTGAACATGGAAAAGCAGGAAAGGTTATTACCGCTTTTTTTGGGGCGGTAACCCCAAGAACAGCAGGCTTCAACACGGTTGACACATCGGCACTTGCTCCCCCGACAGTACTGCTGGTATTATTTTTAATGTGGGTCGGCGCATCACCAGGCTCAACGGGAGGAGGAATCAAGACAAGTTCACTGGCGATAGCTTTTATGAATGTGGTTAGTCTTGCAAGGGGAAAGGACAGGATCGAGGTTTTCCGGAGAGAGGTGTCAGAAGTATCTGTAAAACGTGCATTTGCAATTATGCTATTGTCATTTATTGTTGCAGGATCTTCCATTATTCTTATAACAGGTTTTGAACCGGAGAGAGAATTACTTCCTGTAGCCTTCGAATGTTTTTCTGCCTACAGCACGGTTGGCTTGAGCATGGGAATAACCGGAGATCTGGGTAATCCAAGCAAAATGGTGATTGTTTTCACCATGTTTATTGGAAGAGTCAGCATGCTAACCATACTGGTAGCATTTTTAAGAAAAATCAAATATCTTAATTACAGGTATCCGTCTGAAAGTATATTAATCAATTAAACTTATTTAAATATGAAGTTTATTATTATCGGTCTGGGAAATTTTGGCTCTTCCCTTGCGGAGAAACTTACCGCTATGGGCCATGAAATATTTGGCGTTGACAGTGATATAAACAAGGTTGAAGCTATGAAGGAAAAATTAACCTTTACGATGTGTCTTAACTCTTCTGATCAACAGGCCATCAGCAATCTTCCTGTAAAGGAAACTGATGTTGCAATAGTATGTATTGGTGAGGATGAAGGTGCGAATCTGATGACAACAGCCCTGATGAAAAAGATGAATGTGAAACGACTTATCAGTCGGGCGGTTAATCCTTTGCACGAAACAATACTGGATGCTATGGGAATCACCGAGATCGTTCATCCTGAGGAAGAAACAGCAGAAAGATGGGCAAACAAACTTGATTTTCCCGGAATAATCGATTCATTTGAGTTATCAAGGGAGTACAGCCTGGTAGAGGCGGTTATCCCAAAGCGTTATATTGGCAAGAAACTGGGGGATATAAAATTTCGGCGAAATCACAATATCCTTCTGCTTTCCGTAATGAAACCGGAAATAGAAACAAATGTTATCGGAGAAAAAAGAAAAGTCAATGTCCCACAGGGAGTAGCATCATCTGAGACTGTTTTACATGAAGGTGATATAGTTGTCTTTTTTGGCAAATTGAAGAATATTCAATCAGTACTTAAAGAGGATTGATTATTATCTGTAATATTATACAATTGCCCATGAACCTGGTTTTCAAATACATGCCGTTGATCCAGCAGGTGAGGTTGTAATTTTAATCTTGCCACTCCGACAACAGAGAAACGCAACAAGCTAAAAATAAACTGATTGCGTTTTATTGTTTTCTGTTATCTCCCCGGAGAAAGGAGCCAATCGGTGCCGCTTAAAATAAAATCAATATTTCCCGGACGATTATGTGTAAAAATGTTTGGTGCAAGACTAAAACTATATTAATTTGCAGGCTCGAATAACTAATCAAAGCGGCAGGTTTATCTGGCTGTAAATAAAACAGAAAATGTTTTTTACCGGGTTTTTTTCAACTCATATTCCCTACATAATACTGGTTGCCGTATATTCCGTCAGCTTTGGGATATACTCCGTTTATCAAATAAATAATAAAACAAGCAACAAGAAAAAATCTGAAAAGGAAATCAGGTATTCTCATAGCAGGGAGTTCGCTAAAAGCGACTTCCATTTTCAGGATTACTCCCCACACAAAAAAGTTTACCAAAACTCTGACATATCAGTTCCTTCCCGGTTAAGTCCGGCGTATTTCCCTGAGATAAAAAAACTGTTTGTTATTACTCACGTCAGAATATTTAGCCGGGATACCAATTTCAGCCTTTTTTCCAGGCCCCCTCCTCTGTACTGATCCACCCCGACCTTATTAAATCTTTGCATGTATTAACTTTTGACCGGTGCCTGGCACCTGGTTAGTGTATGCACAAGGTTATCAATTTAAAGTTTTTTGTTGATATTTATTTAAATCATTATGATTGGTGTATTGGGAATAAATCATAAAACAGCCTCCCAGGATGTTCGCGGATATTTCGCCCTTGCCAGGGAAGATATTGTACCTTTCTCCGAGCTGGCACAGCAGAAGACTGAGATAACAGAATTAGTGGTACTGTCCACGTGCCACCGTACAGAATTATATTATTATCATGATAAGTCCTGTAACAAGAGGGTGAGTAAAGTACTTACTGAACTGCTGCACAATTTTAAAAAGGTTCCGCAGAATTATGAAGGTGCTTTCTACAGTTATGTGGACAGGGAGGCGGTAAAACATCTTTTCAGGGTCACATCAGGGATGGATTCACTGGTAATTGGTGAAGATCAGATTGTAAATCAGGTGAAAGAAGCCTATATTTACTGTACGGAGGCGGTCCTGACCGATGCTGTGCTTATGCGTCTGTTTCAGAAAAGTTTTGAAACCAGTAAGAGGGTTCGTACCGAAACCGCATTACAACAAGGTCCTTCATCGGTAAGTAATGTTGCGGTTGATTTATGCTGTAAAATATTTGACGACTTGCCGGCGAAAACCGTTTTGTTTATCGGTTCCGGGGAAACCGGGAGGCTCGCGCTTCGTTATATGATAAAACGGGGTGTAACCAGGATATTTGTTGCCAACCGTACTTACAAGAATGCCCTGGCCCTGGCGCAGGAAAACAGAGCCACGGTAGTGAATTTTGATGAAATATGCAGCCATTTGCCGGATTGTGACATTGTAATCGTTGCCACAGGTGCGCGCCACCATCTTTTAGGTAAATCTGATGTTGAGACGGCAATGGCTGAGAGGCAAAATAACCGGCAGGTATATATCGACCTGTCGGTGCCGCGTAACATCGAAAATTCCGTTTCAGACCTGGAAAATGTAATGCTTTACGGCGTTGATGATATGCAGCAAATAGTTGATTCATACTCCGGCAGGCGCATGGAAAGTATGGAGCAGGCAAATGAAATAGTGAATGAACTGGCTGAAGAGTATATGTTTTGGGTGGACTGCCTGGCACTGCGTCCCCTGATAAAAACTATTAAAAGGAACATCCGGAAAATTCGGGAAGATGAAATGAATATTTATAAAGGGATGGAAGATGAGCAAAAGCTTAAGCTTATTGATGAATATACAAACCGTATCACACAAAAATATATTAACCTGATAATAAAGAATCTCAGGGAAGTAAAAAGAAACAGACCTGCCTCAGGTTCACTGAATATTATCAGCGAATTGTTTACGGTTGATGAAAAGCAAAAGTAACCAACTCCTTTTACGCAAATGAGCAAAAGAATAATTAAAATAGGCACCCGTGGCAGCAATCTGGCACTTTATCAGGCAGAGCAGGTTCGTGAGAAAATCCGTGAACACTTTCCGGACACAGGTACGGAGATAGTAATTATCAAGACAAAAGGGGATAAAATACTTGATGTGGCATTGTCCAAAATCGGGGACAAGGGGCTATTCACAAAAGAGCTTGAACGGTCGCTCATTAACGGTGAAGTCGATATGGCTGTTCACAGTCTCAAGGACCTGCCTACCGAATTGCCGGACAGCTTCAGGGTTGGCGCCGTCCTGGAACGGGGTGATTTCCGCGATGCCCTGGTCAGTGCCGGCCATAAAAAAATAAGCGAGCTTAATGCAGGTACCGTAATAGGAACCTCAAGCCTTCGTCGCCAGGCCGGCCTGCTGAATTTTAATAAAGATCTCAGGGTTGTGGACATACGTGGCAATGTCAATACCCGTCTGCAGAAAATGAAGGAAGGACACTGCGATGCAATTGTAGTGGCAGCTGCCGGACTTATAAGGCTTGGCCTGAGGAGCCAAATAACGGAAATACTCGACCCGGATATTTTTATTCCGGCGGTAAGCCAGGGTATAATTGCCGTTGAAACCCGCAAAAATGATGAATATATCAATGAAGTTTGTGAAAAGATCAGCCACCGGCAGACATGGCTGGCAGCCGGCATGGAAAGGGATTTTCTGAATACCCTGCAGGGTGGCTGTCAGGTGCCCGCGGGATGCTTTACCGGTTTTAACGGTTTGTCCGTCACAATAACCGGTTTTATCGCTTCTCCCGATGGCAGGATTTACATTAAAGAGAAGATGACATTCCCTTCCGGGGAAGTTGACGAACCCGGCAGACAGCTGGCAGGAAAGCTTCTTGCCCGCGGAGGGGATAAAATATTGAAGGAGATAAGAAAAATATGATCAGGGGAAAAACATTCATATCAACCCGTCCTGCCGGAAGATCTGAAGAACTGAGGGAATTTTTCAGTGAGCAGGGGGCTGAACTGCTGGAAATGCCAATGATTGATATCCGCAGAGCTGAGTTGACGGATAATGAAAAGGAGGTTCTGAGGCGTGCCGGTAGTTTCGACTGGATAGTGTTCACCAGTTCAAACGGGGTTATTCATTTTTTCGGCCATCTGAAGGATTTAACCGGCAGTTACGAAACCGGAAGGGATACAAAAATTGCCGTAATAGGCAGGGATACCGGTTCCGGGCTCAGCAGGTTTGCTCATGAGGCACACTATACGGGTAAAGGGTCAACAGGTGAGGCTTTTTCGGCGGAGCTGCGTGAACTTTTTACGGGTAAAAACCCCGGGGTGCTGCTGCCGGCAGGCAACCTGGCCCGCGGCACTGTTGAAGAGGGACTTAAGGGCATTGCAGAGGTATTCAGGATAAACGTCTATAATACCGAAATGCCCCGCAATATCAATTATGAAGTATTGAAATTTGTACAGGACGATAAATATGAGATGATAATTTTTACAAGCAGCTCAGGATTCAATAATTTTTGCCTGGCAGCAAAGGATAGGATAAGTCTGGATTCGCTGAGGATTGCGTGCATAGGAAGTGTAACCGCCGAAACGGTAATGCAGAGAGGCATCAAACCTCTGGTTACGGCGCAAAAAATGAATTCATCAGGGATTGCAGAGGCGATTATGAATTATTACAGGTAATATCCTTTTGTGGATATCTGCCATTGGAAAAACAGAAAATATAAAATCTGAAAAATGAGTTATCCGGTAACAAGACTTCGTCGTTTAAGAAAATCGGCAGTAACGAGAAATATGATCAGAGAAACAGTGCTGACAGGTGCAAGCCTTGTTATGCCCCTGTTTGTAAGGCATGGTAAAAACATAAGCAACCCAATCAGATCCATGCCCGGTAATTACCAGTTTTCGGCAGACAAACTGGTTGAGCATTGCAAAATGCTCTACGGAAAAGGGGTACATTCGGTGTTACTTTTCGGCATTCCTGACCGGAAGGATGAGACGGGTGAAATTGCCTGCTTACCGGATGGTATTGTCCAGCAGGCTGTAAGATCTGTTAAAGAGGAGATTCCAGAAATGTTTGTAATTGCAGATGTATGTAACTGTGAATACACGGTTCACGGACATTGCGGCACTATTAAAGATGGTGATGTGGACAATGATTTAACCATAGCTACACTTGTCCGTCAGTCGGTATCATTTGCCGGGGCCGGTGCCGATATGATTGCGCCTAGTGATATGATGGACGGCCGTGTAGCCGCCATCAGGAAAGAGCTTGATAGCAACGGCTACCACAGCCTGCCCATTATGTCCTATTCAGCAAAATACTCTTCTGCCTTTTACGGGCCGTTTCGCGAAGCGGCCGGGAGTGCGCCGCAGTTTGGTGACCGTGCCACTTACCAGATGGACCCGGCAAATAAAGATGAAGCACTTCGCGAAACAGCACTGGATATTGAGGAGGGTGCGGATATTGTAATGGTAAAGCCGGCCCTGAGCTACCTGGATGTGATAAATGAAGTAAAAAGCAATTTCAATATTCCTGTTGCAGCATATAATGTAAGTGGTGAATTTTCCATGGTAAAGGCTGCCGCCGAAAAAGGATGGATTGACGAAAAACGGATTGTAAGGGAGATACTGACTTCAATAAAGCGGGCCGGTGCCGATATAATTATCTCATACCATACACAGGATATTATCGCAGAATTATAACAGTAAATTACAGATTACATGGAGACAGGCAAAAGTACCGAAGCATTTAACCGTGCATTGAAAAGCATTCCCGGCGGGGTTAACTCACCGGCAAGGGCGCTTAAAAGTGTAGGCAGTAACCCGCTCTTTATTGAAAAAGCAGAGGATTCGGCAATATTTGACATCGACGGCAATGAATTTATCGATTATGTGGGCTCGTGGGGACCGATGATCCTGGGGCATGCGCATCCGGAAGTGGTTAGTGCGGTCAGGGAAGCTGCCCTGTCAGGCACAAGCTACGGGGCGCCCACCATTCTTGAAATACAACTGGCCGAACTGATAAAAGACATGGTGCCCTCGATAGAAAGTGTAAGGATGGTAAATTCGGGAACCGAGGCGACCATGAGTGCATTACGGCTTGCCCGGGGTTTCACCGGAAGGGATAAGGTTGTTAAATTTGAAGGTTGCTATCACGGCCATGGCGACAGCTTCCTGATAAAAGCCGGTTCCGGAGCATTGACTCACGGAGAACCTGACTCCCCCGGTGTCACCAAAGGTACCGCCAAAGATACGCTTAATGCCGTTTTTAATGACGCCGGTTCGGTGGAAAACCTTTTCAGCCTGCATGGCGACAACATAGCCGCTGTTATCATTGAGCCTGTAACAGGCAATATGGGGGTTGTTGAGCCGGACAGGCAATTTCTTCAGGCTGTCAGGAGCTTATGCACGATGTATGGAGCAATCCTTATCTTTGATGAGGTTATGACAGGTTTCCGCCTTGCAAAAGGAGGGGCACAGGAACTTCTGGATATCAGTCCGGATCTCACCACGCTGGGTAAGATAATAGGCGGGGGGTTACCGGTCGGTGCCTACGGCGGAAGGAAAGATATAATGGACAGGCTTTCCCCGTCCGGTCCGGTATACCAGGCAGGAACGCTGTCGGGCAACCCGGTGGCGATGGCGGCAGGAATAGCAACACTTAAGATCATAAACAACAATGATGATCTTTATAATGACCTGGAGAGCAAGTCCGCGCTCCTTGCAGACGGCCTGCTTGCAGGTCTCCGCGAGGCAGGAATACCCGGTGTTGTAAACCGGGCAGGCTCAATGTTCACTCTTTTCTTTACCGGAAGAAATAAGGTGACATCCTACAGTGATGTAATGTCGTGCGACACCAGGTTGTTTGCCAGGTATTTCAATGGCATGCTGGGTGAAGGTATCTATATTGCTCCCTCCCAGTTTGAAGCATGCTTTGTTTCATCTGCCCACACTGCACGTGATATCGAAAATACAATTGAAAAGAGCCGCAAGGTACTTGCAGGGCTGATAACTGATAAAATATAAAAAAGATGCAGACAGATCCGAATAGTTCTCTGCTTATGAAGACCTTTGCAGGTAAAGATACGGCAAGGCCGCCATTCTGGTTTATGAGACAGGCCGGGAGGGTGCTTCCTTCGTACAGGGCACTGAAAGAAAAATACTCCCTGTGGCATATGATGAATGATCCCGATATCGGAGCAAGGGTTACATTGCTTCCTGTAAATGACCTCAGGGTAGATGCGGCCATACTCTTTTCTGATATTCTTATGGTTCCCTGGGCTGTGGGAATGGGGTTTGAATTTACTGACAAAGGACCTGTATTTTCTGCTCCGCTTGCCGGCAGCAGCGACCCCCTCGCACAATTGAATCCTGACCCGTCAAAACTCCGGTTTGTTTACAACATCATAGACAGGGTCATTGAGTTAAAACCGGCTGAAATACCTTTAATAGGTTTCTGCGGGGCACCACTTACGGTAATGTGCTACATGATACAGGGTCTGGGCAAAAAAGCTGATTTTCCCGAAGCAATAAGGTTCATGTACGAAAACAGGTCCGTTACCGGTAAAATAATTGAAATTGTGACGGATGTTTCAATAGAGTATATAAAGGGACAGATTGAACACGGGATAGATGTGTTCCAGCTTTTTGACACTCATGCGGGCCTTGTTCCGGTTGAACTTTACAATGAGTTGTTCATGCCGTCAATAAGGAAGATAAGCCGGGTGGCCAGGGACGGCAATATCCCTTTTATATATTTCCCCAAAGGGCTGGGAGTGGGAATTGAAACTGTAACTCCCGGTATCTGCGACTATCTCAGTATAGACTGGCAGACACCGCTGGATGTGGCAAGAAAGATCGTCCATAAGGATATTGGCCTGCAGGGGAACCTGGACCCGAGACTCCTGTATGCAGGAAAGGAGGAGATTGCCGGCCGGCTGGAAAAATATATCTCCTTCGGAAGGTCGAACCAAAACTGGATATTCAACCTGGGGCACGGTTTTATAAAGGATACTCCGTATGATAATGCAAAATTCATGGCTGACCGGATAAAAAACATGAACTGGGGGCGATAGGACTATAACAGGCAGGCTTGCCTGTTTGAAAGTCAGATCCCGAAAAAGGAAGCTGAACAAAGATGCACGAAAACATTATAAAAAAATACAACACTCCGGTACCAAGGTACACAAGCTATCCGCCTGCCAACTATTTTGAGGATACCTTTTCGGCAGACGATTACCTGGAGGCAGTAAAGCATTCAAATGACTGGGAACCAAGGCCGGTATCCCTCTATTTTCATATCCCTTTTTGCAGAAAGATCTGTTTTTACTGCGGATGTAACTCCTGCCCGTTGCCGGATATACAAACTGTGAAAGAGTATTTCGATGCTTTAAGTAACGAACTGTTGCAGGTAACCGGACTGATTGATAAAAAAAGGAAAGTGTCACAGGTTCATCTCGGGGGCGGCACTCCGAATTCTGTTCCGTCGGGGTACCTGGTCAGGCTGATGGATCTGCTGCATAAGAACCTTTCATTTGATCCTTCCCCTGAGATAGCCATAGAATGTAACCCGGCCTGCCTCGATATTCCATACCTGCAGCAATTGCTGGAAGCCGGTTTTAACCGGTTCAGCTTTGGCATACAGGATTTCAGTGAAAAGGTATTGAAAGGTGTTAACAGGGATCCTTCATCAGTGCCGGTAAAAGAGCTGGTCTCCTTTCTCAGGTCGGAGAAACCTTCTGTCAGGATAAACCTCGATTTCATATACGGGCTGCCCGGCCAGACTGCGGACAGTTTTACTGAAAGTATACAAAAAGCTATTGATGTCAATCCCGACAGGCTGGTTACTTTTTCCTATGCTCATGTACCATGGGTTAATAAAGCGCAGGAAAAACTGGAAAAAAAGGGGTTGCCGGACAGTGAGGAAAAATCTGCCATGTACAGCAGGGCCTCTGATCTTTTGGCAGGGAACGGGTACAAACCAATAGGGCTTGACCATTTTGTACAGGAGAAAGATGAATTGTACCAGGCATTGCAATCCGGCCGTCTGCACAGCAATTTCCAGGGATATTGCACACGTGAAACCACCGGCCAGGTTTACGCTTTCGGTGTTTCAGCCATCAGCCAGTTACAGCGGGTGTATGCCCAGAATACCAAATCGACCGGCGAGTATATCGCTTCTGTGGCAAAAGGATCCATTCCTGTTCGTAAAGGTTATGTTTTGAATGATGCCGAGATAATTATACGCGAAGTAATTACCGAATTAATGTGCAACAAGCGGATAAGCTGGGCAGGCATAGCAAAACGCTTTGATACCGGCGTATATGAAATAAAGGAAACCGTAGGCTATAACGAGAGGGTATTAAATCAATTTAAGGAAGACGGGATTATTGATCTCACTGATGATTCTGTTGAGATTACCGGCGAAGGTTCATTGTTTATAAGAAATGTGGCGGCCTCGTTTGACCCGTTAATGTCCGCCACCAGTAATAAATTCTCCAGATCGTTTTAAAAATGACTGAAAAAAAGAATGCTGATGTTATAATCATCGGGGCAGGGCTGACCGGCCTTACTGCTGCATGGTATCTTGTGAAGCAGGGACTTGATGTTGTTATTCTTGAAAAGGAAAACCGGGCCGGAGGTGTAATACAGACTTTCAGGGAAGATGGTTTTATATATGAGGCAGGGCCGAATACAGGGGTGCTGTCCCATCCCGAGGCGGCTGAGCTGTTTGAAGATCTGACCGGTCGTTGCAGGCTGGAAATTGCAAATCCCGATGCCAAAAGAAGGCTTATCTGGAAATCGGGCAGGTGGCATGCCCTGCCCGGGGGACTGATAAGTGCGATCACAACTCCCCTTTTTACCACCGGCGATAAACTGAGGATACTTGGAGAACCGTTCCGCCGAAAGGCAGATGATCCTTTTGAAACAGTTGCCGGGCTTGTTAAAAGAAGGCTTGGCAGAAGTTACCTGGATTATGCCGTCGATCCGTTTATTTCCGGAATATACGCGGGCGATCCCAACAGGCTGGTTACCCGCTATGCCTTACCCAAACTGTATGCACTGGAGCAGAATTACGGGAGTTTTATCAGGGGAGCAGTGAGAAAAAGATTTGAACCGGGTGATGAGAGGGTGAAAAAGGCGACACGGGAGGTTTTTTCGGCTGAGGGAGGCCTTGGTTCATTGACAGAGGGCCTGGCTGAAGCTATCGGCGCCGGCAGGATTTTTCTGAATTCAGAGAATGTCTCAGTTCAGGTACAGAAAGACAGTTTTTTGGTTAACAGCTCAATAGATGGAAATTCCTGTCAGATGACTGCACCTTATGTTATTTCAACGGCGGATAGCGCTCTGCTTCCTTCCCTGTTTCCTTTTTTGGATAGTGAGGATCTTTCAGCCATTACAAATCTTGAATATGCCGGTGTGACGCAGGTGGTAATGGGGTTTAAAGACTGGAAGGGTGCGGAGCTGAATGCTTTCGGGGGACTGGTGCCGTCCAGGGAAAAGAGGAAAATCCTGGGTGTACTGTTTACATCATCTTTCCTGGAAAACAGGGCACCTGAAGGCGGAGCGCTCCTGTCAGTTTTTACAGGCGGGTACAGGCATCCTGAGCTGACAGAGTTAGATGATGAGCAGACAAGATCCCTTGTATACAAAGAGATACAGGATATGTTCGGGATTAAAGACCCTGATCCTGAAATTTTCAGGATTTTCCGGTATAAAAGGGCCATACCGCAATATACGGACACGTCAAAGGAGAGGCTGGAGAGGATAGAGGGTATAGAGGGCAGGTACCGGGGATTATTCCTTGCCGGTGCCATTCGTGACGGTATCGGTATGGCCGACAGGATCAGGCAGGCTAAAACCCTTGCCGGTGATATAGTTGATAATATAAGAGGTAAACGAACATAGTGAGCGGATTTTCAGGTTGCTATCACCATTAAAAATTGCTTTTCCATGAACCGTCCGGAAACTGCAGTAGTACTGATAAATGTCGGGACGCCCGATTCGCCTTCGGTAAAGGATGTACGGAAATATCTTTTTGAATTTCTGAATGATCCCAGGGTGATTGATATCCCCTGGCTGTTACGGAAGATCCTGGTTAACCTGGTAATAGTTCCTTTCAGGTCGCCCCGGTCGGCAAAACTATACAAAATGCTGCTTTCGGATAATGGTTTCCCCCTTCTTTACCACGGAACAGGTGTGAGAGATAAATTGCAGGAACTCCTTGACAACAGATTCAGGGTATTCCTGGCAATGCGCTATGGCAACCCGAACCTGAAGAGGGTTCTGGAAGAGATAAAGAAAAAGGGATATTCGAAAATTATTGCATTACCTCTTTACCCGCAGTACGCTTCTTCTACCACCGGGACATCACTGGCGGTGATCATGGACCGGGTAAAAAAATGGGAATTAATTCCTGAAATACGGATCATTAACCAGTTTTATGATAACCCCGGGTTTATAGATGCCTTTGTTAAAAGAATCAGGTCATATAATTACAGTGAGTATGATCATATTGTTTTCTCTTATCATGGTTTGCCGCTCAGGCACATCGACAGGGTACATCCCGGCAGGCCTTCGGGAAGCTGCAGTTGTGAAAACCACCTTCCTGAAGACGGGGAATACTGCTATAAGGCAACCTGTCATGAAACCACGAGGCTGCTGGTTGCAAAACTGGGACTTGACAAGGGGGATTATTCAACCGCATTCCAGTCCGGGTTATCTGACAAATGGATCAAACCCTATACCGAAGATGTTATCGTGAGCAAAGCAAAAGAAGGTTCAGGCAAAATACTGATCGTAGCGCCTTCATTTGTTGCCGATTGCCTGGAGACAACAGTTGAACTGGGAATTGAGTATGATAAACTTTTTTTAAAAGCAGGAGGTGCTCACCTGGAATACGTCGAAAGCCTGAATGATATGCCGGAGTGGATAATGGTTTTGAAGGATATGATAACAATGGATATTTTGAAAAAGAGGCAGTAAGCCGGCAGCAGTTAATGATTCTCATGCAGATTGTCGCTGCAGTGCTCTTTGATTAAAACAGATGCTTCCGCATATCCAAGCTCATATGCTTTGTGCCAGTCGAGGCATGCACCATTTATATCTCCCGACATAAATCTGGCGTAGCCTCTGTTATGATATGCAGATTCCATCTCAGGGTTAATCTCAATTGCCATATTGTAGTCTTCTATCGCCCCCATGTAATCTTCAAGTTCATGCCTGGAAAGACCCCTGTTGTAATAAGGGACTGCCATGTTGGGATCTGCCTTTACCGGAAGGGATGATTCGACTATATTTCCTTTCTGATCATAGATTGTAAGTTTGCGGCTTCCCGTCTGGCGGGAATCTATTTCAATGGCCTTTGTGAAATCTTCCATTGCAGATTGAAAATTCTCAAGATTATGTTTCACGGCACCTCTCAGTACATAGGCTGATGAGTTCTCAGGATTGATATCAATTGCTTTGGTCAGGTCGGATTCTGCTCCTTTGTAGTCGCCAATATTGAATTTCACAAGTGCAATGTTATAGTATTCAAAATCGGTCTGGGCCTCAAGAGATATGCTCAGAAAGAAAAATGCCAGTGCCAGGAAAAGAAGATTCTTTGATCTGACTGAGTTAGCTGTCGGTTCCATTATCAGAAGGTTTTATTAATAGAATAACTCTTTTTTGGTTTAAATATTTCGGATGGATCCCTAATGGTACTTCGTCACACAAAATAAAATGAAAGTCACCTCCGTAAAATAATGCTGAACGAGCAACATTCTGCATGTGAGTTCGACCGAAGGTCAATAAGGTATGAATCATCCATCGGAGTTAAATTGCTGAATATGAATTACCTGCTAAATATAATTAACTGGTTGTTAAATTGATTAACCTGGTTTGTGCGTATAAAAAAACAAAGTGATTACTATTTTCAACAAAATACAAAAAAAAAGAATAAACTTTGTCATCTTTGAACCGGTCAAATAATATTTCTGATTGCTCCGCCCGGTTTATAATAATTTTACTTTTTCCGTTGTTATAACAAGAGCTAACATGATTTTAATATGAGGTTAATAACAGTATTTTCAGTTGTCATAATGTCTGCTTACGGCTGCAGTATGCCTGTGGCGCTGGTTGCTCCAGGACAGGATGACCCGGTGGCTTTGAAGGAAGATGTGAAAGACGGCCTGCCAGACAGGATGAAACAGGACGAGAATACCGGGTTTCACTATGGGTTTGAATATGACCGCAATAATCTTTACCTGAAACTGGCCGTTTCTGATCCTGCTGTAAAAAGAAAGATCGTTTATTTTGGCTTTACGGTCTGGATTGACAGGAATGGTCAAAAGAACAAGGTAGAAGGTTTCAGATTTCCCACAGGTTTAAGGATGCCGCAGGCGCGAAGATCTGAAGGAAGGAACCCGGGCAGTGCCGGAGGAATAATGGGAGGAGATATGAATTCTGTTCTTGAAATGGCAGAGGAGATTGAACTGATAGGTATTTACGGCACTTCTGCCAGGACAGTCAAAATGAGAGACAGCCGCATAAGGGTAAACGCTGAAATTGTTGATGACCTGCTGGTTTATGAAGCGGTAATTCCCTATGAAGTGCTTGAATTCGGGTATAACCCTCTATCTGGCAATACACCGGTAAGTATAGGCCTTGAAACTGGTTATTTTGAACCGCCTTCATCATCTGAAAGGCAGAGGCCGGAACGCTCAGGCAGAGGTGTCAGGAATCCCGGGGGCATGCCCGGTCAGTATCCGGGTCAGTATCAGGGAAGAATGCCTGAGATGACCAGGATAGAACCCAGGTCCGCTGATATGGTTAGATTATCAAAACCTACCAGGTTATGGATACTGCTTGAATTTTTAAAATAAGATCACCAAATGAAGTTAAATCCCGTAAGTTAAAACAGATGTATAAAATAGTTTTTATAGCAATGATCACATTGATAACCGGATGCGCTGAGCCGGCAGCGGATTACCTGATTGTTGCCCACAGGGGTGCATCACAGGATGCTCCGGAAAATACCATACCCTCATTCCTTTTGGCATGGGAGCAGGGTGCAGATGCCATTGAGGGCGATTTTTTCCTTACCACCGACCAGGAGATTGTCTGCATACACGATTCGAGAACAGGGAGGTTTTCTGATGTCGACCTGATTGTGTCTGAATCGACCCTGGAGGAGCTGAGGCAAATTGATGTTGGGGCATGGAAAGATGATAAATGGTCGGGAACGGTAATACCTTCCCTTGCCGGGGTATTTGAAACAGTTCCTCGCGGGAAAAAGATATTTGTTGAGATAAAACAGGGTGTGGAGATTTTACCGAAGCTCTACGGGGAGATTGACAGATCGGGACTGAAAAATGAACAGATCGTTATTATATCTTTCAATTCTGATGTAATTAAAGCAGTGAAACGTGACAGGCCTGAACACAACGCCTACTGGTTATCAGGCTTAAGTTATGATAACCATGGAAATGTTGTACCCGGACCGGAAACTGTTATTGAAACCCTGGAGAGTACAGGAGCCGATGGTTTTTCTTCGCATCACGGACTGGTAACAAGGGAGTTTATTGAGCAGATTACTGATGCGGGATATGAATATCATGTTTGGACGGTAAATGACCCTGAAAGGGCATGGGAGCTGAAGGAATTTGGTGCTTTGTCAATAACTACAGATGTCCCCGGACTTATCAGGGAGTATTTTCAGAAGCAGTAAACCGTGTTTTAGCAGTTTACTGTGAGGCCCGCCACCGCAAACCACTGTTCGGGAGGATGGGGTCACCTGGTTATCCGGAAAGCCCACATGGAGGAACCGGATGCGGGAAAGCCGTTCGACCCTACTTGTGGGGGAGCGCGGAGGTGACGAACATCTCTTCCCGGAGTAATTTTACGCAGAAAAAAAATTTTATTTACATTTCTCCTGTAAAAAACAAGAAGCCAAAATTTTGTTCAGAAAATACAAAATTTTGACTTACAGGAGGAACCGCTTCGCTTTAACATAAAAATTTTTTCATCTGACTGTGTATAATTTTTGATGAAAAAATTTTATTTACATTTGCAAAGAATAATTCGACAGGGAAATTATGGAAGATGCGGTAAAATTTCGTTACTCCCGGCTTGCGGATGATAATTGCTGCCTCTCCTGCGGCGGGGCAATGGAAAAAAGCGGGGCAGCACCCGGTGAGATTTGTATTGACCTTGGCAGCGGCCGTGGTACCGACGTGATAAGACTGGCAGATATTGTCGGCAGCAAAGGTTTTGTTTATGGAGTTGATGCAACGCCTGAAATGGTCAATAAGGGCCGCTCTGCTGCAAATAAACTAGGTATTGACAATGTCGGGTTTATTTTGTCAGGGCTTCGGGAAATACCCCTAAGCAGTAACCTTGCCGACCTCGTTATTTCAAACTGTGTCATTAATCATGTGGACAGGAAAGACCGGGTATGGATGGAGATCTTCCGCCTGCTTAAGAAGGGCGGGCGTTTTGTTATAAGTGATATCTATTCTGTTGAACCGGTGCCGGATGAGTATAGTTCTGACCCTGTTGCTGTTGCTGAATGCTGGGCAGGAGCTGTTACCAGGGATGAATATCTTGCAACGATTGAGAGAGCAGGATTCAAACAGGTTAGAATAATTGAAGAAAGCAGGCCTTATGAAAAAGGCAGGATTAATGTTTGCAGTTTTACCGTAACGGGCATAAAAGAGTGAATCGTATCTGACAGCAGTATGAATCAGTCATCTGAAATTTATAATATTAATGGATCATCTATTTTAAATATAATAATATGAAGCAACTGGGCTTGTTTATAGTGTTTTTGTCTGCCCTTATCATTGTATCGTGTGATAAGGATGAAGATGAGGTATCTGCAAGATTTGACATGCTGACAACGCCTGTTTGGGTATCAGACAGTTTGCTTGTTAACGGTTCTGATGCCAGTGGATCAGGGGAACTGCTGGGTGATTTCAACGGTGATGTGAAGTTCAATGCCGATGGTACCGGTTATTTCGGTGATTATACCGGTACATGGAGATTTGAAAAGGAAGAGACGGAGCTTGTTATTATTACAGATGCCCTGGATTTTCCACTTACAACTAAAATTGCTGAACTGACATCTTCTTCACTGAAGATCACAACTGATTTTCCAAATCCCCTTAATCCTGAGGAAGAATTTAATATCCGGATGACATTCAAAGCAAAATGATCAACCGGCTGCTTGCGGTCCTTTTTCTTTTTTCGTTTCTTGCCTGTAAGACCTCCTATGGCCAGGGTATTGTTAAGGGAAGGGTTTTTGACCGGCAAACGATGGAGCCTTTACCTTCAGCCAGTGTTCTTTACGGGAAGGGTCAGGGTACTGTAACTGACAGGACGGGGTTTTATACGGCAAATACCAGCACCGGGAGAATAAGTATCACATTCAGGTATGTGGGGTATGCCTCAGTAACACGTACGGTCCATGTGCCGCCGGGCGATACTGTTATTCTGGATGTGGGACTCGAATATGATGCTGCGGAGATAGACCAGATTGTAATAAGTGCGGGTAAGGTTGAACAAAGAGTTTCTGAACTTACGGTCTCGGTAAACATTATAAAGCCGGGAATGATTTCCTCCTCTCATATCACTGACCCAACCGAACTGATTAATAAAACACCCGGAATAGAAGTGCTGGACGGACAGGCTTCTGTAAGGGGAGGGAGTGGCTTCAGTTACGGTGCGGGAAGCAGGGTTATTGCCCTTATTGACGGATTGCCGGTTTTATCGGCTGACGCCGGAAATATAAAATGGCAGTTCCTTCCTCTTGAGAATATCTCGCAGATAGAGATTATAAAAGGTGCATCATCGGTTTTGTACGGATCTTCCGCCCTCAATGGTGTAATTAATTTCAGGACTGCAGAAGCAGGCAGTGAGCCTGTTACAAGATTTTTTTCAGAGGCAGGAGTTTTTGGCCGGCCGGGCCGGGGGGAATGGGTATGGTGGGATTCACCAAGAACCTGGCAGAGTGCATCTTTTTCTCATATGCAAAGATACGGTAACACAGGTATGAGTGTTGCCCTTCATCTTCTTAATGACAATGGCTACAGGAAACTTAACGATGAGAAACTGGGCAGGCTCAATTTGAGTCTTAAGCATGATGATGAACGGTTTGAAGGTCTTTCATACGGTGTTAGCATGAATGCCGGTATCACCGGGAAGAGAGATTTCATATTGTGGGAGAATGCCTGGTCAGGTGCTTTGAAGCAGGATGAGTCCACTGCAAATAAGTTAAACGGAAGCCTTATTACTATTGATCCATACATCAGCATGAAAAGTGGAACCCGTTACATGCATGACCTGAGGACAAGGCTTCAATCTTCAGGAAACAGGTTTCCCGAAGCGGGGCAAAACGACAGCCGTGCACTCTCTTTTCTGGCAGAGTATCAGTTTAGGTACACTTTGTCACGGCTGGTTGATATTAATCTCGGTATAATGGAAAACTACAGCCGTATATACTCGGCCCTGTACGGTGATCATCATGCTTTTAACCTTGCTGGCTATACCCAGGCTGAAATTGCTCCTGTCGAAAGACTGAAGGTGGTTGCCGGTATACGGATTGAGCATAATACACTTGACGGGCTGTGGGACAGGCTTGTTCCTCTTTTCCGGGCAGGAGTAAATTACAGGTTGCTGGATTACACTTTTTTAAGGGCATCTTTCGGACAGGGATACCGTTATCCCTCCATTGCTGAAAAACATGCAGCAACAACCATGGGTTCGGTGCGAATAGTTCCGAACCCGGATATCCGCCCCGAATCAGGCTGGAGCTCTGAACTGGGAATCAAGCAGGGGATACTAACCGGACGGCTGAACGGGCAGCTTGATATTGCCGTGTTTCACTCGCGTAATAAAGATATGATTGAGTATCTTTTTTACTTCCCTCCCAGATTCATGGCCACCAATGTTGAGCATTCGAGGGTGTATGGTACAGAAATTGAATTTGCCCTGTCCGGCCCGGCGGGCAGGTTCAACAATACAGTCACCGGCGGATATGTATTCATATACCCTGTGGAGGTTAACTCCCGAACTGCTGCAGGAGGCGATGTATACCTTAAATACAGGCGCAAGCATTCGGTTACACTTAGCCTGGGAAGTGAATACGGGAGATATGATTTTGGGTTCAGTCTGCAGGCCGGTTCACCAATACTGAATATCGATGATGTTTTTCTGAATGAACTTACCAGGGAAACGATCCTCCCCGGTTTTTATGATTACTGGAATGAATCCGTCAGGGGGCATCTTCTGGTTGACCCGCACATTGGTTATGCCATAAATGAAAAACTAAGGATGTCAATGGTGGTAAAGAACGTTCTCAATACCGAATATATGGGCCGCCCGGGTGATATAAGGCCTCACCGTAATTTCAGCATGCGCCTTACCGGAAATTTTTAGATTTCCCGCCCTGGAAAACAGCAGCCGGCTACCGGCTTTTTATCTGTTTTTTTCTTTTCGAAACGTGCCTGTCCAAAGAAGCCTGTCGGGTTGCCGGGTGATGAATAAAGGGGGAGATACCTTTACAGATATATTGATATTTATTTTATATCTTTGCAGATAATAAAAGCTATAAGTTGAATACAGTTTAAAATATTTACGATGAAGAGTCTGACTACAAAGAATACAGAAGAGAGGAAGTCTGTGCAGGCACAATGCTGTGCAAAGAAATCAAAGATCGTGGCCGGGTGTCATGACTGAGAAATAAAACCGGATTAGTCAGTTAAATACCGGGAAGTGGACACTGCAAGGTTGTTATAACTTTTTGGATAAACCCGGGTTACCGGCATAAACGTCCGTAAGTAAAAGAGTAAAATTGTCATTCCCCGGATAAAAGTCCCCGTTCATATCCTTTCGCGAAAGCATGGAATTATCCAGGTTTAATATTATCTCAGAGATAAGAGATTCGGATGAGTACTTTATCCTTAACTCCCTTTACGGAAGTGCCGATATTATTGACAGGAATACCTGGCAGGGCATGCAGGAAGGAAACCTGAACCATCCTGACCTTGCCGGACGTGGATACATTGTTGATCCCGAAGCTGAAAAGTCCCTGTTCAGAAAAGCCTACCTTCAGTTCCTGGATGAGAGGGAAACAGATGAGGTTCAGCTGTTTTTTGTTCCCACCTACAGTTGCAATTTTAACTGCTCTTATTGTTACCAGGGCGATTACGATGTTAAAGGAGCCGGACTTGATAAGGAGGTTATTGATGCCTTTTTCAAACATATCGAAACGGAATTTGTCAACCGGCGCAGGTATATAACCCTTTTCGGGGGCGAACCCCTGCTTCCCGGCAGAAGCCATATGAACACCGTAGGTTACATCATTGAACGTGCAAATGAGATGAAAACCGGTATCGCAGTTGTTACCAACGGATATCACCTTTCTGAGTATATCGGCCTGTTCAGGCAGGCACAAATCAGGGAAATCCAGGTCACTCTTGACGGAACCCGTGATGTTCATAACCGCCGTCGTACCCTGAAAAGCGGTGAAGGTACCTTTGACAGGATTACAGAAGGGGTGGACCTGTTGCTGGAGAATAATATCCCGGTCAATCTAAGGGTTGTGGCAGACAGGGAAAACATTGACAATATACCCGCACTGGCGCGTTTCTCCATTGACAGGGGATGGACCGGATCACCGCTGTTCAGTACACAACTTGGAAGGAATTATGAGCTGCATGATTGCCAGGTAAAAAGAGGCAGGCTATTTTCGCGTATTGAGATGTATACTGAACTTTACAGGTTAATGAAAGAGTATCCTCACATTCTTGAGTTTCACAAACCATCCTTTTCTGTATCCAGGGCACTGTATGAAACCGGTGAACTGCCCGCACCACTCTTTGATGCCTGTCCCGGCACAAAAACGGAATGGGCTTTCGACTATACAGGCAGTATTTATGCATGCACTGCAACCGCAGGGAAGAAGGGAGAGGAGCTTGGGAGATTTTTCCCCGAAAGGGTGATGTATGAAGAGAAGATAGAGGAGTGGAATGACCGGGATATACTTTCAATAAGTGAGTGCAGTAACTGTAACCTGAATTTGCTTTGCGGCGGAGGCTGTGCGGCCGTTTCAAAGAACCGGAACGGAAGCAGACACAGTCCGGATTGCAGGCCGGTAAAAGAGCTGCTGGAGCTGGGGATTGCTGCTTATTTCCCGGATAAGGTAAATAAATAGATATATAGTTTCTGATTCGGCGTACCATCGGCTTTTGACACCCGTTTGTCCGCTCCGGAGAGAAAAAGTTAATGTAATAATAAATCTTTTTAAGCCATGCAAGAGATTACTGCAAATGAATTCAATGATGTTATCAGTGGCCGTGGACCGGTGCTGGTAGATTTTTATTCTACGGAATGCCCACCCTGCGATGCTCTCGCACCAAAGCTTGAGAGCCTGGAGCAACTGTTCGGAAACGAGCTGACCTTTGTTAAGGTATTCAGGCAGGGAAACAGGGAGCTTGCCGAAAAGCTGGGAGTAAGGTCGTCGCCTACCCTTCTTTTTTATGAAGATGGCCGGGAGGTTTGCCAGAGGCTCTCAGGTGGCATTAAACGTTCGGAAATAGTTAGGGAGATCCGCCATCTGGCAGGGAAGGAGAAGACAGACAGTATCATGGAGGGAGTGAAACCAGTTATTACGGACACTGAAGTGGCGATACTGGGAGCTGGTCCCGGGGGACTGACGGCGGGATTGTACCTGTGCCAGGCAAAAATTGATACAACCCTTATTGATGTCGCCCTTCCCGGCGGATACGTGGCAACTACCCACATGGTGTCGAATTATCCCGGATTTATTGAGCCTCAGCCTGGATATATGTTGTCGCACAACATGTCGGAACAGACAAAAAGATGCGGGACCATCTATAAGGTGGCCGTTGATGTTACCAGGGTTGACCTTATAAGAAAAGAGATCATGATAGATGATTATGAAACGATAAGGGCAAAAAGGATAGTTATTGCAACAGGCACCTCGCCCCGGAAGCTGAATATTCCGGGTGAGCAGGAATTCATGGGAAGCGGTATCTCCTATTGTGCAACATGCGATGCCAAATATTTCGATAACAAGGAGGTTATTGTAATTGGCGGTGGTAATTCAGCTATTGAAGAGTCGGCCTTTATTTCCAAATTTGCCTCTAAGATCACATTGGTACACCAGTTTGATAAATTACAGGCAAATAAAGAGGCACAGGAAAAAGCTCTTGCTGATCCCAAAATTTCTTTTCTTTTTGAACATGAGCCTCGTTCATTCGCCCGGAAAGGAGATAAGATGGAAGTGGAGGTCGAGGAGCTTAAAACAGGTAAGCGCAAAGTTCTTGTTACCGATGGCATTTTTGTTTTTATAGGGCTGATACCCAACCTTTCAATGATCAGTGATAAGCTGGAAGTGGATCGGTGGGGCTATATTAAAGCCAATGAGGATATGCAGACAAGCATTGAGGGTGTCTATTCGGTTGGCGATATCAACAGCAAGAAATACCGCCAGATCACCACTGCGGTTGCAGATGGAACAATAGCGGCCATTGCCATTACAAAAGAGCTGGAGTAAGGGGTATATCCCTTACCGGTTAACCGGGGCAAAAAAGATCTTTTATCTGCGTTTCCCCTGCAGTATGCTCTCCTGCAGTCGGTATAGCAACGATAACGGGGTTAACAGGTTTACTTTGAAAGAGCCATCTGTGTCAGTATCCTTATTATTTTACCAATTCCGCGTTGCGCTTTCACCTCCCTGACGGGGGAAAGGCCAAGCAGTTTTTCGCGTGCCTCATTCACCACTTTCAGATCATTATGATCCCTGCCGCAGAGGTTGCAGTACCATAAAACCGCAATTGCGGTTTTAAGTGTTTCGGATCTTATTCTCAGGGTTAACGGTGAATATCTGGCAGGATGGATATGAACATGGCGGCCTTCAGTCTTTCCCGGCAGAAGTACCCAAACCGATCCGTCACTTATTTCCGTTATCCTGTATAATGATCCCGGGCGGTCCAGCCATTGAAGATATGAAGCTTTTTCCAGCAGTTTTTTGCCTTCAAGGAAACTTTTTATCTCCCGGGCGATTTTTAGGGGGGTAAGCCTTCCCGTATAAAAGTCAGTTTGCGATTTTCCTGTTGCGGTGAGTTGCTGCTGGAGTTTTTTGCCAGCTTCCGACAATCCTGTATGCCCATGAAGGCCCGTTAAACTTTCATGATCAGCCTGACCAGGGTGACTCGTGTCTTTACCTGTATTGTTTTCTTTATCTGGATGCCCGGCTGAGGTTAACCCGGGAGCGGGATAATTACTGATGAATCCGGCAACGTAACCGGCATGGTGTTTCAGGCAGTTGAACAGCACTGGCTCGGGAACACAATATTTATTTCTTCTGCACATGGATACTTTAACTAAGAGCCGCCGGGCAGGGTTATCTGCCTGTCATCCCGGCCGGGATTCCGGGTAAAAGTCTATTCCGGTACAATATTAGAATATATTTTTTAACTTGGCAGCTTATTGGATAAATTATGATCCTTGGCATTGATATAGGGGGAACCACAACCAAGATTGCCGGATTCAGGAAATCACGGGTGTGCGGTGTTATCTCGGTGCAGGCTGATGACCCTGTTACATCTGCTTCAGGTGCCCTTGGCAAGTTTACTGATGAATTTTTACTGAAGCTTAAAGATATTGATAATATAGCTGTTACCGGTGTGGGAGCAAACTCGCTTGGCAATGAGCTGTTCGGGATTCCCGTAAAGAGAGTACCTGAATTTACTGCCATAGGGCACGGGGGTCTGTTTCTTGCGGGGTTTAAAAAGGCCGTTGTGGTAAGTATGGGTACGGGAACTGCCATAGTGCTGGCCGATGGGAAAGAGATAAGGCACCTTGGCGGCTCAGGGGTGGGTGGAGGAACACTTATCGGTCTGGCAAGGTATGTATTGAACACAACAGATTTTCAGAACATTGTTGACCTGGCAGATGAAGGCAACCTGGGGAATATTGATCTTAACATAAGGGATATCACCCAGGTTGAGATGGGAGATATCCCGCTCTCTGCCACTGCTTCAAATTTTGGCAAGCATTCCGATAAGGCAAACCGTGCAGACCTGGCTTTGGGCCTCATAAACCTTGTATGCCAGAGTATTGGCATGATGGGCGTATTTGCTTCACGTGAGCATAATATTGATCAGATAGTGCTTACCGGCAAGCTGGTAAGGCTGCCGCAGGCAGGAAAAATATTTAAAAGACTTGGCAAACTGTTCGGAAAAGAGTTTATTATTCCTGATTATGCTGAATACAGCACGGCAGTGGGATCGGCATATTCAATTTATTCGCCCGGAGCTTTGCCCTGAAATTAATAATTTCAGCAGAATCATTATATTGTGTATATTATAGAAAACAATTGTTCAGGGATTTTTTATAACTAAATTATACCTTTATGAGCAGGTTTTTATATTTACCGTTTTTTGCAGTTAACAGCATACTGTTAATGGCTTCGTGCACACCCGAACCGTCAGTGGTCTGTGATGAAATCGGGTTGAACGGCAACTGGCATGTATTCTCCTCGGAAGTTACCGATGCCGGGGGTGATGTTATTTCCCTTCCCGGTTTTTCTTCTGAAAACTGGTATTCTGCCGATATCCCGTCCACTGTTCTTAGCGCACTGAGGCAGAACGGCCATTATTCCGATATTTATTTTGCCGATAATCTTCTGCAGGTGGAAACATCCCGGTTTGAGGTTCCCTGGTGGTACAGAAAAACTTTTACCGTTGATAAACCCGGCGATAATGATAATTACAGGCTCACTTTTGAAGGGCTTAACTATAAGGCGAATATATGGCTTAACGGCAGTCTTCTTGCAGGTGAGGAGAGTATTGAGGGGGCTTTCGGCATGTGGCATTTCGACATAGCTCCTTATCTTGCCGGGGGAGAGAATGTAATTGCCGTGGAGATAATTCCGCCGGTTTTGGGAGATCTTACCATGGGGTTCGTGGACTGGAATCCGGAGGCACCGGACAGGAACATGGGTCTCTGGAGAGGAGTGAAACTGAGAAAGACAGGGGCAGTATCTATAGAACGTCCGAATGTGGTTACAAAAGTTAACACTGAGAGCCTGGATGAGGCATGGGTGCATATCTCTGCCGTCCTTAAAAATCATTCCGGTCAGAAACAAAATGTAAAAGTTGTTGCATCTTTTGACAATATAAGTGTTTCAAAAACCCTGGGACTTGATGCCCGCCAGGAGACTGAAGTGGTGTTTGCTCCGTCTGAATTCCGGCAGCTGCATCTCAGAAACCCGGAACTCTGGTGGCCCAACAATCTTGGCAATCCCCATCTTTATGATATTGACATAACAGCCGAAGTGGACAACGAAATAAGTGACATTGAAGAGTTCCGGTTCGGTATAAGGCAGGTTGAAAGTTATATGACTCCCGGGGGGCATCTCGGCTTCATGGTAAACGGCCGGAAAGTTCTCATCAAGGGTGGCGGATGGGTAGATGATATGTTGCTTGCAGATAGTGATGAGAAAGTTATTGCCCAGGTTGATTATGCAAAACATATGAACCTTAATACTTTACGACTTGAAGGATTCTGGGGTAGTAACAGGACCCTGTATGATCGTTGCGATGAAAATGGAATCATGCTTATGATCGGCTGGAGCTGCCAGTGGGAATGGGAATCATACAGTGGAAGACCGGAATCGGAATATATGTCGGTCTTTGAGACCGGAGAGATGGAGCTGCAGGCAAAGGCCTATATGGACCAGGTATACTGGCTCAGGCATCATCCCAGTGTATTCCTGTGGAACTTCGGAAGCGATAAGCTGCCGCCGCCCGAGCTGGAAATTATGCTGCACGAATATATGGCAGAGGCCGACACAACACGCCCTCTGTTAAGCCATTGCGGTAGTTCAATATCTGATTTTACCGGACCTTCAGGGGTTAAAATGCACGGACCGTATGACTGGGTGCCTCCGGTTTACTGGTATACAGACAGGAATTACGGCGGTGCATACGGTTTCAATACTGAAACAGGTCCGGGTCCCCAGGTTCCGCCAGTAGAAAGTATAAAGAGGATGTTGCCGGAAGAGAACTGGTGGCCTGTTGATGATATGTGGGCCTTCCATTGCGGCACTTACGAGTTTGACGACCTCAGTCGTTTTCTTATTGCTTTCAATGCACGCTATGGTGAGCCGGAAAGCCTTGAAGAGTTTGCATTCAGGAACCAGGCATCAAATTATGAAGCAATGCGGCCTATGTTTGAGGCATTCGCAGTTAATAAATATGAAAGCACAGGTGTTATTCAGTGGATGTACAATTCTGCATGGCCTGCAATGTACTGGCAGCTTTTCGATTACTATCTTATGCCCAATGGAGCTTTTTACGGGGCCAGGAAAGCCAATGAACCGCTGATGGCAATATATAATTATGGTGACGGGGCGATTTATGTTCACAATGAACATCTTGAGGATAAAGAGGGTTTAAGACTGGTTGCAAAAGTCTTTGATATTGAGTCAAAAGAGTTGCTTTCGCATGAAGTTTTTTTTGATATCCGGGCAAACAGTTCAAAACAGGTAACCGGGATACCTGAAATAGATGACCTCAGTCCGACATGGTTTCTCGATCTCAGAATTTTAGATTCGTCGGGTAATGAAGTTGCTGTAAATTTCTACTGGCTGTCTGTTGAAAAAGATGTACCTGATTTTGAATCAACATACTGGGTTTATACACCCACAAAAAGTTTTGCCGATTTCACGGCTTTGAACACAATGCCCCGCACCGGCATAGATATTTCATATGAGGTTGTTGAAAAGGAAGGAAGGTTTGAGGTTGTATGCGACCTTTCAAACCCGGGTGACATTATTGCCTTCTTCCTGGAACTGGCAATTATTGATTCTGAAAAGGATATGTCAGTTCTGCCTGTTTTCTGGGAGGACAATTATATATCGCTTCTGCCCGGCGAAAATAGGAGACTCAGGGCAAGTGTTGATGCCGCACTTGTTGACGCTTCCGATATAAGGGTAAGGGTAAAGGGATGGCATCATGATAATACCGTTAATTAATATTTTTTCCTATGGATTTAAATGACAAAACAAAAGTTCATGCGGTAACAGGTGTTGATATGGGGGGCACCAAAATACGAACCGGAAAAGTTAAGGATAATAAAATCACGGTCACTGCGTCTGATTTTGTTCCCCGGACTGACAATGCATCTGAAGTTACTGATGTGCTTATAAGACTGATACATGAGGTGTCAGATAACGAGGTGGCGGGAATAGGCATAGGGGTGCCCAGCCTCGTTGATTCAGAAAAGGGGATTGTTTATAATGTTCAGAATATCCCTTCATGGACGGAGGTATACCTTAAAGATACACTTGAGAAGGAGTTTGGGGTGCCTGTCTATATTAATAATGATGCCAACTGCTTTGCAACTGGTGAAAGATTTTTCGGGAAAGGCAGGGATTATGAGGATTTTGTCGGACTTATTTGCGGGACCGGACTGGGTGCGGGAATTATAAAGGGAGGGTACCTGATGCCGGACAGGAACTGCGGCTCGGGCGAATTTGGCGAAATACCATATCTCGACGGTATATATGAACATTACGCCAGCGGGCAGTTTTTTCAGCACGTTTATGGTGAAACAGGCGACAGAATGGCTCAGAAAGCAATGGAGAAGGATCCTGATGCATTGAAGGCGTTCGGCGAATTCGGCATACACCTGGGAAGGGCAATAAAAACCATAATGCTGGCTGTCGATCCTGCTGCCATTATTATGGGCGGAGGCGTTGCAGATTCTTTTGATCTTTACAGTGA
Source organism: Bacteroidales bacterium (assembly GCA_046483315.1). Lineage (GTDB taxonomy): Bacteria > Bacteroidota > Bacteroidia > Bacteroidales > PUMT01 > PXAP01. Next base: position 27,603 of record JAWODJ010000015.1, on the reverse strand, counting down.
GGCTATGTGGGAAGAGATAAGGGATTTTCCATATCCCCGCTCTGTTGAAAACCTGGAGATACTGATAACACAAACCCAGGAAATTGCATTACTTGGGGCCGCGGCACTTTACTATAATGCAAATGCCTGATCAGTCTGCTGCCTCATTACCTATTTTCCTTGCTCTTTCTGGTTTATCGGGGTCGATACCAAGTTTTATTCCGGCTTCAATAAGCATGTTCCAGCCTGCGGCAAGTTTTATGTAGGATTTATAAGTCTCTGAAACGTGAGGTGTTTTCACAGTATGAAAAGGAGTGGAGGAGCTTGAAATCGATATAACGGGGGTTCCGATATTATCGGAATAGACTGATTTTATCTTGTCAAACTCCTCAGGATAGGTATCCACCATTATAATAATGTCTTTTGGTGACATCACCTCTTCAACACCATGCAACAGGTAAGTGCCCGGCAGGTATGAAGATTTTTTTCTTATTATTTCATTGGTTTTCAGGGTAAGTTCCTCTGCCGCCCCGTTGTTGTAACCACTGAAGTAGACAGTATCAGCCCTGCATATAAGATCTGTAATACTGTTGCTTACTGGAGAATTCAGGGCTTCTTCGAAATTACGGGCAAGTAAAGGAGTATTAAAATCCGCTTTTTCATCCCAACCTGATATTATGGCGTCGTAGAACAGTGCCTGGGCAACAACAGATTTGCTGGCTGCAACGGCTTTCTCGGGACCGGCATCAATTACCCGGGTCCTGACGCAGTATTTTTCAAGTAGTGAATTGCGGTTGCAGGTTAAGCCATACAGGTATTTATGACCTGAGTTTTCAAGATTCCTGAACAGATTGATCAGTTCTTTTGTTTTTCCGCTGTTGGATGCACCAATTACTATGAAATCTTCAAGATTTTTGTCTGACAGATCGGTCGAGCTTTCAGTCAGTATAAGTGCACCACCGTTGCTCTTTAGTCTCCTGTGAACGGCATTTTTTCCGGGAAATATGCGGCTGCTTCCTTCACCTGTAAGCATTAGGGCTTTGCCCTGTAAATCCGGCAGAAAATTTCCGGCTGATTCTGCACTGAAGTTTTTAATATAATCAATCGTTTCATACATCTCTCTGACGAGATGAAATCGATTGTACAGGGGATCATTTATGTTCATGATGATTGATAAACCTTCTGTGTTACTTTATTTTTTTCACAAGGAATACATCCTTACCCTTTCCGTAGCCGCCTTTTCTGTATTCCTCTATAAACTCGGGTTTATAATAATCCTCGGCCACAAGTTCGGTTTCTTTGAAGCCTGCCTTAATGTAGGCATTCACTGCCCTTGTGTTCTGTCTTGAGGGGCGCATAAAGAAGGTATGGAATCCAAGTTCCCTGTGAAGCTTATCTACCAGCAGGGTTATAGCCTCGGTACCAATGCCTTTGCCTGCATAATCGAGCGATCTGAGCCATATATCCAGTTCGGCAATTCCTGATTTAACATGAAAAGCTGTATAATAAATAAACCCTATCTCTTCTTTCTTTCCGGAGGAAATAATTTTATAGCAACGTCCGTTTTCCGGTTGTGTTCCGTCAAAAAAGAAATCCCAGTATTCATTGCAGAATTCTTCATAAGCAGGGATGGTATCTTTGGTATACCCCTCGAGGTTCATGAGAAAATCAGAAAAGTCAGAGTGAAACAGCCAGTTATAGGCTTTCTCCCTGTCTTCTATCCGGGCTTCAGTAAGTTCAATCATAATATCTTATGCTTTTTACTTCAAATATACATAAAATTTTTTCTGCGTAAAATTATACACAGACGCATGAAAAAATTTTATGTTAAAGCGCAGCGGTTCCTTCTGTAAGTCAAAATTTTGCCGGGCAAAAAAAATATACTGACGGTTAATTATTGTTAAAATAGATACGTTTTTGCATAGGGTATGGCTGATACTTTCCGGTCTCATATATACAAAGGCCTGAGTATATCCGTTAAACAGGAAAATGCCATGCAGGATTCAATTTTACAGAGATATAGGTCATTATTGCCATATTGGTTATAACCTGTAATTAAATGAACAATTTATTCGTTAATATGTAAGTAAACAGTAAACAAAATGCAAATCTTTTTTAAATATAAAGCTATGAGACTAACAGGAATAATTTTATCGGTACTGCTGTTTCAGCAGGTGATAAATGCGCAGATTGAGATGCCTGATATTATGGAAATTCAGGATATTGCAAGTGTGGACACAACATACACCTATTCATGGGATGAAGAGGCGGAAACCTGGGGAATTTATGCCCGGGACCTTCATTTTGCTGATGAATCCAGGCTTGTTACCAGCATACTTAACCAGCGATGGTACAAGGATGAGGAAAAGTGGGAAAACCATGAACAGACGCTTAAGAACTATGATGAAAGGGGTAACGAGGTGCAGTCCGTTCTGCAGCAGTGGAACAATAATGCACAGGACTGGATTAATGTACAGATGAAGACCACCTCTTATGATGCCAGGGATAATGCATCTGAAGTTCTTTACCAGGAGTGGCACAGGCCAACCGGAGAGTGGTTGAACACCGTTGTCTATCTTATCTCCTATAATCGTGATTTTGAGAAAAGTGAGGTTATGGTGCGAACCTATGCCGGTATGGAAAATTCATGGAATAATTACATGAAATTTTCTTTCAGTTACAGGGAAGGCTACGGTCCCCCGCATGAGGTTTTCGTGGAAACCTGGAAAAAGCCTGAAAATTACTGGCAGGCATTTGGCAGGTATAACCTTGCCTATAATTACAGGGGTAAAGTTACACGGGAAACCAGGGCTACCTGGAGTGAAAGTCAGAGAGAATGGGTTCTGGGAGTAAGGTATCTTATATCATACCAGAAAGAAAACAAGACCGAGGATATTGAACAGAAATGGGATTTTACCCGCAGGGAATGGGTCAATTCGACCAGAAAGGTTTTTGCCTATGATGAAGAGGGTGAGCTTTCTGAAGAATCCCTTTACCGTTGGAACCGTTCGGATGACCAGTGGGCTCTGGAGACAAGGTTTCTCTATACAGATTTAAAACCGGAAGAATCAGAAGCCTGAATTCGGGAGTCGCATATTGCACTGTTCCGGACATGGCGGGGTGCAATAAAAAACTGAAGTTCAGTCACAGCTTGATGCGAAGGGCTTCGATGTGAGAATAAAACACTTATGCAGGCCGGCAAAAATGCCGGCCTGTTTAAATTGGGATATAATAAAGTTTTACTAACTTTGGTTTTTCTGAACTAACTGTTTGTAATTAAATTTGTTGACAGCCAATGTCTTTTTTTCTCGATAATCAGGATATTAATAAATTTATTGTCATAGGCGACAGGGTCCTTCTGAAACCCAAAAGTCCCCAACAAAAAACAAAATCAGGCCTGTTTCTTCCTCCCGGCTTTGAAGATAAGCAAAAAGTCAGTTGCGGGTACGTTATCAAATCGGGTCCGGGATATCCTATACCGTCATTGCCGGAAGCACAGGAACAATGGAAACAGGATAATGAGAAGCAAAACTACTTTCCCCTGCAGGTGCGCGTTGGCGACCTGGCAGTGTTTCTTCAGGAAAGTTCATATTTGATAGAGTTTAACAGGGAGAAATATATTATTGTACCGCATTCAGCTATTCTTATGCTGATAAGGGATGACGATCTTATGGACTGAAGCTTTTACAGGTTGCCAGTTTGTAATTTACATGGCAAAAAATTGGTATTATGCAGGATTATGAAGATAGCATCTGTAAATTATAAGGATTCCGAACAGGCAGCGATTATCTACCCTGAAGGTGCAATACCCGTTGCCAGTGTTGTTAAGTACCTTGACAGGAGCTGGCCTGCCGATCTGTTTGAAATCATTGAAACCGGGGTGCTGTCTGAAATCACCAGCTGGTATATTGATGATCAGGGAAAGACAGTCAGCAAGCTTCAGGATCAGGTTATTCCGTTTTCCGAGGTCTTGTATGCTCCCTTGTACAGAAAGCCGTCAAAGATAATTGGTGTGGGATTGAATTATCCCGAGCATATTGTTGCACTGTCAGAACAGAAGCCTGAATTATATCCGGGGTCTTTTATAAAACCCTTTACAACTGTAATAGGTTTTGGTGATTCTATTATGATCCCTGAGTTATCAGACCGGACCACAGCGGAAGCCGAACTTGGAATTATAATAGGTAAAAAGGCAAGGAATGTGCCACGGAAGGACTGGTCAGCCTGTATAGCCGGATTTACCTGTATTATTGATGTAACGGCTGAGGATATCTTGTCACTTAACCCCAGGTTTCTGACCATGTCAAAGGGTTTTGACAGTTTCTTCAGTTTTGGCCCTTTTCTGCTTACTCCTGACGAGGTTTTGCCTCTGGGTGATCAGCGTATTTCCACCATCATCAACGGGGCGGTAAAGGCAGAAAATATCGTTTCAAATATGATATATCCGCCCGAACAGCTGATCTCTGTTTTTTCCTCTGTATATTCTCTTTTGCCCGGCGATATTATTTCGACAGGCACCCCGGGGGCAGGTATTATTAACCATGGAGATGTGGTGGAGACAAAAATAGACGGATTCAGTTCGCTTAAGAATTTTGTTATTGATTTAAAAAAAACCTGAAAGACCATGGATCTTCTTTTAAAAAACAGGAAAATACTCATTACCGGAGGAAGCAGGGGAATCGGCCTGGCTTGCGCAAGGATTCTTGCCGCCGAAGGTGCTGAACTCATTATCTCTTCCCGGTCAAAGGATAACCTTGAGAAGGCTGAAAAAGTTATTGGCAGTGATAGTCAGGTACACGCCATACCTGCCGATGTATCAAAGAAAGAAGATATTGGTGCTCTTGCTGAATTTGTAAACAGTAAATTCGGATATCTTGACGGATTGATAATGAATTCGGGAGGGCCACCAATGGGGGCGGCCCTCGGCCATAGCGATGAAGTGTGGCTGTCGGCTTTTAATACCCTTCTTATGTCGGTTGTGCGTCTTACAAGATATTTTGTACCGTCAATGCAGGAAAGAAAATACGGCAGGGTAATAAGCATATCATCCACAGGTGTCAAGCAACCAATTCAGGGACTTGTACTAAGTAATTCCATCCGGCAGTCCGTTGGAACGTACCTTAAGACCCTGTCTGCAGAAGTGGCGAAAAACAATGTATTTATTAACAGTCTTCTCCCCGGTGCCACTGATACGGAACGCCTGGCTTCACTGCACAATACCATTGCAAAAAATACCGGCAAAAGCCTTGATGAAGTTATTGCCATGCGCAGGAACAGTATTCCTGCGGGTAAATTTGCAGAGCCTGAGAATCTTGCAGCGCTTGCTGCCTTCCTTTTATCAGAGAGAAACGGCTACATCACAGGCCAGAGCATAGCTGTTGACGGAGGAATGGTGTCTTACCCCCTGTAGGGGTTTATTTTTTTTGTGTTACTGGTTTGCATGAAAAAAATATTATTTTAGCGGCACAAAGATTAAAACAGCATGCAGAAACTGAACGATTTCCTTTTACTCATTGACAGTTATATTGGTAGCGGCCCCTGGTTTGTTTACCTGCTTCTGGGAACAGGAATATTTTTTACCCTCTACCTTGGTTTCCCTCAATTCCGTTATTTTAAACATGCTTTCAGGGTGGTTACCGGCAGGTTTGATAAAAAAAGTGATGAAGGAGACACCTCACATTTCCAGGCACTTACTACGGCCTTGTCGGGCACCGTGGGAACCGGGAATATCGCCGGCGTGGCACTTGCAATCCATATGGGAGGGCCTGCCGCCTTATTCTGGATGCTTGTTACAGCCCTTGTGGGCATGACAACGAAATTTGTTGAGGTAACCATATCTCATAAATACCGCGAAAAGGATGAAAAAGGCATGATTGCCGGCGGACCTATGTACTATATGAGAAAACGGCTCAATATCAGGCTTCCCAACAAGAAGATAATCAATACGGGTAAATGGCTCGGGGCTTTCTTTGCCGGCGCCACCATTCTGTCATCCATAGGGACAGGGAATCTTCCCCAGATCAACAGCATCTCAAATTCAATTTTTGCAACATTCGGGATACCTCATATTATAACAGGAGGCATTCTTGCTTTGCTGCTTGCTTTTGTTATCCTGGGGGGGATAAAGCGTATTGCAAAGGTTACATCGCGGCTGGTGCCCGGCATGGCGTTGATATACCTTACAGGAGCCCTGGCTGTTCTGGTTTATAATTATGATAATATTATACCGTCCCTTGCTTCTGTTTTTTCAGATGTATTTACCGGAACAGCTGCTACGGGAGGATTTCTTGGGGCTTCCGTCATTTATGCTTTTAAGCTCGGTGTTAACCGTGGCCTTTTTTCCAATGAAGCAGGGCAGGGTTCTGCGCCTATTGCACACGCTGCCGCTCGTGCGCACGAACCTGTTTCGGAAGGGATGGTTGCAATACTGGAGCCCTTTATTGATACAATATGTATATGTACTTTAACCGGCCTTGTGCTGCTTTCATCAGGGGTATGGAAAGAAAAAGTCGGCAACGTGTTCCAGTCCACTGATATGATAATCCTCTCAGGAGAATATGATGACAGCAGGGAAGACCGGGAGAAGATCTTTTCCTATCTTGACGGTGAGACTGCCACTCCTTTCTTTTCAGGAACACTTGAAGTACGGGACGGCAGGATAGAAAACAGTGTTACCCTGATTCACGCCCGTTCAATTGCTGAAAATGTAAGCGTTATGCTTGGAGGTGATATTTTCACAGGAACCCTTGCAGTTGAGAGGGGCAGGTTGTCAGGGTCTGCAGCAGCGGTAACTTTTGCAGGAGAGTCATTGATACATAGTGCTCCCCTGACTACTGAGGCATTTACCAGGAGCCATTTCGGACACTGGGGGCAGTATATTGTTTCAATAGGCCTGTTGCTGTTTGCTTTTTCAACTGCTATTTCGTGGTCCTACTACGGTGACAGGGCGGTAACATACCTGGCAGGGTCGTCATATGTATTGTATTACAGAATTGTGTATGTCATCCTTTTTTTCCTTGCTGCATTTACGGATACAACCATTATCTGGACACTTTCCTATATCACCATTGCCTTCATGACCATTCCCAACCTGATCGGATTGCTGCTGCTTCACAGGGAGATAAAAACAACCATTAAAGATTACTGGTTGCAGTTCAGGGATGAGTTCCCGGGAGGAAAATATTACGGATAAACAGCAGGTCTTGATGGCTGAAAAAGCGTGTAAAAGAAGGAAAAAAGGAAAGAAGGCTTCAGAGAAGATTAAAATGAAGCACCTGTGCTCAAAATGCGGACTGGAGGCGGTTCGCAAAAAACATCTGTGCAAACCGGTTAAGATCAGGTTTTATTTGAATCGCGCCCGGCTCTGACGTTGGTAGTGAATATCAGGTTGTAAGGAATTATCCAGAGTAAGAAGCATTTCAAACAACTTTACTGTTGCCAGGGCGTCGCCCATGGCCCGGTGTCTGTTATCTATTCGGATATTAAGGTCTGAGCAGAGTTTTCCGAGGCTGTATGAACGAAGTCCTGGAATAAGCTTTCTGCTCATCTTTACGGTGCAGAATTTTTTCCTGTTGAAAATATAGCCAAGCTGCCTGAACTCTTCGCATATGAAGCCATAATCAAAAGCGGCATTATGAGCCACAAAGATCCTGTTATCTGTAAGTTCCACTATTTTCCGGGCTATTTCATAAAACCTTGGGGCACCGGCAACCATGTCGTTGGTTATTCCGGTTATACCCGTTATGAATCCCGGTATTGGTTTCTCAGGGTTAACAAGCGTAGAGAACTTACCGGTAACCTTTATCCCGTCATGAATCAAAACAGCTATCTCTGTTATTCTTTCAGTTAGTGGACTTCCGCCGGTAGTTTCAATATCAATAATACTGTACATATATATGATTGACTCTCTTTTTTGTTATTATATGCTTAAAACCTTCAGGTACCTGGTCGAAATATTTAAAATATTGCCACAAACGATTCATCCGCGAGTGTTCAATTCTTTTTTGGCGTTTCAGGCTGTAACTTTAACTTTTTTAATCCCAATGTTAGTGTAGGCAATTACAAAACCGGACGTTATAAACATTATCAGGCTGTAAATTGCCGGCGAAATGGCCATAACATCATTATGCAGAAGTGCACTGGCTATTGTTATGCCCAGTGTACCGTTCTGAATACCTGATTCCACCGATATGGTTATACTCTGAGCTGTTCTGAGTCTCAGCATACGGGCTGATAGAAAGCCTGTTAAAAGCATTATCACATTCAGCGAGAGTGCTATGGGGCCCACGTCCCTGAAAGAGCTGATAAATATTTCCCTGTTATTCAGGATGGCGGCCATTATTATCAGGAACAAAAGGATACCCGAAACTATTTTTACCGGCTTATTCATTTTACCGGCAAATTTCACTGCTTTTGCCCGGATCATCATGCCAATGCTTACCGGAAGAAGGGTGATGAGGGTAAGCTTGATTATTGTGTCAAAAACCGGAAGAGGTATATATTCTCCCTGCTGCATAAAGAATGACAGAGCCAGGTTAACGATCAGGGGGATGGTTATTACGGCAACAAGACTTGAGATGGCTGTAAGGGTAATCGAAAGTGCTGTATCTCCCCGTGAGATGTGGCTGATAAGGTTGGAGGTGGGTCCGCCCGGGCATGCAGCCAGTATCATTATGCCCACTGCAAGCTCGGGACTTTTAAGACCGAAAAGCCATAAAAGCAGAAAACCGACAAGCGGGAGTATGATTATCTGGTTCAGTATGCCTATTGATGCAGCTTTTGGATAAAGAACAACCCTTTTAAAGTCATTCGGTACAAGTGACAAGCCCATTCCAAGCATGATAACAGCAAGGGATAACGGAAGCATTATGTCGGTAAGATAATTGGTTTCCATGCTTTTACTGTTTAGGTTATAAGGCCGGCAATATTATCCGTGCACATTAAAATATGTTAAAAAGCATGCAATATAATAAGATCGCATAAACTAAGGATGTTTTTATTGATAATTTTATCCGTTTATTATTTTTTTAGTTAAGGCCAACCCCGTCATGCTGTAATCATCAATGTGTGAGCAATAATTTTTACATGGGTGTTTTATGCAGTCTGTTAACAAAAAAAAGAGGCTGCCCGTTTAAGACAGCCCCTCCGGTAATAGTTTCACCCTGAATTTAGAGATCATCGATATTGATCTGCCGGCTTGTAGTTTCTTTACTCTCCACAACTATGTTGTCAACTGTTCCGAGAACATTCTGAAACTCTCCTTCAATTGCGGAGGTAACAACAAGATCATATATTCCCGGTGCAAGATAAGCAAGGTGATAAGCTCCGCTTTCATCTGCTATGTCGCTGGTTATTGCATTTGGAAACCTTGTCTGCTCTTCAGCAGGTTCATCAGCCTCAGAGGGATCATAGGCGCCGGTTTCATATGCATATACAATAACCTGGTGTCCTTCAGGTATGTTGGTCACTCCACCGGCAATCACGCCTGCCTGGTTATCTACAATGAGACGGATAGTTGGCTTAAGTATGTACTTTCCTGAGGCACCGGCTTTAACAACTGATTTCCTCACATCAAAGTCCGCCGTTACATCTACAGAACCATTAATTGGTACCGTGAATGCTCCAACAGCCTTATAGCCGGTTTGTGCACCGCTCGGCACAAAGAGGTTTTGTGTTGATTCGTCTTCAAACAGGAGATAACAACCGGGATTTGACATCGGTCCGGCATCAAATAAAGGCGCATCAAGCAAAAACCTTAACTGGGTATAAGTGCCGGCTTCAAGCTCAAAACTACCGAGCAGGTCAGATTCTCCCCTTTGCAGATCGAGCAGGTTGAATGATTTCGGACCTTCATAATCTTCAAAAACCTGCCATTCATTAATTTCACTTACATGGTAATGTACTTCCGAAACTTTGATAAATACACCGGTTATCCCGTCAGAATCAATCGGTGCATCGGTAATTGAAAGGTTTAACGTTCCCTTATCGCCGTTGTCCTTCTCACATGATGTGAAAAGTATGAACGGGAGCATAATAACCGATATTAAAACAAATATTCTTTTCATGATTTTAAGATTTTGGATTAATAAAAACTGTTCTGTAAGAAAGACGATGGCTGACGGAAAAAGGTTGGAACGGGGATAAAACTATTTAATATTATATCTGACGGAAAGTATAAGATTTATTGATAAGTTGCGGGTACTGTTCAGGTAATCGGGTATAATTTCATTGCCGGCAAAGATATTGTTAAGTCCCAGTTTCGTCTGGAATCCTGTTCCAACATAAAAATTATTCCCCACGGGGTGAAGATATTCGTACCCTGCAATAATCCCGTAGTCTGCGGTGTTATATTCATTTTTCAATGAGATCGATTCTCCGTTAATATCCTGCATGGCATTTTTAAGTATTCCTGTATAGGCCCCGGTAACCAGCAGGTGTCTACTGCCACCCTGCCTGTTCAGCAATAGCCATCTTCCTGAAAGAGTCAGGCTTGAATAATTGAACTGTATGCTGTTGTTTATATAACGGCCGTGCAGATACTCGTTATAGTTCTGACGTGTCAATGAGACAATGTATAATTCTGCCTGGATGTCCAGTCTCCTGCTGACTTTTTTTCCTGCGGTAATTCCAAGGTTATAACCAAATGACGGCAGGGAGGCGGTAAACTCATCTCTTCTGAGGCCCTGCAAGGTTTTGTTGTTTAACAGCCAGGTGTTTGCAAGATGCCCGGAAACCCCTGCGTAGTAGCCGCCTGAAGTAACTTCTTTTTTGTCCGTTGAGGGTTCTTCCCCGCTAAGGGAATAAGGCCCGCCGGATGAAATAACATTATATTTGCTGATATCAGGAATGCTTTTCTTTTGAGGCAGGGAATAATAATCTTCCCGTGCGATGACAATACTTTCACTCCCCGTGTAAACAATTTTCTCATTGCCGGCCCTGATATTACGTAGCCGGGGAAAATCTCTTATTTCACTGGCATAGGCAATTATGGAGGGTTTGTATGTTGATTCAGGAATGGAAGCCGGGAAGGCAGGATCATTAACTGTAATAATTTTAGCCGAAGGACTCCGGCCGGCCTCCGAAAAAAGAATTGTTCCCAGGGCAATTATCAGCAATACTGATGCGGCCATTGAAAGGCGGAAAACTAAATCCTTCCTCCTGCCTGCCTTCATCTCCTTATCGATTTCTGTCCATACCTGATCCACATCAAGCTCGTTCTGGATCTCTTCCCAGACCCGTGCAGGAGGTTGTTCTTCCGCAGAATCTATAATATTTTTATACCACTTTAAAAAATCCATTTGTCAAAGGTTCATGTTGCCGATAAAACTCATCAGTAATTTCCTTGCCCTGTTGAACTGAGATTTTGATGTACCCTCGGTAATATTCAACTGACTTGCTATTTCCTTATGTGAATACCCGTCAACTGCATGAAGGTTGAATACCAGCCGTGCACCCTCAGGCAATCGTTTAATCTGTTCCATAAGCTCATTGAAGCCCATTATTCTGATGGCACTGTTATGAGTATGAAATTCGGGATCAGAAGGCTCATTATCTATATATTCCCTGGTCACCTTCTTCTTCCTTAAATGATCTATGGCAGTATTGGTAACTATCTTTCTTATCCATCCCTCCAGGGAACCGTCATTGTTAAATTGCTTAATATTTCTGAAAACTTTTACGAAGGATTCCTGCAGGATATCCTGTGCCACAGCCCTTTCTCCCGTATAGCTCAGGCAAACCGCATACATTTTACCGGCAAAATGCCTGTACAGTAATTCCTGCATTCGCCTGTCATTCTTCATGCAGCCGGTGAGTATGCTTTCCTGGTTAAAATCCTTTATTGTCATTTATTTCAGTCAATAACCACCCTGAAAGATTTTTCAAGCCTGTTTGCAATGGAATTGAATATATCGTTGTTCATACCCGAATTTATCAGAATCATATTCTCTCCTTCTACGGCAGACAGACTGGCATTCCTTATCATTCCCATATTGACAAATTCAAACATCGCTCCTGCATCTACTACCACCCTTGCTGTTGATGGAGTGTCCTTCCTCAGTACAATCTTATCTGACCTTTTTCCCGGCTCCGCCCTGATCCTTATCTGCTCCCTGATGTTATATTCGAACCGCAGTGGTATCTCATCGAGATGCCCCAGCCTGATACTGCCTTCAAGCAAAAATGGTATATTGTCATCTCCTCCGAGTTCAAAGAAGAGTTCCACCCGGTTGTAAACTCCCTGAGGAATGTCAAAACTCAGTGGCTGGCTGATTTGGCCGGTTTCAAGATCAACCGTGAGAGCCTGCCGGAGATCGGATACGAAAAAAACATCCCTGCCTTCATCCCTGCGTCCGTCAAATTCAATAGATTCAATTGAAAGGGTTCCCCTGTCTATCAATATTCTTCCCTTTGGGATATCAACAGGCGGAACGTTTTTAAGATCATTTTCCTCATTCTCATAAGATATCATCCCGAACTCAAAAATAACTTTTGCCGGCAGGGTGAGTTCTTTTTTGCATGACGGAAACAACAGCAGGAATGGAAACAGAAAAAGTAATATACTTTTATACATAAAATCTTTTTTGTAACCGGTACTTTATCTTATAACGTAAAACCCGATTCAAAGGTTGGAAAAAGAAGATTTTTTTTCAAGCCATGTGATCGTATCCTGAATTGCTGTTTTGATTGATGTTTGCGGGAGTCTTAAAAATTTAACTGCCTTACCGGCGGAATAGTAATTACCAACAGAGAGTATCTTCATATTTGTTATGCTCAGTGCGGTATTAATGCCTGCAAGCCTTGCGAAAGTTCCACCCAGCCCGGCAATCAGAAGCAGGGATGAAGGTATTGTTATCAGGAAAGGCTTTGGTTTTAAAAGATCACCCGTTAAGGTATAAAACTCCCTGTATGTCAGGTTTTTACCTGCCAGTAAATAACATTCGCCATCTGCACCGGCTTCAATGGCATTACAGATACCTTTTGCCGCATCGTTTACATGGATAAAATTCTTGCCTCCCGGCGGAATGAAAAGTATTCTTTTTCCCAAAGCTCTTATGATTATCCGGTTAGAGCTTATTTTGTGATCATTTGGGCCGATCAAAAAGGTTGGGTTTACAACTGTTATTCCGGTGCCGGATCCTTTAAGCTCCTTCAGTATCATTTGTTGCGCCCTGGCTTTGCTGACTGCATATCCTGACCCTGTGTAGGGGTGTTCCATGGGGCGGGTTTCATCTCCGGGGTCTGTCTTTGTGCCGTAACCAAAGGCGTTGGCCGTACTGACGTAAATTACCTTTTTTACCTTATGTTTAAGGGATGCCCTGATAACATTTCGGGTGCCGGCTACATTGACTTTCTCGTAACACCGGTAACTCGTAAATGACTGGTTGGTTGCAGCGGCTGTATGAATTACAATCTCACATCCCCTGACAGCCTCAAGAACATCTGCTTCTTCGGTTATGCATCCGTAAAAGGGAGTGAGGTTTTCATGCCCGGCAGCCAGCCGCGCTGTATTTCTGAGCATGCCCCTGACGGTATAACCCCTTTTAAGAAGTTCTATAATCGTATTGACTGCAAGAAAGCCGTTTGCACCCGTTACAAGTACTCTCGACATAGCCTTGTTATTGTTTGTGTTCAGGTAATGTTTTTTTTACCTGTTTGGAAATCAGGGGAAGTCTTATACGCAGCGGCACCAGTTTCATTCCCAGCCAGCAAAGCCGGTTAAACCATCCGAGTATGATAATCGGTTTACGTCTGAACATCATATCTATTGATTTATAAGCCATATATTCCGGTGTAAGCACACCCATCTTTCCAAAAATACCATGACTTTCAATCCTCCTGACAACATGACTGTTTGTCCTCATGGGGCCCGGATGAACAACACTTACAAAAACACCTGTGTCTTTGAGCTCCTGACTGAGCCCCCTGGAAAAATAGAGTACGAAAACCTTGGAGGCTGAATATATGGTTTTGTAACCAATCGGACTGAATGATGCCAGACTTGAAACGTTTAGTATATATGACTTTTTATGGGACTTGAGTTCGGAAAGTAACTGATGTGTTAAAAGTGTAAGCGTTCTGATATTGAGAGATATCATATTTTCAAGGTAACCTGTTCCGGCACTTGCAAATTCGTGTGAGCCACCCATCCCCAGGTTGTTTATCAGAATGTTTACCCTGTAATTCTTCTTAACCCGTCTAACAAGCTCATAAACGCTTTCATGCTGTGTCATGTCTGTTTCAAAAAAGTCACATTTTATACTACAGGTTGTTTTCAGATGTTCGCACAACCCTGGCAAGCCATCACCGGGCAGGGCAACCAGCAGCAAATTGATTTTCCTGCCCGCCAGTTCTAAAGCGAATGCTTTTCCCAGTCCGCTGCTTGCACCGGTTACCAGCGCATATTGAGATGCCGGGCCTGCTTTATCCTCAGCGTCTTCCCGGAAATTATCTTTTTTAATGGTGCCTGGATCTGACTTTAAATGCATGTAATCCTGTCTGAAATCCTTTCCCCGTCCTGTGCAGGTAATTTTATGGTTTTTATCTGCCGGTTCGGAAAAATGTAAGGTTACTGTTCCTGTTTCCGCAAATTTATAAAACTATTATAATCTCCTTTGCTCTGGTAATGAAAATGACTTAAATAATATGGTATTTAGATAATAAAAACTACATTTGAAAGCAGTATAGTATATTAATCAGAAAAATCCTATTATTATGGCCAGACCTGTAACATTATTCAGCGGACAGTGGGCTGACCTGCCCATTGAAATTATGTGTCAGAAAACCAGGGAATTCGGTTATGACGGTATAGAACTCGGGTGTTGGGGCGATCATATGGAAGTTGATAAAGCTGACCAGGCTTACTGTGACCGGCGCAGGAAAATGTTAAAAAAGTATGACCTGCAGCTGTTTACTATCTCCACCCACCTTGCCAGCCAGGCGGTATGCGACATTCCCGACATGCGGCATAAGGCGGTACTTCCCTCGTATATATGGGGGGACGGCGATCCTGAAGGGATAAGGCAAAGAGCAGCAAAAGAGATGGTGAGGACGGCAGAAGCAGCGAGCCGTCTTGGTATTGAAAATGTGGTAGGCTTTACAGGCAGCTCCATATGGCATCTTCTGTATTCATTTCCTGCGGTGCCTAAAGAGATGATTGATGAGGGGTACAGGGATTTTTCCCGCAGATGGGGACCAGTATTTGATGAATACAGGAATCTGGGAATAAGGTATTGCCTGGAGGTGCATCCAACCGAGATAGCCTTTGATATAGCTACTGCAAAAAGGGCACTTGAGGCTGTTGATTATCACCCTGCTTTTGGGTTTAACTATGATCCCAGCCATATGGGCTACCAGGGAGTGGATTATATTAAATTTATTTATGAATTTGCCGACAGGATCTTTCATGTTCACATGAAAGATGTTTACTGGAGCGATACACCGATGGATATAGGCGTTTTCGGCGGGCACACGGAGTTTGGAGATCCCCGACGTTGCTGGAACTTTCGCAGCATAGGCCGGGGAAGGATAGATTTTGAGAGTGTTATACGCGCTCTGAATGATACAGGCTATGACGGTCCACTGTCAGTTGAATGGGAAGACAGCGGCATGGATCGTGAGCACGGTGCCGAAGAGTCGTGTGAATTTGTAAAAGCTGTTGATTTTAAGCCCTCTGATGTGTCCTTTGATGATGCAATGAAGAGTGATTGATAAATTGCAAAACGGCGATCACGGCTTTGCCGCCAGGGGCTGTATCAATGGCCAGGCAGTATTTTAACGATTTAGTGAATAATCTAATCTTGAATAATTATGGACAGAAGAAATTTTCTAAAGCATACGGGACTCGCTGCAGCTGGTGCGGGACTGGCAGCTTCGCCATTCAATATTTCCGCCTCCGTTACTGGCGCAAATGACAGGCTGACTTGCGGATTAATAGGGGTGAAAGGCATGGGGTTTTCCAATCTTCAGGCTTTTTTAAGGCAGCCTGACACTGAATGTATTGCCCTTTGTGATGTGGACCGCAATGAGCTTGACAGGAGGGTGGCCGACACTGAAAAGATACAGGGCAAAAAACCCCGGGCATATACCGATTTTAGAAAAATGCTTGAGAACAGGGATATTGATGTAATAATCATTGCAACACCTGATCACTGGCACTGTATCCCTTTTGTTTATGCTGCGCAGGAAGGCAGGGATATCTACTGTGAAAAACCGATGGCAAACTCCATAGAGGAGATAAATGTTATGGTGAGAGCTGCGGACAGGTACAAGCCCGTGGTGCAGATAGGTCAGTGGCAGCGAAGTGATCCGCACTGGCAGGATGCCATCAGGTTTGTTCATTCAGGAAGACTGGGTAAAATACGGACCGTTCGCACCTGGTCATACCAGGGCTGGATGACCTCTGTGCCTGTCAAACCTGACGGTCCGGCTCCGGAGGGAGTGGACTATGACTTCTGGTTAGGTCCGGCACCTGAAAGGCCATTCAATCCCAACCGCTTCCATTTCACATTCCGATGGTTCTGGGATTATGCCGGTGGGATGATGACGGACTGGGGAGTGCATATAATCGATTATGCATTATTCGGGATGAATGCAATGTCACCCAGATCAATAATGGCCATGGGCGGTAAGTTTGCCTATCCCGATGACGCATGTGAAACGCCGGATACACTCCAGGCTATTTATGAATTTGACGGGTACACCATGCTCTGGGACCATGGCATAGGAATTGACGGTGGATATTACGGCCGTACCCATGGTGTAGGATTCGTGGGCAATTACGGCACACTGGTGGTTGATCGCGGCGGGTGGGAAGTTATTCCCGAATACAAGAATAACCGGCCCGAAATGGAAAGGGTTGAGCTGCAACCCTCTACAGGAAGGGGACTGGATCTGCATATGAAAGATTTCATTGCTTGTATCAGAAACAGAAGCATGACCCCTGCAGCAGGAATTGATATAGGAGCCAATGTTGCCAGGGTTGCCATCCTGGGGAATATTGCCTACAAGACAGGAAGAAGGCTTTACTGGGACGGACCCGGGTTGAAATTCATTAATGATGATGATGCCAATTCACACCTGGTACCCGAATACAGGGCACCCTGGGAACTTCCACGTATTTAGGCAAGTGTGTGATAACCGAAAGGTATTTTTTCTTTCAATCTGAAAGCTGCCCTTCAACGGATTGCGTGTCAGATTATTTTGATTGATAAATTGCAAAACTCAGTATGATTTGCTTGTGAAGCACAACAAATTTTATAGATAAAATGCTGACAATACATTTATGCAAATACATGTTAAAAAACACGGTGATATTGAAATAATATGAAGCAGTAATGTGATTTTTATAAAGAAAAATAAGCTAATATCACCAAAAAAGTATTAAATACATTCATTTTTTTTTGCTTAAATGTTCCATATAGTTTATGTTTGCCTGTGAAGTAAAAATTAACAGGTATAATCAAAATATAATATTCTTAAACGTATAAGACAATAATTATGAAAACCAGTCGCAGAGATTTTATTAAACTGACAGGTCTGGCCGGGGTTGGCATGGCCGGTGCCGGATTTACAGGAATTGCAGATGATAAAGCGCCTTTCAGGTTAACGCATAACCAAAGATTTAACATGGCCGGTTATGCAGCTCCGAAAATTGATACCGTCCGCATAGGGCTTATAGGAGTGGGCAGCCGCGGATACGGGGCACTCAGGCGTCATGTACATATAGGTGATGTTAAAATAACTGCCCTGTCTGATCTCGATCCGTCCCGGGTAAACCGTGCACGCGAGTTTGTAAGGGATCATGGCCATGACCCTGCAATATATTCAGGGGGAGAGAATGAGTGGAAAAAACTTTGTGAGAGAGATGATGTGGATCTCGTATATATATGCACTCCCTGGCATCTTCATGCTCCAATGTCTGTTTATGCCATGGAAAACGACAAACATGCCGCTACCGAAATTCCTGCAGCACAGACTATGGATGAGTGCTGGCAGCTGGTTGAGACATCGGAAAGGACCCGGAAACATTGTATCATGCTTGAAAATGTATGCTATGATTTCTTTGAAATGATGACTCTCAATATGGCCAGGCAGGGGTTCTTTGGTGAGATGATTCACGGAGAGGGAGCATACATACACGATCTGATGGGACACAATTTTTCCAAAACCGGCTATGCAAATATGTGGAGGCTTGAGGAGAATTCCAAAAGAGATGGCAGTTTGTATCCTATGCACGGATTGGGCCCGATATGTCAGTTAATGGACATCAATTTCGGCGACAGAATGGAGTTTCTGGTTTCTGTGTCAAGTAATGATTTTATGATGGGAAAGAGGGCCGAAGAGCTTGCTGCTGAAGATGATTTCTGGCACGAATATGTCGGCAGGGATTACCGTGGCAACATGAATACTACCATAATCCGGACCGGGAAAGGAAGGACCATCATGGTGCAGCATGATGTCAGTTCACCACGCCCATATTCAAGGATTCATCTTATCAGCGGAACAAAGGGAATTGCCAGGAAATATCCTTTGCCCGCCAGAATTGCCACCAGTCACCGTGGCTGGGTTTCGGATGAAGAGTTTAAGGCTCTTGAGGAACAATATACCCCCGAAATAACAAAAAGGGTAGGCGGGATGGCCCGTCAGGTTGGAGGACATGGCGGGATGGACACTTTAATGGACTGGCGGCTGGTAGATTGTCTGCGCAACGGACTGCCACTGGATATGAATGTATATGATGCAGCTTTATGGAGTTCGGTCATACCCCTGAGTGAATGGTCAGTTGCCAACCGTTCCATGCCGGTGAATGTTCCCGATTTCACAGCCGGATCATGGCAGTCAAATAAGCCAGGTATGGATATTATGCTGGAAAAAGGTGGCAATACTAAGTTAATTTAATTTAAGGTTATGGAAAAGGTAGATCGCCGGAGATTCATTAAAAAAACCGGTTTATTAGCTGCAGGAGCGGTAATGACTTCATCGGGGGCTTTTGGGTTCACAACCGGGCAAAGAAAAAAAATTGCAATGGTCGGCACCGGAATAAGGGGCACGGGTATGTGGGGTACATCTGTCAAAGCAGAATATGATGATGTAATAGAATTTGTTGGTCTGTGCGACATTAATCCCGGAAGGTTGAAATATGCCAAAGAATTAATGAAGGTTGACTGTCCGGTTTACACCGATTTTGACAAGATGCTTAAAGAGACAAAACCTGATATTCTGATAGTTGTCACAACTGATAATACGCATGATGAATTCATTATTAAGGGACTGGAAAGCGGCATCAAAGTGATTTCTGAAAAACCGATGACCACCGATCAAAGAAAATGTCAGGCGATCCTGGATGCGGAAAAGAGGACGGGTAATAAGGTAGTGGTGACATTCAACATGCGTTACAGGAACTATGTACGGAAGATATGGGAATTACTCAGGTCTGGCGAGATTGGAGATATCAAATCGGTTGATCTGAACTGGTACCTCGACACTGATCACGGAGCGAGTTATTTCAGGAGGTGGCACGGATTAAGAGATATAGGGGGCACCCTGCTCGTGCATAAAGCAACCCATCATTTCGATGCGTTGAATTACTGGGTGAATTCGGAACCCGAGGAAGTATTTGCTTATGGATCGCTGGACTTCTATGGGAGGAAAAACAGCGATATAAGTCACACACATTGCCGTACCTGTCCGTTTAAAAGCCAATGTAACTTTTATTGGGATATCACAAAAAACGCCTCTTTAATGCGTTTGTATGTTGATAATGAGAAATATGATGGTTACCTGCGTGATGGATGCGTTTTCAGAAAGGAGATAGATATTTATGATACTATGGCTGTTCAGTACAGGTATGCCAGCGGAGTCAAGGTAAACTATTCATTAACAGCTTTTTCCCCTTATGAAGGTTACCGCCTGGCCATCAACGGGACCAGGGGGCGTCTTGATACGTGGATACAGCAATCCATGCCCGGAGGGGCCAGGCCGCATGAGGAGATAAAGATAATCAACCTTTTCGGAAATGTTAAAACAATTCAGGTTATGCCGCAGACCGGAGGACACGGAGGTTCTGATCCGTTGCTGAAAGACCGGCTTTTCAGATACCCGGATGCGACAGACCGTTTTAAACAATCGGCAGGGTCACGTGACGGGGCTATGTCGGCTCTGATTGGTATAGCAGCGAGGGAAAGCATAGAAAATGGCAAAATTATCAGGATAGAAGACTTAACGGATTTAAAACCTGTTGCGCAAAAAGGATAAATACAGCAGCCTTTACCCCCCTAAACGGTATTTTATTCAAAACCAATAATGATTTATACTGGTAACTATTTAAGGGATAATGAAAATCTTAAAAACAATTTATATGAGATTCTTTGGATTATTGCTTGTTTCTTTTTTTTTAATGAATTGTTATATGTCCTATTCACAGCAGAGCATTGAAGGCCTCTTTTATATGGATCAGACTCCTGTACGTATAGAGTTTGAGGAGGGTCTGATCACCGGCATAGTCAGGCTGGATGAGTTGCCGGAGGGCTCCGGTGAGATATACATTGCTCCCGGACTGATTGATAATCAGGTTAACGGCTACAAGGGAGTTTCCTTTGTCGATACAGGCGGTGAGCTGAGTGCTGAAGGTATACATAATATTACTTCAGCTTTCTGGAAAGAGGGGGTGACTACTTATATGCCCACCCTGACAACAAATGATCACGAAATATTTCTGAAAAACTTTAAACTGCTGGCCGAAGTCAGGGATGATGAATCAACACTGGGATCTATAGCCGGATTTCACCTGGAGGGTCCATATATTTCACCTGTCGATGGTTACAGGGGTGCCCATCCGCTGCAGCATGTCCGTCCGCCGGATTTGAATGAATTTCTGGAGCTTTACGAAGCTTCCGGGGGAAATATCATGCAGGTTACCGTGGCTCCTGATGTTGATGGTGCCATGGATTTTATTTCCGGGGTTAATGAGCTGGGAATTAAAATCGGACTTGGTCATCATGACGGATCTTCTGATCAGATTAAAGAAGCAATTGACCGTGGAGCCCGGATAGCCACTCATCTCGGAAATGGTTTGGCCAATACCATTCATCGTCACAGGAACCCGCTGTGGCCTCAGTTATCTGATGACAGACTGATGATTAGCATTATTTGTGATGGATTTCATCTGCTGCCGGAGCAGATAAGAGTGTTTTACAATACCAAGGGATCAAACCGTATTATCATTACTTCCGATGTAAGTCATTATGGCGGACTGGCTCCGGGATATTACCAGAATGCCATTGGAGATACGATACAGCTGACACGGGAGGGTGCAGTGATCTATCCCGCCCAGAATGTCCTGAGTGGTTCGGCATCACCTCTTTCAAAAGGGGTTGGGCATGTAATGAAGGTTACTGGTTGTGATCTTGCTACTGCAATTCAAATGACAAGCACTAATCCTGCCCGTTTTTACGGTATGAGCGACAGGGGTGAAATAAAACCCGGAATGAGGGCCGATTTGATTCTCTTTACGCTTGAAAACTTTGAAATGAATGTATTAAAAACAATAGTTAAAGGTGAGGTTGTTTATGATTCTCCTCAGCAACGATGATGTGCAGTAAGCACGATATGGGGTATCGATAAATGGACGCCGGATGAATAAAAAAAGCCCGAAAAATAAAATACTGATAGCACTTAGTGCGGTAGGTCCCGGTTTATTTCTGATAGGATATAATATCGGAACCGGAAGCATAACCACCATGGCAAAGGCAGGGGCAGAGTACGGCATGACACTTTTCTGGGCACTTATCCTCTCCTGCCTGTTCACCTGGATACTTATGGTTGCATACGGGCAGATGACTCTGACATCAGGAAATACTGCATTGTATAATATTAAATCCAGGATAAGGGGAGGCCGGATACTTGCGGTATATATTATTATAGCCCTGATTATAGGTGAACTCCTCGCGCTCATGGGAATTATGGGGATAGTTGCCGAACTTGTTCAGGAGGGGATCCGGCTTGTATCCGGTAGCCATGCCGTAATGATTGATACATTCTGGATAATCCTGTTATTTGCCGTTATACTCTATTTTCTTCTCTGGTATGGCAGGTACAGGATGTTTGAAAAAATTCTGACGGTTTTTGTTATACTAATGGCATTATGTTTTATTGCCGTGTTTTTTATGGTCAGGCCTTCATTTTCTGTCATTTTCAAAGGCATGGTCCCTGGTGTACCGGAAACCGCCGGGGCCCTTCGCCTTATTGCTGCCATGGTGGGTACCACCTGTTCGGCTGCTGTTTTTATTATGCGCAGCACTGTAGTGGCCGAGAAAGGTTGGACTATAAAAAATCTGAAAACTGAAAAGAGAGATGCATTTACTTCTGCCGCAATGATGCTTTTTCTCAGCGGTGTAATCATGGCCGTATCTGCCGGGACTTTGCATGTTCTTGGCCTTAAGCTTGATAACACTGTTGAAATGATACGACTTTTTGAGCCACTAGGGGGACAGGTTGCTGCATTTTTGCTGATTATTGGTATTACCGGAGCGGGATTATCAACGGTGTTTCCGATTGTCCTGATTGCACCGTGGCTGATATCCGATTATACAGGCAGACCGCGTAATATTAAATCACCTATGTACAGGATATTAATTTTCGGGGGACTTATTTTTGCGTTTGGTTCAGTATTGATTAATCAGACACCCCCTATCCTTATGGTGTTTTCACAGGCGTTTCAGGCAGCTATACTTCCTGCCGTTGCCATACCGGTATTCCTGTTAATAAACAGGAAAGATGTAGTGAATTCCCATTTGCCTACATGGAGAATGAATACAGGTTTGGTTGCAGTAATACTGTTTTCTCTTATAACAACCTATTTTGCAATACTGAGCTTTTTCTGATCCGGTAAATCCTTACGGGGAATATGTTCGGAGAAGTTTGTCATTTTTGTCAATAACCAAAAAAAACAGTGAAGATATGTCGCACCCTTTAAAAACATTTTACAAAGAAAAACTAAAGATTGAGGTATATGAGTCGGAAAATGACACAGGGATAGCTGCAGCCAGCCATGTTTCAGATGTCATTCGGAAAGCTATAAATGAAAGAGGCACAGCCAATCTGATTCTCGCTACAGGAACATCACAACTTTCATTTATTGAGGAGCTTAAGAAGAAGGACATAGAGTGGGACAGGATAACCGTATTTCATCTTGATGAATATAAAGGTATGTCTGAAAACCACCCCGCAAGTTTCCGTAAATACCTGAAAGAACGCATACTTGACATAGTTAATCCTGGCCGTGTATATCTTATTAATGGTGACTCATCAGATCTTGATGCGGAAATAAAGAAATATGCAAGACTGCTGGAAGAAAATCCTGTTGACATTGCATGCATAGGAATAGGTGAAAACGGTCACATAGCCTTTAATGATCCGCCGGTAGCGGATTTCAACGACCCATTCCTGGTTAAGGTTGTCGAGCTTGATGAAGCTTGCCGCAGACAACAGCTGGGAGAAGGATGGTTTCCTTCTCTTGATAATGTGCCGGTTGAGGCTGTCACTCTCACCATAACAGCTATTATGAATTGTAAATCAATTAGTTGTGTTGTGCCGGGAAAACGTAAGGCTGAAGCGGTAAAAAATACGCTGAATATGGAGATCAGTACTTCCTGCCCGGCATCTGTATTAAGAAAACATCCTGATGCATTGTTATTTATTGATTCCGAAGCGGCATCGGAAATTTGACAGGGAGGGAAATATTTTCTAATTATTATAAAAGTCATGAGCAGGAACATATTTATCAACAACGCCGGATGTCCGGATAAGCACAGGATATCTGTGAGTATATTTTTTACCCTTTTTCTGAACCTGTTCCTGCTGAATGCCCAGCAGGAAACTGATATACTGGGGAATTGGCTCCGATACAAAGACTCACATAATGCTTTGTATAATTTTCTTTCTCATCATTCTTATGATCTGCTTGAAAAGAGATCTGTTTTGATTGATGACCTGCATTCACCACTGGACTGGAAGAAGAGGCAGGGATATGTAAAAGAAACCCTTAATAAAATTGTCGGCCCGTTCCCGGAAAAGACCGATTTGAATTCTTCTATCCTCAGGGTCATTGAAAAGGATGGCTATCGTATAGAGCATATAGTATATGAGTCACAGCCCGGTTTTTTTGTAACCGCCTCTATGTTTATTCCTGCCGGACTGACCGGAAAATCCCCTGCCATTGTTTATTGCAGCGGTCATTCAGCGGAGGGTTACCGGAGCCCTGTTTATCTTCATATTATTCTAAACCTTGTTGAAAAAGGATTTATAGTCTTTGCCTTCGATCCGGTTGGGCAGGGAGAGAGAAGCGAATATTACAATCCTGACACGGGAGCATCGGAAATAGGTGGTCCTACCAGCGAACATTCATATGCCGGGGCACAGGCCTTTCTGTCGGGAAGTTCACAGGCTATGTATATGATCTGGGATGGTATCAGGGCTGTTGATTATCTCTTTTCGAGGGATGAGGTTGATACCGCAAGAATTGGAATAACAGGACGTTCAGGGGGAGGGACTCAATCTTCCTATATTGCTGCATTTGATGACAGAATTTATGCCTCGGCTCCTGAATGCTATATTACTGGTTTCACACGATTATTGCAGTCCATCGGGCCGCAGGATGCTGAGCAGAATTTCTTTCACGGAATCCGGCTCGGAATTGACCATGCAGATCTGTTGACAGTTCGTGCTCCCCTGCCAGCTTTGATGATTACCACAACCAATGATTTTTTCAGCATCCAGGGGGCTCGTGAGACTTCAGATGAGGTTTCTGAAGTTTACCGAGCATTTGGTAAGGAGGATAATTTTTCGATGGTTGAAGATGATGCCGGTCATGCTTCAACCGCCAGGAACAGGGAAGCAATGTATTCATTTTTTCAGAGACACCTTGGCAATCCCGGAGATGCGGAGGATAAAGAACAGGAAATCCCTCATCAGGATGAAGTTCGTGTTACACCTGACGGACAGGTGTCAGTATCACTGAACAGCGAAACCGTCTTCAGCCTGAACAGGTCATATTCGGAAAAGCTATACGGAAACCTGAATGAATCAAGGTCCGACCCCGTAATTCATCTGAGAGGGTTACCTGATTCAGCCATGATGATATCAGGATACAGGGAACCGCTTTTTCCGGGGGAACCGGTATTTAGCGGCAGATTACAACAGGAAGGTTATATTACGGAGAAATATTTTATTAAGGGTGAAGGTGATTATGTCATACCATATCTGTTAATGGTGCCATTTAATAACAACGGTAAGGCGGTAATATACATTCACCCCGAAGGTAAGTTGGCGGTTTCTGATCCCGGTCCGGAAGTCAGGTGGTTTCTCAATAAGGGATTCATGGTGCTTGTTCCTGACATGCTTGGGACCGGTGAACTGGGACCCGGTCATATCAGGGAAAATTTATATATACCGGGAGCATCCATTAGTGTATGGTTTACCTCTGTTTTGACAGGAAGAAGCATTGTGGGGATTCATGCGGCAGATCTTGTCAGGCTTGCTTCAGTGCTGGACAGGCATCATGAAGCTGTGGAGATTTATGCCGTTGCCATAAGGGATATGTCGCCTGCCTTGTTGCATGCTGCAGCGTTCAATGGCTTGTTTTCACATGTGGCTTTGATTGAGCCATATACATCCTATTACTCGGTTGTCACGAACCGTTTTTACAATGCCGGTTTTATCAGGAGTTTTGTTGCAGGTGCATTGCAGGTATATGACCTGCCTGACCTTGCTGCATCACTTGCTCCGCGTAAACTTATTATTGCAGGAGCAACTGACGGAGCGGGTCAGGCTGATGATAAGGATTGTATAAATGCAGACCTTGCAGTTATCAGGTCAGGATATCAAAGGCAATCAGACGTAAAGGAGAATGATTTGATAATAACAGATTCTTCGGATAATTTATCAGGCCTTTTTCTGAAGTGGATTGAATAATCAACCAGTTATATATTTGATATGAAAAATAATAAATTCCGGTTTTTGCCTTCATCTCTTGTTATCATTGCATGCGGACTTGTACTCCCGGGTCTTTTTAATTGCTGCAACATCCAGGAAACTGATAATTCATCTGAATCAATGTTATGTGTAGGGCATCATTTTACCGAAGATGAAGGGAAAGCATTTTTGGATAGTATACAATCTGAGATATCAACATTGAGTGATTGGGAGTCCAGGGCTGAAAAGGTCAGGAACCAGATTCTGAAAGGAGCGGGACTGGAATCTTTTCCTGAGAAATGCCGGCTGAATCCTTTGTTTGGGGAAATAAGATCTTTTGACGGTTACAAGGTGCAAAACGTTGCTTTTGAAAGTCTTCCAGGGGTCTATGTCACCGGAAGTCTTTATTTTCCTGAAGATAAAAACGAAAAAATGCCAGGAATTTTAAGTCCGCACGGCCACTGGAACGAGCAGGGTGATTATGGCCGTTACAGGGCTGATGCCCAAAAGCGTTTTGCCTCCATGGCCCGGATGGGAGCCGTTGTTTTTGCGTGGGATATGGTCGGTTACGGACAACTTGCCGAATATGGCTGGGAACATGAACATCCCGAAGTGCTTAAGCTCCAGTTATGGAATAGCATCAGGGCAGTTGACTTTTTAATCCATACAGGCGCCGACCCTGATAATATCGGTGTTACCGGTGCTTCAGGCGGAGGAACCCAGACTTTTCTGCTTGCAGCAGTGGATGAGCGTATTTCAGTCTCCGTACCTGTTGTGATGGTTTCGGCTCATTTTTTCGGCGGCTGCATCTGTGAAAGCGGCATGCCTGTTCACAGGTCTCCCGGATTTCAGACCAATAACGTTGAGATTGCGGCTCTTGCTGCTCCCCGGCCGCAGTTACTTGTATCTGTCGGCGGCGACTGGACAAGCAATACTCCTGATGTGGAATACCCCTATATTAAATATATCTATGAGTTGTTTGGGAGCCCCGGACTTGTTGGCAATATTCATCTTCCTGATGAAGGTCACGGATATGACTACAATAAACGAATGGCTGTATATCCGTTTATCGCCAGGTATATGGGCCTCGATCTTAGTAAGGCAACCAATGCTGATGGCAGTCTTAATGAACAGGGAATAGTAATTGAAGATCAAAATACCTTATATCCCTTTGATGAAAATAACCCGTTTCCTGAATACGGTATCAGAAATAATGATGATGTGGTATGGGATATTTCTTTATAAATAATGAAATGAAATATATAAATGAATTTTATATATAAAATAGATCTTTTTTTATTTTGAATGCTTTTTAAGTTTTTATTTTTGTTTTATAATAATATCTTTGTTTGCCGAAAAGTTATATTTTATTAAATTAAAGCATCTTAACTTATGAGACCTAAATTATGGTTAGTTTACGCTCTGATTACAACAGTATTTTGGGGAGTATGGGGAGCCCTTATAGAGATTCCTGAAAAATTAGGATTTCCTGCAACATTAGGCTATTCAGTATGGGCATTGACCATGATAATTCCGGCTGTTGTGGTTTTAAGAATGGTTAACTGGAAGCTGGAAATAAACAAAAAAGCAGTTTTCTTCGGGATGATAATAGGTCTGCTGGGAGCGGGCGGGCAGCTTGTACTTTTCCACGCGCTT
>JAWODJ010000052.1:0-9459 GCA_046483315.1 Bacteroidales bacterium | reverse complement strand
CTTTGCCGAACTGATCAGTGAACACAATACGGGATACAGTCATAGTGATCCGCAACTCGTCGGAATTTCCAAGTCGCCCGACGCTCCTGATGGTCATTTCTTCCACTTCCATCAGGCTCGAATCCTGAGTTACGAAATTTAGAAAACGGGCGAAAACGGGCATGCTGGCCTGAAGGTTATCCACCCGAAACCTGAACTTCTGGATACCCAGTTCTCTGTTCTCATTGATATCCAGAGGTGTCGTCGTCCATCTCTGGGTAATCCCGGCATTTGTCAGATACGCATCCAGCTCATCTCTGATCTTGATTCGGGCCAGGGCATCGCCGCCGGGAATCCGAAGTTCCTGGGTGATCTGTTGATGACGCTTCTTCACCTCTGCCGGATCCAGAGTCCGGATTCTTTCGTACTTGGCGTCGTAGCGCTGCTGTGATGATTCCCACTGATTGGCCATGGTGCCTACGACGGCTTCGTATCGACCATACGCCACAAATCCGACTCCCACCATCAAGATTGCGACGGTGATGATCAGGAGTTTTCGTTCTCGTTCTGATTTAACTAACATAGTCGTTCCTCTATAGGTGTCATGTTGCTTATTCTTCGCGTGAGGCCAGCCATAGCTGCATCCCGGAGAAGTTCTGAAGCATCTTGTCGGCATAGGCCTCGGCGCGAGTGGGTCCGATATCTCCCTGACCTCAGCAATGAGCTCCAATCCGTACATATCCGCTGCCAGGTAACTGGCAAGTGCTGCTACGCCCTTTTTTCCCTTTTCACTTATCCATTTTGCACTGAGTGCAGTATCGATCGATTCAATTACTTTCACCCCCCTTTTCCGCAATGGTTCCAGAAAATCCTGACATTGCAGTATAGCCATAGGATGTGAATGCACCTCTTTGATATCCTCAATCTTATCTCCCGGCAGACCGATGAGGTTTTGCACTATTCTGATATATACCTCTCCGGTAACTTTCTGGTCATAACGGCTGAGCAATGCATAATTGGGTATCAGGGAACCGGCTACCGAATTTTCAATTGCAACAACTGCAGAGTCAGCCTTTTTCGTGGCTATAGATTCAAACAGGTCAATAAAAGTATCACACGGGATAATCTCAAGATCAATGTTTTTATAATACTTTCTGGCTGCTATTTCATGAAATGCCCCGTAACCGCCCTGAATTGCGACCCGAAGCTGCCCTTTGTAATGATTTTCTTTTGTCATTTTTAAATTATTATTAACCTGTATTTAAAAAAAAAGTCCCGGATCATCCGGGACCTTAAAAGCTAATCTATGAACAGCAATGTCACAGTCCCTTTTCTGTTTTACCAAAAAAGAAGAAAAAAAACCTGACAATGCCGCTAAAAATTCCTGTTTCCATTCCATGGCAAATATATAAAAAAACATTTAACTTCAACCAACATTTTTTTATTGTGATTGTTTCAATTAATTAACCGGAATAACGTTTATTAATAATGATCAATGTTTTTACAAACAGAACTCCAATGCCGTACCTGGTCATCATTGTGATGTTTGTTCTGTCGCCTTTGTTACCTGCCGGATGCATTAATGACGATATACCGGTTATTATATCCACAGACAAAGTAAGCATTGTAACCAATAATTCCGCGATAAGCGGAGGAGAGATAGTTTATGGTGAAGAGACTGGTATTACTGAGAAGGGACTTGTATGGAGTACCTTCAATGATCCCACAACAGACAATTATGACGGTATAAGAAACATTAAATCAGACAATAACAAATTCACGGGAGTTATTGAAGGACTTGAACCAGGAACTGTTTATTACGTCCGGGCCTATGCTACTGGCAGTTCAGGCACTTCCTATGGTGAAGAACAGGTATTTAAAACATTCAGTGGCAAAGTGGAGGATGCAGATGGAAATATTTATTACACTCTCCAGATAGGTGAAAATGAATGGACGGGCAGTAATCTCCGAACCGGAAAGTACAGTAATGGCGATGTTATTCCGGTGGTTACAGATGAGAAGAAGTGGAGTTCACTGACATCAGGAGCGTGGACAGTTTATAATAATGATTATGAGCTGCAAACGGTATATGGTAATTTATACAACTGGTATGCCGTGACCGATGAAAGAGGATTATGCCCTGCCGGATGGCGGGTTCCGACGGATGGGGACTGGAAAGTGCTGGAAATGACAATGGGAATGTCTTCTGCATCTTCAAACCGGGTGGGGATAAGGGACAGGTACGCAGGAGGCAAACTTAAAGAAACAGGAACCGGCCACTGGCTGAGCCCTAATATACTTGCCACCAATGAGTACGGTTTTACCGCATTGCCCGGAGGATACAGGCATCCCCGGGGACAGTTTTATACCCTGCGCAGAAACCTGAACTGGTGGACATCCACCGGGCACGATGAATATAATGCATGGTACAGAAATATTTATTATAACAATGCAGCGATATACAGAAATATATATGGAAAAACCAGCGGATTTTCAGTAAGATGTGTCCGGGATCGGATTTGACTGATCATTTAATCCTAATTTTATTATTTTTGATAGAAATTGTTTATCATAACAGTTATTTATAACCCATAAAACTATCTGCCATGACCTTTAAAACAAAATCCAAACTTTCACGGCGCGATTTTATGCGTCTTTCTGCTGCAGCGGCAGCAGGGATCACTCTTATGCCCTCATATTCATGCAGTGTGGATTCTGTTCCCGCCCCCCTGAAAAGACGGTTCGGCAGGATTAATTTTGATGTTACCACTATGGCCCTGGGTGGTCAAAGCTCACTCCAGTGGACACCCGATGATGTTGAGCCAACAGATATTATCCTGAAGGCCTTCGATCTTGGCATAAACTACTATGACACATCCAATGTTTACGGGCCAAGCCAGATGAACTTCGGAAAAGCTTTCAGGAAGCTTAACCTGGTGCCCGGACAGGCCGGTTATAACAAGGAATTGCGTGATTCTATATTCCTGACGACAAAAACCATGGTTCGCTGGGCAAAAGGCGGATATCCAACCCTTCCCAACGTAAGGAACAGTACCGAGGGAAATCACGGGGAAGGTGCAGTAGCCGATCTCAAAAGATCACTTTCGCAGTTGTTTGGAAATGACGACGGTACCTACCCGGAAGGAGCATATGTCAATATGGTACTTATCCACAACCTGGTTGATTTTGAGGAGGTGGATGTAGTTTACAGGGGACTGGAGACGCCTCTGGACAAGGATGATAACTTCGGGGCTCTCGTAGCACTAAGGGACTACAGGGACGGCACCAACATTACAGGACTGAACCCGGGAAATGAAAAACTTGTAAAACACCTGGGCTTTTCAGGACATCACAATGCCCCGGCAATGATAGATATGATTCAGCGTGACAAATGGGATCTGCTTGACGGTATGCTGGTGTCTGTCAACGTAAATGACAGGCGCTATCTGAATATGCAGTATAATGTAATACCCGTTGCACAGGCAAGGAACATGGGGGTGATCGGTATGAAGGTTTTTGCAGACGGAGCTATGTACACCAAGGAGCCCGGATGGTCGCGTGTACCTGATGATGTTGTAAGGATAATAGGCACCGACAGTGTTCCCAGCAAACCTCTTATTGAATATGCCCTTACCACACAGGGAGTGCATACACTTATCGTCGGAATAGGTGAAGTAAATGACGATCCTCTTAAATGCCAGCTTGTTCAAAATTACTATGCTGCGCAGATCGAGGCAGATGCACTGACCGAAAAACAGAGAAGAGAGCTTGAGAAGATCGGGGCAAGAGCCCGGGAAGGAAAAACCAACTATTTCCAGTTGCCGGACAGGGGACTCACACCCCCAAGGAATATCAGGATAGAAAAATCTGAAGTAGTCAAGCTATCATGGGATACCAGCTATGCAGGTGATGAGCCCATTGATCATTATGAAATAATAAAGGACGGTGAAATGGTTGAAAAAGTCCAACACACTCCGCAGATTTCAAAAGAGCCGTTCACTTGCGAAACTCCATCCGGCAATGAATTCAGATTAGTTGCGGTTGACACGGCCGGAAGAAGAGCAGAAAGCGATATCTACACATCGTAGATAAAGCTTTTAAACAGGTAATGACAGTTCTTTTTATAATAAGTAAACTGAGGAATTTATAGAACCTAACTTAATGGAAATCATGCGAAAACCAAACTACATTGCATTAATAATAATATTACTGATTATGTCACATTCAAGTATGGATGCATCCATTAACCCTGAACCAGGGTATCTTAAAATAAAAAGAACAGCGGACTTTGATATTTCCGGAGATGGCAGTTCTTCTGCATGGAATATTGCAGAATGGGAAATTATCCCAAACAGGTCAATGAATATTGTTGATTATACGACAAAAGCCAGGATATTGTACTCCGGGACAGGAATATATTTTCTCTTTCACTGTGAGGATGAGGTAATTTCCGCTACCCTGCAGGCTGACAACCTGGATTTATGGAAAGAGGATGTTATCGAAGTGTTTTTAATGCCGGACAAAAATTCCTCCCTTTACTTTGAATACCAGTTATCGCCCCTTAATTATGAACTGACTCTTCTCATTCCCAACCTGGATGGTGACCGCCGTTTCCTTGGTTGGTTGCCATGGAAATACGAGGGAGACCGTAAAACACATCATGAAACCACTATTCTGAAAGATGAAAGCGGAGAGGTAAAAGGCTGGACAGCAGAATTCTTTATCCCGTGGAATCTTCTGGATCCACTCATTAAAGAGCCACCGCAATCAGGTGATGAATGGAAAGCCAACATATACAGGCTCGACTACGACAGGGGAACGGCAAGATTCACCTGGCAAAAAACGGACAGACACTTTCATGAACCACATAATTTCGGAATATTTGTTTTCGAATGACAGTTTTTCCCTCTGATGTACATATTTAAAGCCTGCACAGTTTTAATACTGCTTACTTTGACTTCAGCGACTTCAAATTCGCAGTCCCCGTCATCATTTTCTGCCTGCCGCTCCGGATCTGAGATTGCTGTAGACGGGATCCTTGACGAAGATCCCTGGGAAATGGCAGAAGTGATAACCGGCTTCATTCAGCTTGAGCCGTCGGAGGGTTCTCCGTCATCAAGAAAAACAGATGTCCGGGTCCTGTTCGGGGCAGACAACCTTTATGTAGGAGCAATAATGTACGACAGCCCCGATGCAGTTGAGAATACACTGGGGAGGAGGGATGAGTATAACAGGGCGGACTGGTTCATGATCTCAATAGATTCATATTTTAACAGGCGGACAGCATATACTTTCGCGGTCAACGCTGCCGGTGTGCAGTTGGACGGACAACAGGGAGGTATAAGGACATTTGGCACCGGACTTTTCGACGGCATGGATCTGTCGTGGAATGCTATATGGTTTTCCTCCGTAAGGATAACAGATAAAGGATGGATAGCAGAGATTCGGATTCCTTACAGCATGCTTCGTTTCCCTGATGTTAAGGAGCAGACATGGGGTGTCCATTTCATGAGACGTATACCGCGTATTGGTGAAATATCCGAATGGCCCCACATACCGCGAACAGAACGCACCAACCTGGTTGCAAGGTATGGCAGGATAACCGGTATCACAGATATTGAACCCAGAAGGAATTTGCAGATACGTCCCTACTTGCTGTCAGGCATTGACATTTATGAAAGTCCCGAAGAACAAGGAAAAAGTATGACAGACACCAGGCTGGATATCGGGGGTGACATCAAGATCGGGCTTGGCACCAATATTATGCTTGATGCCACTGTGAATCCTGATTTCGGACAGGTTGAAGCAGACCCGGCAGTACTCAACCTTACCGCGTTCGAAACTTTTTTTACTGAAAAACGGCCGTTTTTCATAGAAAGTGCAGACATATTCCAGTTCGGCATAGGTATGAGCAGGCTGTTCTATACGCGCCGTATAGGTGCAAGCGAGCCTATAATAGGGGCAGCAAAAATATCAGGACGGTCGGCCGGTGGACTCTCCTTCGGTATACTGGGCACTGCTGCCGGCAGCAGGTTTAACCCTTCACATAATTACGGAGTATTACGTGCAAGTCAGCAACTGGGAGACTATTCCTCGGCCGGCGGGATACTGACTGCATACCGGAGCCCGGCAAAAGACGGAATTGGCTGGCAAAGCATGACCGGGGGAGCGGACTGGGATCTGCGGTTTGCAGAAAACATGTACAGTTTTGAAGGCATCTTCGCTTTCGCCGGGAGGAAATCCCTACTGGAAGGACAGGATGACGAGGAGGGATTCATGAGCGGTCTGACCTTTAAAAAAAGAGAAGGAGTTATTGACGGACATGTAACTCTTCTGGTATTTTCTGACCGTTACAACCCAAATGATATAGGGTGGACAAGTTTTGAGCAGAACTTTTATGAAGCATGGTCAGGACTGACATACAATATCAGGGGAGGTCAGTCTTTCGGACCTTTTCAAAGGGCAAATATCCGATTATTTCACCGGCAGAGGTACTCATACCTTGAGTGGTGGAATATGGGTGATTTTCTTAATATCAGGTCAGAGTGGGTGACACAAAATTTCCGGATGATAAGGTTTGGCAGCAGTTTTTCCGAAATACTGGGAGGTTATGATATTTGGGAAACAAGAGGCCTTGGCAGATGGGCACGTCCAGGTCACATTGCATTAACTGCAGAATATAATTCGGATGAACGGAAAAACTGGAAGGTCACACCCGAAGGGAGCTATAAAATATTCCACGATGGTGGAAACGAATACAGTATGGGCTTCCAGGGAAACCTGGACATCGGCACCATGTTTTCATTCTCGGGAAAGCTGGAGGGAGAATGGGAAAGGTCTGTTACAGCATGGGCATCCAATGAGTCATTCAGGAGAACAGACGGAGAATGGACAATAGGAAGCGTATCTGCACCACCCGAAAATCTTGCTGATGATAACTTTGTGCAATTTGACAACAGCAATGAATTGGATGACATCTTAACAGGACATGATCAATATTTACCCGGATATTATTATATGCCGGTCTTCGGAGAACGGGACACAAGATCACTTGATCTTACAGTAAGAAGTTCAGTTACCTTTACAAACAAGCTTTCCTTTCAGCTCTACACCCAGTTTTTTGTTGCACGGGGCAAATATGACAGCTTCAGTATCCTGACAGGCCCGGATAAGCTTGAAGTTTTTTTATCCTACCCTAAGCAAAGAAACTTCAATTACAAAAATTTGCAATCAAACCTTGTAATGCGCTGGGAATACAGGCCTGGCTCGACTGTTTATCTTGTATGGAGCCACGGACGCAGCAGAAGAGATGAAATTAATCCTCTGGCACCCCTTAATGGCTCACCCTATGACAGATCTCTGGAAAGGCAAATCGGAGATATATTTAATATTTTTCCCCACAATACCGTAATGGTGAAATTTGATTATGCCTTCTTTTGATTATCAGTATCCGGGAGGCAGGGAAAGCATCAGTAATGAATCGCGTGAATCATAAATAATCCTGACAGATAAGTTTTTCTGGCTTAAATGAATAACATAGAAATTTCTGTCTTCCAGCCTCCATGTCCTCAGACTGGTAATCGTGGTATGGTTAAGTATATAATTGTCCAGAACTCCCATAAAGGAATGATAACCATAGTATGTGGGAATCCATATGACTGATGTAAATATCTCCTCCCCATCTAAAAATCCTGTTTCCTGTTCCACTACTACCCCGCCTACATATTCTGCTAATGATTCTGAAAAGGATGACTCCCTGTCCATTCCTGAGATTTCAGGTAAGCCACTGTCTCCGCCCGGTGATAGCTTCATCAGACAAAAAAAACCGGCATACAGTATCAGTTTTATCATAGGTGAAAAATGGTAAATAATTATTATACCATCTGAACCACCCGGTTAACTGCATCATCAACCTGGGCAACAGATTCGAGTCCGAGTGTCATACAATGTACATTGGGACTGCTTACGGCATAACTTAAAGATCGCTGGCGTTCTTCAACAGTGGTATTATCGCCGTTACCGAAGATCTTCATTCCGATCACACCTTTACCGTTTTTCCGGGCAGCTTCAAGGATATTCATTATGTCCCCGGGTGATCCGTCCATATGGGTTCCAAAAGGATTGATACGGGCCAGTATCACGTCAACCCAGGGATCTTCTGCAGCAACTTTCAGTGCATCACGGCTGTGACATGAAACACCAACTTTTTTAACTATTCCCTGTTGCTTTGCTTTGGAAAGTGATTCAATGAATTCTTTTTTTTCATCTTTCCAGTTACCATTCATAAGACAATGAAGAAGCACAATGTCAAAATAATCACTCCCTGTTTCAAGCCTGAAACGGTCGAGTGTCTTTTCCACCGGCTCTGTCTTAAGCCAGCTCAGATCTGTAGTCCATATCTTGCTCAGCAAAACAGTGTCTTCTCTTGGTACTTCGCTGAGAACTTCCCGTACATAAGTATGAGAACCGTAAGTGTCGGCCATATCAAAAAATTTCATCCCCCGCTCCCATGCATGCCGGGCAAGCCTGACAAACGACCGGATCCCCAGTCTTGTTTGATTGGATTCCCGTCTGCCTCCGATCGACCCGGTGCCCATAGCAATGCGAGGCACAACAAGCCCCGTAGAACCGAGAGGGACCCGGTCAATGTTTTTATTTAAAGCCGGGGTATAACTCATATTTGCAATGCCAGCTCCCATAAAAGCAGCACTGGCAAAACCTGTATGGAAAAACTGGCGTCGGTTCATTCTTTTTGCCATGGCTTTGTTATTATATGGTTATAAATATATCCTGAATATCATGAATCATTGTCACAAGGTTAATTTCATCTGTTATGATAATGATCATTCTGCACTTAAGGACTTTATGCAAATAACAAATTTATTGCCAAAAATGCAAGTTTGGAGGCCACAATCACGACCCGCTCGTGATCCTGGCTCTGATGTGTTATGACTCTATGTTCTATATTGTGTGATTCCGCCAGGATTAGCTCGCCCCCGCAGGGCCACAATCACGACCCGCTCGTGATCCTGGCTCTGATGTGTTATGACTCTATGTTCCTTATTGTGTGATTCCGCCAGGATTCGAACCTGGGACCCACAGCTTAGAAGGATTGAGCAAGCGTGTTTACTGGGTTTGCGGGTTTTTTACTTTATTCTTATAAATTGTTGATTGTTAATAATAAATTGGTAAATTCAGTTTACTATTGTTGTTTTTATTTGTATTTATTTGTAATATTTGTGTGCAAATTGTGTGTGCAAATTTCAAATTGTGTGCAAATATGGAATCATTTTATAAGGACAATGTTCATGGTGCAATAATCCATGATACCCGCAGGGAAAAGAAAGATGAAACATATCCTGTTAAGTTCAGGATAACACACCAACGGCAAAGGATCTATTTTAAGGCCGGATATGATTTAACGGTTGAGGAATGGAATATTCTGCCAACATCGAGAAAGGGGTATTTGTTAGATGCAAG
>JAWODJ010000033.1:0-4064 GCA_046483315.1 Bacteroidales bacterium | reverse complement strand
CCAGTCCGCAATCGATCAGGGAGGTCTTCCCTGTACCCGAGATACCATAAACCAAGAGGGTTTTGCTTTCGAAAACCTTACGGTACAACTCTTCTATCTCCCGGTCCCGCCCGAAGAAGATCTCTTCATCTTCCCTGGTGTAGCTGTCGGGGAATTCGAAGGGTGACTTCATGGCTACAGTTTTTAATTCTGAAATCAGTAAGAATGCCTTTGACATCCGGTTTATGAACTGTTCCTTTGTTCCCTTACAATTTTAACACCCATGTGCAATCAGGGCCAATCTCGTATGAAATTATTTTCACCTGCCAGGCCCGATAGATTTCACTGAATTTGTTTATGGATGCAGATTTAATATTCCTGCAATTCATTTTGACTTCCCAGGCTAAACCCTTTTGAAAAGAAGTCTCAGTAACAAAATCTATTTCATGCCTGACTGTAGTTCGCCAGAACTTTATGTTGTCTTTGTCATACAGATCAGTAAGCCGCTTAAACACATAGTTTTCCAGTAAGGCTCCCTGATCATCCCGGTTTCTGAAATCGTAAAAACGGTTTAGTGCAACATTTCTCATTCCCGCATCCCTGAAATAGACCTTCTGCATTTTGGTCAGTTCCTTTCTGAGGTTTGAATAGAACGGCCTGACGAGATCAATATGGAAACACTTTTGCAGCACATGGAGGTATTTATCAATGGTCTTATTATCAACTCCAATGGTATTCGCCAGTTCATTCTTATTTACCAGGTTTCCCGTCTGTCCGGCCAGAATTGCCAAAAAATTGTAGAATTTATCAGGCTGGCTGACGGCTGCCTCATCCATATCTTTTTTCAGGAAGGAATTTCTCAGCTCTTTCAGTAAGGATACTTTTTCCTCTTCTCCATTCTCAAGGGCAATTGCAGGATATCCGCCGAAAACAAGGTATTCATCAAACATTTGCATTAATTCCCTTCGGGAGGATGAAATATACTCTTTATTATCCCTGATCCTAAGCAGTTCATCATGAAGCAGCACGGACTTTTTAAAAACCAGGAATTCCCTGAACGAGAGAGTTTTCAGTTCAAAGATCCTTTTTCTACCTGCAAGAGAATCGGTAAACTTTTCATCCAGGTAAAATACGCTGCTTCCGGTAGCAACTATTTTCAGGCTTTTATGGTAAACATCATAAAGATATTTCAGTAAATTTGAAGGGTTATCGGCATACTGGACTTCGTCAATAAACAGGAAGCTGCGTTTATTTGTGGTATCGCTGCTATCCAGGTTTTTAGGCGGACGGGGTATGAAGGTGAAAACCTCTTCCGGGTGGGTATTGATGGCAGAGAGCGTGTCATAATCTTCAAATGTGATATAATGTACCTCCTGCCCTTCATTTTTCAGTTCCCGGTATAAGGCCTGCAGCAATGATGTCTTTCCACTCTGACGCGGGCCTGTTATTATGGTAATTTCTTTTCTGTTCAGGTGTTCCCTTATGGCCGGGTCCAATGTTCTTGGAATATACATTTTATCTGTTTTGCGCAAAAATAATCAAAATAATGGAGATAATTGGAATATTAATCCAAAAATAACGGATAATATTGGAATCCGATTCCAAAAATATCCAATCTCCGGCAACCAGGCTTTCGCGGAATTTCACGTTACTGATCATTTCAGAGATTTTTTATTCTTTCTCTAACTTTTTCGTGATCGGGGAGAAAAATACCGGCTTCTTCGGGTTCTGCCATTGGGCTTAATATTTTAGCTGGCAAATATGCGGAGTATCAATTACCGTATACCGTTCGTAACAAACTCATCATAGTTATTTTTACTGATCAAATCTGTTTTACATTCCGGATATGCATTTGTAAAAGTCAACGGGAATTTTGCTTTTTGGCGGTTCCATTTTATTTCATAAGCATGAAGGTTTCCGTTTCTTTCTTCAATATAATCAATTTCCTGCTGCTGTGTTGTTCTCCAAAACCATGATGAAAAGCTTTGTCCCGAGTTTTCAAGCATTTTCATTCGTTCACTGATGATAAAATTTTCCCATAAAGCACCAACATCGGTTCTCGACTGCAACAGGTTGTAGTTCCCAAGTATGGCATTTCGGATGCCGTTATCCCGGAAATATACTTTCTTCCCCTTTTTTATTTCGTTTCTCACATTTTTGCTGAAGGCGTTCAGCTGAAAGACAATATATGTCTTTTCCAATAAGGAAATGTATTTTTCAACCGTCTCGCCTTTTGCCTGAACCAACTGCCCTATTTCGTAGTACGAGATCTCATTGCCTAACTGTAAAGCCAGTGCCCGGAGAATTTTTTCAAGCAAAACCGGTTTCTTAATACCTTCAAGCATCAGTATATCCTTATACAAATAGCTGCCAGCCAGCAATTTCAACAACTCCTCTTCTTTTCCCATACTACTGACAATTTCCGGATAGTAACCGAAAATCAGCCTGTGCTCCAGCATCCTTTTTTCTGAAAGCAGATCTGTATGTGCCACCATTTCCCCAAATGCCAGCGGATGCAAAAAATACTCATACTTTCTGCCGGTTAGAGGCTCTTTAATGGAATCAGCCAGCTCAAAAGCAGATGAACCTGTAGCGATCAGCTGTACATCTTTTATCTCATCGGAAATAAGCTTCAGCGTAATTCCGATGTTTTGCACACGCTGTGCCTTATCAATAACCATTATCCTGTTATTGCCTGACAAAGCCTTTAATCTTCCGGAAGTTGTATTTGAAAGAAGTTCTCTCACATCCGCTTCGTCACAATTCAGCCATAATATTTTTTCCTGCAGCTCTTGTGTGATTTTTCTGAGCATACTTGTTTTACCAACCTGCCTTGCTCCAAATACTATTATGGCCTTTCCTTTAAACAGCCTCTCTTTAATTGCCTGTTCCAATGTTCGTGTTATCATCTTTCCTTTTTTGCAAATATAATTATATTATATCAAAAAGGAAAATAATTATAATATAATTCCTTTTAGACGGAAGTATCTCACCTTTGCCGGCAACCAGGCTTTAGCGGAATTGCACGTTATTGACCATTTCAGCATCTCGCTGAAGACATGCTGGATCAGGTATTGATTTGTGTTTGCCATTTCCTGCGGGTTTGGCTTGAGGTTTATGGAGGTAAGTAATTTCAGTCATCGACAGCCTGGCCTGTCAGCAACCGGAACTGCCAGCCTGTGTTGTCTGATGTCTGTCCCCTGGTTTGCTTCATGAGCACGCCTATGATCTGTTCCTGCGGATCGGCAAAATACTGGGTGTTGAAATAACCGCCCCAGTTGAACGTGCCTGCACTACCCAGTCCGCCCCGGCCCTGCCCTTTTAGTGTCAGCACACCGAATGCAAGTCCGTAATAGCTATCCGGATCAACACCCCAGAGGTCGCCGATCTGGTTGGCCATAATGGATTTGACCGTTGTACGGCTAAGAATGCGGATGCCGTTGAGTTCACCTCCGTTGAGGTACATCTGAAGGAAGTTGGCATAGTCTTTTGCCGTACTGCTCAGTCCGGCACCGCCTGAAAAGAACCTCTCTGCCCCTTTAACCGGGTAGTCAGGATCATAGTAGTCCGAGCTATAATGAACCCATTCGCCTGCCTCTGACTTTTCCTGCACCGGCACCAGCCGGGCGGTTTTTTCCTCCGGAAGGTAAAACCAGGTGTCATCCATCCCGAGAGGGTCAAAAATACGCTCCCTCAGGAAACGGTCAAACGGCATACCGGAGATAACCTCAATAAAATAGCCCAGAACATCGAGGCCTTCGCTGTACGTGTACTTCTCGCCGGGATGATGATGAAGGGGAAGGCCCGCCAGCCTCCTTACATTCTCACCGATGGTGATATTGTCGGTGGTAAAAAGGTCGATTATACCCGCTTTACGGTATATCATCCTGAACCGGTCGTCGCCGTCAATAATTCCATATCCCAGACCCGAGGTGTGTGTGAGAAGATGCCTGATGGTTATCTCCCTGTCCGCTTCAGTGGTTGTATAGCTTGTATCATTGTGATTGAAAGTTTCTAGAACCTGCGGGTTACGGAATTCGGGGATATACCCTGAAACCGGGTCGTCAAGCCTGAACTTTCCCTCC
>JAWODJ010000072.1:0-84169 GCA_046483315.1 Bacteroidales bacterium | reverse complement strand
ATCTTTGTTGTTGTGCCGCTGGTTGCCGGTGTTATCACGCAAAAAATGTTACTAAAAGCACATGGTGAAGAGTGGTTTAAAAAGGTATTCCTCCCAAAACTAAAGCCCGTAAGCATTGTTGCACTTCTTGTAACACTGGTGCTGTTATTTGCATTCCAGGGACAGAATATCATTAGTAATCCGCTGATAATATTACTTGCTGCTGTGCCCCTGGTGATACAGACCTACTTTATCTTTTTTCTTGCCTGGTACGGTGGAAAAAAACTGAAGCTCTCACATGCTGTTTGCGCACCTGCAGCCATGATAGGTGCAAGTAATTTCTTTGAACTGGCTGTTGCCGTAGCTATTGCCCTGTTCGGCCTGCAATCTCCCGCTGCGTTGGTTACGGTAGTAGGGGTTCTTGTTGAAGTACCGGTTATGCTTTCACTTGTTGCTTTTGCCAACCGAAAGAAGTATTAAAAAAACCCGGCTGCTGATTATACAAATATTAGTCCGGGATTACAAGAAAACTTTAACAGAAATTTGCCATTGTTGAAAGTTATTCTGCTAACATGATTGACCAGTTGAAAAATCGTGGCTTTTTAATAAAGGGGATATTACATTTATCCTGTAAAAAAGAGTCATAATTTTGTTTAAAAAGTTAACAAAATTTTGACTTACAGGATGAACCGCTTCGCTTTCCAATAAATTTTTTTCATCTGACTGTGTATAATTTTTGATGAAAAAATTTAATGTATAGTTGGTTCATTAATAATTTCTTTTATAGTTTCCCATATCCTATTAAGTTCGTATGCCACCGTCCCCCCGGGTTTAAACTCATTTATTGCCTTCCCTTCAAGCAGGGCCAGGATCATTGTTTCGTCATAGGGAATCTTCCCGGATACCCTAATACCTTTGCCTTTCAGATTGTTCTCAATGGTCGTGGCCATATCTTTATTCAGGTCGTATTTATTTATGATGACAAACAGAGGGGTTTTAAAACGACCAATCATTTCAATTAATCTCTGAAGATCATGCCAGCCCGATTGGGTTGGTTCCGTTATGGCTATTACCATATCAGAACCTGTAACTGATGAAATAACAGGGCAGCCAATGCCCGGCGGACCATCGGTCAGAATATACCGGGCATTGGTTTTTATGGCAGTTTCTTTTGCATACTGGCGGATTCTGGAAACCAGTTTTCCGGAATTTTCTTCGGCAATACCAAGTTTGCCATAAATCATCGGGCCAAAACGACAGTTGGAAAAATAAATCCGGTTGTTCTCATATTTTTCGATAGTCACTGCGCCGGCAGGACACGCTTCCACACATAGCCCGCATCCCTCACAGGCATATTCATCGATATAATAAACATTGTCTTTAAATTCAATGGCGCCAAAACGGCATAAATCCAGGCAGAGACCGCAACCAGTGCATTTTTCCCCGTCAATTACAGCTTTGGCCCCACTGGGAAAATTTTCACTTTTATATACTTCAGGAGATAATAGAAGATGTAAATCGGCAGCATCTACATCACAATC
Organism: Bacteroidales bacterium; assembly: GCA_046483315.1. Lineage (GTDB taxonomy): Bacteria > Bacteroidota > Bacteroidia > Bacteroidales > PUMT01 > PXAP01. The sequence continues at coordinate 82,649 of JAWODJ010000072.1, read as the reverse complement.
AGTAATAACTGAATTTCTACTTAATAAGGCAAAAGCCGCGGTAATACTGGTTTTTCCTGTACCGCCCTTCCCGCTTAAAACCACTATTTCAAAGGGTTTGCCCATCTAATATTGAATTAATAATTCCGATATATGTATCCTTTAGCCCCTTGTCATATTCCGGAAGAATTTCTCCTTTTGAATATGCCATTGCATACTCTTTTTTGAAAGGAATTTCACCCAACAGGGTTATTTTGTTTTGACTTATATATTCATACAGTGGTTTATAATCCAAGCCGGACTTATTGATAACAATACCATGTTTTTTCCCAAGCTGTTTTACCGTATCTGCCATCAGCCTCAGGTCATATAACCCAAAAGGAGTGGGTTCAGTAACCATTACCACGTAATCCGACTTTGAAACGGCAGCTACAACCGGACAGGATGTGCCCGGAGGTGAATCGAACAAAACTATACCTTCTTTACGGGCATGTTTTATAGTCTCTCTTATAACAGGAGTTTGCAGGGCACTCCCCACTTTAATCCGGCCTTCTATGAAATCATCTTTCCCGTGAGAATCATAATAGGATATTGTGCCTATAGCTTTATTGTTTTCAGTTATGGCCCCTTCAGGGCAAACATACGAACAAGCCCCGCAACCATGACACATATCTTCCACCACCTCGATAAACCTGATGGCTGGCAGCATAACTATTGCATTGAAAGCACAGACATTTTTGCATTTACTACAAAAAGTGCATTTGCCCGGATCAATATAAGGAATAGAAATATTTACGGGATAACTTGCAGAAAGTTTTGATTTGATAAAAATATGACAATCTGGTTCTTCAGCATCACAATCGAGAAGCTGAACATCATATTTCAAATACCTGGTGAAAACATGAAAAAGTCCTGTGCTTACAGAAGTCTTTCCTGTTCCACCTTTTCCGCTGGTAATGGCAATTATCAATTTCCGTATTACATTAATATCAATTTAATACCCCACAGAAACCCAAATAATATAAACTTTGCAGTTTAAATCAATGAAGTTGATTAAACCACTTCACGAACTAAATTACATGGAGTACCAGGAGAAAATCAATATGTATTAATTTAATGGTCACAGGCATTTACACCCGTTGTGAGCTTATCGCATAAAAATTCTTCCACCAGGGTTCCGGGAGATTTTTCTTCAGCACCGGTAAAAACGGTGATATTTTGCTGGTTAAACAGAGAGACAGCCCTGTGTCCCATACCTCCGGAAATGACATGGGTTACACCCTTTGATGCAAGCCATGAGGGGAGAACACCAGGCTCATGCGGCGGGGGTATAAGGTATGATTCTCCCGTTACTTTTTTGTCTTCGGTTGTAAAAACTGCAAATTTTTCGCAATGTCCGAAATGCTGGCATAAACAATTATTACTTACCGGTATAGCTATAATCTGTACCATATTAACTTATTAGTTATAATTTCTGTTTTTCTGGAATTCTAATTTGCAGCAAATCATACTCCGGATGATTTTACCGGAGTGTGATTTGCTGTGAACATTAGATCTTTAGTGGTTGATTTAAAAAACCACTTTAGATCTTACTGATAAATCATTCACTTTCTTTCTCCAGTTCACCAAGTCTTTTTTCAATATCTTTCTGGGAACGCTTCAGATATTCGGACTGGGATTTCAGCATACTTATCTCATCATCTTTGGATATGGAGTGTCCCCATGAAAAATCCGGAAAAAAGCCGGCAAAGCCACCGCCAAAATTCCTTCCCCGGCCGGATCCACGGCCCCTGCTTCTTCCAAAGCGAAAACCTCTACCCATTCCGCCTCCAAATGCTTTCACATAGCCCGGTGTATCATATCCCGCGCAAAAACCTGATGATCTCCCGGTCATGGGACCTTGTCCCATTGGACCGGTACGGTCTCCTGATGGCATAATACTTAATTTTTATGGTTTAACATATTAATTATTTTTGCAACTGTTTGTCCTGAATCAACAGGATTTATTTTAATTTTTAATCTCTTCAGTACCCCCTGTGCTTTCGGGCCGACCTCCATAGCGTATACTTCATCAACCCCATTATTAGCCAGGAATTCCGCGGCCCGCAAACCCACACCATCCGAAGCATCTTTAATGATATTCTTTTTAAAAATATGATTTCCGGTTCGCGTATTATATAAACAAAAGAATGGACAACGCCCGAAACGTTCATCTGTTAATGCATCTATTTTATCTTTCGATGCCGGGATTGCTATGATCATATCATTAATTGTTTTGATTTATAATACAAATATACAATTTTAAATGAACATATGTTCTTTAATTATGTTTTTTTTTCAAACCCATCTATCTGATTGATTGCAGGGGACTATTACTGGCCTGTAAAATAAAAAAAATACAAATGACTATGAATCATATTGCAGCCGTTTTCCCCTGCCAGGTCCGCCACCTGACTTCCGGCGTTTACCCATACCCCTGCCAAGTCCGCGAATCAATTCTTTCAGTGGTGTCTGTTTACATTTGCCGAGTCCCCGGCCTGTTTCCTGCCCTTTTCCTTCAGGGCCTGTTTTATCCAATTTTGGCATAATACTAATGTTTTTGAATGGTAATGATTTTGACTTCTGGTTATTTCAAGCAATTTACTTTTTATCAATTTCTAAAACTTGTTAAAGAACTCACGGTTGAACCTTTAATAATCGGAAGAATCATCCTTTATAGCGTCTCAGGTAATATTTTTTACCTTTATAATCCAACCTTTTTATTTTACCCTTTGCAACAAGGGATTCAACTACTGAACTGTCTGAATTGTCATTCTCTAAAAGTTTCGCCATGGTATCTTCGCGTAACGGGTGAACTGCTGTAATATTTAAAATATCATTATAAGCATCCCCGGTGAAACCAGCGTTGATCCCCTCAAAGCCTGTAAGTAACTCAGTATTTATATCATTGTTTTGAAAAACATGCCATGCCCGGATAATTTTGGATTCAGGCACTGGCTTTACTTCCTTTAAAGCAGGGGGTCTGGTTGGTATTGAAAGCCAGGACGTTTTGGGATGTAATTCGCTAATAAATAATGCTGTTTGCCTGAGTTGCCTTAAATCATCATTGTATCCGTTAATCAGCATGGTTTCAGTATGCAAGCTGCCTTTATATTCAGATGCAAATATTTTAATCCCATCAAGTATCGTTTTTAAAACCATCACATCAGAAGGCCGGTTGATTTTTTTCCAGACTACTTCATCAACAGTATCTATTTTAACTGATACCCAGTCTGCGTGCATCAAATCTTCCCGGACAGATTCATGAGTGATAAGCGATGCATTGGTAATAACCGCTACGGGTATGCCATACTTTTTCAACAATCTTAACTCCTGACCCAGGTTAATATCAAGGGTTGGTTCACCATTGGCAACAAAAGTCAGATAATCCGGCATATGATCCTTGTCTAGTTTTCCTAAATGGCTTTCAACATCCTCAACCAGTTTTCCGGGATCATAAAAAGTCCGCCTTTCCGTTGATCTGTTTATTGTATTTCCTATCTGGCAATAAACACAACTGTAAGAGCAAAACTTACCTGAAACAATATTATTTATTCCAAGACTTAAACCAAGCCTTCTGGACGAAACGGGGCCAAAGGAAATCATAACTATCTCTTTTATTTATATATTATCCTGCGGTTTAAACCTTTGATTATAAAACACAACAATACTCTTCTCTTCTACTCCAATCATCTCTGCAATTACTTTACATTTTACCATAAACAAAAAGAATATTTTTTTATTCAGGTTACTTATCAAACCTTCCAGATTACCCTGTCCTTTTGATATGATTATATCGGCTTTATCAAAAATTTCTCTGAACTCGGGAGAACATCTGTTTAAAAGAGTTGATGGAGCGTCATATCCATTTGGAACAACCTTTGCTATTTTTGTTATACCCACATTCAAGGCATCTTTGTAAGTAATATCGTTAATTACATTTCCGCCGCGGGTGGCAAAATAAAGATCAGGATGATTAATTGTCTCAATAAAAAGTTTGTCCAAAACAATTTCACCGGCATTATCTCCCAGGTACAATACAGTCGAGGCGTTTTCCAGTTTATCTTTCAGTAATAAAGAATGATCAATAACAGGTTTTTCCGAAATAGCAGCAGATAAAGCATTTTTTACATCAAATGATCTTCGCGGACCCAGATCAATTATATTCCCGGCCAATGCATAAAGTAATGCTGTTCGGAATGGATCATCAGATTTTCTTATTTTGCTCCTAATCTCTTCTTCCTGATTTAGTAATAAACTATTGTAATAGTGTTTTTCTTTTTCATAAAGATCATCCACGTTAATTGCCTTCCTGATAAGACGGTGAGCTAAACAGGAAACCTCAGGCGCCAGTAAATTATTATCCACATGTCTGTCAATGAAAAGTTGCAGCCTCGAAATAATATCCTCTGCAATATCATCTGAGACCCTCTGCTTAGCAAGTAATTTTTCTGCTTGTTCCAGAAAACATTTTTTACAATCCGGATGCATATTCCTTAATTATAATAAACTATCACAAACTTATAAGCCCGGTAAAACCATAAGCAAACTTTAATAATACAAATTTAAGTAAAATAATTTTGTAATGAACATTTGTTCATTTAATTTTGCTATGTATTTATTAAAAATCTAAAAATGTTACAACCAAGCAAGACACCTGTTTTATATGGGACAAAAGTGGAAATATGTTTGAAATCAAAGGAATATCAGAATAATTAAAAACAATCCTATACTATGAAACAATATGATGTAATAATAATCGGAGGTGGCCCTGCTGCAATTGTAACAGGAATAACCATTAAAAAGTTTTTCACGGATAAAACCGTACTAATGATAAAAGAGGAGGCCGAAGGGCTTGTTCCTTGCGGGATTCCTTATATTTTTCACCATTTGAGCAATGATGTTGATAAAAATAAAATGGGTCCCAAACCTTTTGTTGACCTGGGTGGTGAGGTTATCATAAATACAGCAATAGAAGTTGATAAATCAAATAAGCTGGTAACTGTTAAAACAGGGGAACAGTTTGGGTATGATAAACTGGTTTTTGCAACAGGCTCTTCACCGGTTATTCCCAAATTTATACCCGGCCATGAACTTCAAAATGTTTTCTATATAAAAAAGAGTTATCCATATATCCATAATCTAGCATCTAAGATCGATGGCTTCAGAAATATTGTTGTCGTGGGAGGAGGTTTTATAGGTGCTGAAGTTGCCGAACAATTAGCTGCCTCTAATGCTAATGTCACCCTGGTTGAGAGCGAACCACTTTGTTTTTTGAAAGCATTTTCTCCTGAATTGTGTGCTATTGCAACTGAAGCACTGAAAAATACAAAAGTAAATGTGTTGACTTCCACGAAAGTAAAAGAGATCACTGGTAAAAACAATACCGTAAAACAGGTATTAATTTCAGATGGAAACAGAATTGAAGCCGATGCTGTAATCCTTGCGATAGGTTATCGTGCCAACTCAGAGCTGGCAAATGAGACAGGACTGGAACTTAACAGGTATGGAGATATTCATGTAGATAATTACGGACGCACAACGGTAAAAGATATAAGTGCCGTTGGTGATTGTGCCCAGACATTTGGTTTTCTTACCGGGCGGAGTGACAATATTAAGCTTGCTTCAACCGCAACTGCCGAAGCAAGAATCCTTGGGCATAATATTTTTGGCATCAGGATAAAAAAATGCATAAGCGGCACGCTTGGAGTTTTTTCTACTGAAATTAACGGACTGGCAGTTGCCGGGGCAGGAGCAAATGAAAGCAGTGCAGAAGAAGCAAATGTTGAGTTCGTCTCTTCAAAATTTACTTCGCCTGACAGGCATCCGGGGACATTAAAGGGAACTTCAGAATTAACGGTAAAACTTTATGCCTCGCCTTTAGACGGTAGTATTCTGGGAGGTGAGGCCTGGGGCGGGAAATCTGTCGGGGAGATAATCAATATAATTAGTATGGCTATTCAAAAATCCATTACAGTTTATGAGCTGGTCTCATTTCAGATCGGCACACACCCCTTATTAACATCCTCTCCGGTAAATAATCCAATAATAAGGGCTGCAGAGGAGATAATCTATAAAATCATGTATGATCATAACGTCAGAGGACTTAAAACAAAATCTAAACAGCCTGCGGATAAGGCCGGTTTATTTTAATTATTGTTTCTCATCATCTATTTTTTTCAAATATAGCCGATGATGATAAGAACCTTCTTTGAACATTATTCTCCCGCAATCAGGACATTTGCTTTCCCTGCACGGGATGCCACGTTCATGAGATAATCTTGTATTGCAATGCACACAAATGCAAAATTCATTTTCTTTATATTTATTCTGCATTATCCGGTTCATTTAATTGTGTTATATCATCCGAATCACATTTCCTGCAATGTTTTGCAGGTTTCATGGTAATCATGGTCTCATGGCAATTATAGCACCTGTACCAGAAGTCATCGGTCACGTAAGTACCTCCCTGTATTATGATAGCTTTACCCTCAATAAAAGCTTTTGCAACATTCTTTCGCGCTTTGTCATATACCCGTGTAAAAGTGGGCCGGGAAATATCCATTTTTATTGCAGCTTCTTCCTGTGTGAGGTTTTCATAATCTGCCAGTCTTATAGCCTCATATTCTTCATAAAGCAAAACCACAGGTTCAAGTTCCCGCATAGGTATTCCGAAAGGTTTGAAGCCTTCCATCCTGGGAGGCATTTTAACTCTTCTGTGTCTTCTGCGGTTCGGCATTATTATTTTATGAATAATATCAGATATAATATTATAACTTTATGTTAAACAAAAATAACACATTTATGGCAAATTGCGCTGGTTGCAAAAACCCTGGTTGTTATACAGGAGATGATTGTACAAGAGGTCAAGACTTTAGCTCCTATATTGATCTTTCAAAAAAAGAATATAATAAAGCAGGGAACAAAAAAATTTTAGAAGTTTCTGCACGTATTGAAGGAGAGCATTATATGGAATGGACAAGACTTGAAGAGATTATCAGCTTTGCTGAACAAATGGGATACACCAGGATCGGCATAAGTCACTGCATAGGATTAACAACCGAGGCTAAATACCTGACAGAAGCACTTGAGAGAAAATTCACAGTTCATTCCATATGCTGCAAATTTTCAGGAATTGATAAAAAAGATTTTAATCTGACACAAATAAATTGTAAAAGATATGAAGCTATATGCAATCCGATAGGTCAGGCGATGGTACTCAATGATTTAAAAACTGATCTGAACATTATCGTGGGACTGTGTATCGGGCACGATATATTGTTTACCAAATATTCTGATGCACCGGCAACAACATTTATTGTAAAAGACAGAGTTACCGGGCATAATCCTGCAATAACGCTATATTCAAATTATTATAAAAAGAAAATGGGTTTATAAAATATTTCTTACTTTTAGACCTGTTCAGATTAAACCTTTAATAACTACTATCATGACCAGAGAGATACTTACCGAATCGTTAAACACCGAATCATTCATCGCTGAAAAGATTAATGACATCAGACAGGCCGTAGGTGATGGCACAGCAATAAACGCCCTTTCAGGAGGTGTCGATTCCTCGGTGGTAACGCTGCTGGGCCATCGGGCACTGGGCAACAGACTCAGGACTGTCTTCATACAGAACGGCCTGATGCGTGAGGGGGAACCTGAAAAGGTGCAGTCCTTCTTCAGGCAACTTGGAGTAGAGGTGAAGATAGTGGACGCAGAAGAGGCTTTCCTGTCGAACCTGATTGGTATTACCGACCCGGAGGAGAAACGCGAAGCTATAACACAGGCATTCTACAAAGATGTGTTTGGCAGGCTGGTAAGGGAGAGCAATGCCCGCCACCTTCTCCAGGGAACAATACTTACAGACATCGACGAGACCGTAGCTGGGATCAAGCGGCAGCACAACGTATTTGAACAGCTGGGCATCGATCCGCAGCAGGCTTTCGGATACAATATAATTGAACCCCTGATACAGTTGCGCAAGGACGGGGTAAGAAAAGTGGGAAAAGAACTGGGTCTGACAGAAGAGTTTTATGCCCGCATCCCGTTTCCCGGTCCGGCCCTCGCAGCACGTATCATTGGCGAAGTGACCCGGAAAAAACTCGGTATCGTCAGGAAGGCCACAGTCATTACAGAAAAATGGCTTCGGGACAGCAAGGCTTTCCAGTACCTGGCTATTCTGCATGAGGACCGTGTTACGGGTATTCGTGACGGGAATAGGGATTTTGGCAGGCAGATAGAGGTAAGGTGCTGGGACAGTGTTGATGCGCGAACCGCGACTCCAACCAGTTTGCATTACGAAACGCTGACCGGACTGGCCAACGAGATACTGGCAGAAGTACCGGGTGTGGTTAGTGTAACATATAATATTGCCAGTAAGCCGCCGTCAACGATAGAAGCGATCTGAGGATATCAGGTCAGGGAAAAAACAGAAAGATAACAATCGATAGTCCTGTTAATTCTATCCCTGCAGGGACGGCATTCGACTGATTATCCCCCGCTGCCATTAAAATATCTTCCAAAAAACAGTTTTTTTCTTAGCTATTTTTTAGCTCCATAAGAATCAAACCCTGCAAACAATTATGTTCCCCTGTCACGTCCCTCAACAAATAAAGCCGCTATTAATCAACGGCTTAACTGTGTTTTGGCGGTCCGGACGAGACTCGTCTGCCTTAAAATACTACCTGTTTTTCATAACACACTATATTTTATACCTATTTTTCACAATTTATACCTATTTTTCATAATTTTACCATACCTATATTTCATAACATATCATGGAAAATACCCTTTTTTCAAAAGAAATACTCCATTTTCATGGAAGGACGGCTCCTGAAACCGGTTTTATAACCGGTTATGGTGCAGTTATTCAATACTACCGGTTAGAAGTACCGGTTCCTGACATCCTGGCCCTGATAATTAAGAAGAACAAGAACTATCATAACCCAGGGTGGATAGTATTTGGCCCGAAATATAAACCTCCGGATACATTAGCCGGACAATTAGTCTTCGCACTAAAATACGAAGGTGTTAACCTTTTGTTTTTTAAGAAGCTATTTGAAAAACTGGATCAATCAGAAGTTATAAAGATCATTATGTCCGAATATTCAGGAAAATATGTACGAAAGATCTGGTTCTTATATGAGTGGTTAATGCAGAATAAACTACCGATTGGTGATCTAACATTTAAAAATTTTGTTCCACTTCTGGATGAGAAGTTACAATATGCAAGCAATGTTAGTATTAACTCATCCAGACATAGAATTCGAAATAACCTGCCCGGCACGATTAACTTCTGCCCGTTAATACGCAGGACGAAGAAATTGGATGAGTTCATTATAAAAAACCTATCGGAAAAGACAACTAAAGTAATTAGTGGGGTTCATAAAGATATTTTACTACGGACTTCTGCATTTCTTTTGCTGAAAGACTCAAAAGCTTCCTTTACAATAGAAGGTGAAAAACCTACTCAGAACAGAGCATTTAGGTGGGGTAAAGCTATTGGACAGGCAGGCAGCAAACCATTATCAAAAGATGAATTACTCCGGCTGCAACATATAGTGATAGAAAATAACCGTTTTATAGATATGGGGTATAGAAAGAAGGGTGGATTCGTTGGCGAGCATGATAGAACTACCGGAGAACCAATTCCGGTGCATATATCCGCAAGGTGGCAAGATTTAAATTCCCTGATGGATGGCTTGTTTGAAACCAATAAATTATTGGAAGAAATTAAGTTTCATCCTGTGCTGAGTGCTGCAAAAATTGCTTTTGGATTTGTATTTATTCATCCATTTGAAGATGGTAACGGCAGAATCCACCGGTATCTGATTAATCATGTTTTGGCAAAAATGAAATTCACACCACAGGGAATAATATTTCCTGTTTCCTCAGCAATTTTGGACAGGATCGATGATTATCGGCAGGTACTTGAATCTTATTCTCAACCCCTGCTTGGTTTTATTAAATGGAAGAAAACCCCGGAGAATAATGTTGATGTTCTGAATGAGACTATTGATTATTATAGATATTTTGATGCAACAAATCATGCTGAGTTCATCTTTGAAGGTATCGAATCAACAATTGACAGAATCATTCCCCAGGAGGTAAATTATCTTAGAAATTATGATTCTATGAAAGCCTGGCTAGATGACAAATTTGAAATGCCTGATAATCTGGTAGCATTACTAATCAGGTTTCTCGAACAAAACAAAGGGAAATTATCAAAAAGGGCAAGGACAAAAGAATTTGAAGCACTTTCCGATTCAGAGATTGAAGAAATTGAGTACAAGTACAGGTCAATATTCCTGGATTGATAGTTGGACTTTAGAGATTTTTGATTTTTACCAGGCGCTGATTTAGTTGCTAACCCAAACCCAAGAGCTAAAAAACAAAAAACCCCCTGATTATCAGAGGGTTTGCTTTGTAGTTGGCGGTCCGGACGAGACTCGAACTCGCGACCCCATGCGTGACAGGCATGTATTCTAACCAACTGAACTACCGGACCAGAATTATTAAGAACTAATTGATCTCAATGATCAATTTTAGTGATGCAAAAATACAAGATATTTTTATTCCTGCAAATATTAATGTTCAGTTTTTTAAAAAATACCCGGTAATACATTTATCAGCTTATCTGCTCATTAACAAAAATGCTGAAATGCACGCTCCCATATTTCCTGAGCTCGAGGAACTTTGGTAAGGCAGAGAAATCGTACTCTCTTCCGTGTTCAAGTATAAACCAGCCACCCGGTTTCACAAGATTGCGGCTAAAAATCAAATGAGGAAGCTGATCCAGATCTTTCATATCAAATGGTGGATCGGCGAAGATCAGATCATATTCACGCGGTGTATGTTTTAAGAACCTGAAAGCATCAGCCCTGATAGGGGCGAGCTGCTCAAACTTCAGTTCGGCCGCAGTTTTCTGGATGAAAGCATGGTGCCGCCAGTTTGACTCTACAGAATCGACATCACGGCAGCCCCGGGAAGCAAATTCGAATGATATACTGCCGGTACCGCTGAAAAGATCAAGTACCTGCAGACGATCAAAATCAAAATAATTATTTATTACATTGAAAAGGTTTTCCCTGGCAAAATCAGTAGTGGGTCTGGCTTTGAAAAATTTACCCGGATAAAGTCGTTTCCCTTTATATTCTCCGCTGATTATACGCACAACCTCAGATTGAAAAGGTTAACAAACCAATGGGCGTCAACATCATTGAATGTATAGCTGTATACAAAATGATCGTTGCGTTTTTCAAATATTGTTTTTTTAATATAAGATTTTAACAGATCATAGGCAGGTGAAGTTTTTGGCATTTCACCGGAAATATAAAGGGGGGTTTCCTCACCATTTAATTTCAGCTGTTCATAAACATAAAGAATAAAATAAACCAGATCATCTTCATTTTTCCATGGAAAAGTATTACATAACAATAAATTATCTCCACTAACGACAACTATGTCGGCATTTTTTCCATAAATGTTGGCAATTGCAACTTTCTGAGAACTTTTCCCACCGTGGCTGATCAGGCTGTGCTCAATAAGGGGTGTGGCCTGATGATAAAAGATTACATTCCTGAAAGCCTTGTAAACTATGCTGGAAAGCTCCGTTGGAATAACAAATACATTGTATGCATCTGTTCCTTTGAGGCTGTTATAATGGATCTCGTCAAGGTCATCAAGGTAATGGTTGAATTCAAAACAGGACCTGAGCTTCTTTTTATTAAACAGTGGTCCGGGGATCAGTGTGTATTTAGGGGTCTGGTAGGAGAAGAGTACCGTTTTATAATCCCTGGTAAGAAATTCATCAGTGCCGGTTATCTCATTAACCTTTTCTTCCAGCAAAGAGTGGGTCATCTCTTTTGGAAAAGGAAAATGTTTTAAAAGTATGTACTTATTCCTGAGAGGGTCAAGAACAGAAAAAGAATATCCATTCAGGCCAACCTGAATGGATATATGATAATTTTTTGTCTGATTAAGATCAAATGTCTCGTCTATAAGAACAATATCCATACCGGGAAATTATTATTCCCAGTTACCGGCATTGTTTGTGGTCTCCGTAAGTGATCCCACTCGCAGACCCGGGAACTGGTCCCTTTTAATTCGCTCATCATTCATATTGATAATGAGCTGCCTGTCAAGTCCGGCCAGCAAAACATCGTTATGAACATGAGCCTCGAAAACCTCAACAGCAAGTCCGGATCCGGTCATTACCTCACCGGCTCCAAGGAAAAATTCCTCCCTGCCTCCTGTAAAGGGCACATACCGGAGAGAATCAACCGGGTATCCGGGCGAAAAAAGTGAATCCCTGACGCTTACCCTTACTGTATCCCTGATAATCTCTTCAGAAGCAACCTCTTCATCCTCATCTTCAAAGCCTATGGCCATAACAACACTGAATGAATCATGCTTAACAAAATCAATAAGAGTATCAAAACTTCCCGTAAATTCTCCGTATACAGAGCGATATGCAAGCTGTGAAGAGCGTATGTCCTTAAGTCTCTCAATTGTCTTATTATACCTTTTCCTTTGCTCCTGCTGGAACCTGATAGGCTGCTGGATACTTTCTACCAGCAGATATCCGAGTACAATAATTGAAACCGCAAGGAGAACCTGAATTAATGTCTTCATTAGTAAAATTTTAGTTATTCAATATAAATTATCTGAATCTTATGCCAAAAAATTTATAACCAGGTTTTGATTTACATTAAAACTCCATTCCCGTTTTAAGTTCTTTTTAGCCGGATCAAAAAAGAATGAAGATTTAATTTTGTTCATAAAAAAGTGTGTCGGCTGATATGATTCTTTTATGTTATGATATTTTAATTTTAAGTTTGATGGCAAATTTATAAAAAAAATATATTTATACCTTAAAAATCCTGATAATTACATAAAATGTTAAAAGCCCATATTATCAAGATATTAACAGAACAGTTAGGCCATCAGCCCACAACAAGCCAGAAAAAAATGATACATTTGATTCCGGATTTCATTACAAGGGGCAAAGATAAGGATATAATGCTTGTCAAGGGTTTTGCGGGTACGGGAAAAACATCAATTATAGGGGCACTGGTAAGGACCATGAAGATATTGCAAAACAACGTGGTTTTACTGGCTCCTACCGGCAGGGCAGCCAAGGTACTTTCTTCATATTGCAAACATAACGCATATACGATCCATAAAAAGATCTACCGTCAGAAATCCACAACCGACGATACGGCCAGGTTCGTACTGGATAAAAATCTGCATAAAGACACCCTGTTTATTGTTGATGAGGCATCAATGATATCCAACCAGTCTTTCGAATCGGATATTTTCGGCAGTGGCAGACTTCTTGATGATTTGATAAATTATGTGAATAATAAAAGGAATTGCAGACTGGTTCTGGTGGGCGACACCGCGCAGCTGCCTCCCGTAGGTATAGATATCAGTCCTGCCCTCGACACCGAATACCTGAAAGGTTTCGGCTTCAATGTACAGGAGGTGTTCCTGAGTGAAATTTTACGTCAGGCTGAAGATTCCGGTATTCTTTTTAATGCAGCCGGCATCCGCTTCAATATTACCGACTCGTCCGACAGGGTACCTCGAATATTGCTTGAGGGCTTCAACGATATTGAAAGGATTAACGGCACTGAACTAATAGAGGAGATAACCGGGTCATATGACAAATACGGCATGGAGAATACCATAGTTGTGACCCGCTCAAACAAGAGAGCTAACCAGTTTAACAAGGGAATAAGAGACAGGATCCTTTTCAGGGAAGAAGAACTGGCGGCAGGCGATCTCCTCATGGTGGTAAGAAACAACTATTTCTGGCTGCCTGAAAATGAAATTACTGATTTTATTGCTAACGGTGATATCATGGAGATAGTCCGCATCAGAAAATATGAAGAGATGTATGGCTTCAGGTTTGCCGACGCCCTTGTAAGATTCATAGACTACAAAAACACCGAGTTAGAGGTAAAGCTGCTCCTGGATACGGTATACTCGGAGACTGCCTCACTGAGCAGCACTCAGAACAAAGAACTATTCTACTCGGTGATGGAGGACTATGCAGAGATTTCAAATAAACGAAAGAGGTTTGAAAAGGTACGTGAAAACCCATGGTTCAATGCCCTCCAGGTAAAATTTGCCTATGCGGTAACCTGCCACAAGGCCCAGGGAGGCCAATGGAAGAACGTGTTCATAGATCAGGGGTATATCACGGATGAGATGATCAACACAGAATACCTTCGCTGGCTCTATACAGCCTTTACAAGACCAACCGAAAAGCTTTTCCTGGTAAATTTCAGTAACCACTTCTTTGACTAGTCCCCTATAATCTTCACCAGCAAGCGTTTGCGTCTTTTACCATCAAACTCACCGTAGAATATCTGTTCCCAGGGACCGAAATCAAGCTTACCCTCTGTTATGGCAACAACCACCTCACGACCCATTATTGTTCTCTTAAGGTGAGCATCGGCATTGTCTTCAAAACCGTTATGCTTGTACTGTGAATGCGGATGCTCCGGGGCCAGCTTCTCCAGCCATACTTCAAAATCGTGGTGCAGGCCGGACTCATCATCATTAATAAAGACACTGCTGGTAATATGCATTGCATTACAAAGCAGCAGTCCCTCCTTCACACCGCTCCCGGCAACACACTGTTCAATGTCAGGAGTGATGTTGATAAGCTCCCTGCGATTCTTTGTCTCGAACCACATCTCTTTTCTGTAACTCTTCATAAAACATGTAATTTTTAGTTCAGGATACTCCGAGTTCTCTTATTATGTTTTCAGTCTTCTCTTCAAGCTGGCGGATTGCAGACTTATAATCCTCTCTCCTCTCCAGCTTCCCCTGTACGTCAATATAAAATTTAATCTTGGGTTCCGTGCCCGAAGGCCTTACTGAAATTACTGAGCCATCCCTGAGGAAAAACTGAAGTACATTGGACTTTGGCAGATCAATATCCCGGCGCAGATGGCTAATACCATCAAACGATTTCTGTTTCAGATAATCGTTCACGGTCATCACGGGCGAACCGTTTATCGATTCCGGAGGGGAATGCCGGAACCTGTCCATCATTGCAGCTATCTCATCGGCACCGCTCTTGCCCCTGCGCACTATTGAAATGAGGGTTTCACGGTATAAACCGAATTCAATATATAGATCAATAAGCAGTTCATATAATGATTTGCCCTGATCTTTAGCCCAGGCTGCAGCTTCTGCAATAAGGACACAGGAGATATTCGCATCCTTGTCACGCACGAAATCTCCGGCCAGGTAACCGTAGCTTTCCTCAAAACCGGCAATGAAGGTCTTTTCTCCTTCAAACTTCCTCATCAGTCCCGCTATAAACTTAAACCCGGTTAATACATCATAACATTCCACTCCGAAATTTGATGCAATATCTGAAAGCATACCGGTAGTAACAATAGTCTTTACAATATATTCCTTACCTCGAAATTTTCCAAGTTCATTCCACCGGTTCAGGATATAATACAACATCAATGAGGCTGTCTGGTTGCCATTAAGCAGCACAAACTCACCTTCAGTATCCCTGACTGCTATACCCACCCTGTCACCGTCCGGATCAGTTCCCATAACAAGTTCAGCGCCGGTATCCATAGCCTTATTCAGCGCCATCTTCAGGGCAGCCGGCTCTTCCGGATTGGGCGAAACAACAGTGGGAAAACTTCCGTCTGTCACATTCTGTTCCGGTACGGGTATTATATTGATAAATCCGAATTTACGAAGCGCTTCAGGCACCAGCTTAACAGATGCACCGTGAATGGGTGTAAAAACTATTTTAAGATCTTTGTGCTTCTCAATCACACCGGGAGATAAGGACATTTTCTTTACCTGTTCAAGGTATATCCGGTCTGTCTCTTCTCCTATCATCCTGATTCTTGAGGGTTGCGGATCTCTTTTTACCTGGTTTATGCTTTTTATCTTCTGTACCTCAGAAACAATATTGATGTCGTGGGGTGCAATGATCTGTCCCCCATCCTCCCAGTAAACTTTGTACCCGTTGTACTCTTTGGGATTATGGGAGGCAGTGATGACCAGCCCGGACTGGCAGCCGTAATGCCTGATGGCAAAAGAGAGTTCAGGAGTGGGCCTCAGGTCATCAAAAAGGTAAACATCAATTTCATTTGCTGAGAAAATTGCTGCAGCAGTATCTGCAAACAGACGGCTGTTATTCCGGCAGTCGTACGCAATGGCAACGCTGATGGAATCAAGGTGCGGGAATTGTCTGACAAGGTAGTTGGAAAGTCCCTGCGTGGCCATACTCACGGTATAAACGTTCATCCTGTTGGTGCCGGCACCCATTACACCCCGTAATCCGCCTGTTCCAAATTCCAGGTCCCTGTAAAATGAGTCTATCAGCTCATCTTCATGCCCCTCTATCAGGGCTGTCACCATATTCCTGGTTTCAAGGTCAAATTCCTCTCCTGTCCATGTTCTGGCTCTCTCATGCACTATCTTCAGCAATTCTGTTTTGTCCATAATGAATCATTTAATTAAGTAACACTGTTTGTTAATCCCTCCTAATCCAGCTGGTCCATACAACTTTTCAGACTGTCTCTCCAGTGCGGTATATCTATAGACAAATATGACTTGATTTTTGTTTTATTAAGTACACTGAAATGCGGACGTTTTGCAGGAAGAAAGTACTGGCTGCTTTCAATGGGGTTGATACGGCATTGCAGGCCGGCAAGCCTGACTATCTCAAAGGCAAAATCATACCAGCTGCAAACACCTTCATTGCTGTAGTGAAATATTTGTCCGCCGCAGTTCTTTTCCCCCGAAAGGGTATTTACGGCAAGTGTAAGTAATACCCTGGCAAGATCCCTGGCATAGGTTGGTGTGCCCACCTGATCGTAAACTATGTTGAGTTCATCCTTATCAGCCCCGTGCCTGAGTATGGTCCTGAAGAAATTATTCCCGTAGGAGGAGTAAAGCCAGGAGGTACGTATTACCGCACCATATTCGTAATTCAGAACAGCTTTCTCTCCCTCAAGTTTTGTCTTTCCGTAAAAGGAAAGCGGGTTGGGTGAATGATCTTCGCGGTAGGGAACCGACCTTCGGCCATCAAAAACAAAGTCCGTGCTGATATGTAGAAGATGTGCGTTATTATCAGCACAGGCTTCTTTAAGCACCCCCGGCGCCTTCCCGTTAACCAGCATGGCAGTTTCCTGTTCCGATTCCGCCTTGTCGACATTAGTGTACGATGCACAGTTTATTATGTAAGCTACCCGGTTCTTTGCAATGAACCTCCTTACCTGGTCCCGGTCAGTTATGTCAAGGGTATCTATATCGGTATGAAAGAATTTATAATCCCTGTAGGTATGGGTGAAGGATAAGCCCTGCAGTTCCTGTCCGAGCTGGCCGTCAGATCCGGTAATCAGTATAGTCTTCATGATAATCGATATTTAGTTTGCAGGGCTTCTATATATCTCCAAATATAAAATTATTATCAGCATCTGCAAAGAGAGGAGCCCTACTGTCCTTCTCAGAAACAACGGCTGAAGCAGGATCAATTCCCCAGTCTATTCCAACAGCCTCGTCGGAAAAAAGGATTCCACGCTCCGATTCAGGATGGTAAAAACTATCGCATTTGTAAAAAACGGTGGCCTTGCCGGTAATCACCCTGAAACCGTGGGCAAGCCCCCTGGGAACCAGCAACTGCAACCTGTTGGCAGCAGAAATTTCAATGCCGCTCCACTTTCCGTATGTGGGTGAATTTTTCCTCATATCAACGGCAACATCAAAAACGGAACCCTCAAGCACCCTTACAAGCTTGGTCTGTGCATATGGTGCAAGCTGATAGTGAAGCCCCCTGATAACATCCTTGTCCGATCTCGATTCATTGTCCTGCACAAACTCCATATCAAGTCCGCGTTCAGCAAACTGACGCCTATTATAGCTTTCATAAAAATACCCCCGGGCATCTTCGAAAACCTTTGGCTCAATAACAAGCAATCCGGGAATTTCTGTATTTTTTATCTTCATAACAATATATAGGATTACTGGTAATTACAGGGGATTCCCATACGCCGACTCTCCTGCAACTTGCAGCAGATAATTGCCATACTGACTGTTTTTCAGTTTTTTGGCCCCGGAAAGCAACTTATCCCTGTCTATATAACCTTTTTTGTAGGCAATCTCCTCCAGGCAGGCAATCTTTAATCCCTGCCGCTCCTCAATGGTATGGATGAAATTTGATGCCTGCAAAAGACTTTCATGTGTCCCCGTGTCAAGCCAGGCTATACCCCTGCTGAAAAGCTTGACTCTCAGAAGTGACTCATCAAGGTAGAGCCTGTTAAGGTCTGTGATCTCAAGTTCACCCCTGGCCGAAGGTTTTAGTGACTTTGCCCTTCCAACAACATCATTGCCGTAAAAGTAAAGCCCGGTGACAGCATAATTGGATTTTGGATCTGCCGGCTTTTCTTCAATACTTAATACTTTCCGATCGTCATTGAACTCAACCACCCCATAACGTTTGGGATTGTTGACAAAATACCCGAAAACAAGTGCTCCCGATGTTAACTTTGAAGCATCATCCAAAATGCCGGTCAGTCCGTATCCATAAAAAATATTATCGCCAAGAATAAGAGATACAGGCTCATCACCAATAAACTCTTCTCCTATAATAAAAGCCTGTGCCAATCCCTCGGGGGCAGGTTGCTCCTTATAGGAGAGGCGAAGACCATAACGACTGCCGTCACCCAGAAGGTGTTTGAAAACCGGGAGATCCCGGGGTGTTGATATAATAAGAATCTCCCTGATGCCCGCCAGCATTAAAACCGATAAAGGGTAATAAATCATAGGTTTGTCATATACCGGCAGTATCTGTTTGGATATGCTGTGGGTTACAGGATGCAGCCTGGTTCCTGCTCCGCCTGCCAATACTATTCCTCTCATAATTCAATAATTTTATACCGGAAAAATTTATACGGGTATTTTAACTTACCTTTAATTCCTTTTTGAAATAATCTATGGTCTTTCCCAGACCCTCTTCCAGAGAGACGGAAGGTTTCCAGCCTCCAAGCTCTTTTTTTGCCAAACCAATGTCAGGTTTTCTTTTCACGGGATCATCATTTCTCACCTGCTGAAATACAATTTTTGAACGCGAACCGGTCATACTGATGATCTTTTCAGCAAGTGAAAGAATGGATATCTCCTCGGGATTACCGATATTAACCGGACCAATAAAGTGATCAGGAGTATCCATCACCCTTACGAGGGCCTCCACAAGATCGCTTATATACTGGAAACAACGAATATGGCTTCCATCACCATGAATGGTAATATCATCTCCCCGGAGGGCCTGCAGGATGAAGTTGGAAACCACCCGGCCATCATCAAATTGCATACGGGTCCCGTAAGTATTGAATATTCTGGCAATTTTAATTCTCACCCTGTTTTGCAGATGATAATCCATAAACAGAGTTTCTGCACAACGCTTCCCCTCATCATAACATGAGCGCTCACCTACAGGATTTACATAACCCCAGTAATCCTCCTTCTGCGGATGAACCCCGGGATCACCATAAATCTCGCTTGTTGAGGCCTGTAATATTTTAGCCGTCTTTCTTTTAGCCAATCCAAGCATATTGATGGCACCCATAACGGAAGTCTTGATTGTCTTGATGGGATTATGCTGATAATGTACAGGCGAGGCAGGACATGCCAGATTATAAATCTCTTCCACTTCACTGTAGAAAGGCATGGTGATATCGTGCCTTGTCATCTCAAACCAAGGGTTATTAAGCAGATGAACGATGTTCCTTTTTGATCCGGTAAAGAAATTATCCAGGCATATAACCTCGTTGCCTTCACTGAGAAGTCTTTCGCAAAGGTGAGAACCAATAAACCCCGCACCTCCTGTAACCAATATTCGCTTCATTACCAGATTGTTAATTAAGAATTAGTCAGATTACAACCCGTTCTCTGCCAATACCATAATAGGTAAACCCAAACTCCTTCATTTCCGACGGTTCATAAAGATTACGACCGTCAAAAATCAGACGGTCCTTCATGAGTTTGGCCAGCACTTTATAGTTCAGGGTCCGGAACTCATTCCACTCGGTCACCAGGAGCAGGGCATCAGCATCAACAAGTGCCTCGTACTGATCATTTGCATAATCAATCCTGTCACCTGTCCTCCTCCTGGATTCCTCCATGGCAACAGGATCATAGGCAATCACACTTGCACCGGCGTCAAGCAATTTATCAATTATCACCAAAGACGGCGCTTCCCTCATATCATCAGTATTGGGCTTGAAAGACAACCCCCAGATCGCAAAACGTTTTCCACTCAGATCTCCGTTAAAGTGATCCTTCACTTTACTGAAAAGCACTTCCTTCTGCCTGTTGTTTACATACTCTACTGCCTTGAGTATATCGAGTGAATAATTATTTTCGCCGGCCGTTTTAATGAGTGCCTTTACATCTTTGGGGAAGCATGACCCGCCATATCCGACCCCGGCATAAATAAATTTGCTCCCTATCCTGCTGTCACTGCCAATACCTTTACGCACCGAATTGATATCGGCCCCTACAATCTCGCAAAAGTTAGCTATATCATTCATAAAACTTATTCGTGTGGCAAGCATGGAGTTTGCAGCATACTTGGTAAGCTCTGCAGAAGGAATATCCATAAAAATGATTGGATGATTGTTCAGAACAAAAGGTTTGTAAAGCCGTCGCATGATTTTTTCCGCTTCTTCAGACTCTGTTCCTACTATAATCCTTTCGGGCTTAAGAAAATCTTCTATGGCATTTCCTTCTTTGAGAAACTCGGGATTGGAGGCTACATCAAAAGGTATATTCACACCGCGCTTTTCCTGTTCTTCAAGAATTACATTCTTTACCTTTTCCGAAGTCCCGATAGGAACAGTGCTCTTTGTAACTACAACCATGTAATGATCCATGTTTTGACCCAACTCACGTGCAACATCAAGCACATACTTTAAATCGGCACTTCCATCCTCATCAGGAGGTGTGCCGACTGCAATAAACACAGCTTCAGTATCTTCAAGATTGTCTTTCAGACTTGTTGAAAAAATCATCCGGCCTTTTTCCGCATTGCGCAGAACCATATCATCAAGACCCGGCTCATATATGGGCATGATGCCCTTTTTAAGATTGTCAATTTTCTGACTGTCAACATCAATGCAGACAACATCAACCCCCGTCTCGGCAAAACATGTACCAGACACCAAACCAACATACCCGGTACCAACCATAGCTATCTTCATCTTTATAGTTTAAATTTATAACACAATTTTATTATCAAACAAAATTAAACACCGGTGAATCGGTATTACCTCGATTACTAAACCTTAAGAGTTTACTGACCGGAAAGATTATTCATACTGGTCACTCAGATCAAGTATCTCTATTTTTCTGAACTGTGTGGGATGACTTTCTGCCTGCAAGGCAATATAACCTTCGCTGAGCGGTTCACCTGTGCCGGAAATCTGCAGATCATGATACGTCAGTACCGTGTCATTTTCAATGATATGATGAACAACTGAATCGCCAAAAACATGGAGTTCAACTGTAACCCACTGGTCGCCGTGATAAGTTTGCCCCTCCGAGGTAATACAATGCTCCGTCCTTAGTTCACCATCAATCACTACATCAGTTCCGGGTGTGCAAACACTGAAGTTAGGCCTTTCACCTTCCCCTGAACCACCAAGAAGCTGTGCTTCGACAGACACCGGAAATTCCTGGTCAAGCTCCATCGAGGCAGCGGACTGTGAGTGGAACATTATCCCGTTATTGCGGTAAGCCCAGCCAACGCCACCTTCAACCTGTTCGCCGATAAAGCGGTACTCCACCTTCAGCTTATAATGCGAGAAAGGCTCATCATAGTATATATGGCCGAACTTATCGTCAAAAGTTTCATATTCATCATAGGAAACGGTTAACAGGCCGTCTTCAACCCTGAATGTATTATTATGGTTATCATTCAGTTCAAAGCCCCTGATTTTTATATCCCATCCGTCAAGGTTTTCTCCATTGAAAAGCGGGCGCCAATCCTTCTCTGTTTTACTGGTACAGGATACGGAAAGCGCAATAAACATAAAGGCCAACAGCAGATTAAAATCAAATAAATGTTTGAATATTTTCATCTTATTATAATTAAATTAATAATTGCTTTGACAATACCTTCTCAGGCTGACGATTTACAGATTTCGACAATTACAATAACAGATGTCTCTATACAAGCTATATTATAAGAAGCGCTAAATTAGTAATTTTCTGAAGTAAAGTAAAACATTATAAATCAAAAATATTTTACGCAGAGATGATTATTTCCAACAATTTTACTTATTTTTGCACCTCTTGAGTATAAACACAAATATAATGTCTAACTTATTAACTTTTAAAATTTTATCTTGAAATTATGACAGAGAAAGAACAAGAAAACACTTCTAAAGAGGAGCTGAGAAGCGAAAGTGTAAAACCAGAGGATCAGATTGATAAAAAAAAGGATGAATCTCAGAAACAGGCAGATACCAGCCCAACCGGGGAAGAGGAAAAAACTGAAACCGGTAATAAACAGGAACCTGTAAATGAAGATAATCCTATAACTGAAGCCGTAAAAGAAAAATCACCCGTAACCGAAGAAGAACCAAAGGCCGAAACCGAACAGGTCGAAGATCAGGAAGCAGCCGGGGAAGAAGAACCAAAGGCCGAAACTAAACAGGTCGAAGATCAGGAAGCAGCCGGAGAAGAAGAACCAAAGGCCGAAACCGGACAGGCCGAAGATCAGGAAACAGCCGGGGAAGAAGAACCAAAGGCCGAAGAGAAGCCGGAAATTGTAAATCAAAAGCAGATTGAGGATGAAATTGAAACCCCCGCTGCTGATAAGCAGGGCAAGGATGTTGTACAGGTAGTTGACCCGGTTGCTGATGAACCTGCTGATGAGGTTGAGAATGAAGTTGTTTCAGATGAATTTGACTGGGATAACCTGGAAGAAGATTCTGACATCTATTCCAGGGAAGAGAGAGAGAAGTACGAGGAGATGTATGACAAGACCCTATCAACCATCAATGTAAATGAGGTTGTTGACGGCAAGGTAATATCAATGAACAAGCGTGAGGTTGTTATCAATATAGGATACAAATCCGAGGCCGTTGTAAGTTTAAATGAATTCCGGTATAATCCCGATCTCAAGCCGGGAGATACGGTAGAGGTCTATGTGGAAAGCCAGGAAGACAAAAAAGGACAGCTTGTATTATCACATAAAAAAGCACGCGCACTAAGGTCCTGGGACAGGGTTAATGCTGCCCTTGATAATGATGAAATAATCAAAGGTTACATAAAATGCCGCACCAAGGGCGGTATGATAGTTGATGTATTTGGCATAGAAGCATTCCTCCCGGGATCTCAGATCGATGTCAAACCAATCCGCGATTATGATGCATATGTCGGCAAAACAATGGAATTCAAAGTTGTCAAGATAAATCATGAATTCAAGAATGTCGTCGTTTCTCATAAAGCCCTTATTGAAGAGGAGCTTGAACAACAGAAAAAAGAGATCATTGCCAAACTTGAAAAAGGGCAGGTTCTCGAAGGCACGGTCAAAAATATTACTTCCTATGGTGTATTTATAGACCTTGGCGGTGTGGACGGCCTGATACATATTACCGACCTTTCCTGGGGCAGGGTGAACCATCCTGAAGAGATAGTAGAGCTCGACCAGAAAGTAAATGTGGTAATACTTGACTTTGACGATGCCAAGAAAAGAATAGCCCTTGGTATGAAGCAGCTTACACCACATCCATGGGATTCGCTTGATCCAAACCTCAAGATAGGTGACAAGGTTAAGGGCAAAGTTGTTGTAATGGCCGATTACGGTGCTTTTGTTGAGATTGCACCTGGTGTTGAGGGTCTTATTCACGTATCTGAAATGTCATGGTCACAGCATCTGCGCAGCGCACAGGAATTTATGAAAGTAGGCGATGTTGTTGAAGCACACATCCTGACGCTGGATCGTGAAGAGAGAAAGATGTCACTTGGAATCAAACAGCTCAAACCCGATCCGTGGGACAACGTCGAAGAAAAATATCCTGTCGGATCAAAGCATAAGGCGAAAGTACGTAATTTCACCAATTTCGGGGTATTTGTTGAAATTGAAGAGGGTGTGGACGGATTGATCCATATCTCAGACCTGTCATGGACTAAAAAGATTAAACATCCCGCTGAATTTACCACAATAGGTGAAGAGATTGAGATAGTTGTTCTGGAGATTGACAAGGATAACCGCCGCCTGAGCCTGGGCCACAAGCAGCTTGAAGAAAACCCATGGGATGTCTTTGAATCGGTATTTGCTGTAGATTCAGTACACGAAGGAACAATAACTGATGTTTTCGACAAAGGGGCACTGGTTTCCCTGCAATATGGCGTTGAAGGTTTTGTTTCATCAAGGCATCTGGTTAAACAGGATGGAACTACTGCAAAAGTTGATGAAAAACTTCCATTTAAAGTTATTGAGTTTTCTAAAGCAGCAAAGCGCATTATTCTGTCGCATACCAGGGTCAATGAAAAAGAGACCGAAGATAAGTCCGCCGACAGCAAAAAATCCAAACCGTTACCCACTGCCCAGAAGACAATGCGTAAGATGAAAACCAATCTTGAGAGAACAACTTTTGGTGATATTTCAGAACTTGCTTCACTGAAAGAAGAGATGGAAGGAGACTCAGGTAAGGGAAAAAAGAAAAAAAAGAGTGAAGAAAAACCTGAAGAAGGGGAAAAATAAAAGTATTTTGGATTTAAAATATCAGATTTCTTGTTTGAACTAACAAATAATTAGTTATTTTAGCAAAAGATTGAAATTTGTATTTCATAATCTGAGTACTCATTAATTAAATCATATTATCAAACTGGTTTAAAAAATGAGTTTCTCAATTTTTAGAAGGCTTCATAACAAAAACTTTTTGCAATGGAATTCAATATTGAGAAGTTTGAACACTACACGATGATCCAGGTACTTGAGGAGAAACTCGATACCCATATTGCTCCCGCCCTGAAATCAGAACTTGTACTTATTTCAGGCAAAGGTGAGAATAATGTAATTATGGATCTGAGCAATTGCAAGTACTGTGATTCATCCGGACTTAGTGCCATACTTGTGGCTAACCGGTTGAGCAAGAATGCCAACGGCACCTTCGTCCTTACCGGTCTTAATGATGCGGTAGAAAGACTTATTACAATTTCACAGCTTGATACGGTGCTGAACATAACACCAACAGTTCAGGATGCGGCTAAATTAATTGAGGCTAACCAGGAAAGCGGATAATGGCAATTATTTAATACCATCGTGTCATTTTCTCTGACAATACTAGGAAGTAGTTCTGCTGTACCAACTTCCGAGAGATTCCCTGCCGCTCATGTAATTAATATTCATGAGCGGTATTTTTTGGCGGACTGCGGGGAAGGCACACAGATACAGCTCAGAAAAAACAGGATCGGTTTTGGCAGGATAAATCATATACTTATCTCTCATGTACACGGTGATCATACCTTCGGACTGTTCGGGTTAATAAGTACCTTCAGTCTGCTGGGCAGAAAATCTGACCTGCATATATACGCCCACCCGATTCTTGAATCAATATTAAATGACAATAGAAAATATTATTACGAATACCCGCTGCCTTTTAAGATAATATTTCACCCGCTTGGCTCAAAAAAGAAGGAGCTTATATACCAGGACGAAAAGCTTGAAATACAAACTATACCTCTCAGGCACAGGATTCCTTCATGTGGTTTCCTTTTCAGGGAAAAAGCCCCTCTGCTGAACCTTAGAAAAGAGATGATCACCTATCACAAAGTTCCCGTGAAAGAAATGATGAATATTAAAAAGGGACAGGATTTCATTAATGAGAACGGCCGGATAATATCAAATAAAATACTCACCCTTCCTCCCCTGGTACCCAGATCTCTAGCATATTGCTCAGACACAAAATACACAGAATCGATATTACCTCAAATAAAAAATGTAAATATCCTGTATCACGAGGCAACATATCTTCATAATATGTCAGGGAGAGCCGCCGAAACCGGCCATTCCACTGCAAAACAGGCAGGCATGATTGCTGCAAAAGCCAGTGTGCAAAAACTTATTATCGGCCATTTCTCTGCCCGTTACAAAACAACAGATGAGCTGGTTGAAGAAGCAAGGAAAGAATTTCCTGAAACATATGCAGCAAATGAAGGGGATTGCCATGCTGTTGAACAAAAAAGGTTTCCGGGTTCAGAAAGTGTAATATGACACCTAATATATCAATTCATCAATCACCTCCCAGCTTATCCCTCCATCCGGACTGACATCATATCTGAGTAAAATGGCTCCCGCCATATGCCCGTCCTCAAAATAAGCAAAAACCCACCTTTTGTTAAGCACATGAATACCGTCACGCAAATAGAACCCCATTCTGCCGCCAAGAACAGCCGAAGTGCCTATCAGGTCAGGATCGCTTACAAGATCATCCCTGAGATCTTCAACCGGACTGGAAAGACCTTTTTTTACAAGTTCTTCAACCTGCGTCCTGTCCAGAAAAGGTGGCATGGAATGAGTTATTCTCTCCTCCTGTAATAAAAGCGAAAGACTGTCGTTACGATCAATACAGATTGCCTCACGCTCCCTGACTTTATCAAGCTCACTTTCAAGTGTCGCGATCTTTTGCAGGTTTCCTAATGAGAAAACAAGGTAAATAAGTAAAAGTGCAATAACGACAGATTGTATTATAATAATCAGAAATACCTGTTTTTTTTCCATTGGTAAATATTGTTAATAAATCATTGATCTTATAAAGCAAGTAAAATTAAAAACATATTGGATCGGATCAAACTAAATAAGGTGTTTGTTTATCATAATGGAACAACTATTTGTATTATGCAGATAAAAATATTTTTCTCTCCGGTCATGCTGGAATAAGAATATTTTATAAGCAAACGTTAAATATTCCTATATTGCACCCCGG
Organism: Bacteroidales bacterium; assembly: GCA_046483315.1. GTDB lineage: Bacteria > Bacteroidota > Bacteroidia > Bacteroidales > PUMT01 > PXAP01. The sequence goes on along the minus strand of JAWODJ010000072.1, from coordinate 55,641 downwards.
CAGTACCGGAATAAATTATGACAGGATCTGATGATTAATAACTGCAGAAAATATATCCCTCTGTTGATTCTTCTTCTCTCCGTTTTCACGGAAATATACCCAACGGAAAATAAAACAAGATACATCAGTACGGGTGGCGGATGGGCTCATATGGGATTACGCGACAATGGCATATCTCCACTATATTACAGCGGCAACCATCCCTGTTTTTATGCCGGCTTTCAAAGCCGGTCTGACACAACAAGGAACAGTCTGAAAATAGGTCTTCTTTATGGCAGCGTAACACCATCAATATACCCTCAGCTTACATCATCAGAAATGAAAATTATAAACCCGGTGGTAAGCTATTCCCACATGAGACTTGCAGGTAATTTTTTCAACGGGAAAGGTAAACTATTCCTGGGCGGGGTTATGGAGACACAGTTTGCCAGCTATGAACATAACCGATTAACAAACAGCGCCAGGAATAACTATTTTTTCAGCACACTGAATATCAGCAGTTCATTATCTTTATCCCTGTTTACAAAAGAGATGAGGGAGATTAACCTGCATGCGGGGTTATTTATTCCTGTTGTGGTTTTTGCAGTACGGCCCTCCTATGCCTATATTAAGCCGGCAGGGTTTCTGGATCACGAAACAGGCCACCTGCAAAGCCTGATAAAAAGTGTAGAAATCTCATCCCTTAATAAATTCATTGGTGCAGACAGCTATTTTTCTTTAGAATACAAAACAAAAAACAATAACATCATTAGTATTGGTTATAGCTGGGAGTTTTTTGATCATAATACCGCGAACCGGCTTGAGTCATCTACTCACATGTTAACTCTAAAAACAATGTTTAACTTTTGGTAACCGGTATGCAAAAAATAATATATATATTTCTTTTTCTGTGCATGCCGGGTTTACTGTCATGTGAAAAGCTGCTGATTGAAAAAGATGCTGAAAACACTAATGAGAATAATTTTGAATTGTTGTGGACAACCATCGATGAGAAATACTCATTCTTTGAATATAAAAATATTGACTGGGATTCTCTGTACCGGATCTACCGTCCGAAAGTCACTAACAGCATTAACCGGGAGCAGCTATTCAGCATAATGTCGGAAATGTTGCTCCATCTAAGGGACAGTCACGTCAATCTGTATTCCGATTTTGATAAGGCAAAAAACTGGGAATGGTACTCCGGTTATCCTGAAAATTTTAATTATGATATACTGGTGAATTCCTATTTCGGGGGAAGCTATAAAAAAACGGGACCTTTTGAAACAACTGTTATAGACTCAATTGGTTATATCTATATTATGTCTTTTTCTGAGAAAGTTGAAGAGCAGGATATTGACCAGGTAATAGACGAATTCTACGATATGAAAGGGATAATTGTCGATGTCAGGAATAACAGCGGAGGTTACAGCAGCGGTGGGAAAATTATAACAAGCAGATTTGCAGACCGTAAACGCCTGGTATCCTATACACTTTACAAATCAGGACCCGGGCATGGTGATTTCACCCGGCCCCAGCCAAACTACATTTCCCCGGAAGGAAAAAAACAATTTACAAATCCCGTTGTTGTGCTTGCCAACAGGCGTACATACAGTGCCACAAATGACTTTGTCCTGATAATGTCTGCATTCCCCCATGTTACCATAATAGGTGATACAACAGGAGGCGGAGGGGGAACACCGTATGATTATGAATTACTAAACGGATGGCGTTACCGGTTCCCAAGAACCCAGACCCTGGGATTTAACGGATTCAATGTTGAGCACGGCATCCCTCCCACATATCATATTAATCTCTCAGAAAGAGATGAAAACAGGGGTATTGATACAATTATTGATGCTGGCCTGAGGTATATAAAAGACAGGAATGCAAACAAACAGCCATAAGATGAGTGGTAAGGTAATTACCATAACAGCAGATGGTTCTCCGACAATATATGTACCCGGGCTTAATGAGCACTATCATTCAATACACGGTGCAATACAGGAGTCGGCCTTTGTATTCATAACCAATGCTTTATGCAGGGTTAAAAAACAAAGCGTAAGATTGTTTGAAACAGGTTTTGGCACAGGCCTGAATGCCTGTCTCAGTTTCCTGGAGGCAGAAGAAAAAAAGGTAAATATCTTTTATCATACAATTGAAAAGTTTCCTCTTGATAATGAAATCTGGAAGAAGCTTGCAGGTTTTTTACAAAATGAGAGACAAAGTGATGTTTTTAAACGCATCCACGAATGCAGGTGGGAAGAAGAGGTCCGGATAGGCAGGTTTTTCACACTAAAAAAAACAGAAGCAGATTTCAAATCTTATAACCCTCAGGACTCATATGATGTAATATATTTCGATGCCTTTAGTCCGGATACCCAGCCGGAATTGTGGACGAAGGAGATATTCAGTAAAATCTGCAGTATGATGAATCACGGCGCAGTCTTAACCACATATTCCTGCAAAGGCAGCGTCAGAAGAACCATGGAATCGGCCGGACTGATAGTTAAACGAATTCCCGGTCCGCCCGGAAAAAGGCATATCACCACAGCCTTCAAACAATAATAAATTGTATGTTGCAGAAAAAGGTATAACCCTCTCCGTGCATGCAGCATATACCGGCATAAAAAACCCCAATTGATTGAAAACCCGCTGTTCAGGGTGGAGTTTAACCGGTTTTGTTCAAACGGCCGGGATGTAAATTTAAAGTTTTTTATGCATATTTCTTAATATTTTACTTTACTTTCGCAGGTTAGTTAAGGAAATCATTTTAAATGACAGCGGTTTCCGGTACCATTCTGCTCCTGTTGGCAGACTACAATAATTTTAACATTCATAAAATTACCAAAAATCTGAAATAATCAATTGATAACCATAAATTACAGAAAATGAAAACAAAAATGTTCTTATCTTTTTTTCTTGCTGCCGCAGTTGTATTCTCATCATGCGGACAAAATGAACTCACACGTGACCAGTTAAAAACACAAACTGACACAATAAGCTACGCCATTGGTGTGACTTTCGGATCCAGCCTGCTTATGAGCGGCATTGAAGATATCAATCCACAGGCTGTTGCACTGGCAATACAGGAATTGTTTGACGGTGATACAACTGCAATTAATCCCGAAGAAGCAAATATGATGTTAAACGACTACTTCGGCAAACTTCAGTTTGGAGATAACATAGAGGAGGGAGAAGAATTTCTGGCCGAAAACAGGTTAAAAGAGGGTGTCATTACAACCGATTCGGGAATTCAATATGAAGTGATAGAAATGGGAGACGGCCCCCAACCTTCTGCTGACGATGAAGTTGTTGTACATTACAAGGGTACCCTGATTGACGGCACCCAGTTTGACAGCTCCTACGAAAGAGGCGAGCCGGCACAGTTTCAGCTTAACCAGGTAATACCGGGATGGACAGAGGCACTGCAGCTGATGTCAGTTGGCTCAAAATGGAGAATATATATACCCCAGGAACTGGCTTATGGTGCCAATCCCCGGCAGGGCGGTGTAATAGAACCCTATATGATGCTTATTTTTGAAATTGAACTGCTCGATATTATTTCTGAATAAGGTATCGGCTATAAGCTCTTCTTAATATGAGTGTCGTAATTACAGGGAAACTCCTCCAGATATTACCCCGGCAGAATGGCACCGGAAAAAACGGTCCCTGGGTAAAACAGGATTTTATCATTGAAACACCGGGTGAATTCTCCAGAAAAATATGCATCAGTGCATGGGGTGACAAAGCAGGAGATATTGATGGCCTGAAAGAGGGTGATGAATTAAAGGTCAGTGTAAATATTGAATCAAGAGAGTTCAATGAAAGATGGTACACTGATGTGAAGGCATGGAGGATTGAAAAAACAGCGGCAGGTGGCGAGAATTACTCTTCATCGGTCAAAAATACACCGCCGCCGCCCGAAGATATTCCACCTGCCGACGACGAACTGCTGCCATTCTGATTAACACCGGTTAAAAAAAAACGGCCCTGAACCGGGCCGTTTTTTTTTGCTGTTTTATTTCGCTGCAAGGGAAGCCTCAGGCCTTAAGAAAAACTTTTGCAGATTTTCTGAATTCTTTTCATCAAACTTAACAATAAACCTGCCGTTTTTAAAAACAAGAAGTTCATAATTTGGTAAATCACCAGGAGATCCGCCAAGACTGTTCCTGTAAACTTTCATTCCACACCTGTAGGCAACAAGCTCCATGAAGGCATAACGTCCACTTTCACTGTTATTCCTGATAACCGGCATTCTTTCATAGATCTGCCCGTTCTTACTGAATGAAACAACATCCCCGGTCTGATAGCCAACCCTGCCGGATTCATTAACACCAACCAGGCCGGTGGTTAGGCCGTAGCGGACTTTTTCGTAATAGGTAACACCCTCATCGGTAATTATATAATCAGGTGCGCTGGCTTTTAAGGTTACAGAGACACAAATAATTCCTGCAACAAGTAATAAAATAGATTTCTTCATTTTCTGGTTCCTCCATATTTGATTAATAATGTTACCAACACGGATAACCAAAAATGTGCCAATCTATTTAACATATTAATTTATAATATCTTAAATAAAAATATATTTGTTATTAACCGATATTCCCGGGATATAATGTGTCCGTTTATGAACATATTATGTTCATTACTGTACAGCTATAAATCAACTGTGAATAAAAAAAATTTCCGGGAAACCGGGGGCTGAACAGTCAAACTCCTGCCAGATCTATTAAAAAAGCGTATTCCATCGCTATCTCCCTGTAGCGCTGATACCTTCCCGAAGCACCTCCGTGGCCGGCTTCCATATTGGTATGAAGCAGCAATAAATTATCTCCTGTCTTAAACTCACGGAGCTTTGCAACCCATTTTGCGGGTTCCCAGTACTGTACCTGTGAATCATGCAGTCCGGTTGTTACAAGCATTGCAGGATATTCCTGCCGGCTAACCTGGTCGTAAGGGGAATAGGAAAGCATATAACGGTAATATTCCGGATCATTCGGATTACCCCACTCGTCATATTCAGCGGTAGTAAGCGGAATGCTGTCGTCAAGCATGGTAGTCACAACATCGACAAAGGGAACTGCTGCAATAACACCGCGATATAACTCAGGTTTGAGATTTATAATCGCACCAATCAAAAGTCCGCCGGCACTTCCACCCTGGGCAAAGAGGTTTTGGGGACTGGTATAGTTTTGATCAATGAGAAATTGTGCACAATCATTGAAGTCAGTAAAAGTATTCATCTTTGCAAGCAATTTACCATCCTCATACCAGTAGCGGCCCATCTCCTGTCCGCCCCTGACATGAGCTATGGCATAAATAAAGCCGCGGTCAAGCAGACTTAACCGCACGGAGCTGAAACGGGGATCGGTGCTTGCTCCGTATGATCCATAGGCATAAAGAAGAAGCGGATTTGAGGCATCCATCTCAATCCCTCTCCTGTAAACCAGCGATACTGGTATTTTTGTCCCGTCACCTGCAGTGGCATATAATCTCCTTGACTTGTAGTTGCCGGGATCAAAATCTCCAAGTACTTCATCCCGCTTGAGCAGTTCCCGTTCCCTGGTTCTCATATTGTAATCGAATACCGAATTGGGCGTTGTAAGAGAACTGTAAGAAAATCTCAGAACCTCACTCTCAAAGTCGGGATTAACAGATATGCCGGCGGTATATACCTCTTCCGGAAACTCCAGGTAATGGCCGGTACTGTCATTCCATTTATAAACATACAACTGGCGAAGTCCGTTTTTCCTCTCCGAGAGAACCAGATAGTCATTAAAAATCTCCATACCACCAAGTAATACATCTTCCCTGTGAGCCACCAGCTCTTTCCAGTTTTCCTTTCCCGTGCGACCGGTAAATGTTTCCATAAGCCTGAAATTCATTGCATCCCAGTTAGTTAAGATATAAAACTTATCGCCATGATGATCAACACTGTATCGCATATCCTCCTCCCTGGGATGAAAAATCCTGAAATCATCCCCGGGATTGTCTGCCTTCGCAAAACGGTACTCGGTGGAAAGAGTGCTGGATGAGACAATCATTATATATTCCTTCGATTTGGTTGTAAAAACCCCCACCCTGTAAGTCTCATCCTCCTCAAAATAGACAAGATCCCGTTCATCCGGATCATTTCCGAGAACATGCCTGTAAACCTTTTCCGACCGGAGGGTGGTTTCATTCTGTATTGTATAGTAAACAGTTCTGCTGTCTCCTGCCCATGCAACATAGCCATTGGTACCGGAAATATTATCAGGTAAAATCTCACCCGTTTCAAGATCCTTGAACCTGAGCGCATACTTTCTCCTTCCCACAGAGTCAATCCCGAAAGCCAGCAATTTATTGTCGGGGCTCACATTCATTCCTGTAACATTGTAAAAGCTGTGCCCTTCAGCCATTTCATTAACGTTAAGCATTACCTCCTCAACAGCCTCAAGGCTCTCTTTTTTCCTGCAGTAAATCGGAAATTCACCCCCCTCCTCATACCTGTAATAATAGTAATATCCGTTGTCAAAATAGGGTACGGACTCATCAGTTTGTTTTATTCTGCCTATTATCTCGTTGTATAATTCTTCCTGGAGGGTTTCCGTATGTTTCAGCACAGACTCCGTATATGAATTCTCTGCCTCCAGATGTTCAATCACCCGGGGATTCTCACGTTCGCGCATCCAGTAATAATTATCGATCCTTGTGTGGTCATGTATGGTCATCTCATGAGGTATCTTTTCTGCCACGGGTGGTTTGGGATGATCCTGCTTGCATGACTGTGGAAGAGAGAGTAACGATATGTATAGCATAATCAGAATAGTTTCTTTTATTGGCTTCATCACAGATTTTTTAAATTAAGCCTGTCCCTGCAGATCAGTAGACAGGCATGCAATATTACTACATTGATTAAATACTGCAAATCAGAAGGTTCAATTTCTATTTTTTCTTTATTAGCTTGCTGTAGCTCTCAACACTGCCGTCTTCAAGGCATGTTTCAATAATTTTACGGCCAAGGTCCGATAACTCAGGAACCAGGTATTGCTGAAGCTGCTCATGAAAAAACGATCTCAGGATTTCCGCTCCTTTATCATAACCTTCAAAGCCAACAGCTTCCTGCCTGTATACTTTCAAAAACCGTGAAGGAATCTTGGAACCTTCGATGGTAAGATAATTAAGCTCATAACCCAGCAGGGAGCTGCGGGCGGACTGATACTGGTCGGAGCGGAACTTGGCATTTCCACGTCGTGTAAGATATTCACGCATTAACAGCTGTGGTTTAAAGCCGACTTTCCAGACACCTATATACTGGTTGGGTGTAAGAACATATTGAGTTACAGTATTATTTACTATCTGCTCAAGAAGAAGATTGGCGTGCCTCACCTTCTTGCCGGTAGCGAAAGGCCAGTAAGATCCAACACCTTCACTGCCCATTTTATCGGAGTCAACAATACTCGGATTTGAATGTCCCCTTGGTGAAACCAGCCTCCATAACCATGCCAGGGCGGGGGGGAGAATATGAAAAAGGCCTATAATGCCATATGTGGGCTTATCGGCCGAGCAGGGAGGGGTACGTACTCCAAAACTTCTTACATCAACGGATACGGGTTTGATAACCACACCGGGAAAAAGATCACGTGGCACCACAACGCGGGGATTAGGACACACCTTACCCGGTTCGTCTTCAATATGGTTCCATATCAATGCCGTTCCTCCCGGATTGGTATTGATATTTAGAAACAATAACGGCTCTTTTGAATTAATGGTAAGCTTTTCAATTTGCGGTTCACAGCCATAACCGGTTATATTGTCGGTACGTATAAACCATCCGTTCTCCGCATCCATAATCCGCAAGCGCATTCCACCGGTTTCATATGAGGGATGAACGATTCCCATATCATCACAAACGGGGTTGATCTTGCAGAACTGAGGAATGCCGGTTCCCCTTTTCTCACCGGTCAGCGTATTTTCTCCGATCAGAACAGATCCCTCGGGCTCGCGGACTATATGCTGCAACATTTCACTCTTACCGCCCCCGCTGGCTCCCTCATGCATAAATGTGGTTATGTTGTCATAGGGACTGATGGACTGAACAGCTGAACAGTGAGGCACTGCCCACCCCTCGGCCTCACCAATGGACAATAAAACTCCGTATATCCCCTTTTTTGCACTGGGGCCGGGATAGAGGTTATAGGAGAAAATTTCATATATCTCATCGGTACGGTTATGTACAACAATCTGTTTGCCTTCGAAATGAGTATGCCTGAATGTGGGAGCCACATATACCACCGACTTAACCGTAATACTCCCTTCCAGCTCACCGGTATTTATTATCTTTTGCAGTATGGACAGGCCCATGCAAAAAAAAGCGGCATTGGCAGGAGCTATGGCAATCCCGTAATAACCGAATTCAGCGGGGCCAATCTGAAATATAAAATAACCAAGATCCTGGTCCTTCAGCCAGTCAAGTGACTCCTTTCTCAGGGAGCCAAAGTCATATCCGAACCTGTCAGCAAACTTCTCTTTATCGGTTGGTTTATCGTCTGCCACCACCAGTGTGTCAGGATCTCTCCTTCGCATATATGGTTCGGTATAATTTACCGATATACCGTTTGTAACTTTATGAATCACCGCCTCGGTTACTTCTTCCTTGCCAGCGATATCATATTTTACATCAAAAGAATTATTTCCCTTGCCCCCGACGGAGGCTTCGGCAAGATCTGTTGAATTGTTAAAGCCTTTGCAACTTCTGCAGTTTTTAAGCAGATCGGATACATCCCCGGGAATTTTTACTTTATCAAGTGACATTTTTAAAAATATTTTCAAAAGTTAATATATGGCCTTAATAACAAGACGCAAAATTACCCCAACACAAATTATATAAACTGTAAAAGATTATTGTAAAGCATTCAACAATATCAATGCAAGGAAAAACCAGGCCAAATTTATAAATAAGATATAGTAAATTCAAATATAAATATTACCGTCACCTATTCATCATAAGCAACATCTTTGATACTGAGTTGAATGCGTTTGCGTGCCAGATCTACTTCCATAACCTTTACCCTCAGGGGTTGATTGAGACTTACAACATCACTGGGATTGCTCACGTACCGGTCGGCTAACTTTGAAATATGTACCAATCCGTCCTGTTTTACCCCTATGTCGACAAAAGCCCCGAAATTGGTTATATTGGTAACTATTCCCGGCAATACCATGCCGGGGCGGAGATCCTCTATCCTGAAAACATCCTTTGAAAATTCAAAAACCTCAATCCTGCTGCGGGGGTCTCTACCCGGACGTGCAAGCTCATTCATGATATCATTCAGGGTAGGCAATCCTGCATTTTCAGTTACATATTCCGTAAGATTGATTTTATTTCTCAATTCCTTATTCTTTATGAGATCAGCAATAACAACACCCATATCCTGAGCCATCCGTTCCACAATCTTATAAGACTCCGGATGAACAGCCGAATTGTCGAGCGGATTATCTGATCCCGGAATACGGAGAAAACCGGCACACTGTTCAAATGCCTTTCCTCCGAGCCTGGGTATCTTATGCAGCTCGTTTCTTGAATTTAACGGCCCCTTTTCCCTCCTGTAATCTACAATATTCCCGGCCAGCTGCGGACCCAGTCCGGATACATAACCAAGCAAATGCCTGCTTGCAGTATTGAGATTTACACCTACCTGATTGACACAACTTTCTACAACCTGATCCAGGCTCTCCTTAAGCTTGTTCTGATCTACATCATGCTGGTACTGTCCCACACCTATTGATTTGGGTTCTATCTTAACCAGCTCAGCCAGCGGATCAGCAAGCCGACGGCCAATAGAAACAGCTCCGCGTACGGTAACATCGTAATCCGGAAACTCTTCCCTTGCCGTTTTTGATGCAGAATAAACTGATGCACCGCTCTCATTGACCATAAACACCTGAACATCGCGATCAAATTTCACTTTTTTAACAAAATGCTCTGTCTCCCTGCTTGCTGTCCCGTTACCTATTGATACAGCTTCAATTTTGTACTGGCTGACCAGTGATGCAATCTTTTTAGCCGCCATTTTACTCTCATTCTGAGGGGGATGGGGATAAACGGTCTCATTGTGAAGGAGGTTACCCTGCGCATCCAGACAGACAACCTTACAGCCTGTCCTGTATCCGGGATCAATTGCCAGTATCCGTTTTTGTCCGAGTGGCGGAGCCAACAGCAGTTGTCTGAGATTTTCGGCGAAAACAGATATAGCTTCCCTGTCCGCCTTCTCCTTGGAGGCTGCGCGGAATTCATTCTCGATGGAGGGGCCAAGAAGCCTTTTATAGCTGTCATTCAGGGCTTCCTCCACCTGGCGTGATGATGCTGTGTGTCCTTTTACAAAAAGCCGCCTGAGGATATCCAGCGCCTTCACTTCTGGGGGTTTTACTGAAAGCCTGAGTATGGATTCATCCTCCCCCCTTCTCATGGCCAGAACCCTGTGAGAGGGGCAACGGCTCAGTTTTTGCTCAAAATCAAAATAATCACGGTATTTCGCTCCCTCCTCCTCTTTGTTTTTAATCACCCGTGAACAGATCACCGCATCCTTTTCAAAAAGGATCCTGATCCTGTTGCGCGCCCCGGCATCCTCGCTTATCCATTCGGCTACAATGTCGCGTGCCCCCTGCAGGGCATCACCTGCTTCCGGTACTTCATCTCCGATATACTGAAGAGCCCTCTCTTCAATATTATCTTCATTTTGTTCCATGATTACCTTTGCCAGCGCCTCCAGTCCCCGACTCCTTGCCACCGACGCCCTGGTCTTTCTTTTGGGCCTGAAGGGAAGGTAAATATCTTCAAGTTCAGTCAGACTTAGTACAGAATCTATCTGCTGCTTCAATTCCGGTGTAAGCTTCTCCTGTTCTTTCAACGATTTCAAAACAGCTTCCCTTCGCCTGTCCAGTTCCGAAAGCCTTTCAGCCTCCTCTTTTATTGCGCCTATCTTCACTTCATCAAGGCTTCCTGTCAACTCCTTGCGATACCGGCTGATAAATGGAATTGTTGCACCATCTTCAAGCAACTTAAGTGTGTTCTCAACATAACGGACAGGCAGATCCATCAAATCCGATATGGCATTGATATGTTTCCTGATCATAAAAAACAATTTTTATGGACCGGATCCGGGATATACAGCAAAAACAACCGGGAATCATAGCCCCCGGCAGTTAATCTGTAAAAATAAATTTCAGGGACGTTATTAATAGCGTCTTCTGCTGTCCTGACCGCGGCCTCCTCTTTTGGGGCCATCAGGGTTCATTGGGCGGGCCTCGTTTACAACAATGTTCCTTTGTGCAAGTTCCGTCTCGTTTAACGCTTCAATGGCTTCTTTTGCTTCTGCCTCATCTTCCATCTCTACAAATCCGAATCCTTTGGACCGGCCACTCATTCTGTCTGTAATAATCTGTGCGGATTTTACTTCTCCAAAATCCGAAAAAATCTGGTGAATCTCGTCCTCAGTAGTTTTATAATTGAGGTTTCCTACATAAATCTTCATACTTGAATAATTTGTTTTAGATAACTATAAACTATTAATATAAAAAACTATTCAAAGGTACTTCTTTATTTACAATAATACTCTATATTTCAGTTTTTTTAAAAATTATGGCAGGCCGGATGATCCTTATACATATATTGAAAAACGGATGACCGGTTGTATTTTCGGATAAAAAGACTGGCTTCGTCGATTTCACTTACAGTAAAAGTGTCTTTTTCATTATAATAACAGATATGAAACTAATGTTACTTAAATTTGAAAATAAATAATTTATATCGTTATGCGTACCATTGCCAAATTTATTCTTATAGCCCTTGCCGTGATGGGAATTGCCTGGCTCATCCCGGGAGTTGAAGTATTATCTTTTACATCGGCCTTGTGGGTAACCCTTGTCCTTGCACTTCTGAACCTGATAGTAAAACCGATTCTGATAATACTTACCATACCGGTAACCATTTTTACTTTCGGGTTATTTCTTCTGGTGATCAACGGTTTCCTGATATGGATGGCAGGGAGCTGGATCAGTGGCTTTTATGTGGAAACCTTCGGAAAAGCCATAATATTCAGCATTCTGCTGTCGGTAGCAACATACCTGATTGAAAGACTGCTCGGGCCGCCGCGGCACGGCAGACACAGTTATTAAAGCAAAACCAGGCACTATTAATCACAACAGATATTCCCCCGGCGGGAAATAATAATTTGCCTGTAAAATCTTGTATTACAGCCTTGACAGCAATATCTTTTCAAGCTCGTCCCGGTCAAGGCCAACCGGGTTATTCTTTATTCCCGTTTTCCCGGCAACTAAAGCACAACCGGCATTATCAACACCAAACCTTTCAAGTTTGGGCATTTCCATATCTTCAATAAGACAGTCAATACTTTCGGTCAGACATGAAAGGTAATGATCATCTCCCATGTCCTTACCTTCACATATGAGTTTCCCGGCGGTAACATATTTTTCAAGGTACCTGTTGCCGGAACCGGATTCCTTTAATTTATTTATATTGGTCCTGGTAACAGCACCGAGCAGGGTTCCGCATATCACACCATGAGGGATATCGTAAAGGGGGCCCAGCACCGAAGCAAATCCATGCACCGCACCCAGTCCCGCACCGGCAAGAACAATACCCGACATCAGGGCTGCATAGGACATATCTGTCCGGGCATCAATATCGTATCCGGATTCAAACACCCGCCGAATGCCTGCGAACCCGCGCTGGAGTCCGCTTAAAGCCAAAGCATCAGTCACGGGTGAAGCCTGTACAGACAGATAAGCTTCAAGCAACTGCGTAATTGCATCGAGCCCGCTGGCGGCTGTTACGTCGGGAGGACAGGTAAGAGTGAGTGAAGGATCGACAATCGCAGCGTCAGGAACAAAATTGTCATGCCTGAGTGACCGCTTCATCACAGGAGTGCCGGTTGTTGAAAGAACAGCATTTTTTGTTGCCTCGCTTCCTGTGCCTGCTGTTGTGGGCACGGCAATAAAGGGTACTTTGCTTCCGGGATGAGGCCTCATGGCAGGGTTACCCTCAAGATAGTCCCATACCACGCCATCAACAGGTATCATTGCCGAAATAGCCTTACCGGCATCCAGAACACTTCCTCCCCCGACCGCCAGAACAGATGCCGGCGGATATTTTCTCATCCGGGCGGTAATTTCATCGATTTTATTTGTAACAGGTTCACCTGCAACAGTCACAATATCATAATCCATGCCGGCAGATGCAAGTTCATGCATCAATCTTTTTCCACTCTCTCCTTCAATGAATGAAGAACTTCCAGTTACCATAAGGGTGCTGTTTCCAAACTTATGCAAAAGCGGCACGGTCATTTCGGCAGCACCGACACCGAAATGGATAACCGGAAGCCTGCCGAAAAAAAAATCTGCTACCATAATTCAGTGTTTTCAGGAAACATAATATTATGCTTTACACCTTTACGGGGCCCGGCCATCCAGGGCTCCACGGCACTGCGCCATGCCTTGTAATGAGGTGTATCCTTATGTGCGGCAGCTGCCTTTTCTGATACATAAGCCTCATAAAGAGTAAACCGGCACCGGTCGGCAGCCTCCTGCAGAATGTCGAAGCGGAGGTTTCCCGGTTCCTTTAAAGACTCAATGTGATTTTTACCTGTTTCCCTGATAAAATCATCCAGGTGCTCTTTTTTTACATATACGTAAACCAGTGTTACTATCATATCATTATAAATTTTCCAGTTACTGCAAGATACGACTTTAACCTTCATCGGACAATACAAATATCAACTGTTGATAAAAAGGTGTTCCTTCTCCTGGGCTGCAAGCACGGTAAGATGCGATATCCAGTATGCCAGTGTGCTTTCAGCACCCTGGTTTCTGTTCAGCCCCCTGGCATCAAGCCCGTCACAACTCCCCATTGTCTCATGATCAAAAAGAGGCAGCCGCAGTGAATTCTCTCCCAGGAACCACATGTACGACTCGAACATCCTCTCTATATAACAGGATTCCCTTGTAGCCTGAAACGCCTGGTAATAAAGCATAACTATCGCCATAACATCGATGGACTGCTGGTCATACTCCGGTATTTCACCTCCCTTCCTGTACCAGTCCGCGTTGCCAACCGGTGCAAGACAGCCCTGCCTGAATACCACCGATTCCAGAAAAGCGGTGCTTTCTTTTGCAATCACCAGCAGATCCTCTTCTCCTGTAATTTCATGGGCACAGAAAAGGGCCAGCGGAAGTATGCCGTTATCGTATGTCATTACCTCCTCAAACCATCTCCAGTCGTCGGTGCTGCTGGCATTATATGCATCTGTGAGCCTGCGGACAAGCTTTTTCATTATATCCAGCATTTGATCATCATCTGAAGACTCCTTAAGATAATAGCTTATCCCGATAATTGTATTTGCTATCCCCCTTAATGACCCAAGCTGGTCAAAATACTTAACCGAGTCATAAAAGATCTCCCTTCCTATCTGCTTAAAGGCATCATTGGGTGCAAACCTGATCAGGTAACCCAGTGCCCATACAGTCCTGCCAAATGAATCTTCCGACCCGTATTCATCAAGAAACTGACGACTAAAAGAAAGGAAATTCCTGAAGTTCCCGTTTTCTCTCTGCATGTAATGGATGAAGCTCAGGTAAACAGGCATAAGTTCAAGAGAATCCTTATCCTTGTTCTGACGCCATGCCTGTACCACCATAAGCAGGGCGCGTGAATTATCATCAACACAATATCCCTCTTTCAGGTTGGGAATCCCGAATTTGGCGTGCTGAACTATACCTGTATCGTCTGTAAGTCTTTTAACATGTGTCAGATCATAGGCAGGCATCAGTGCCACATCAATGGGAGGCCTGACTTGCTTTATATTATTATCGAGGTTATCAGCAACATACTCACTAAGAGAAAGGTATTGTTTCCCGATTTTGGGCCAGCGGATCTTTTTTCCGTAATCCATGGCACTCTCCCTCAGTTTATTCAGTTTACTGTCGTCGGTAAGCAGTTCGTTTAGAATAACGGACAATTGATCTGTATCCTTAAAGTCAAACAACTTTCCCCGCCCGTTGTCAAGCAGCTCCTGTGCATGCCAGTAAGGAGTAGATACTACCGCACACCCGGCACCAACCGCATAGGAAAGAGTTCCGCTGGTTATCTGGGCCTCGCTCAGATAGGGTGTAATATAAATATCGGTGGCACACAGATATTCAAAAAGCCTGGTCTCGTAAACAAATTCATTATTAAAATATACATTCTTGTCAAGTCCTTTGGTTTTCACAATCCTTTTAAGGTAATTCCTGTATTCCTCACCCACATGCCTGAGTACAGAAGGATGTGTCGCACCGAGTATAATGTAAAGCACTTCAGGGTTTTTCCGGACAACTTCCGGCAGTGCATTAATAACTGTTTCTATGCCTTTGTTCCTGCTTAACAGTCCGAAAGTCAGCAGAACCTTCCTGTCCTCCAGTCCGAACCTCTCCTTCGCTTTTTTCCGCGAAAGCTTCTCAAACTCGGGGACACCATGCTCAATGAATATTATTTTTTCGGAGGGAATACCGTAAATACCGACAAGAAAATCGATGGCCCGCCTGCTCATCACTGTTATGCGTGCAGCCTTTTTCCCTATTGCCTGGACTATGGAACGCTGGGTATATGAGGGTTCGCGCAGAACAGTATGGAAAGTTACAATAAGCGGTATCTCCAGCCTGTGCAGCAGTGGCAGGACAAAGACCCCGTCATCACCGCCGAATATCCCGAATTCATGTTCCAGGATACATACATCGGAATCGCTGAAATTTATGAACTTCGCAGCGTTTACATAGTCCCTCTGACGGTTCTGGCGAATTATAAACTTCACCTCTTCGGGGTAATCATACTCCTGATGGTCATCATTCAGGGCCAGTATCATCGTACTGTCAGAAGGCTTATTCTCATTTGTGTTGGCAAGAAGGGACCTTACCATGTTGCTGGCGAAAGTCCCTATTCCGCATTTCCTTGGTGGATAGGTACTGATAAATGCTATCTTCATGTACTTAGTTTTAATGATACCTTATATGCTGTCAGTTCATATTGAATCCCTGCCTGCGGTCATTTATCTGTTTTAGTTTACTGAAAAGTTTTGTTTCTTCATCGCTAAGGCTCTCCGGAAGTTTCACCTTCAGCTTCAGAAGAAGATCTCCCCTTGAACCATTTTTACCGTAAACTGGCATACCCCTGCCTTTTAACCGCAGAACTTTACCCGGCTGAGTACCTTTTGGCACAGTGATATTAAGGTCACCTGAGGGTGTTGCAACCTTGAGTTTGCCGCCAAGAACAGCAGTGTACAGGTTTACAGGAACTTTCCTGACAATATTATTTCCGTCAACTTTATAATTGGGATCGGGTTTCACCCTGATCTTTACGTATATATCTCCACGTGCTCCTCCGCCAGACCCTTTACCTCCCTTTTCCCTTATTCTAAGTTCCTGACCTTGCCTGGCCCCGGGTTTTATACTTACCCTGAGCTTTTCGCCGTCAAGGTTCAATATCCTGGTAGTACCGTGATAGGCTTCATAAAACGTCAGTTCAATATCTGCCTTAAGATCGTGCCCTCTAATCTTTCGTTCCCTGAACCCCCCGGCTGATCTGCCTCCGGCAGTGCCGAAGAAAGCATTAAAGAAATCCGAAAACCCGGTCCCCTCTTCACCAAAGATATCCCCCGGATCACTTTCATACCTGAAAGAACCGCCCCTGCCTGTTCTTCCGAATTGAGACCAGTCAAAACCCTCATCATAACCGGCACCGGCATGTTCATAATGCTTCCAGTCTGATCCAAGCTTATCATATTTTTTCCGTTTTTCAGTGTCCTTCAGCACTTCATAAGCTTCACTTATCTCCTTGAATTTATCTTCTGCCTTCTTATCTCCCTTATTTTTATCAGGATGGTATTTTACGGCAAGCTTCCTGTAGGCCTTTTTAATATCATCCTGAGAAGCATTTTTTGAAACTCCGAGTATGCTGTAATAATCTTTATAATCCATATTTCCCCGTTTTTAATCATACATGATACAACATTACACAGCTTACTTTACAAATAAAACTGAAAAATATATCATATCAGCCAATGGTTAATTATCAAAAACGAGACCAAAGGTAAACAGCACGACAAAACAGTCAAATTGTCCCTGAAATCCGTTGGATGAGATTAAAAACGAGGACATATTGACCGTCGGATAATAATATATACCTAATTATCAACAATATTGTATGCCCTTTATATAAAGCTATCTGTATTCAAACCTTCCTGTCAGAAGATCTCCCTTGCGGGATGATCTGCAAATAAGAATTTCATATCTGATGCTTTCCATTATCCACTCCCCCGTAGAGGAGTCATACTTATGCAATTTATAAAAAAACACTGAACCTAACACAAATCCGGTTGTTTATAATTCAGATCACAATAATAAATTGAAACCAATTTTATAACAAGGTATGATAACAGTTATCTCTCCGGCCAAAAAGCTGGATTTCAAAACAAAAACCAAGGGAAGAAATTACACCACACCTGAATTTCTTGATAAATCAGCCGAAATAATTGACGTGATACGGCAATTCTCCCCGAAGGATCTGGCTGTGCTGATGAACGTAAGTGATGATATTGCAAACCTTACATTTGAACGGCATTCAAAATGGAAAACTCCCTTTAATCCGGAAAATGCAAAACCGGCAATCCATGCCTTCAAGGGTGATGTTTACAGGGGCATGTCGGCAGACACTTTTTCGCGTGAAGACCTTGAATTTGCGCAGGATCACCTTCGTATTCTTTCAGGTCTTTACGGGGTTTTGCGCCCGCTGGACATGATTCAGCCGTACCGCCTGGAAATGGGAACAAAGTTTAAGCCTTTCGGCGGAAAAAACCTCTACGGTTTCTGGACAGAAACAATAACTTCTGCCATTAACGAAAACCTTAAAGAGCATAAGGAGAAGGTTCTGGTAAACCTTGCCAGCCAGGAATACTTTAAGGCCATTGACAAATCCATGCTTGAAGAAGATGTGGTGACCCCTGTTTTTAAGGAATTCAAGGGCAACAAGTATAAGGTGGTCGGTATCCATGCCAAAAAGGCAAGGGGAATGATGTGCAGGTTTATAATTCAGAACAGGATTGAAAAGGCTGAAGATATGAAACTCTTTAATGAAGAAGGTTACAGTTATGATGACAACCTCAGTAATGAAAGAGAATGGATTTTCACAAGGTAATGACTTTGTATGTATTCAAGGATAAAAGAGATTGATCTCAGGCCGGCTGCACCTGAAGAAAGAATGCCTGTATATTAACCCGTTATACCTGATTCCCCTGACAAGACTATTGTAAACCAACCAGTTTCCTGTATACCTCATGGCAAACCCAGGCATCGGTTGCAGCATAGATCAGCTGGGCATCGGTCAGCACCTTCCTTTCCCAGTTTGACACCTGCTGTGACTTTGATATCTGAATACCAAGAACTATTGCGGCTATCTTTCTCAGTCCGCTGTCACTGATATTATACTCCTTAACCAAATCCTGCAATTCCACAAATCCGGCTGGTTTGAAAGGAGCCAGTTTATTAAGTGATTTTAAGTCATCCCTTATTGCGGCGCCAACTTTGATAACTTTACTGTCTGACAGCAACGAAACAAGGGGTGCGGGCAATCCGGTCATATTAAGCCTGAAAACAAAAGCTCTTTCACTTGAAGATAACTGCAAAAGGGCAACACCATTAATAATTCCCTTTCTGAAAGCGGGCTTTGTCTCTGTGTCAAAACCAAGAACATCATAGCTTTTAAGCATATCAACGGCTTCGGGGACTGCCTCAGGGTCATCCACCACAATTATCTCACCCCCAAAAGATGATAATGGCAAAGTCTTTATTTCATCACCCGAAACAGATGGTGAAAAAGTATCACTCTTTATCCTTGTCCTCATTCCAAAGTTTTTGTCTTTGTGAAAAAATCCATTTCCCGGTATCTCTTTTGAACGCAGTATCTTCATTCTCGTCATCATCTTCCTCATCAAGAGACTCACCTCCATGTATCAGGTTATGAATGGCCCGCAGACTGTTTAACAGTTTCTGTCCCCATCCCTGATCAAAATGCTGCATGCACTCCCACAATGCATCATTCATCAACTCAAGGGTTCCCATACGATAAAGCATTACAAAATCCTTGAGATCCTGATAGATATCTGCAAGGTTTTCAGCAATGCTTCCTCCTACCCTGTCTTCAGTATCTTTGATGACAGGATCTATTACCTCAGGATAATCATTGTGCCTTCCCAGTTTATTTAATATGGCATTATGCACGTTTTGCCAATCCTCTTCCGTAACAAATTTTTCAGTTCCGTCTTCAAGAACTGCCTCCGTAACAGGAAGTAATGATGCCTTATAATAGAGCAGCGGAAGAATTTTCCTGGTTTTATCAACAAAATCGACCCTTGAAAAACCGCCTGCCTGTTCCAGGAAGCTGCACATCTCATTGGCTACCGCCACAAACTCTATGACTGCGCCTGAATATACCAGGGCTTGTTTGTCATCTTCCATGATACTGAGATTTATAATAACAGGCAAAATTACTAAAAACAACTCTAAAACATAAAGGTCAACCTCTCCATTTAATAATTCTGTCCGGATTCTGAATAAGCTCTCCGTTATCCAGCAGACGGCGAATTACCAGTATTGCTTTGTCGGGAGGAAAATCAAGCATATCAACAAGTTCATCTGCAAGAACATTACCATGCCTTACCACCTCCCTGATCCTTTCGGTTATCAGGTCAAATTCATAGCGGCCCAGGTCCGGATCATTCTTTTTCGTGCAAACATCGCAATTTCCGCATTTTACGGCATCTTTTTCACCAAAATAGGATAGCAGGAACACATTTCGGCAAATGTTGACCGAATTCACATATTCATAAACCGAATTAAGTTTTGAAGCATATCTATCCCTGCGTTTAAAATAGGAGGCAGACGATATGTAGAGTGAGTTTGCGTCCAGCCTTTCGGTATTAAAGATAACAAGCGGAGATTTTCTCTGTGGGATATACTTGATTATTTTGAGATTATCAAGTCTTACCAGGTACTGGTATATTATATCACGGCCAGCAGAAGTTTTTCTTGCAAGGAACTCCTCGTCTATAGCAACAAAACCCGAAAAAACCCCTGAATAGGAACGCAGAAGCAACTTAATAAAACTATCAAATGCTGCATTTGCTACCTGGAACCTGTAAAGCTCTTCCCTTCCGGTGATAAAATGGATTTTCGAGGGACTGTTAATCTCGTCGGTTAGTTCCAGATAACCTTCTGATTCAAGGGCTTTAAGAGAGTAATATGTGGTCATCACATTAAGCCGGTACCTGGATGCAAAGTCCATTATATTAAAATCCATGACAGATCCTTTACCTCCGCCGAAAGGTATCTGGAAATAACTGCCCAGTGCCTGATAAACCTGCCTGATCATTTTAATTTCCGGAAATTTTACAGCCACCCTTTTATCGGCATTTGCTTTGTCGGACTTATTGTAAAGCAAAACGGCAAATGAAAGTTTTCCATCCCTGCCTGCCCTGCCGGCCTCCTGGAAATAAGATTCCAGAGTGTCGGGAAGGTCAAAATGCACAACAAACCTCACGTTGGCTTTGTCTATACCCATCCCAAAGGCATTAGTGGCAACGATAACACGGGTCTTTCCTGACATCCAGTCCGTTTGCCTGGCTTTTCTTGTTTCCTGGCCAAGTCCGGCATGATAATAATCCGCAACAACATCATTATTCATAAGGTACCTTGCCAACTCCGATGTTTTTCTCCTGTTTCTTGCATACACTATGCCGCTGCCGGGTATCCTGCGCAGGATATTGAGCAGCTGCCTGTGTTTGTCCTCTGTAACCTCGACAAGATAACTAAGGTTTTTCCTTTCAAAACTTGTTCGTATGAGGTTGGGAGATGAAAAGAGAAGCTTTTCCTGGATATCTTCAGCAACTTCGGCCGTTGCAGTTGCAGTAAGGGCCAGAACGGGAACGCCGGGAATTATCCCCCTCAGGTCTGCAATCTTAAGATAGGAAGGCCTGAAATCATAGCCCCACTGAGATATACAATGTGCCTCGTCAACAGCAATCAGGTTAACATTCATCTTTTTAACCCGTTCTCTGAATATCTCTGTTCCCAGCCTTTCAGGCGATACGTAAAGAAACTTATAATCACCGTAAGCACAGTTATCAAGTGAGACATCAATCTCCGCCCTGCTCATCCCTGAATAGATGGCCTGTGCTTTAATACCCCGCTTAAGGAGATTGTCCACCTGGTCTCTCATCAATGCTATCAGTGGAGTAACAACAATACATATACCCTTTACGGCCAGCGCAGGCACCTGGAAAGTAATCGATTTACCGCCGCCGGTGGGCATAAGCGCAAGAGTATCCCTGCCCGATGCAACGGAGTCTATTATCTCCTCCTGCATGGGTTTAAAGGATGAAAATCCCCAGTAACGATTAAGTATCTGCCTGTAAATATTCAAAGCTTCCGGCAATAGTTTTACCTGTGTAACAAACGGAAACAGCTTTATTTAAGCCTAAGTAAAAAAACAAAAAATTTATAAGCATCCACTTATTTTTCGTAACTTAGCGCAATTTAAATATAACCAATTTTATTTAAAATGTCATTTACTTCCAATAAGATTAAAGGTGAAGGCCTGACCTTTGATGATGTTTTGCTTATACCTTCATATTCAGAGGTTCTGCCCAAAGATGTCAATATATCATCGCTGTTCTCCAGAAATATCAGCATAAACACTCCCATTGTTTCGGCAGCAATGGATACCGTAACCGAAGCAGCACTTGCCATCGCCATAGCAAGGCAGGGAGGCATTGGTGTTATCCATAAAAACATGAGTATAAAGGAACAGTCCCGCCAGGTCAAGGTTGTAAAAAGAGCCGAGAGTGGCATGATATATGACCCGGTTACAATAGAAAAAACCAATACCGTAGGGGATGCACTGAAACTGATGAAAGAATACAAGATTGGAGGTATCCCGGTTATTGAAAATAACGGAACCCTTATCGGGATAGTGACCAACCGCGATCTGCGCTTTCAGAATAATATGAGCAGAGCTATCAGCGAAGTCATGACCAAAGATAATATAGTAACCACCACACAGACAAACCTTGAGAAAGCAACAGACCTGCTTCAGCAATATAAAATTGAGAAACTTCCTGTAACAGATAAAAACAATAAGCTTATAGGATTGCTCACATATAAGGATATTACCAAGGTGAAAGACAACCCCTGGGCATGCAAGGATGAAAAGGGGCGTTTAAGGGTAGCGGCAGGTGTGGGCGTTGCCAGAGACTCAATAAGAAGAATTGATGCCCTCCTTGAAGCAGGAGTTGATGCAATTGTTATTGACACAGCACACGGACATACTGAAGGCGTATTCAAATTACTGAAGGAAGCAAGGAAAAAAACCGGCCAGGTTGACATTGTGGTCGGAAATATCGGTACTGCAGAAGCCGCAAAAGCATTATCCGGTGAAGGGGCAGACGGGGTAAAGGTGGGTATTGGCCCAGGATCTATCTGCACAACAAGAGTTATTGCGGGTGTCGGAATCCCTCAGATAACAGCAGTGTATGATGTAGCTACGGCACTTAAAGATACCGGGGTGCCTGTAATAGCAGACGGCGGCATCAGATATTCGGGAGATATTGTCAAAGCAATAGCCGCAGGTGCCGACTCAATTATGGCAGGGTCACTTCTGGCCGGTGTTGAAGAGTCTCCCGGTGAAACAATAATTTATAACGGACGAAAATTCAAATCCTACCGTGGAATGGGTTCCATTGAAGCAATGCAGCAGGGTTCCAGGGACAGGTACTTCCAGGAGGTAGAGGATGATATCAGCAAGCTGGTGCCGGAAGGAATATCAGCACGTATTCCTTATAAAGGAACCCTCACTGAGGTTATATATCAGCTGATAGGCGGACTGAGGGCAGGCATGGGATATTGCGGAGCACCGGATATAGCCGCACTCAAAGATGCCATGTTTGTAAGGATAACCAACTCCGGACTGAATGAGAGCCATCCCCACGGTGTGACAATAACCCGGGAAGCCCCAAATTACAGCAGATAAGAAATCTTATAATACTTAACCCCTGGAATTGCAGGTTAGCAGGAGAAATTAAAATGTTGCCTGATGGAAAAATTATCAACAAATATTAAGAAAAAAAATAAGCAAATAATATTGTTGTACCTGACAATGGCATTATTGTTTTCAATGCATCCGTTTTATTCCGCGTCAGCGTATAACGATGATGTCCTTCTTGTAATTAATGACAGGGAAATAACTGTAAATGAGTTTACCCGGCTATGGAAGAAAAACAACATCCATACAGAACAGGAATCACTGGAGGAATATCTTGAACTCTTTGTAAATTTTCAACTTAAAGTTGCACATGCCCGGGATGAGGGTATACACAGGGAACCATCCTTTGAGAGAGAACTTGGCGAATACAGAAAACAGCTTGCACAAACATACCTGACTGACCCTGGTACAGAAGAAAAACTTGTAAGGGAAGCATATGAGCGGTTATTATACGATGTCAGTGCCAGCCATATCCTTGTTAGACTGCCCCCGGGATACAATCCGGATGACACCCTTAAAGCCTGGGAAAAAGCCATGGAGATCAGTGAGCGTATTATTGACGGTGAAAGTTTTGAAAAAGTAGCCCGGGCTACTTCCGATGATCCGTCAGCCAAAATGAATTCCGGAAACCTGGGATATTTTACAGTATTCCAAATGATGTATCCTTTTGAAAATGCCGTTTATCAGACTGAACCCGGAAAACTGAGCATGCCGGTAAGAACCAGTTTCGGTTATCATATTATAAAGGTTAATGACATAGTGGAGTCCAGGGGAGAGTTAAAGGTTGCCCATATTATGATTGGATTTAATCAATATAATGAACAGGAAGCAAAAGAGAAGGTGATGGATGTCTATAAAGACCTGCAGGCCGGCTACAGTTTTGAAATGATGGCAAAGGATCATTCAACCGATAAAAATACATCCGGTCAGGGCGGACAAATGCCGTGGTTTGGTGTCGGCAGGATTGTTCCCGAATTTGAAACGGCAGCCTTTGCACTTGAGCAACCAGGAGACATATCAGAACCGGTGCGCACAGCATACGGATGGCATATAATTAAACTGATCGATCACAGAGATATCCCTCCTTTTGATGAGATTAAGCATGATCTGCATGCCAGGGTAAGAGACTCGGCAGATGAACGTTCGCAGTTGATAAGGGAAGCCCTTGTGGAAAGGCTTAAGCAGGAATGGGATTTCTCAGAAACCCCCGGGACACTTGAGATATTCTATTCTATTGTTGATAGCAGCGTATTTGAAGGCAAATGGCGTGTGCCGGAAAATCTGCAGTTAAACCAGGTATTATTCAGTATATCAGGAGAGAATATCACGCAAAGAGATTTTGCACTGTTTATTTCCGGTAATGCATACAGGCAATCTTTCTGGCCAATGGAAGAGTATATTAATTCGCTTTACCAGGAATTTGTCAGTAAGTGGCTTATTGAACATGAGGACAGGAATCTTGAAAATAAATACCCGGAATTCCGTTTTATGATGCAGGAATACAGGGATGGTATGTTGCTATTTGAAATAACCGAGAGGGAAATCTGGTCAAAAGCGACGTCCGACAGTGCGGGTCTGGCTGCATTTTATGAGAATAACAAACATAATTACATGTGGGAAGAAAGGATATCTGCAACTATCTTTAAGACGGAAGACCGGCGCATAGCAAGAAGAGCCGCAAGAAGAGCAAGAAGAAGCCTTTATTTCAGCAGAAGAGATGATAACTGGATTATTGACCGCCTTAATCGTGGTAACGAAGAGCCTGTAATAACCGCTGAAAAAAATATTTTTTCAAAAGGAGACAATCAGCTGACAGACCGGATTGATTGGGAAGCCGGCGAAAGCGATATTTACCAGATAAATGAAGAATACCATATTGTACTGGTGCACGATATTCTTGAACCCCGCCCAAAAACTCTGGACGAGGCCAGGGGCAGGGTAACTGCAGATTACCAGTACCATCTTGAAAGAAAATGGATAGAAGACCTTCGTGATAAATACAATGTTATTATCAATAAAGACGTTCTATCTGACATAAAATAAACAACTAAAAACCGGGATAATTCTTTATTAAGTGAATTCCACATGTTTTTTATTAACAAACTGGTAGTTAAGCTGACAACTATATTTTAATACAGATAAATTCAATGCCGGTCATGAGACCTATTATACTTATGTTATTAACCACGATACTGGCAGTTTCCTGTTCAGGCTTTAACAATAACAATCAGGAACCTCTGGCCAGGGTTTATAACAAATATCTTTACAGGGAAGACCTCGCAGGAGTTTTTCCTGCTGGAATAAGTACTGCCGACAGTGCAAAAATTGCACGCAGCTATATTGACAAATGGATTCGTAACCAGCTATTTCTCCGGCTTGCTGAAGTTAATCTGCCTGATCAGGAAAAAGACCTTGATAAACAGATTTCCGATTTCAGGACATCACTTCTCATTCATAAATACCAGCAACATCTTCTTGACCAAAAACTTGATTCAGTTATCACACTTAAAGAACTTGAAGAATATTATGAAAACCATGGAGATAATTTCAAACTCGAAAAACCTGCCATCAGGGGTTTTTATATAAAATTGCCGGCTGATGTACCGGGCAGGGAAAGATTACTGACATGGTTCAGGAACGATGATGATTACCTGCAAATTGAGAACTACAGTAACCAGTACGCCGATAAATATGCCTGGTTCACGGAAAACTGGATTTATCTGGATGATTTAATCAATGAGCTTCCGCCAGGATCAATAAATCCTGGTGATAATTACAGCAACACAGATCATATAAGTGTGGTGGATTCTGATTTTTACTATTTTATTGGGTTGCAGGATTATCTCCCTCCACGCAGCCAGATGCCATTTTCACTCTCAACTCAGAAAATCAAAAACATAATAATAAACAAAAGGAAAATTCAGTTTTTAAATGAACTGGAAAAAAATGTTCTGAATGAAGGATTAAGTAAAAGCGCATTTCAATATTTTTAATAATACAAAATGACAATGTTCAACAGAAAATTTAATAAACTTTTTTATATAGCATTATTGGCCTTATTTGCAATACAGCTGTCTGTTCATTCACAGGAAAGAATTGTCGACCGGATTGTTGCGGTTGTAGGCAACAGCATTATTATGCAGTCTGAAATTGAAAATGAGCTTCTGCAGATGCAGGCTCAGGACAATACCCAGTCTGAATATTCACGCTGCGAACTGATTGAAAATTATCTCGTGCAAAAATTATTGCTTAACCAGGCTATTATTGACTCTGTAGAGGTGAGTGAAAATGAAGTTGAGATGGAACTGAACCGCAGACTGCAGTTTTTTATCCAGCAGATAGGGTCTGAAGAAAACCTTGAAAACTATTATAATAAAAGTATACTTGAGATCAAGGAAGACTTCAGGGATATTGTCCGCAACCAGCTTATTACCGGATATATGCAGGAAGACATAATAGGAAATGTCAGGGTTACCCCGGCCGAAGTAAAACGTTTTTACAACAGGATGCCCGAAGAAGAGATTCCTTTAATACCGTCAGAAGTGGAAATCAGACAGATCGTCAAATATCCCGAATTCAGTGAAGCTGAAAATTTCAGGATCAGGCAGCGGCTGAATGAGATCCGGCAAAGAATTGTCAACGGAGAAAGCTTTACGACAATGGCGGTTCTGTATTCACAGGATCCCGGTTCAGCCCGCAGGGGAGGTGAACTCGGATATATGTCACGCTCCCAGCTTGTACCCGAATTTGCCAATGTTGCCTTCTCCCTCAAAGAAGACAGGGTATCGCAGGTATTTGAAACCGAGTTTGGTTTTCATATTGTTCAGTTGATTGACCGCAAGGACGAACAGGTTAACGTAAGACATATTCTGCTCCGGCCGGAGGCAACTGAAGAGGCTAAAAAAGAGGCAACATCATTTCTGGACAGCCTGGCAGTGGTGATACGGACCGATACGCTGGACTTCAGGACAGCGGCAATTATGCATACCGAAGATGAGGATACACAGATGAACGGCGGACTGGTTATTAATCCGGAAACGGGAGGATCAAAATTTGAGCTCGACCAGCTTAATCCTGTCCAGTATGAAGCTGTCAGGGATATGAAGGTTGGTGAGATAGCCGGTCCTCTTGAATCAAGGGACCAGCAAGGCAGAACTTTCTATAAACTACTGTATCTGAGCTCTCAGACATCTCCACACAAGGCTAACCTAAGAGATGACTATGCTTTTTTAAAGGAGATGACCATGAATCACAAAAGAGAGCAGATACTGGAGGAATGGATTGCCGATAAAAGATCAAAAACCTATATCAGAATTGACGAGGCTTACAAAGATTGCGCCTTTTCTTCGAAAGACTGGGCAGGAAGGTAAAAAACATGAACCGCACCCTGTTATTTCTTTTTCTCAGCCTGCTGATCATATATGACGCCAAACCACAGAATAGCCGGCAGGAACCTGCAGAAATCAGGATACTCAACGCCGATATCATGGAAGCACCTTCTCCGGGTATGAGCCCGGACCTTATCCGCCTGCTGGGAAATGTGCGGTTAAGCCATGAAGATGTACTGATGCAATGTGACAGTGCACACCGCTATTCAAACACCAATATTGTACACGCTTTTGGCAATGTACATATCAACCGGGGCGACACCCTGCATCTTTACGGAGATCACCTGATATATTACGGTGACCGGAGATATGCAGAGGTGAGACAGGATGTAAGACTGATGGACAGGGAAACAATCCTTACAACAGATTTCCTTGAATTTGACATGGACAATGATTTTGGCTATTATCCAAAACGCGGAGTGGTAATAAACGGGGATAACAGACTGGAAAGCTTGCAGGGCTACTACTATACAGATGAAAAACTGTTTTTTTTCAAAGACAGTGTGGAAATAACCAATCCCGACTATATCATAAAATCTGATACGCTGAAATACAACACTGTAACGGAGATTGCATATTTTTTCGGGCCTACGACAATAATCGGAGATGAGACCAATATCTACTGTGAAAACGGATGGTATAACACACAGACAGATGTTTCACAGTTCAATGAGAATGCACGCGTCAGGAATAACAAACAATTGCTTGTGGCTGACAGCATATTTTATGACAATGGAAAGGGAACGGGAGAAGCATTTTTGAATGTGGAGGTTACAGACACTACTGAGAATATCATAATAAGGGGACATTACGGATGGTTTAAAAGAGATCCTGAGCACATGCTTATAACCGACAGTGCACTGCTGATACAAATGTCAGATAATGACACCCTTTACATGCATGCAGACACCCTTCGCTCATGGTTGCAAACCGACTCCCCCGATCCGGTTAAACCGGCCGGGCAGTCTGCAGAACCTGCAGACAGTCTGAATGCCCCCCCCGATGAACCCATGCCCGGGGCTATTTCTGACAGTCTGATGATTAGTACTCCGGACAGTCTGATGATTAGTACTCCTGATAGTCTGATGAAAAGTACCCCTGATAGTCTGATGAAAAGTACCCCTGATAGTCTGATGAAAAGTACCCCTGATAGTCTGATGAAAAGTACCCCTGATAGTCTGATGAAAAGTGACATCGGCAGTTTGGTGGTTAATGACCCCGCAAGTTCCGATACTACAGTATTTGGTACTACTGAAAGTTCTGGGATCCTGACCCGGGAAATTCCAGATGATGATTCTGAAACGGAGATGGAAGAAGAGATAAGTGCGGAAAATGATACGGTGAGAATAATGGTGGCATATTACGGTGTCAGGTTTTTCAGCAATGATATGCAGGGCAAGTGCGATTCCCTTTATTATAATATGAAAGATTCTATAGTCTATATGTTTGACGAACCGGTTATCTGGTCGGAAGAGAGCCAGTTAACAGCCCAATTTATGGAGGTACACTCAAAAAACGGGGAGGTGGATCATATTATAATGAAAAATTCTGCATTTGTAATATCCGAGGAAAAACCCGGCCTGTACAACCAGATCAAAGGCAAGGATATAACAGGCAATTTAAGGAATGGAGAGCTATACCGTGTACATGTTGTCGGAAATGCTGAAACACTTTACTACCCGGTAGAAGATGAGGAGATAATTGGTATAAATAAAGCGGCAAGTGCCAGCCTCATTATATTTTTAAAAGACAGTAAGCCAGACAGTATAAGGTTCCTGAACCAGCCGGAAGCTACACTTTACCCCATTGAAGAGGTTCCGGAAGGAGAAAGGCTTCTGCAAAATTTCCATTGGCTGGATCATTTGCGTCCAAAATACAGGGAGGATGTGTTCAGAGAATAATCTCAATATTCATCTTCGTTGAAAAAAAAGTCATCTTTACTGGGGTAGTCAGGCCAGATATCTTCAATGCTTTCATAAATATCACCTTCATCTTCAATCTCCTGAAGATTTTCAATAACCTCCAGCGGAGCCCCCGACCTCATGGCATAATCAATCAACTCATCTTTTGTTGCCGGCCAGGGAGCATCTTCCAGTTTTGAAGCTAATTCAAGCGTCCAGTACATAAACTCCTGTTTGAATTAAATAAAGATCTTTTTTGTAAAGTGGTGCAAATTTATAAAATATAATGAATTTTACAACCTGGGATTCCAGGTAATTTCATTAGCCTTGAAATCTTTGCCCAGCTTACGTGATAACACAAAAAAATAGTCCGACAAACGGTTCAGATATTTAGCAACAAAATCATCTACGGGAAAATCTGCTGAAAGTTTCAATACCATGCGTTCGGCACGCCTGCATACATTACGTGTTATGTGACAATATGAAACAACGGTATGTCCACCGGGTAAAATAAAAGAAGTGAGGGACTTAAGTTCCTCCTCCATCCGGTCAATTGCAGTCTCAAGAGCTGTTATATCATCTTCCTTAAGAGACGGTATACTGTCCTGGCAATCATCACAGTCCGCCGCCAGTAAAGAGGCACATGTCATAAGCCTGTCCTGGATGTCAACCAGGAAATCAATAATCCGGCCATCAATTTCCTGATCCCTGATAAGACCTACCCATGAAATCAGTTCATCAACAGTACCGTAAGCTTCAATACGAGAATCGAACTTTGGCACTCTTTTGCCTCCAATAAGGGATGTGGTACCGGAATCACCGGTTTTTGTGTATATCTTCATAAGAACAAATCAGGTCAATAATGTTAATTGTTAATAACGCTAAAACCGTAATATTGTTCAGTTCCCTGTAAAAAGAGCCGTCGTATAAATGTTTTGAGACCGGATACTACCTTAAACCCCTGCTTAAAGGGGTTATCGAAATTTACCGGGACCTCAGAATAAGAACTATTAATCAGCCGAAACAGGTGCTGATAATTTCAACGGATTTTCATTGACGGTATCAGAATCGATCTCACCGTCGTGCAGCCTGATTATCCGGTGTGCATGCCTGGCAATGTCTTCTTCATGAGTTACCAGTATAATAGTGTTACCCCTGCTATGTATTTCATCGAAAAGATTCATTATATCGACCGAAGTCCTGGAATCAAGATTCCCTGTCGGTTCATCAGCAAGTATAATGGAAGGATTATTTACCATCGCCCTGGCAACTGCAACACGCTGCCTCTGACCTCCCGACAATTCATTCGGACGGTGATGCGACCTGTCACTCAACCCGACACTGTCAATTACCTCATTTGCACGTGCTATTCTTTCAACTTTCGCCTTCCCGGCATACACCAGTGGAAGCATAACATTCTCAAAAGCAGTATATCGCGGTAAAAGATTAAAAGTCTGAAAAACAAACCCTATCTCCTTGTTGCGTATTTCGGCAAGCTGATTATCCTCCAGCTTACTGACATCAGTATTGTTCAGAATATACTGACCGCCGGAAGGCGTATCAAGACAGCCTATTATATTCATCAGCGTTGACTTTCCCGAACCTGATGGTCCCATAATGGCAACATATTCATTCTTTTTGATATCGACAGAAACAGAGCGAAGGGCCCTCACCACTATGGTGCCAATCTTGTAGTTCTTTACCAGGTTTCTGATACTGATCATATTTTCCATGTACGTAAATATATTTGAGAGAATTCAACAACTGCTTTAAAAAGACCCGAATATATATTATAAAACCTTAAAACGAAAATCCTTTAACATTATTTTTGAGTTAGCCGGAGAGAGTAAGGATAATATGTTGTTTTACCATACCTTTCCTGAAAAAAAGCAATCCGCAATAAAACAGGTCCGCCGAAAGAGTGACGGCGGGATCATCACATATGACCTTCCATGCTTCCTCCATCCCGTCGGACCAGTGTATGTCGCCAATAACGAAAACCGAACCGGGAACTGCCTTTGACACACAATGCCCGTATTGCCATATCAAAGATTCTTTTCTGTGGTCACCATCAAAATAAACCAGGTCAACCTTATCAAGCCTTTTCATGAGTCCGGGAAGCGTATCCTTAAAAGATCCCGGTATAAGTTCAACATTATTAATTCCGCTTCTTTTAAGTCCGCCTGCAGCGATCGCAAGCTGCTTCCTGCAGCCATCCAGGCTGTATACCTTCCCTTCCTGTCCTCCCATTGCCAGACATAATGTGCCAAATCCAAGGGAAGTTCCCAGCTCAACAGTTACAGCCGGCCTTAAATAACGTGCCAGCCTGAAAAGCAATCTGCCGGTCTTCTGACTGCTGGCTGCGAATAAGGCAATATCACAGACTCTCCTTTCGGGTGAAGAAAAAAGAACCGAACCAGCCCCATAATCTTCAACCCTGATCTTTTCCCTGTTTTTTACAAGTGACCTCCGGAATTTTTTTATCTCTTCATACTCCGGGTATTCACTTTTGGTGTTCAGAACCTTCCGGTTTAAATCAAAAACAAAGGGAGAGTGTATGCCATGTCCTTTTGCCCCTTTACATCTGAATTTATAGACAAAATATTTAATTAAAAGTTTAATTTTACCCATATAAATAAATTGTGACTGCGAATTTACACTGAATTACTCAAAGCTTTTGTATAATAAACAGGCTTATTATTAAAACAATGGCGGTCGGTTAACAACCAGCTTCAGAATATGCAGGCAGATATACTTGAAAGGGATATTAAATATCTTTCCGGCGTGGGCCCCAAAAGAGCCGAATTGCTTAATAAAGAGTTGAATATCAGTACTTTTGGTGATCTGCTTTACTATTTCCCCTATAAACATGTTGATCGCACAAAGTTCTACAAGATCTCACAGATCACTGGAGATCTTCCCTATATCCAGCTGGAGGGAAAGATTGTAAAAGTGGATATTGCAGGCCGGGCGAGAAATAAAAGACTTACTGCCATAATCTCCGATGGTACCGGCAACCTTGAACTTGTATGGTTCAGGGGATTAAGATGGATAAAGGACATGGTCAGGCCCGGCAAAATATTTATGGTTTACGGAAAACCCACTCTCTTTAACAATAAAGTCAACCTGGTTCATCCCGAGATGGAGGATCCTGAAAAACAGGAAAAAACAATTAGCGCAGCCTTGCAATCATTTTATAATACCACTGAAAAACTAAAAAACAGTTTTATCACCTCCCGCGTTATACATAAACTACAGAACAATCTGTTAAAAATCGTTTATGGTAAAATTGAGGAGACGCTGCCGGATGAACTTATAAGTAAACTGAAATTACCCGGACTTAATGATGCACTTTTAAACATTCACTTTCCACAAAGCTCACAAAAACTAAAAAAGGCTGAAAGCAGACTGAAATTCGATGAACTTTTCTATCTGCAGTTGAACATACTCAGGCAAAAGGCCGGCAGGAACAAAAAAATAAAAGGATTTGTTTTTAAAAGGGTAGGTGAGCTGTTTAACACTTTTTACCATGATTATCTGCCGTTCGAACTTACAGAGGCGCAGAAACGGGTACTGAAGGAGATAAGAAAAGATGCCGGCTCAGGAAAGCAGATGAACCGCCTGCTACAGGGTGATGTGGGAAGTGGAAAAACCCTGGTTGCCATAATGAGTATGCTGATCGCTGCCGACAACGGATACCAGGCATGCCTGATGGCTCCCACCGAGATCCTGGCATCCCAGCACTTTACCACAGTTTCAAAGATCCTGCAGGATATTCCTGTAAGCATCGGCATGCTTACTGGCTCAACAAGGAAAAAAGACCGTGAAACGCTTCATAAAAAACTCACTTCGGGAGAAACTAATATCCTTATCGGTACTCATGCGCTGATTGAAGAGAGTGTTCAGTTTAATCGGCTCGGCCTTGTTATTATTGACGAGCAGCACAGGTTCGGCGTGGCCCAGAGGGCAAGAATGTGGAAAAAGAACCAGAATCCTCCGCATATGCTTGTAATGACTGCTACACCAATTCCCAGGACACTGGCAATGACAGTTTACGGCGACCTGGAGGTATCGGTAATTGATGAATTACCTCCGGGCCGCAAGACTATAGTAACTGCTCATTACTATGATAACAACAGGGAACGCCTTTTTGGATTTATGAAAAAGCAAATTGCCATGGGAAGGCAGATATATATAGTTTATCCGCTGATTTCAGGATCTGAAAAAATGGATTACAAAGATCTTGAAGACGGATATGAAAGTATTTCCAGGGCCTTCCCTCCTCCCGGCTATGTGGTGGCAATAGTGCATGGCCGTATGAAATATGAAAATAAGGAGATTGGGATGCAACAGTTTATATCAGGAAATGCCAATATCCTGGTTGCAACTACTGTAATAGAGGTGGGAGTGGATGTTCCGAATGCGAGTGTTATGGTTATAGAAAGTGCTGAAAGGTTCGGCCTGTCACAGTTGCACCAGTTAAGAGGACGTGTCGGACGCGGCGCCGACCAGTCATATTGTATCCTGATGACCTCCCATAAACTGTCAAATGAAGCAAGGCAAAGAATAAAAACCATGGTTGGCACAAATGACGGCTTTGAAATTGCGGAAGCCGACCTTAAACTCAGGGGCCCGGGCGATATGGAAGGCACAATGCAAAGCGGCTTTCCTTTTGACCTGAAAATTTCACACCTGGGCAGGGACAGCCAGATACTGGAATATGCACGGCAACAGGCGATGATAATACTTGACTCAGACCCACTGCTGGAAAAACCCGAAAACAGAATTTATTACAGACAGTTGCGTAAACTTAACCCGGAGGCAGAGGACTGGGGAAAAATCAGTTAGCTTCTTTTAGTAATTTAGACTTATACTAAATCTAAACTATTTAAGGTCATCTAAAACATGACAAATAACAATCTTTAGAATTTAAACATCAATATTTTTGTATTTTCCTAAGGATTAAACCAGCCAGCGGCTGAACATCGGGTTGTATATTGATTGAAATAAGGTTGTTGCACAGATTACAATCCGGCATTTCCTGGTTGCCTGACAGATTGTTTGAATAACAAAACGGCTTACGTCATTAAAAAGTATAAAATTACCGAGATGGCTGCACCGGGAACTATTGAGCATACAGGTATAATAAGCGAAGTAGGTGATAAGCTTATTAGGGTCAGTGTAAAGCCCGAATCGGCTTGCGGAAATTGCCGGGCAAGGGGTTCCTGTTCTATTGGCAGTGATAATGAGAGGGTCATTGAGGTGTTCATATCATCCGGAGATAACTATTTCGTGGGAGAACAGATAGGTGTCGTTATTGAGCAGTCAATGGGTATGAAAGCTCTCGGACTGGGTTATGTGTTGCCTTTTCTTGTTGTACTGACAATACTGATCATACTTTCTCACCTCGGGGTTAATGAAGGATTGACAGGAATCCTTTCACTGGCTGCTCTTGGACCATATTACTTTGGTCTTGGCTTTTTTAAAAAAGGACTCAAAAAAGAATTTTCTTTCAAAGCAAAAAAATTGTAACAAATCTTAAAGATGAGTGATATTGTAATTAATTCAGTAATTATTGTCGGTGCGATGGGATTGGCAGCAGCCATTATTCTTTTTATGGTTGCAAAGAGATTCCATGTCGTTGAAGACCCCCGTATAGAAAAGGTAGAAGAGGAATTGCCTGGTGCAAACTGTGGGGGTTGCGGGTATCCGGGCTGCCGGGCTTTTGCCGAAGCACTGGTTAGTGCTGATGATATATCTGAAATGCACTGTCCGGTTAGCAACAAAGAATCTATGAAAAAAATTGCCGCCATATTAGGCAGGGAGATGATAGAAAAGGAACCACTGGTGGCAGTGGTTCGCTGCGCAGGTTCCCCGGATAAAAGTCACAGAACGAATATATACGACGGCGCTTCTTCCTGTACTATTGTATCATCATTATATACGGGAGAAACAGGGTGTCCCTTTGGCTGCATAGGAATGGGAGAATGTGTTGATGCGTGTAATTTTGATGCTATCCATATGAATCCGGAAACACATCTTCCCGAAGTTACGGATGACCTGTGCACAGCATGCAACGCATGTGTAGTGGCCTGCCCCAGAAATATTATTGAACTCCGGAAAAAGAACAAGAAAGACCGTAAAATATTTGTATCCTGCATCAATGAAGAAAAGGGAGGTGTTGCAAGAAAAAGCTGCAGTGTTGCATGTATAGGTTGCGGCAAATGTGTCAAAGTTTGCCCGTTTGAAGCAATAACGCTCGAAAATAATCTTGCATATATAGATCCGGATAAATGCAGGCTTTGCAGAAAATGTGCCCCGGAATGCCCCACAAATGCAATTCTGGAGATCAATTTCCCTGTAAAAAAGAAACAGGAAGCAACAGCCGGGTAGATAACCGGTAACAGCATTTTACACAATACCCGGGAACAACCGGTTGATTAAGATAAAATAAAGAAAGGTGAATATTTATATTAATATAAATCTGCAGGAGGTTAAAAAGTGATAAAAACATTTCCAAAAGGTGGCATACATCCCCCTGAGGATAAACTCTCGTCAGGCAGTCCCATTCAGAAACTGCCACTGCCAAAAACCGTTATCATCCCTGTCAGCCAGCACCTGGGGTCTCCTTCCGAACCCATTGTGAAAAGGGGAGACCAGGTAAAAACAGGACAGGTAATAGCAAAAAGCAGCGGTTTTATTTCCACCAACATCCACTCGTCAGTTACCGGCAAGGTGGCAAAAATCGACAAATTCGCGGACAGCAGCGGATACAGAAGGCTGGCAATCTCCATTGATGTGGAGGAAGACCAGTGGGAAGATAATATTGACACCTCCAATACACTGGATAAACAAATAAATTCCAAAACAGAAGAAATAATCAAAAAAACCCTGGATGCAGGAATCGTAGGATTGGGCGGGGCCACCTTCCCTTCACATATAAAACTGTCTGTGCCAAAAGACAAAAAAGCCGAAGTACTGATAATCAATGGCGTGGAGTGTGAGCCATGCCTTACCTCAGACCACAGGCTGATGCTTGAGAAAGGAGAAGAACTGATAGTCGGGATCCGGCTTATGATGACAGCCCTGGGTGTTAACAGAGCTGTAATTGGAATTGAAAACAATAAGCCCGATGCCATAAATAACCTCGCGTCACTTGGCAAAGATTACAAGACTATAGAAGTTCAGCCCCTCAGGGTAAAATATCCGCAGGGTGCAGAAAAACAATTGATAAAAGCTATTACACGCAGAGAGGTGCCTTCAGGGAAACTTCCAATTGAGGTTGGAGCAGTTGTACATAATGTAGGAACTGCTTTTGCAGTTTATGAGGCAGTCCAGAAGAACAAACCTCTTATTGAAAGAGTGGTTACCGTTACCGGTAAAAAAGTAAGTAACCCGTCAAATTTCCTGGTAAGGATCGGCACCCCGGTGGCGGACCTTGTTGAAGCAGCGGGCGGACTGCCTGAAGATACCGGTAAGATAGTGAACGGAGGCCCTATGATGGGTAAGGCACTGCACACCCTGGATGTGCCTGTTACCAAGGGAACATCGGGAATACTCGTGGTACCGGAAGGCGAATCCTTTCGCAAAAAGGTTTATTCTTGCATACGCTGCGGAAAATGCGTAAGTATTTGTCCAATGGGACTGGAACCCTATCTGCTGAGGTCGGCATCCGAACATAAAAAATGGGATATTGTGGAGGAGGAACGTTCGCTCGACTGTATGGAATGCGGATCATGCAGCTATATTTGTCCTTCAAAAATACCCTTGCTCGACTATATCCGGCTGGGTAAATCAACTGTAAGTAAAATAATCAGATCAAGGAAACAATAATGGATAAATTAATTACCGTTTCTCCTTCACCCCATTATTACGGAGACACCACCGTAAGAAAACTTATGTACGGGGTTATTTATGCACTGCTGCCTGCATTTTTTGTTTCTCTCTATTTCTTTGGTATCGGAGCTTTGATCGTTACTGCCATAAGCGTAGCTGCCTGTATCGCTTTTGAATACCTGATTCAGAAATACATTATGAAAGCAGAACCTTCCATAAGCGACGGATCGGCAATGGTAACAGGACTCCTGCTGGCCTTCAATCTTCCCGCGAACCTGCCATGGTGGATAATAATCATAGGTGCCCTTGTGTCTATCGGCGTGGGAAAGATGACCTTCGGGGGACTTGGGAATAATATTTTCAATCCGGCACTGGTAGGCAGGGTTTTTTTGTTTATATCTTTCCCGGTTCAGATGACAAGCTGGCCCACCCCCATAGCTTCAAGAATGCAGTATACGGATGCGGTGACCGGTCCGACACCCCTGGGCATAATGAAGGAAGGGTTCTCGGCAGAAATAACTGCCGGGCAATTGATAGAGCAGATCCCCGGATACATGGAACTATTCCTGGGACATATGCGGGGATGTATTGGTGAGATCTCCGCTTTTGCCCTGATCGTGGGAGGAATATATATGCTGCTAAGGAAAATTATAACCTGGCATATTCCGGTCTCCATTATCCTCTCGGTACTGGTTTTTACAGGCATACTCTGGTTAATAAATCCATATGATAATGCCGACCCTCTTTTCCACCTTCTTAGCGGGGGATTAATGCTGGGTGCAATTTATATGGCAACCGACTATGTTACCTCACCAATGACACCAAAAGGCATGTGGATATTCGGTATCGGTATTGGCGTGATAACCGTTGCCATCAGGGTATTTGGTGCATACCCCGAGGGGGTATCATTTGCCATACTTATTATGAATGCTTTTGTACCCCTGATTAATAAATACATTAAACCCAAAGGATTCGGAGAGGAGGTGAACAATGGCTAAAAGAGAATCTACCTTCGTTAATATGGTAATGGCACTGGTGACAATAACCCTTATTGCATCTGCTTCCCTGGGATTTATATATGAGCTGACCAAAGAACCTATAGAGAGGGCTGCAGTAGCCAAAAGAAATGAAGCCATCGCTTCCATAGTGCCTGAATTCGATAATGACCCTTCCGGGGAACAATACACAATAGAAGTACCCGGGGGAGAGCTGGTGGTGTATCCTGCCAAAAACAATGGAGAACTGCAGGGGGTTGCCATAGAAACGTTTACCAACAGGGGATTTAGCGGCGAGATAAGATTGATGGTTGGAATACTCCCTGACGGCACCATAAACGGAATTGAAGTCCTTGAACACAGGGAAACACCCGGTCTTGGTGATAAAATCGAAACGGACAAGTCAGATTTCCATTTGCAGTTCAAGGGAGAAAATCCAAAAGAAGATTTCCAGATACGGATCAGAAAGGATGGAGGCGATGTGGATGCAATAACGGCAACCACAATTAGCTCCAGAGCATACTGTGATGCAGTGGAGCGGGCCTGGAGTGCCTATATGGAAGGTGATACCGGCGATGTTCATGAACTTCCCTCCAAAGAAGAAGCGATAAACAGCGTTATACCCGAACATGGCAATAATCCTGTTAATGAAGAGTACCAGGTTGTTTATGAAGACAGAGTTTATAACGTCTATCCGGGCAGAAACGGAAGAAGATTTACCGGCACTGCGATCGAGTCATATACAGAGTCCGGATATATCGGACCAATAAGGCTTTTG
Organism: Bacteroidales bacterium; assembly: GCA_046483315.1. Classification (GTDB taxonomy): domain Bacteria; phylum Bacteroidota; class Bacteroidia; order Bacteroidales; family PUMT01; genus PXAP01. Next base: position 16,639 of record JAWODJ010000072.1, on the reverse strand, counting down.
GTAGGTTTTGATACAGATGGAACCATAACAGGAGTTGAGGTGCTGGAACACGAAGAAACACCCGGCTATGGCGATCTTATCGAAAATACCAGATCGGACTTCTATAAACAGTTTGTGGGGACTAATCCGGCAGAGCATAATATAAGGCTCAAAGAAGATGGGGGGATAATCGATGCAATAAGCGGAGCCACGGCAACAAGTAAGGCCTATTGTGAGGCGGTAAGAATTGCGTATGAGGTATATTCCCTACCCCACTCAAGATACCGGTAATTAATCAGTGCAGGAATACAGTGGATAATATTAAACATTTATAATATTATGGATCAGGTAAAGAATTTCACCAAAGGGTTACTCAGGGAAAACCCGGTATTTGCCCTGATGCTGGGACTATGCCCTGCACTCGGAACAACAACCTCTGCATATAACGGAATGGGTATGGGGCTTGCCACATTGTTTGTGGTTGTCATGTCAAACATAGTGGTCTCACTGATCAAGAACTTTGTTCCCAACAAGGTCAGGATACCCAGTTACATAGTTATAATAGCATCATTTGTTACAATAGTTGACCTGGTAATGGCAGGTTACCTGCCGGCACTTCATGAGCAGCTCGGACTCTTTATACCGCTTATAGTGGTAAACTGCTTTGTGCTGGGACGTGCTGAAGCCTTTGCGTCAAAAAATACCCTTTTTTCATCAGTTATTGACGGTGCCGGAATGGGCCTGGGTTTTACACTGGCACTTACCCTTCTGGGTGCATCGCGAGAGATACTTGGAAGCAATGCACTTTTCGGGATGCAATTTATCCAGGCTGATGGCATGCTGGTCTTCATCCTTGCTCCCGGTGCCTTCATAGCCCTTGGATATCTTATAGCAATAGCCAACAAACTGAACAAATAAATTCTGGAGCCATGGAATATATTATAATCGTATTATCCGCCATCCTTGTAAATAACATTGTACTAGCCCAGTTTCTCGGACTCTGTCCCTTCTTCGGGGTATCCAATAAAATATCCACTGCAGCAGGCATGGGAGGCGCCGTGTTATTTGTAATGACCGTTGCCGCCATAGTGACTTACCTGATATCACATTATATTCTTATTCCATTTGACCTTATATACCTGAGAACCGTCACCTACATCCTTGTCATATCCTCTCTTGTCCAGATGGTGGAGATCATTCTCAAAAAAGTGAGTCCCCCGCTTTACCAGGCACTCGGAATATTCCTGCCGTTAATGACTACCAACTGCGCCATCCTGGGGGTCGCCATATTAGTGATACAGCAGGAACATACTCTATTAAGCGGTGTGGTTTTTGCAATATCACATGCTCTCGGATTTACTCTGGCACTTGTTATCCTTGGCGGTATACGCGAGCAACTGGAACTCCTGAATGTACCGAAAGGTATGAGAGGAAACCCGATAATACTGGTAGCTGCGGGATTGCTGGCACTGGCATTTATGGGTTTTGCCGGTATAGTATAGTAACAACCATCCTGAAACCCCACCCGGTAAACTTCTCGCTTTAGCGGAAATCTTTCCAAACCAAAAAGGGCGCCCGTCAGACACTTTTATATTTTTGTTGGGATGGTCAGGATAATATTTGTACTTTTATATTACCAAAACCATAATACTATCAATCCATGCATCTAAAAATAGTAAATGTTGCAGCTTTTGCAATAATGGTCTTTATGAACTACCTGGCCAATGCCCTTCCCCTGGGCGGTAAAACCACGGGGGAGCTGTCGGCCCAGTACCCCAATCTTTTCGTGCCGGCCGGGATAACCTTCTCAATATGGGGTATTATCTACCTGCTGCTCCTGGGATTTTGCATGCTGCAGTTCATGGCACAGAACAAGGCAATGGTAAATGCAATCGGATGGCTGTTTGCTTTAAGTTGTGTTCTGAATTCCTTGTGGATAGTGGCATGGCATAACGAAAAGCTTATACTGTCAATGATTGTAATGCTATTGCTCCTGGCAACACTTATAATTATCAATCAACGGATTGCCTCTTTCGCCGGCAGCATAAGCAAAGCTGCCTTCGGAATATACCTTGGATGGATATGCATTGCAACCATTGCCAATGCCACTGCCCTCCTTGTTGCGGTGAACTGGTCAGGATGGGGCATATCGGATGAGGTGTGGACAGTCATAATGGTCGTTGCCGGAGCAGTTATCACGGCGCTGATAATCAAGAATTACCGGAACCCGTTCACTGGTCTGGCAGTAATCTGGGCGCTTACAGGAATAATGATTGCCAGGTGGCCCGGCAATAAGCCAATCCTGATTGCGGCCGGGGCATCAATAGCGGTAATTGCTTTGATAACCGTCATTATTTCGTTCCGCGAACAATCAGCCTGATCATCCTGCAACAGCATTATATACTGTGATAACGTGCCGGCATGACAATATCATTACGCCGGCAACAATTTATAATATGCGTATTTACCTCACATAAAAGTCAAGGAGCATCTCTTCATTGATAAACGCCTGCAGCCTGTCGCCTATCTTTACTGGCCCCACCCCGGGAGGCGTTCCGGTAAAGATCAGGTCGCCTATTTTCAGTGTAATGAATTGCGAAACGTATGATATTATCTGATTGAAAGAAAAGATCATATCCGATGAGCTGCCCTTCTGAACAGTCTTTCCGTTGATATCAAGCCTGACAGAGATATTCTCCGGGACGGCTATATCCTTTTTGGTTATAAACCCTCCCAGTGGTGCAGAATTATCAAAGGCTTTCGCAATTTCCCACGGATGCCCCTTTTCCTTACATTCACGCTGAAGATCCCTGGCGGTGAAGTCAATTCCGACCCCTATCTCATCATAGTAACGGTGCGCAAACTTCTTATCAATACTGCGCCCGAGACGATTAATCTTTAAAACAATCTCAACCTCATAATGCACCTCTGAAGAAAAGCCGGGATAGAAAAATGGTTTGTTATCACGGACAATAGCTGTATCAGGTTTGAGAAAGAAAACGGGTTTTTCAGGTATAAGGCTTTTCATTTCCCTTATGTGATCCGCATAATTGCTTCCGATGCATATTATTTTCATTACATACTTGTAGTTTACCCCGGATAGCCGGATTTACTTTTCTGATTTACCGGCAGACGGGGATGAAAAATTTCCAGTCCAGCAACTGATTTAACCGTTTAATTTCCTCAGCTTGATATTTGTAAGTACTTTCTTGGTATAGAGGGGAAAGTCTGCATTCATTATCCATCCGTAATATCCGGGATCTCTTTCAAGGACCTCCTCAACCGGAACCCCCTTATATTTTCCGAAATTTATTACCTCCACATCCTGATCATTGTATATGATCCTGCCCATATAGTCAACGTTCCGGGTATGCGCTGAGAATACGGAAAGAATATCTACATCATTTTCCAGCTCACTGTACCTGTCAATCTGGGCCTGCAGCACTTCGTATGTTGCGCGGGTATCGGCTTCGGCACTGTGGGCATTATCAAGCTCCCTGTTGCAGTAAAAACGGTATGCTGCAGCCAGGTTGCGTTGCTCCATCTTCATAAATATCACCATCACATCAATGAACTTTCGCTTTTTCATATCAAAGTCCACGTTTGTACGCAGAAATTCCTCGGCAAGCAGGGGAATGTCAAATTTATTGGAGTTAAACCCGGCAAAATCACATCCTTCGAACTCATTGGCCAGGGTCTGTGCAATCTGCTGAAAAGAAGGAGAATCTTTAACGTCAGCATCAGATATACCATGAATAGCCGTGGCTTCAGATGAAATAGGTATGCCCGGATTTACAAGCCAGGTTTTTGACTCCTCTCTCCCATCGGGGTATACCTTCAGGTATGACAGTTCGACAATACGATCCTTTACCACATCTGTTCCAGTGGTCTCCAGATCAAAAAAGATAAGCGGGTTTCTAAGTTTGAGCTTCAAAACAGTCAACGATTGTAATGAACCTGTAAGCCATATCGGGCAAAAGGTCCGGGTGATTTAAACATTGATCATCATTGGCATAAGCAGCATAAGCAAATCCTCGTCGTCATTCTCCTTTTCAACGGGAAACAATAATCCTGCCCTTGACGGATCGCTCAGTTCCATTACAACTTCCCGGGATGTCAGATTATTCAGAATCTCAATAAGAAAAGTTGACTTGAACCCAATTTCCATCTCTTCGCCTTCATACTGACATTGCAGCTTCTCATATGCTGAGATGCTGAAATCAATATCCTGGGCAGAAACAGTAAGCTGATTCGCACCAAGATCAAGTTTCACCAGGTTGCTGGCCTGGCTGGAGAAAACCGACACGCGACGAAGGCTGTTTATAATATCAAGCCTGTCCATAGTGAGTTTATTGGGATTGTCTGCAGGTATGACAGAGCTGTAATTCGGATAATTACCTTCAACCAGGCGACTCACCAGGGTATAATCGGCAAGTGTGAAAAGTGCATTCTTGTCGTCAAACTCAATGATTACATCATCCTTTTCACGGGCAAGAATATTTCTGAGCAATGATGCAGGCTTCTTCGGCAGGATAAAGGACGACTCTGCTTCAGTTGTAATGTCTAACCTTTTGTAGCGAACAAGTTTATGAGCATCGGAGGCTACGAAGGTCATGTCATCGGACGAAAAATCAAGATAGATCCCATTCATGACAGGCCTTAATTCATCATCTGCAGTGGCAAAAATGGTTTTTGATATTCCCTGCAGCAATATTTCAGCATTCATTTGTACGGTAAGCTTAATATCATCTTTCAGTACCGGATTCTGGGGAAACTCCTCACCGTTCTGGCCAACTATAGTGAATTTCCCGTTTTCGGTGGTGATTACTACTGAATAGTCATCGGCCGATATCTCAAATGTCAGAGGCTGTTCAGGAAATTCCTTCAAAGTGTCGTTAAGGATCCTGGCAGGTATTGCTATGATACCTTCTCCGGATATATTATCAAGCTCCATCCTCGTGGTAAGGGTCGACTCCAGGTCAGAGGCAGTGATAACAAGCTCATTATCCTGAAGCTTAAACAGAAAATTATCCAGGATGGGCAAAGTATTCTTCGTACTGATAACCCTGCTGATAGCCTGCAGGTGATTCAGCAGATCAGTGCTGGAAATGACAAACTTCATAAAGAATGATTTAGTTAGTATTAATAAATAATGAGCAAAAAGACTTAACTACTGTAGCTTATATACTTTATGGCTGAAATTGCAAATATCAATAATACGAAAAAAAAATAACCTGAACAATATGCCGGGGATATGAAATGTCAATGTTTCAGATATTTCCCCCACATCAAGATCAATCAAATTAGTTATCAGCCGTTTACCGGTTTCAGTCTCCTGTTTTACCTCCCTGCCGCCCGGGAAAATAAGAAAAAGGACGTAACAGAAGATCAACCGAATGGTAAGGAACGATAACCATTTCAGACTTATCATCTATCAAAGCATGCAACCTGAAAGGATCAAACTGCCGATTATCTTCCCTTCTGCCTTCATCAGTTCTTATTTTATGGAAAAAAACCTCGGAAAATGACCCGTCCCTCAAAACAACCTTTATAATATGATCGGAACACGAACCGGCCAGGGAATCAATCAGCATTCTTTCACTGTGGTCAGCAACCCGCTCATATGGTGTATAAAAAAAGCCGGAAAGATATCTTATCGAAATTGAATCGTTTATCACTTCATATTTTTTACCCCCGGGATAGCTGTGCAGGCTGAAATCCTGCCCGGGTGACTGCCTCAGGGTAAATGACTCTTCCTCATTTTCCCTGTGATAAACAAAAACCTCGGCAATTTCATCAATAGTGTAGTTAAACAGGATATTTGACCTCCAGAATGATTCATCAGATACAAACAGGGAAGCCACATTCCCGCTGAATCCAAGCACCTCAATTATATATGGCTGCGATGACCCCTTCATAATCATATACGTTGGGGATGACGCACCTGCAGAATAAACAAAATATGTTTTTGACCTTCTCCCCAGGTTAATATCAACCCTCACAGGGCTGGTCAGTAATTTCTCAGTGATCTCTTCATGTAAATCAAGGGAGACCGGACTGCTAACCCTGAGGCGACCAAAGGTCTTCAATAACATATCCACAGCATTTTTACGCGCCTCAAAACGTGAATTCAGGATCCACACACCGTCCATCTTTTTGAGCGTTACCTTTTCATCCCGGTCACTTATACTAATCTGCTCAATACTCTCATAATCATCAATTGAAAAAGCAGTCTCCCGCCGGTCAAGGCTCGTTCCCTTCCTGTATTCGTGGAGGAAAATGGCCAGCAGAGCCAGCACGATCATGCCTGTTATATGAAACCCGTATTTCTTCATTCAGCATCAGATTTACTTTACGGCAAACAATCTCCTTCTTATCCAGTTATACATCAATCCAAAAAAGATAACTACAACAACCGGCAACACCACGTTTATAACCTGCCACATGGTCTTCTCCTCCCTTATCTTGGCCCTGTCGAGGAGGCGAAGCTGCAACTCCCTGGTCCGCAATTCCATTAACCCTGCTTCATCAAGCAGATAGTTCAGGGCATTCAAAATAAATTCACTGTTCCCGAATGTTTGCCCGGAATACCTGTCATATCCCAGAGGAAGGGGTTCTGGAACACCTTCTGCAACTGTAACATCATTTCTGATTATATCTCCGTCTGATACAACCAGCATCCTGGTGTTTTCACTGCTTTCCCTGAATTTCTGGTCGTCACCGCCAATAATACCCGAGATCACCCGGTTGGCAAAAACCGAAGGGAACTCTCCTTCAAGAAGCATGGCAACAGGCTGGTAAGGAGAATTATATTCTCTTTGATCGGGCTGTCTGCGGGCCATTTCCAGGCTTACCATCAACGGTGCATTTACCACCCGGGTAGATGAAGATGTTCTCAACAAAACCTCCCGGTTTATTAAGGGATCATTGCCAACCGTGTCAATTACACTGGCAAACTCTGCTTTTACATAATTAAGTCCCCTTGTTACAGGATGCGCATCATTACCTCCCAGCAGGGGTGAGAAATACCAGGGTGCCGGGACAAATCTGGCCTCTTCACCGGCCAGGGCAACATTGACGGGTATAAGAAGGCAATTCATATCCATTACCAGGTTTGGATTCAGCCTTACCCCGTAGCGGAAAAGCTGATCATCCAGATTAAGATCATTTACCAGGGCAACAGCCTCGCTAGCGTATGTAAGACTGTCAAGATCTATCGATACCGGATCTATAAACCACATAACCCGGCCTCCCCTCATTATATACTGATCAATTATATATTTTTCAGGTTCAGAAAATGGCCTCAATGGCTTTGCAATGATAACTGCATGGTAATCATCCAGCCCATGGATATCCCTTTCATCAATCCTGCCCCTGTAGATATCATAATATCGTACAATGGCATCACTTATTCCTGCCACAAGCAGTTCATCAAGCTCGCCATGACCTTCAAGAAATGCAATTTTTTTCGTTTCCGGACTTATCATCGTATGTAACGTGCTTGTCATCTCATATTCGATGCTCTGAATGGAGTTGTTAAGATTTTGTTCGGCCTGCAGGGCAGGATTGTTTTTGAGAAAATTGACAGGCATTTCAATACCTTTATATGAGACAACAGCCCCGGGAAAGACTATCTTCTGAGATCTTCCTCCACCGCGTTCAGCTGTTTCAATATTTGCAGGACGCAACCCTTTCCTGTGAAGCTCACTGAAAAGGTCCTGACGAACTGAGGCATCATCAATATCTGCAGGATCAATAAATTCATACTGGATCTTATTACCTGCCACAACCCTGAATTCATCAAGCATCTCTTTTATTGCATTCCGCATACGCCTGAAACCAACCGGCATGTCTCCTTCAAGATAGACCCTGACATGCACTATATCATCAATATCATTTAAAGTTTCATAAGTGACGGATGACAACGTATAACGTTTGTCCGCTGTCAGGTCAAGCCGGAAAAAAACCTTATCCGAGATAAAACATATAAGGAACAACGCAACCAGCAAAAAGGCAAGCCGTATGATATGCTGTCTTTTATAATCTCTTTTGTCCATCTGTTTTTACCATTTTCTGCTCTGAAGCACTGTACGGGTTAAAAGGATAAAAAAAGCAATAAGTGCAACAAAATATACAACATCACGGGTATCAATCACACCCCTGCTTATTGACCTGTAATGGTCATTAATACCAAGATACAATAATAATTCCTCTGCCCTCAGGGGAATTGGCAGGGCACTGATCATCTCAAACCCGGTAAAGAATATAAAACACAGCAGAACTGCAATAATAAAGGCCACAATCAGATTTTCAGAAAGCGAAGAAGCAAAAATACCTATGGAAGCGTAACCGCCAGCAAGCAGAACCAGTCCGATATAAGAACCCCAAATCGCGCCTGTATCTAAATTTCCCGGAGGATTTCCAAGGTTGTAAACTGACCAGAAATATATCAGTGTGGGCAGTAATGAAATAACAACCAGTACTACCGCAGATACAAACTTTGCCATTACAATCTGCAGGTCTGTAAGAGGCCTTACCAGTAAAAGCTCCATTGTGCCTGATTTTTTCTCTTCGGCAAACATTCGCATTGTAACGGCAGGAACAAGAAACAAAAAGACCCATGGAGCAATTATAAAAAGTGTATCAAGGGTGGCATAACCACTGTCAGGTACATTCAGCTGACCCGGAAAGACCCATACAAACAGTCCGCTGATAATCAAAAAAACAATTATTACAACGTACCCGGTAAGTGAACTGAAAAAACTGCCTATCTCCTTGTTAATCAATGTAAACATTATCAGATTATATTTTATGTCATATTCTCAGTACGGAGTAATATCATAACAGGTTATCAATATCTGATATCCTGATATCCGTATAGTAAAACAGCAATATGTCAATAAAATTATACCCCCTTCCGGCCATTTCCATGGCACCTTCCTGACAAAGTCCGACACCATGTCCGGAACCACGCCCTCTTACAAGTAACTTTTCTCCCCGGTCATCCGGTTCAATATCAAAATAAGCCGATCTGAAATTCCAGTCACTCCTGATCTTTGTAAAGGGTATAACTTTCCCGTTAGAACTGTAACAGACATTTCTGTCCTGTTGTGTAAAAGCAAAATTTGCCGTACCGTGAGGATCGTATTTATTTACCAGGCCCATTGCGGACAAATACGATTCCCATTTACCGGCATCTATCATTATTTCCCATGATGAACTTCTGCTGTCACTGCAATAGGGATCATACACAGAACGAAGATAAGGCCTGTACACCAGCCATACATCTTCGGAATTGACAGTCTGTCCGCCGCAATTTGAGTGAAAAGCTGCAGTAATAAGTATGCTGTCTCCCTGCGTAATCACTTTACCGGAAGTTTCAATTACCGCTGCATAAACAGTCTTATCACCGGTAAGTATGCCTTTATATACCTGGCAATGCACCCCGTCACACAGATGAAACCCCTCATCTTCATGACGGCTAAGGTTGCCGTAAAGATAGGTGCGGCATATTATTGCCTGCGCCCTGTAATACATATCGTGTGCATTTTTACCTGATTCGGCTTCGACAACACCGGCAAGATAGATATTTTCATCCACAGCATTGACAATCCTTATCCTGCCCAGATCAACACTCAGCTCAAGGCTGCCATGATAATATGCTCTTTCCATAAAGGGATCAACGGGCCTTATGCTGAACTCACTGCCTGCTTCAGTCGCTTTAAAAGAGACATTTTGAAAAGATCCGATAAAGCCGGATCTGCCTCTGAGCATAAGCATCTCTTCCGCAACCGAAACATAAATAACATCATTTTCCCCGATAACAATCCTCTCTTCCCCGTCCGTTACCAGCCGGTATATTCCCCTCCCGGGAGAAATTACAACAGTGTATACCGAATGCTCACTGAAAATATTTACCCGGAAAGTCCCCGAATACAATGAGGAACTTAAAGACATCAGAACAGTAAATTGTATAAAAACCCTGGATATTAACATTACCTGTCGTTGTTCTTTTTGAGATACCCGGTTATCAACCCGGCCGCTCTCCTGGAAGCACCGCCTTTTCCCATTATCTGCCTGAGTTTCCCGATGTCATGAACCATTTTATCCCTGTATTTTTTATCAAATAACAACCTGTCAAGTTCATATTTCAGATTACTGCTGTTAAATTCATGCTGGATAAGTTCCCTCACAACCTCCCTCTCCATAATCAGGTTTACCAGTGAAATATATTCAACATTAATAATCCGCCGGGCAATCTGATAAGATATAAAAGAGCCCTTATAACATACTATAATGGGAACACCCAGAAGTGCCGCCTCAAGTGTGGCTGTTCCGCTAACAACCATGGCAGCCGAAGCATGACTGAGTATGGAATAGGTCTCACCGAAAATAACAGGGAACCTGTTCCCGGTGTATTTAAGATAAACACCGTGATCTATCGCGGGTGCTCCGGCAATGACAAACTGGTATTCCGGGTAATACTGTGTAACTGATAACATGACGGGAAGGCAATTGTCAATCTCATGAATACGGCTTCCGGCAAGAATGGCGATCACCGGCTTGCCAGACAGGCCATTCCTTGCAGCAAACTGATCAAACTCCTCATCTTTGCGGGGTCTGTTCTCAATTGCATCAATGAGCGGATTTCCTACATAATCGACCTTATAATCAAACTTTTCATAAAAAGCAGTTTCAAAAGGAAAGATGGTGAGCATATGGTCAACATATTTTTTTATCGTCTTCACACGTGATTGGTTCCATGCCCATACTTTTGGGGATATATAATAAAAGACCCTGGTGCCCAGTTTACCGGCGAATTTGGCAATACGCAGGTTAAACCCGGGGTAATCAACCAGGATCAGGGCATCGGGCTTATAACGAATAATATCACGCTTACAGAGACTTATGGCAGCGAGAACAGACCGGATATTCAGGAAGACCTCCCAGAAACCCATGAATGAGCTCTTTTTTATATGGCTTACAAGTGTCCCGCCTGCAGCCATCATTAGATCGCCACCCCAGAACCTGAAATCGGCAGAGGGGTCTGCATTTTGCAATGCCTTCATAAGTGAAGATCCATGCAGATCACCTGAAGCCTCCCCGGCAATAATATAATACTTCATAATTCAGGAAAAAATCTTTATAAACAACACCATCAGGGCAAAAAAGAATGTTGCAATCAGAACACCACGGGCAGATAAAAGATAATTCTTTCTGATGAAAATATAAAAAAGGATCAGGTTGGGCAAAATATTGAGGCTTAAAAGAGGTGAAAGAACACCCCTGAAATATACAAAATCAAGAAACTCATTAACCGGGATGTGCCTGTACCTTACCAGGTAAAAAATGATGAATGAGATTAAAGGAAGGATCATCCCTGCAATCAGACCTGTTTTTTGTGAATTATACGGTGGCTTTTGCATAAAGGGATCTGAGTTGGTCCATTGCATTTAAATCGGAAAAGTCTGTCCTTACAGGAACTACAGAGACATATTGATTTTTGAGCGCCCACTCATCAGTATCTTCCGCTTCCGGCTCATAATTTTCAAAATATCCTGTAAGCCAGTAATAATCGCGGCGGTGAGGATCAGTGCGCTTATCAAATTCCTCTATCCATAAACCCCTTGCCTGTCTGCATATCCTGATACCGTTTATCTCGCCTGGAGATAACCTGGGAAAATTTACATTAAGGCAAACTCCCCCAGGAAGACCTTTAAGCAGTGTATTTTTAATAATCTTTTCCCCGTAAAGGAGAGAGGTGGAAAAATCAGGCCTTGATGAATAATCGGTAACAGACAGTCCGATAGAGGGCACTCCGTGTAATCCGCCCTCAATGGCTGCTGCCATCGTGCCACTGTAAACTACAGATATAGACGAATTGGATCCGTGGTTAATTCCCGAAAGAAGGATATCAGGCTTACGATCCATTATCTGGTTAATTGCAATCTTAACACAGTCCGCCGGAGTTCCCGAACATGAATAGGAAACATAACCATCCTCCTCACGGATTTTATTCACCCGCAACGGATACTTTATTGTAATAGCATGGGACATTCCTGAACGGCCCTCGTCAGGCGCAACCGATATAACATCTCCAATGTTTTTTGCAAGTTCGGTCAAAGCCTTTAGTCCCGGTGCATTTATGCCGTCATCATTGGTAACCAGTATAAGTGGCTTATTGTTGTCCTTTTTCAATTTATATCCTTTTAGATTATATAATATGCAAATATATTTATTTGCACACTAGTTTCAATGAAATTTCTGTTTTACCTTTTAGTATTTATACTGTATTAGGTTACCTAATTTTGCATTTTTCCTTACTTTTGGGTGTTGATATAAAATCATAAATTTTACGGATCTTTCAGTAATTAAAATATATCAGTTAAACAATGAAGATTTCATATAACTGGCTTAAACAATATGTACCTACAGACCTGACCCCCCGGGAGATATCTGAGATACTCACTAACACAGGGCTTGAAGTGGAAGCAGTTGAATCGTTCCGGTCGGTCAAAGGTGACCTCCAGGGAGTTGTTATTGGTGAAGTGACCGCATGCAAAAAACATCCTGATGCAGACAAACTGTATCTTGCACAGGTTGACACCGGAGGCGGCAAAATACTCCGGATAGTATGTGGTGCACCAAATGTGGAACAGGGGCAGAAAGTACCTGTTGCATTGGTGGGAACAACACTTCATATGAATAATAAGAGCCTGAGAATCAAAAAGACAAAGATCAGGGGTGAGATATCTGAAGGGATGATCTGTGCCGAAGATGAGCTGGGCATTGGCGATTCACACGAAGGAATCATGGTACTAGACGGGAATGCAGTACCTGGCACCCCGGCAAGTGAATATTTCAATATTGAGAATGACACAGTATTTGAAATCGGTCTCACTCCAAACCGGATTGACGCTGCCTCCCACTTTGGTGTGGCCCGTGACCTGGCAGCATGGCTGGGACAGACAGGGGATGTAGAATTAATTCGACCGGATACAGCTGAATTTAAACCTGATAACAATGATTATCCTGTTGATATAACAATTACTGATCCTGACAGTTGCATACGTTACTCGGGGTTGACCATTACCGGGGTTGAGGTAGCACCGTCACCTGCGTGGTTGCAGAACAGACTGAAGGCTATTGGGTTGAAACCGGTAAACAATATTGTCGATATAACAAACTATGTATTGCATGAAACTGGACAGCCCCTTCATGCATTTAATGCCGACAGTATAAAAGGGAGAAAAGTGATTGTCGGGCAGTTACCCGATAAAACCAGGTTTGTCACACTCGATGAACAGGAACGGGAACTGTCGTCCGAAGACCTGATGATATGCAATGCTGAAGAAGGAATGTGTATTGCCGGGGTATTTGGTGGTACAGGGTCGGGAGTAACCGAATCAACAACCAGTGTTTTCCTTGAAAGTGCATGTTTCGACCCTGTTTCCGTCCGAAAAACCTCCCGCAGACACGGGCTAAGCACCGATGCATCTTTCCGTTTCGAGCGGGGCACCGATCCCTCCGTTACAGTTTATGCCCTGAAGAGGGCCGCACTGCTGATAAAGGAGATTGCCGGAGGCAGAATCTCATCGGATGTGACAGACGTCTACCCGAAACCCGTTGATCCTGTGAAACTTGAGCTGGATCTTGATTATGTTACCAGACTCATAGGGGAAGAAATTCCTGAGCCAAAAATAATAAGAATCCTGAGACTGCTGGACTTTAAAGTGCAAAAAGAAACCGGTAACAGGCTTTCGCTTGAAATACCGCTTTACAGGGTTGATGTTACAAGGCAGGCAGATGTAGTTGAGGAAATTATGCGTATTTACGGATACAATACTGTTACTGTACCCGATAGCGTGCATTCAACCCTCTCATATTCTCCAAAACCGGATAAGGAAAAGTACCTCCATACGGTTGCAGATATGCTGACTAGCCTCGGATTTAATGAGATAATTTCCAACTCACTTACCAGGTCAGCATATTACAACAATTTACCCCCGTACCCGGAAGAAAAACTGGTCAGGATCATCAACCCTCTCAGTAACGATCTTGACAGCATGCGGCAAACTTTGCTGTTTGGGGGACTGGAGACTATATTGTATAACACCAACAGGAAAAATCCCGATCTTAAACTTTATGAATTCGGAAACACTTACAGCTATGCCGGTAATGACAAAACCAGAAATGATCTGAAGAATTATCATGAATCACTGCACCTGGCACTTTTTTTGTCGGGAACAGGTAAGGACATGTGGAACAGGAAAAAGAAAGACTGCAATTTCTACGACATAAAAGCATACAGCAATCAGGTTATCAGGCGTACAGGCATTGATCCGGATATGATGGAACATGAAGATACCAGCAACGGGATATTTCTATACGGATTGCAGCTATCTGCAGGAGACAAGGTTATTGCAGAGTACGGATCGGTCTGTCCGGCAATAAGGGAAGCTGCCGGTATCAAAAATGAAGTTTTCTATGCCGATATAAGATGGGATGAGCTGGTAAGGCATGCAGCAAACAAGAAAATTGTCTACTCCGAACTTCCGAGGTTTCCGGAAGTGCGCCGCGACCTTGCCATGGAACTTAACAGGGAGGTCAGTTTTCAGACTATTAAAAATATCGCCTTTGAAACTGAAAAAAACCTTCTGAAAAGTTTAAACCTTTTTGATGTATATGAAGGAGAAAAGATCTCAAAGAATAAAAAGTCCTACGCCATCACCTTTATTCTGCAGGACATGGAACGTACGCTTAAAGACAGCCAGATCGATGCTGTAATGAACAAATTGGCCACAGCCTTTGAAAAGAAGGCAGGGGCCAGGATAAGAAAATAACCATGATCATTTACTAACTAAAATTTATTACCATGAGACGTTTTTTTGTATTTACAATTTTTTTGCTTCTCTTCAGTGCTGCCGGCACAGTTCATATATCAGAAGCTCAGGTACGTTACATTGACCATTCCACGGTGGAAGGCGTAGACATACAGTACAGGTGGGTACATTCGACATGGATTGACAGAAGCAGTCCCCTGGAACTAAGGTTAAAAATAAAAAACAACAATGATTACCCGGTGGAGGTAAGTTATGTAATTGAATTTTTTATGGGTCCGATGCTGGAAGAAAGAAGCGACACCACACGGCTATGCATAAACCGGAAACTAGCCAAAACAGGAAGAATAAACGGTATGTATTATCAAAGCAATAAACTGACCAATGAAGAAATTGAATCTGATGAATTCATCTGGGAAATTAATGACCTGAATATAAAACAAGTTGCCAGTTGTCCGTAACACACTTTGCAAAACAATAAACAGTATCTGAAATTATAAAAAGTGGCCATATTTGACCATTGTGGTTTTTTTTATACTTTTAGGCCTTTCAAATATCAACCAATTAACTTAATATTATCATGGCTACAACAAAAAAGGTAAAAGGAATAATAGGTATTCTTACAGGCGGCGGGGATGTTCCCGGACTTAATCCTGCAATAAGGGCAGTAACAATAAGGGCTTTGCGTGAAGGTTTCAAGGTTATTGGAATACGTCGCGGATGGGCGGGGATAATGGAAATGAAACCCGATCCCAAAGCCAACAATAAAGAGTTTTACATCGATTTATCGGAAGAGATCGTTAACAAGGCCGGCAGGACAGGCGGGACATTCCTGCACAGCTCAAGGACAAACCCAAGTAAGGTTAAAAAGAACCAGGTACCGGAACACCTCAGGGACAGGTATAAAGATGAGATCAATGACCTCACTCCGGAAGTATTAAAGAACCTGGCTTTTCTGGGTATTGATTTTATGATCCCCATAGGAGGTGACGACACTCTCAGTTACGGTGTAAGATTATACAAAGAAGGCATAAAAGTAATAGCCATCCCGAAAACAATGGATAATGATGTTCCGGGCACGGATTATTGCATAGGCTTCAGTACCTGCATAACCCGTACTATCATGATGACCCATATATTGCGTACATCGGCGGGTTCACATGAACGATTCCTTGTACTTGAGGTTTTCGGAAGGTATGCCGGATTCACTGCCATGCTGCCCACTATGGCGGGAGCAGCAAACCGCTGTGTTATACCCGAATATACCTTCAATATGGAGAAACTCACCAAGCTGATGGTGGAAGATCGCAAAAAGAACCCCAGCAACTATTCTGTGGTACTTGTTTCAGAAGGAGCAATGTACGAAGGAGGTGAAGTGGTCTTCCAGAGCCAGGAGAAAGATGCCTACGGGCATGCCAAGCTTGGAGGTATAGGCGACCTGGTTTCAAATGAAGTGGTAAGGATATCATCCAAATTTAACGGTGGCAAGCCGATCAATGTAATTAACCAGAAGCTGGGATATCTTGTCAGGGGCGGAGATCCTGATGCCATTGACTCTATAGTGCCTATGGCTTTTGGCAACCTTGCACTTGATCTGATTCTGAAAGGCATACATGGCAGGCTTGTGGTTTTACAAAACGGTCGTTACGACAACGTGCCTATAGATGTGGTTACCAGTACCAAGAAACTGGTGGACATAAAAAAGCATTACAACATTGAAAGGCTGAGGCCAATATATGAGAGTTTTGAAATGAAGCCGCTTTTCCTGATGACAGGTGAAACGGATAATTAAATCGTAAATATATTTAACACGGAGGGCA